>DATFSO010000077.1:0-31996 GCA_035262585.1 Occallatibacter sp. | reverse complement strand
GATTGTCTCAGAGTCGCGATCATGTCAGTGCTCAGCTGATCCTTTCCAGAGCCCGGAACGGGCTTTTGGGGCTTAACGTAGAGGATGCTGTCTCATGCGTGCCCCAAGAAGCCGTCGCCCTTTAGGCGACGGTTGTTCACGCTATGGAAGAGAGCCAGCCTTTCTCCCGTCTATGTAGTCGCCTTCCAGCAATCCCGACTTGTCGTTCACGCGGGCTCCGCTGGGAAATACCAGACGAATGCAATCCTTCTGGTACAGGTTGAAAACCACGAGGTACCGCTTATGTTCCTTTGGATTGAACGGCTTCATCTCACCCGAGTAGAAAAACGTTGGAGCGTTCCACTTGATTTCTTCGCCAATCTCACGGTCGGCGCTCAAGATGATCTTCCGTATCGTTTCGACGACGTTGGCCAGTGGATGCTTCAGCGCCTGCATAAAGGCATCGACTCTCTCTGGCTCGGACGGTTTTGTCAGCACAGCTTGCTTGAGCTTCATCAATCATCTCGCTTCCGCCGCTACGCGGCTGTTGTTTCCGTCGCGCTCCCATCGTAGCCCGAGTAGGGTTGCACGTTGTTCCCGATGAACCCACGCGGATTGATTTGGTGGAAGAAGGATTGTGGTCGGTTCGGAGTTTGTTCTGCGAAGATCTTGTTCGGCGCGAGCAAGATCACGGAATCGGAGTTCAGATTGTGGGCGAGTAACGGCAAACCGCAAATTCGAAGGCGTCGAAATAGCCAGCTTCCCGCACTCACTCCTCAGGCTGCCGGATTTCTAACAATTTCAGCTCGTTGGACAAGATGCGGATGTCGTGCTCAGCATCATCCATGAGCTCTCTTATCCGAGCCAGATTCACTTGAGATTTCGTTGCCATCTCCGCAATGCGAAGGCGTTCAGCTTCGCGCATCTGAAGCCGGGCCTTAAAGGCCGCTACCTTAACCCTGCGGAGGGAAGCCATGAACCAAATATTAAGCCAATTCCCACGCTGGATAAAGCTCTATCGAACGAGCCGGTGCTTAGGCGCCGCGGCGTTCGTGCGCGCTCTGCTTTGTCAGAGGGAACCACTCCTGGTTCAATCCTTGATCCTGGTTTATGAGGAGTGCGCGTGATGGAAGTGCGAGCGCCGTCCCAGACCTGTTGATGAGATCCATGATCCGGAGGAGCAGTTCTTCGCGGATAGCAAAGAATTCGTTCGGGTTTCCCGTCAGGATATGGCAAAAGATCTCGACATCGAGACTGCTCTCACCAAACCCAATCAAGCGAACTCGAACGACATCAGGATCAACCTTTGGATGCTCGTAGAGGAAAACCCGGACCTCTGTCATCAGCGCGCGGAGCTGGTCCGGTGTGGTCTCCCGCCTCAATTGAAGCTTGGTGATGAAAGAGCTCTTGTCGTAACGGCTCAGGTTTTCGATGTTCATGATCGCCAACTGCCCGTTGGGAATAGAAAGCTCCGTTGAGTCCAGCGTGCGGATTCGGGTCGAACGTAGATTGATGGCTTCAACCCTGCCTATTGTGCCCCCGATGCGACAGAGATCGCCCACATGCATCACCCGGTCTGCCATGATGGAAATGCCACCGAGAAGGTTCTCCAGTGTCTTCTGAGCAGCTAAGGCTAGGGCGACGCTGCCGATACCGAGTCCAGCAATGGCTGTGGTTATATCAAAGCCAGCCATCGAGAAAATCAGCAGCGCCGCGACGACAGCCACGAGCACCTTGAGAAATCGCTCGCCAAGGACGACGATCGAACCGCCCCCGGAGGAATCGGCCGAAGCCGTCACCTGCACGCGCTCAGCCCAGTGACCTATCAGGCGCACCGTTAGCCAGGCCATGCCCGCTGTCAGCACAATCCCAACAAAGCCGGCATAGTGCTCTCGAAACGGAACCGGAAGGCCAAGGAGAGCAACTCCGATTCGATGAAAGAGGATTGTCAGAACCAGCTTTGCCGGCGCGGCGATGGAATCGTGGAGATTTTGTAGCACGGGGTGAGGCCGCCATCGCATCCACATGCGGATTGCGCGACGCAGCAGACTCACAACTCCCCAGGAGACTGCGAGAGCCGGGAGGAAAAGCAACAGGAAGAAAATCCAGCGCCACAGGGATGTCCCGAATACTCGCTCAGTCACCAGAAACCGGGGTAGGCGAGACTCAATTTTTCTACCTTCAACTATCTCTTGGCCGTACAGCTCCGCGACATCCGATATCCTGCCGGAACGCCAGACGATTCCGAGGGAAGAGTCGAAGACGGGAACAAACGTGTTCCCCGCGCCTCGCGCCGACGCTCGGCTGGGAAAGGACGCAATGACCGACGTGATCACGAGAAGCGTCAATATCGCGGTATTGCGAAATGGAAGGAAGCGGCCGCGTTGCTGGTCATTGCTCATCTTCAAGCGGTGGCCTCGGGACACTCGGATCTCCTGAACCTCTCGATCTCTCAAAAGAAAAGCGCAGTGGAGGTACACTCCACTGCGCGCTGCTGTATGAGAAAGTCACTCTCTCAGAACAGGAACTTCCCGCCGAACTGCCAGGTGCGTGGATCATTCGTCGAGGTCACCTGTCCGAAGTTCTTGTTCGTAAATTGGGTGTTGATGTTATTCCACTGGGTGTGGTTGAAGGTGTTGTAGGACTCAGCCCGAAGCTGGAATCTTGGGCCCTCTGCATTGGTTATCCGAAACTCCTTGAACAGGGCCATGTTCCAGTTGAAGAGACCCGGACCGACGACTGAGTCTTTGCCCGCAGTGCCGAAGCCCTGATTTACTCCTCCCGCCCAGGGAGCTAGCGGTGCTGAATAGGCGGCGGTATTGAACCACGCAAGCTGCTTCTGCGGGTAGCTCCTCAGACTGCGATTGAAGTTTGGACGGTTGTTTGTGCCACCACCCAACCCCAGCGTATCGGGGGAGTACGAGACATTGACCGGATTTCCAGTCGTAACCTGTGTTATACCGGAGAACTGCCAGCCACCCAGCAGCACTCGAGTGAATGTTCCCGAACTCTGTAATGACGGGAAATCATAGATGTAGTTGGCGTTGAAAACATGCCGGCGATCGATCGTGCCGGAGCCGCGGTCATAGCGCGTGTCAAATGGATTGGAGATGTTGTTGTTCGAATTCTGCTGCCCCGTCGAACCCAGGTCGCCGCTCTGAATGTCGATCTCATGCCCATAGGTGTACGACAGTTGCAGAGTCAACCCATGCCTGTTCTCCATGCGCAGAGCCGCCTGGAGGGAGTTGAAGTGGTTGTTGGTCGTATTCTCCACTTGCGTGATGCCCGCATACCCGGGAAAGGTTCTGAACAGGTTTGCGTTCGATCCGGTGGACACACTGTGCCGGTCCGTCACGTCGCTGAGAGGCAAGGTGTTGACTGCTCGCTGAACGTTCTGATGCCAGCCGCTCATGCCGACGTATTGGACCTGCAATACGGTGGATGGCGCCAGCTCCTGCTGTACTCCCAGGCTGTATTGCTGTGTAGCCGGGTTCGGATAGGTGTATTGCAGGCTTCCGAAGGCAGCCGGGAAGAATGGAGCCGTAGCAGTTTGCCCTGACTTGTTGCTGGTGTTGGGATTCGAGAAGTACACCGCGCTGACGCTAGGCTGATACGCGTTCGGCGGGTTAACGTCTGTGCCGTAGACATCGTTGCCCTGGACGCGTTCGTAGAACAACCCGTACCCGCCGCGGACGACAGTTTTGTTGCTCTTGCCGAGATTGTAGGCAAAGCCGACACGGGGCATCACGGTGCCGTAGTGATTTTGCACTGCAGCTCGCGGGAATCCATTCTTACCTGCCAACCTGACGCCATTCAGATAAAACGGCACCGGCGCGCCTGCTGGCTGGCTGAAGCCAGGGCCGGCTGGATTCAGAGTTCCATCGATCGTACTCGGAAACTGTTGGTTCGCAGTGCTGAAATCGGCTGGAACGAAGTTTGACAGCCTGTCGTTCTTTTCGTAGACGCGCGGCAACACATCGTAGCGGACGCCGAGGTTCAGGGTAAACCCTGGCCTCACATGCCAGTTATCCTGCGCATAGAACGAGTAAGTGTTGTTCAGCCAGTGGAAGATCGACTGCTCGTTCAGTTGCTGGTAGGTGCTGGCGAAGCCCAGCAGGAAGTTCAAATAAGCGTCCTGCGAATACGCCGAATCGTTGAAGGTATAGTCGCCCTGAGTGTCGGCCTGCTGCTGCTGGTTCTTGTCGGCACGCATGTAGGCGGCTCCGAACTTGAACTGATGAACTCCCTTGCTCCATGACAGATCGTCGCGCGGCTGATAGTTCAGCCACGAGTTCTTCCATGGCCAGTAGTTCGTCCCCCAGGTTGTATTTGGCGCGCCCACGAATTGTATCTGCGGCATCCGGTTCAGTGCATTGTTGCCGTGAAAGATACCCACGGCACTCCAGCCAGAAGGCTGCGCATAGATGCCGGCATTGGTCATATTGATGGTGTTTCCGTTCACGTTGATGGATGTTTCATTCAGGAGCGTTGGCGAGATCGTCTGGGTAAGCTTGATGACCGTTCCCCATGACGGGTTTGCGAACGTGTTGCCGACCGTCACGTAACTAACGCCGCTCCACTGTGGCGGATAGTAGGTCTGCTCCATCGAATCATGGATCCAGTGCCCCATCAGCGCCAACTTGTCGTTGAAATGATGGTCGATTCGGACGACATCCTCGCGAACGTATGTCGGTTGCTTCGGTGACGCGATGTACTGCGTGCCATTGGCGGTGTTCGGCTTGGGAATGGCCCCGGTTCCCATGAACAAGACCGCGTTGGAATCCATAAGGCTGGCCGGAATGGTATAGCCGCCGCTCCCGTTTGTTGGCCATGGTTGTCCGGGAGTCAGCCCATTCGCTCCGAACGCGGCGATTTTCGCCGGATCGTTGGTGGCGGGAACCATCAATGGCTTCCCACTCAGTGGGGTATAGTTCAGAGCTTGACCGGCGGTCGGAAAGAACGCCGCGGGAATAGTGTTGGTTACCTGCGGATTGGCGCCCTGGATAAACCTGCGCCACTCTTCGTTCACGAAGAAGAAGGTCTTGTTCCGCTGCGTGTTATACACACCCGGAATGAATACCGGGCCACCGATGTTTCCGCCAAAGATGTTCAGGCGAAGCTCGGGGCTGGGCTCGTGTTGCTGCTTGAAGAAGTAGTACCCGGCATCGAATGCATCGTTGCGATTGAACTCCCACACAGAGCCATGGAATTTCTGCGTTCCGGACCTCAGGACCATCGAAACGGTGCCGCCGGAGGCGATTCCGAAATCGGGAGTGTAATTGCTGGCCAGGACCTGAAACTCCGACAAGGCATCCGGACTGACTGCGACGCCAAGCCGTCCGCCGCTTCCGCGGTCGTACACCTCGCCGCCGTCGATCAGCCAGTTATTGTGGTCCCATCTGCTTCCGTTGAAGTTGATCTCGGCGCTGCTGCCCTGGGCGCTCACGCCGTTAAAAGAGGGCAGCATATTGGTGACGCCCGTGCCCAGCGTGGTGAGTCCCATCATGCTGCGGCCATTCGTAGCGAGCTGAAGCACCTGCTGACCGGTAATCAGCGAGCTCACTTCATTCGTGTCTGTCTGCACCTGAAGCGCATTGGCCTCCACGGTGACCGTCTGCATTTCGGACCCTACGTCCAGCTGGACGTCTGCGCGCAGAGTCTGCGCAGTGTTCACAACTAGGCCGGCCTTTGTATAAGCCTTGAAGCCCTTGGCGGTAGCCTTGAGGTCATAGTTACCAACTGCCAACCCGGGAAAGTCAAACAAGCCTGAACTGTTCGATGCAGAGGTGCGCACGCTTCCCGTTGCAAGGTGTGTAAGTGTGACTGTGGCATTTGGCACCGCCGCTCCCGTTTTGTCGGTGACGGTACCGATGATCTCGGCATTTTCCTGCGCACTCACCAAGGTGATTGCGCAAAGCGCAAACACGAATGCGCCCAATGCTTGTCGCAAGAACCGCATATACATGCCTCCTTTGAAGGGTTCCTTCGCAGTCATCCATAAGCGCGCCCGCTTTCTAACGGTCATAAAAGAGCGCATTTATGACGGCCAATTTGCGTTTTGTGAGTAGTGAGTCGATCGGTCGCGAACTCGCTAGTCGCTGCTCATTCGGCACCCGCGGGGGTACTGGGCGTATCGGTCACCTTGCGCAAGCCGAGCCCATGCTATTTATCTAGTGATTACGTGCAGATTACGCCACGGCGACGGGAAGGCAAGAAGCTCTCTTCCAATCGAGATGAACTTCTGGGGAGCAGAATCTACGTGTCCTGCGGTGGCTTGTCTGCAGGAACGTGCGTGAGAGTTAGTTCTGCTTCGAACGTTATGAAGCCCAGGTGAATTCGCCGCTTTCAAGCAAAGGTGAATCGATTTGCCCGCCTATAAACAGCGACGGTCAACCACTTTACCAATCAGTAAACATGATTGTCAATGGGGCCTGCTCTTCCGAGGCTCGATGCATCAAAACAAAAGGCTTGTGCGGGCTCCAGGCAGTGTCTCAGGACGAAGTTATCTCTCTGTTCCTAAAGTGTGTGACGAGGAGCAGTAAACCTCGACCGCGATGGAGCGTCTCATACTACAATATGAGGAGCCGCGTCCAATTCCCAGGGCGCAAGAGCCGTCAATTTAATTAGAGATCATGTCCCAGCTACAAACGACATCCCGCCGCAGTTTTCGAGGTCTACTCCTCGGGGTCGTTTGTGCGCTGTTGGTGGTGTACTCTGCGACCGTTCAGGTTGCGCACACTCATGGGGCGATCAGCGCATCGCACAGCGACTGTGCGCTGTGCCTCATGGTTCACGGCGGCATCACTCCTCATGCGCCCGCGATGGCGCCCGTTCCGACCGAACAAGTAGACGAGATTGAAATTTCGGCCAATCTGGCCCCACGTATTTCGTTCGTTTTCTTCTTTTATAGCCGGCCTCCTCCTGCTGAACCAGCCTCCGTCTAGCAGTTCAAAAACAGCACAAATTCAGCAGACCCTATGGAGGTTCATCATGCACGCGTTCATGCGGCGTGTAGGCACTTTTCCAGCTATATTTCTTTTGCAGCTGGCGGTCTCCGTTGCCTTTGCCCAGTCCGGTTCCGGCACGATCAGTGGAGTCATCTCCGACCCCTCCGGCGCACTCATCCCCGGAGCTGCGGTCACAATCGAGAATCCGGTCAGCCACTACTCAAAAACAGCCACCACCGATAATTCAGGCCGTTATCAGTTCTCCAATGTCCCTTTCAACCCGTATCACATGACGGTGGCAAAGGATGGATTCGCTTCGGCTGCCCAGGACATCACCGTGCGTTCGGCAGTGCCGCAGAACATGAACATCGCTCTCCAGGTCGGGGGTGCAACGAGCACAGTCACAGTCGAGGCCGCCGGCGATCTGATCGAAAATGACTCAACTTTCCATGTCGATGTGGACCGCGATCTTTTCAACAAAGTGCCCCTGGAGAGCGCCTCTTCGGGGCTCAGTTCTCTGGTCACTTTGACCACTCCGGGAGTGACAGCCGATTCGAACGGCCTCTTCCATGGACTCGGAGACCATGCGTCGAACTCGTTCTCCGTCGATGGGCAATCGATTACAGATCAGCAGAGCAAGGTGTTCTCAAACCAGCTACCCTCAAACTCAATCCAGTCGCTCGAGGTGATCTCGGGTGCTCCGCCGGCCGAGTACGGCGATAAGACCAGCCTGGTGATTGTAGCCACCACGCGATCGGGACAGGGAGATACAAAGCCCACCGGCTCGATCTACAGCTCCTATGGAAGCTTCGGATCGACAACCGGAGGATTTGATCTCGGGTATGGAGGGCAGAGCTGGGGCAACTTCCTTGAAGCTGACGGCTTGAACACGGGACGGTTTCTCGATCCGCCGGAATTCACGGTCTTTCACGCCAAAGGCAACGAGCAAAATTTCTTCGACCGTATTGATTACTCGCTCACCCCGGCCGATTCCGTCCATCTGAACCTGAACTACAGCCGGTCCTGGTTTCAGAATCCGAACGCTTTCGACAATCTCAACGTGCAGAACGTGGTGAGCGGTGGCGCCAGCGCCAATCCGGTTTTCGGCTCGGTGGGCGACACTGACCAGCGGTCCAAAATCGATACCTTCAACATCGCTCCGAGCTATACCCGGATCCTCAACAAGAACGCGGTCTTGAACTCGAGCGCATGGGTGAGGAAGGATCTGTACCACTACTACCCGAGCGCCAATCCTTTTGCAGATCTCGGGCCGCTGCAGACCTCCTCGATTGAGCAAACCCGTTCGCTCATGAATGCCGCGGGCCATGCGGATCTCACCTATGCCAGAGGACCCAACAACATCAAAATCGGCATTCAGTACGGACAGACGTTCTTGCGCGAAAACAATCGCCTGGGTGTTGTGGACTCCACCTATTCGCTGAGTGCTCCATGTGTTGACGCGAACGGGAATCCGCTGGCTGGCTATTCCGATCCCTCGCAGTGCCCAGGCGGCGCGGCCGGACAGAACACAAATTATCAGGCCGTGCTTGCGCCGTATGATTTGACGCGCGGTGGAACCTATTACCTGTTCCATGGCCGCACGGATGTGAAAGAGCTGGCGATGTACGTGGAAGACCAGATCAAGGCGGGAAACTGGAACTTCAACCTTGGCATTCGCGGCGACCTGTACAACGGCCTGGCGATTCAGCGCCAGGCCGAGCCGCGCGTCGGGGTGGCCTACAACATCAAGCCGTCCGGCACCGTTTTGAGTGTTTCCTATGCACGCACGATGGAAACGCCATTCAATGAGAACCTGGTACTGTCAAGCCTCGGCTGCGCCGACCCGGTGCTCTCGCCCCTGCTTTCCTGCACTCCTGGCGTTCAAGGAATTCTCTCGCCCGGTTTCCGCAACGAGTTTCACGCCAGCGTGCAACAGGCCTTCGGCAAGTTCGCGGTTGTCAGCGGCGAATATATCTGGAAGTACACGCACAATGCCTTCGATTTCTCCGTCCTGGGAAACACCCCCATCTTCTTCCCGATTAACTGGCACAACTCAAAAATTCCTGGACTGGCGCTTCATGCCGATATCCCCAACTATCACGGATTCAGCGCCTATCTTGTGGCTTCGTCTGTGGCGGCTCGCTTCTTCCCGCCCCAGGTGGCTGGGGCAGGCGCTACGGTTGGCCAGAGCGGGCTTCCTTTCCGTATCGATCACGACGAGAAGTTCAACCAGACGACGCACCTCCAATACGCGGTTCCGAGCGATGGTTTGCTGCGTGGCGTTTGGAGCGGGTTTAACTGGCGGTATGACTCAGGGGTCGTGGCGGGGCAACTACCCTGCTACAACGTGATTGGAGTGAACACCCATTGCACATCTACATCCATAACGCTACCTAACGGCCAGCCCGGTGTGGATCTCAGCGTCCTAACCCCCGGTCAGCAGTTCCAGGCGGGCATTATCTGCGATGGAGTCCGGGCCACGCCGACCTCCGGGTTCACCAGCTGCGACAACGCGGGATACACCTCAAGCCTGGTGCAGATACCTCGCCCCAACACCGAAGATAACGACAGAAATCCGGCGCGCATCGCTCCGCGCAGCCTATTCGATGTATCTGTCGGCAAGAACAATATCTTCCACAAGGAGCGCTACAAGCTGGATCTCGACCTGACCGCGATCAACGTCACCAACAAGTACGCGCTCTATAACTTCCTCTCGACGTTCAGCGGCACCCACTACGTGACTCCACGCTCAATGACAGCGAAGCTGACTCTGAACTTTTAGATCACTGAGCAAATCCGGGATGGCGTTCCAGCGCCATCCCGATTGCGTGATGGGGTCGCGGCTGCGAGTTGTGTCGGGCTTCAAAAGCCATACTCTTTCTCGCATTCACCGATCTCCAGATTCGGGAGTCCGAGGCTGTGCAATTCGCGAATAACCTCATCGCGATAGCGAACCTTGATGTGAACCGCTACAACCGTGACGTCGTTCGGCATCTTCGAGCTTTCGCGCCTGAACATCTCCGGCGTCAGGTGCAGTGACGCCTCGGCCAGGGCCGTCAGCGAGTTCGGAAAACAGGCTTCAAGGAACACTGCGCGAAGGTTGGGGGTCCGATGCGCAACTTCCCATATTCTGTCTGTCGGCCCCGAATCACCGCCAAAAATCACGGCGCCCTTCTCGTCACTGACGACGTATCCGAAAGTTGGAACCAGGTGATTGACGAGAACCGGAGTCACGCGGAGACCATCCGCCTCAAGCGGTACCTCGTTCTCGATCGGCTGCACACGCAGGAACGGAGGCATGTGCCGTGAGAGCGATACAAAGTCGGGCCAGATGACGTTGTTGAACATGTGCCTTTGTACGGCATCGAGAGTCTGACGGCTTCCGTACACGAGTGGACACCCGTCAGAAGGCGTCCAGGCATTCTCCGCAAAGATGGGCAGGCTGGCGATGTGATCGAGGTGAGAATGAGTGAGAAACAGGTGGTTGATTGCTTCCTGCTCACGAGGAGTTCCCCAGAATCCGATGCAGCCTGCGTCGATTGCCACAGTGCCGTTGATTAGATAACTACTCACATATTGACGCCGAGCGGGGTCCGCCACCGAAGATCCGAGGGCTTTGATCTTCATCCAGCCACCTCAACAGTTTTCAGCTCACCGCGCAGCAGCCACGCTTCGATCTCTCCTTTGCCCTTGACCTGCACAGCACCGCGGCTCTCGAATTCAAAACTCTCAGTCAAACGCTCATACACGGTTCGCGTAACCTGGATCTGCCCCGGCACCCCAGTCGATTCCATACGGCTGGCGAGGTTCACTGTATCTCCCCAGAGATCGTAAATAAACTTGGTTGTACCAATGACGCCGGCTACGACCGGACCGGTGTTCAAGCCGATGCGCAAATCGAGGTCTTTGCCCAGCTTCCGCCCGTATTGTCTGGTTACCTCAATCATGCGCATCGCCATGCGCGCCATTCGATCTGTGTGATCAGGGCATGGTCTCGGTAGGCCACAGACCGCCATGTAACAATCGCCGATCGTTTTAATCTTTTCGATACCCAGTTCCTGAGCAATTTCATCGAATTGGCTGAACAAGCCGTTGAGCATCTCCACAATTTCCGACGCTGGGGTTTTGCTGGAGAGCGCGGTGAATCCAACGATATCGCCGAATAACACGGTGACATCGGCAAAGCTGTCGGCAATCTCATGCGCGCCTCCTTTGAGGCGGGTCGCGATCTCTCCGGGAAGAATGTTGAGCAGGAGCCTTTCATTCTCGCGGTTTTTCTGCTCGATCAATGCAGTCTTTTCGCGAATGCTCCTGGTCATCTCATTGAACGTATTGGCAAGTACTCCCAGTTCGTCCTTCGATTTCCAATCGACCTGCGCCGTAAGGTCCCCCGCTGCCACTTTCTCTGCGGCACTCACGAGCGCATTGATAGGGCGCAGGATCTGAGGTGTCATGAGCCAGGCGGCAAGCACCGTGAGCAAAAAAAGCACGGCGCCCCACCAGCCGAACAGTCTCTTCATTTCGCTCACCGGCCGGAGCGCTTCTTCCAAGGTCATCCGGGCAACAATTGCCCAATGGAGACCTTCAATCTGCAGCGGCATGTATGAAACCAGGGAACTGCCTGAACCTCTCGAATGGATCTCGATGGTGGTTCCTTCCTTACCTTCGAGGGCCGCATTTACGGAAGGATAGTTGACCGGAAACTGCAGGATTGTCGACCTGTAAGTGCGAATCCGATCAAGAACAGTGTTCGACGTGCCATTGGCTTTCTGATGAGCAAGAAACTTATCGGGATCCTCCAGATATTTCCGTGCGTTGGTGCGAAGCAGGTGATCCGGCCCGATGATGGCCGCTTCGCCGGTCTGACCGAGCCCGTCCCTCACCCAACCCCGTTTGCCGGTCATGACATCGTCGATGGCCGCGGTTGAGAGTTGAAGTGCAAAGACACCGATCCGTTCGTCTCCATCCCAGATGGGACTTGCCACGTATTGGGTTGGCTCTCCCAGTGCTGCCTCGTAAGGCTCGAAATCGGAGAAGAACACATCATCGGGATTGTTCGTCGCCATGCACTTCTTCACGACCTGCGCCAGATTGCTATTGGAGTAGGCACCGCCTATCAGATTGGTCGCAAAGTCACGGTCCTTGTCGACGTCATAAACGATTCTCCCGGTTGGGTAATCGATCAGAATGAGATCGTAATAACCAAACTTCTTTACGATTGCTCTCAACGCTTCGTGATACTTCCTGTGGACCCTGCTGTAATCGCTTCCGTCTCCGGCGTCTGCCAATTCGGCACGATGGCCCTGGGGGTTCGGGTTCTTCACGATATAGCGGTACTGAAGCTGAATGGCTGCGGGCGAATACGGCAAATACTCCGAGACGCGAGGTCGAGCTATTTTGAGTTTCTCTACCACGGGGAAAAACTGGGAGATGTAGTTTTCGCGTACTGCATCGATCTCCTCGGCCGGAACCGGGGCCGCATCTATTTTTGTGAATGCCGTGCGGAATTCCTTTGTCGCTTCAATGAGCATCCGGTCTTCGCTCAGCGTCTCGGCGTGCCGACGGATGGTTCGATAGTAGGATTCGATCTGAAACCGCTTGGTGCGCGTGACGCCGGTTAGCTGATTCATCACGTCCTGTTTCAAGGTGCCCAGGTACTTCAGATACGCGATCGTCCCAGTCACTGCAAACGTTGCGACTCCCAGCAGAAGGAGAAGCGACAGCAACTTATACCGAATGCTCCAGTTTGCGTAGCCCTGCATATGCACCCGACGCTTTCAGCGCCTCCACTCGTCGATCAGAGCGGCTACCAACGCGCTCCAGCCGGTCTGGTGCGATGCCCCAACACCGGCGCCGTTGTCGCCGTGGTAGAACTCGTAGAAAAGAATCAGGTCTTTCCAATGCGGATCCTGTTGGAATTTCGTTGTTCCACCGTAAACGGGCCTCTCGCCATGCTCGTTGCGAGTGAAGATGCGGATCATGCGATGAGCGATTTCGCCCGCTATCTCCGACAGGTTTCTGGTCCTGCCTGAATCGCCCGGGATATCCAGCTTGAAATCGTCGCCAAATCCCTGGCCGAGCATGCGCAGCGCCTCGATGATCAGGAATGTAGTTGGAAACCAGATTGGGCCGCGCCAGTTTGAGTTGCCACCCTTGATCTTGTTGTCAGACTCGGCGGGATCGTAGCGCACCTCACTGTGCCCGAAGACAAAGGGATGTTGCTGGTGATACTTCGATAGGCTGCGGATGCCGAAATCGGACAGGAATTCCTCCGGGTTGAGAATGCGCTCGAGCATGCGCCTCAGCTGGCGCTCATTTACGATCGTGAGCACGTATTGCTTCTCGCGCTCAATGTAGTGGCAGCAGCTTTCGGTGAGTTGCCGCCGATTCTTCACAAACCACAGGAAATTGGTGTTGAACTCCTGGTAGTCCTGAATATCGTCGAGCTTCAGCTTCTCGGCAGCGTAAAGCGGGATGATCCCAACCAGCGAGCGCACCCGGAACTTGTTGAAGCTGCCGTCGGGAAATCGGAGCACATCGTAAAAGAATCCGTCCTCTTCGTCCCATAGAGAGTATTTCTGACCACCCATGTTCTTCATGGCAGCGCCGATGTAGATGTAATGTTCGAAGAACTTGAGGGCAAGGCTCTCGTATGCTTTGTCCTTGATAGCCAACTCCAGCGCGATGCGCATCAGGTTGAGACAGAACATCCCCATCCACCCGGTGGCATCGGACTGTTCGAGCACCGCTCCGCCAGGCAGCTTTTCGCTGCGGTCGATGACAGTAATGTTGTCGAGGCCGAGAAAACCGCCCTCGAAGACATTGTTCCCGGAATTGTCTACTTTGTTCACCCACCATGCGAAGTTGATCAGCAGCTTGTGAAAGCATTTCTCAAGGAACTCGCGGTCTCCGGTACCGGTGCGTGCCTTATCCATGTTGTAGACACGCCAGACTGCCCAGCCGTGCACCGGGGGATTCAGGTCGGAAAACTCCCACTCGTAGGCGGGGATTTGGCCGCTTGGATGCTGGAACTGCTCGAACAGCATGAGAAAAAGCTGTTCCTTCGCAAACTCCGGATCGATAAGCGCAAACGGCACGGTGTGGAATGCGAGGTCCCACGCGGCGAACCATGGATACTCCCACTTGTCGGGCATGGAAAGCACGCGCATTGAGTTCAGGTGCCGCCAGTGGCGGTTTCGGATCGCGAGTCTCGAACTCGGCGGAGGAGCATTTGGGTTGTCGCCGTCAAACCAATCATTGACGTCGAAAAGATACGTCTCTTTCGACCAGAGAAGCCCCGCGAACGCTTGCCGCTGAATCAACCGTTCGTCCTCTGTCGCGTTCGGCGGGTGAATGGCGGCATAGAAGGCGTTGGCCTCGTCGTGCCGCTGCGCAATGATCTTGTCCACGTCGTCCAGAGGGCTTTCGAGGTCTTCGGGGGTCAGGCGAAACCGTAATGCAACTGAGCCCCCCGGGGGGACGCTGAGTTCATAGTGGAGACAAGCCTTCGTCCCGATTAGATCGGGATTCACAACGTCGAGTTCGCCGTTTACGATTGCGCGATGGAAAGCGTCTTTGACATACCTGCTCGCGTTGGGAACGCCATAGAGCCGCTGTGTGTTCGATTCATTATTCGTGAACAGAGGCCGTGCACCCGCCTCCGCGTATAGGTACCGGCGTCCGAGCTGATATTCAAACGGCAGATTAGGCAACCGGTCCGCCATGTAGTCGTCGGCTACGATGCCTGCACTTCCGTTCTTGAGCGGAGCCACGGCAATCACTGGAGGAACGCCGCGAGGTTGTGTCCATCCCCATGTGTTGCGGAACCACAGATGCGGAATCAGGTGCAACGGAGCAACGTCCGGCCCGCGGTTTACAGCCGTGATGCGGACGCAAATATCCTCTGCGGAGGCCTTGCCGTATTCGACGAACACGTCAAAATAGCGGTCCTGATCGAATATGGCTGTGTCCAGAAGTTCAAACTCGAATCCTCTTCCACCTCGTTTCCTGTTTTCCTCAATCAGCTGCTCGTAGGGGTAGGCCGACTGCGGATACTTATACAGGTACTTCATGTAGGAATGGGTAGGCGTGCTATCGAGATAGAAGTAATAGTCCTTCGCGTCCTCGCCATGGTTGCCTTCGCCAGGCGTCAATCCAAACACGCGCTCTTTCAGAATCGGGTCTTTGCCGTTCCATAGGGCGAGCGCAAAGACAAGGAGCTGGTAGCGGTCGCAGATTGCAGCAAGACCGTCTTCGCCCCAACGGTAAGCCTTGCTTCGCGCTGCGTCGTGAGAAAGAAAATCCCAGGCTGTTCCGTTCGGGCTGTAGTCTTCCCGGACTGTTCCCCAGGCGCGTTCACTCACGTAGGGCCCCCACCGCCGCCACAGAAGCTTGCCATGAGTCTCAAGCAGTCGACGGCCTTCCTCGGTTTCTTTCACCGCAGCCGCAGTTGCGGAGGTCTCAGCGGAACGCTCCTGCGCCGATGGTGCTTGGCTCGTTGTGACCATGGGATCTTCCCTCCGTCAGGTGCAGCAGGGAATAAGGACAATCGGATCGGCGCGTGCTCAGAGTCGCCCGGCATTGCGCGCATGTCAGGCACGCGTTCTTGTGCATTTGCGCAAAAGACACAAGTACTTACATCGAATAAAACTGCGCCGGTTTTGCTTGCGATGTAACTGTCAGGAGTGACAGGTGAGACACTCGGCTCCACGAAAGCAGGGATCAGGGGGCAGTAAGGCAAGGACTCCCACGTCCTCGTTTGTTGCTCCCTAATTTCTATTCCCTGTCTTTGGCTTTGGTCTTCGGCTTCGATTTGAGATTGAGGTCCACTGCGGCGCGGATCAGATTCTTCAGGGCTGCTTCATCGACCTTGTCGCCTTCGTGGATGTCGATGGCGCGCCTGACATTCCCGTCCAGGCTGGAGTTGAACAGGCCGGAAGGGTCCGGGAGCGCGGCCCCCTTCGCAAATGTCAACTTGACGTGGTTCTTGTAGGTCTCTCCCGTGCAGACGATGCCTCCGTGAGACCAGACAGGAATCCCCCACTTCCACTCTTCGACGATCTCAGGGTCTGCCTTGTGGATGATGGCGCGCATCTTCGCAAGCGTCTTCCCGCGCCAGTCCCCAAGCTCATTGATTCTGGCGTCGATGTACTCAGAGGCAGATTCCGACGGGGCGGGTCTTTTCATGTGCAGCTCCGATTCTGGCCAATTTAGCTGCGCTAAGCGTAACCTGCAAACTCCAAAAGCGAAAACCTTTTCGAGTCGGTTGCAGAGCGGCAGGCTGGCGTCCGTCTACTCAATCTTCGACGTCGGCTCAAAAGCTGCCGCGCTCTCCGACCGAATCTCCCGCACGCCGAGGCCGAGCCTGCGCCTAAGTAGATTGCGAAGCGCAACGCCATCCGCATAACCGACGGCTGCAGCGATGGTTTCCACGCTGTCCTTGGAAGTCCGCAGCAGATGCACGGCGCGCTCGACGCGCACGTCCTGGAAGTACGAGAGCGGGCTTTTCCCGAGCACGTCGTGAATGCGGCGGGTCAGCGTCCTCTTGCTCGCCCCGATTGCGCGCGTGGCCCCATCAAGCGAGAAACCCTCGGCAAGGTGCTCGCGCGTCCAGCGCTCAAACTTGTGCACGAGCGGATCCGCATGCAGAAGATGATCGCTCATCGCGTACGCCGATTGGCTCGGGCGCGAATCGACGATCAGGTAACGAGCGGTCATCTCGGCAAGCAACGGGCTCGCCTGGCGAATCAGCCACAGCGCCATGTCCATGTGACTGAGCGCCGCACCGGCGGTGAGCACCCGGCCTGAACGAACAAGCATTCGCCCGTCGTCAAGGTGAACACGCGGATAGCGCTGGCGAAAAAAAGGCGCGAGCCACCATGTTGTCGTCACCGTCTCACCGTCGAGTACCCCGGATTCGGCAGCGATGAAAGTGCCGATGCACGCCGCTGCGACGCGAGCACCATCGTCGGCCCACTGCCGCAAAAGGAGGGCGGCTTCTTGCTTTTCGGCCGTCGCAAGAGCCGCGGCCAAAGGCTCCGGCGTCCTCTCGCCGATTGCCGGGACTATCACCCAATCTCCCGGCGCGCGGCCTTTGGCTGGCAAAAGGGAAACGGCGAAACCCTGACTGGTGCGCACCTGGCGGCACAGCCCGACGAGGGTGACGTCAAATGTCACGGATGCGAGCCCCTGCGCGGCAGTGAGTTCGTTGGCCATGGCAAACGCGTCAAGCACTGCGGCCAGGCCAGTATCGAAGACACCGTTCACAGTAAGCACATCGATCTTCATGGCTATATCGATAGCAAACGTTTGGTTATATCGACAGCAAAATCAAACTACCTGGCCAGATCGATATCAAAGTTGTCATTGCTGACCATAGACCCGTCGTTACGGCGCAGCTACATTGGGCACGTGCTTCGCTTTTCCTGCGAAGCCCAAATTCCCTCATGGAGGAATTCATGACCAAGCTCGCGTTTTTGGCCCGCTTTGAAGCGAAGCCCGGCAAAGAAGAGGAGGTGGCCAAGTTTCTCGAATTTGCGCGCGACATGGCCAGCAAGGAACTCACGACAATTCATTGGTACGCCTTCCGGCTCTCGCACAGCGTCTTTGGCGTGTTTGACACCTTCAACGATGAAAATGGACGCCAGAAGCACCTCAACGGCCCCATTGGACAGGCGCTGATGGCCAAGGCGCCGGAATTGTTTTCATCGGCACCTTCGATCGAGCCGGTCGACGTGCTCGGATCGAAAAACCCCGTCTAAGTATCGCAGCAGACTCCACCCATCGATCCCGAATACCTACCCTGTGGCTTGAAGATGGTGTGCCCGTTCATCGCGCCTTTCCGCGATGAGCGGGCCTTCAAAGGCCATAAGCTGCTGCCTGATCCCTTCGTAAGTCTTCACGCTGAAGGGGCTGAGTACGTCAACTCAACAAAGCCGTTCCTGTAGGCGACCACGTCCTTCAAGTCCCATTTCGACTCCGTCAGGGGACCATCGAACAGCCGGAGTCCGTCGCTCAACAGAACGGGCGCTATCGTCAACCTGATTTCGTCCACCAGGCCGAGCGAGAGAAAACGCTGGCATAGCATCGCGCCGCCCACGAGCCAGATATTTCGATATTGGGGCCCGAGTTTCTCGTCAATCAGCGTCTTGAGATCGCCCGAATAGAATTCAACGCTCTTTCTTGACGAGGACAATTTCCTGCCGGTCACCACGACGGTCGGCGTATCGCCATACGGCCAGCCCAGTTCAAGAGCGTGCTCGTACGTGCGGGATCCCATCACATAACAATCGATCGATTTGACGAAGGCAGCAGCTTCTTCCTCAGAAATGGAAACCCCGGCCTCGTAGATACTTCCCGAGCTATCCAGCCAGGAGACACTGTTGTCCCCCTTCGCGATGAAACCATCCAGGCTGGAAACCATGTGCAGGGTTACACTTGGTCCTTTTGCATTTCTTTCGCTTCGTGACACGATCTCTCCTTGCTGGGCAGTTGGATAAGTCTCTGGGTAAGGCGAACGAGCTACTAACCGTCTTAGGAACTCACCATGGTAATTAACAATTTCCACAATAGCTGCTGGGTTGTCTGACCACCAGCCTATGGGCGTCCACCTACCGACCGGCCACCATCGTAAGTGTTCACCAGGAACCCCGTAGGGAGACCAACAACATTCTGCACAACACGGTGCTGGACTCGACAATCATCACCAAGACCGGGCTCGTGTATGTCTTCGAGGTTCGCGCGGCGACGAGGTCTATTTCTCTGAGTACGTCTATCCCGGAAAGCTACAGGACGCACCGAGGAATTGGAAGACACAGGTGGAGATCAGAACTCAAGGCAGCCGTATGTTTCATTAAAGACCATAACGGCAATGAGTTGGAGACTCGAATCGTTAAGCACGCCAAGCCCTAGCCCGGGCCGGAGTTAAAGAAGTTCGACTCGGCAGCAAGGCTCGCGGTGTCTCCAGCGATCGCCTGCCTACACTCTTTCAGAATTCCCGATCACCCACCCGCTTTGGAAGATATATCCTTGCAGCCGAAAGGAATATCTCCATGTACGCGATCCTCGGAGCAGGCGGCAGCGTCAGCAACGAGTTGGTCAAGCTGCTCGCCGCCCGCAATCTGCCGTTCCGCTCCGTAAGCCGGCATGCGGCCCCTGCTCCCGGAGCCGTCGAAAACAAGTCCGCCGATCTCACCAATCACGAGCAAACCCTCGAAGCCGTCGCGGGTTCCGAAGTTGTTTTCCTGCTCGTCGGTCTCAAGTACGATCACAAGCTCTGGGCCAACATGTGGCCCCGCATCATCGACAACGTGGTCGATGCATGCAAGCGCGCCGGCTCCCGGCTCATCTTCTTCGACAATGTCTACATGTACGGCAAGGTGCGCGGCGCCATGACCGAAGAGACGCCCTATAACCCGGCCAGCAAGAAAGGCGAGGTTCGCGCGCAGATCGCAAAAAGCATCGTGAACGAGTGGAAGTCCGGAGAGCTGACTGCCATGATCGCCCGCGCCGCCGACTTCTACGGTCCGGACGCAAGGAACGGTCTACCCACCACAATGGTCTTCGAACCGATGAGCAAAGGCCAGAAGGCGATGTGCCTCGCCAGCGACGCCCTGCCTCACTCCTACACGTACGTCCCCGATGCCGCGCAAGCGCTCCTCACGCTCGCCCAGGCGCCCGCCGCCTGGAACCAGACCTGGCATCTGCCCACCGCGCCAAATCCTCCAACCGGGCGAGAGTTCATCTACGCCGCGGCCGACGCGATGGGCCGCCCGCCAAAGTATCGTGTGCTTTCAAGAACGATGGTCAAGCTGTTCGGCTTCGTGAATCCAGTCGTTGGCGAAGTCTACGAGATGCTCTACCAGAACGACTCGCCGTACATCTTCGACACGTCGAAGTATGCCCGGACCTTCGGCTTCGCCGGGACTCCCTACGCCGAAGGAATCCGCGTAACCGCAGATTCGTATCGCAAGACCGGCTGATTCTCAGGCTCGCCGAGAGCTGATGCGCAGTGCAGGAGCTTGAGCCCACTCCGAGGCCAGCACCTGCTTCGCAGCGCGAAGCCCTGATCGCATGGCTGCATGCACCGTTCCCCAGTGGCCGGTCGTGTCTGTATGTTCTCCGGCAAAGTAGAGTGTTTCGTAGACCGGCGTGGCCATCCTCAAGACGGCGTCGAGTGCGCCGGCAGGCACATAGCTGTAGGCGCCACAGGTATACGGATCAGTGTGCCAGTCGTGTGTTGCGCAACTGATCAGTTGCCCGCGCACAAAGGCCACAGGCCGTGAGAAGATCAGCGCGAGTTCCTGGCAGGCTGCATCGCCAATCTGCTCTCTTGTGCACTGATCGAAGACGGCCGATCGCGGACCGCCTATCCATCCGGTCAACGTGCGCGTCTCCGCGGGATGCGCGCTCCACCACACCGGTGGCATTGCATCCTCCGCAAACAGGAAACTGAGCTTCCGCAACCAAATTCTGTCATCTGCCGCCCACCAGCGGTCGCGAAACAGCAGCGTGAATCGTCGCGCCGGTCCCATGGCCAGTTGATGAGCTGCGCGCAACGCATCCGGCGACGGCTGAAACTGCACTCCGGCTTGTTGCAGCACACCAAGGGGCAATGCGACGACCGCCTGCGCCGCCGAGTAGTAAACCGGGTCGTCGCCGTCAAGCGCAAACACCTGCACGCGCCCGCGCTCCCACTCGATCCTCTGCACCGGGCGGGAGAGCTCGATGCGTCCACCTGCCTCGCGCACCTTCTGGGCAAGGAACTCCGGCACCCTGTCGTATCCATTGCGGATACGAAATATCTGATCGCCGCCGGTCTCCTGCTCGGCCTGCTGCTGCACCGCGAGCGCGTGCACACCGATCCGGCGATAGTCAGCCGCGTTGAAGCTCTGCACATACTGGATGACTTGGTGGCGCTGTTCCTTCGGCAGCCTGGCGAGCGGCGGATAATCGGCGAAGGCAAGGTCAGCCCCCTTCCACTTCTGCAGCCCGTTCAGGAACTTGAACACATCGCCATGCTCGTCGCACGTACCGAGCTTGCCGCGTCGATGACAGACCATTTCACCGTCGAGGGCATAAGTGTCCAGACCTGCTTCGCGGATCAGCTTCCACAGCTCCGGAGGCCGCCCGTGAACGAACTCCGCGCCGAGCTCAAGCGTCTCGCCCTGCTGGCGCAAGGTGCGGATGCGTCCACCGACGCGGTTTTGCGCTTCCAGCATCAGGACAGGCCGCCCGGACTCGGCCAGCAGCCGTGCCGAGGCCAGACCGGCCATTCCTGCCCCGATCACCAGGACACGCTTTCCGCTTGCTTTCATAAGCACTTGGATGCGGCGATGGCCAACCAGTCTCCGTTGCCGGCTAACCCATTCTGGCCCGTTGGTCAGGATTCTCCTCGAAATCAAGGAACTCCCCGCCCGCGCTACCCGTAAATAGATAATGGGTCGCGGCTGGGACAGCATTGGCCTCATCCGCTCATTGCAAAAGGAGAAAGTCATGCGCAGGCTGGTCGGTTTTTTTGCTCTCGCCGCAATTCTCGCAGTCGGGCTGTCAGCTCAAAGCCGTTCAAGCCGGAACAGCTCCGGCCAGATCGTTATCGTCTTCAAGGACGGTCACCGCCAGACCTTAAGCCTTAACGATGTTGCGCGCATCGAGTTTCCTGGAGGTGCGGCCGTTGCAGATATCGGACTGACACCCCCCGGAGCCCCGCCGCGCGGTCATTTTCTCGGCAAATGGGAGGTGGGTGACGGCGCCGGCAATACGTTTTACATCACGCTCAATGAGGACGGCTCCGCCTGGCGCTCGCTGCACAGTGTCCACGGCAAGTGGGCCTATGTGAATGGAGAAGCACGGGTTACCTGGAGCGATGGGGCCCAGGACTGCATCCGCCGCATCGACGGCCAGGACAAAAAATTCGCCTACCGCTCAGGCAAGAGGTTTACCGATGAGCCCGACAATGTCACGGACGCCCGCAACACGAGTCCCCGGCCCATCTGAGAACCCTCGGTGGGTGGCAGATGGGCTTGCTCGAGATGACGGTACCGGAACCGTGACCCTATCCGATGCGTATCGTGAAGGAAGAGTCGTCGTTGGGAGACAAAAGCTGAGGCCAGGCATAGACCTGAGCCGTCTCACATAACACCAGAGCAATTCCTGATGCCGATGCAGCCATTCCGCACCTTTGCGGCGGCTCCGGTCGGAGCTTTTTCGTAGACTGGATACACCGCCCTGGACGAGGCGGGCCAAAACAGAAAGACTCACTCATGAGCATCCTCGAAGCCTTCAAGCTCGCGCTTCAATCCCTATGGGGAAACAAGATGCGCTCCATTCTTACGCTCATCGGCGTGGTCATGGGCGTTGCCTCGGTCATCATGGTGCTCACTCTTGTGCAGGGCGCCAAGCGCTATATCTCCACCAAGCTCTCCGGTTACGGTTCCGACGTTTTTACCGTGAATCGCATGTCGAGCGTCATACTGACCGCCGACCAGTACTTCAGCTACCAGAAGCGGAAGATCATCCGCATTGAAGACTACGAGGCGATCAAAGAGGGCTGCACCACGTGCAGCGAGGTGGGCGCCATGTTGTTCAAGTCCACCCACGTGGTCTTCAATGGCCACTCCAGCAACAACACTGGCGTGCGTGGCTATACCGCCTCGATGATGTCCCTGAACAACATTGATATTGCTCTCGGGCGCGGCTTCACTCCCGCCGACGAAGAGCACGCATTTCATAACGCGATTGTGGGGTACGACATTGTCGACAACCTGATTGGCGATTCGGATCCGCTCGGCAAGGAGATTCGCGTCGATGGCGTACCGTTCACCATCGTCGGCGTGAGCGATCGTCAGGGCAAAACCCTCGGCCAGTCGCAGGACAACTGGGTTGCGATCCCCATCACCACTTACCAGCAGATCTACGGCTACAACGACTCGGTCGACGTCTATGCCCGCGCCACCGGCGGTCCGCAGGCCATGGCTCAAGCGGAAGACGAAGCCCGCGTCATCATGCGTACGCGCCGACACAACGCTCCGGGCGTGACCGACGATTTCGAAGTGGAGACAAACGACACCTTCCTCGATATCGCCAACCAGCTGCTCGGCGTCTTTGCCTGGGTGGTCCTCGGACTGGGCTCCATCGCGCTGGTCGTCGGCGGCGTGGTCATCATGAACATCATGCTGGTCAGCGTAACCGAGAGGACGCGAGAGATCGGCGTCCGCAAGGCTCTCGGCGCCAAACAGCGCGATGTGCTGATGCAGTTTCTGATTGAAAGCGCTTCGCTCGCCTCAGTGGGCGGCATCTTTGGAATTCTTCTGGGGGTTCTGGTCGGAAAGTTGATTACGCTTGTTGTCGGATTTCCGACCGCCGTACCCATCTGGGCGATTTTTCTGGGATTCTTCCTCGCCACCGCGGTAGGCATCTTCTTCGGCGTCTACCCGGCCAGCAAAGCAGCCAGGCTGGACCCCGTGGTGGCGCTCAGGGCGGAAATGTAGTAAGGCAGCTTCGAGCTACTAGCTTCTAGCTGCGGGCAATTTGGAGTTGTGTTTAGTCACTAAGGAACGTGCCACTGCACCATCGCACAACAGAGGCACGCAACCCGCCAGGGCTTTTAGCTGGAAGCTAGAAGCCAGTAGCTAGGAGCTTCTCGATGCGAGGACAACAGGCCGGCGAATCCGTCAAGATGGCCCTCGACACCATCCGGACCAACAAGCTGCGTTCGGGACTCACCATCCTGGGCATCGTTATCGGTGTTGCCACCGTGATTACGATCTCGTCTGTTATCAGCGGCCTCAACAACCGCGTGCAGGCCTGGGTCACTTCGCTCGGGAACAACGTCTTCTGGGTATTTCACATGCCCGTCATCGGTGTGCGCCCCACGAGCGAGATGCTCGCCCGCAGAAAGCTGAACATCGAGGAAGTGTATGCGCTCCGCAAGCTGCCTCACGTGGTGGCGGCCGACGGTGGATTCCAGCACGTCAAATCTCAATTCCGTGTCGGCGATGTGGACGTGAAGTACAACGGCAAGAAGATCGGGGGCACGATGCTCCAAGGATCTACGTCGCAGGTTGGTCTCGTAACTGATCTCACCTTCCTCCAGGGGCGGCTCTGGACAGATGAAGAAGATCAGCGCGCTGAACACGTCGTTGTCCTGGGACACGATACCTGGGAACAGCTCTTTGGCGAAGAGAACGCGATCGGCAAAGAAGTTAACATCGAGACGGGACTCTACACGGTCATCGGCGTCCTCGACAAGCAGAAGCAACCCTTCGGCGGCGGAAAGAACCAGGCCGACAACATGGCGTATTTTCCGCTCGGCACCTTCCACAATCTTCATCCCGAAGACAAGGACATGTGGGTCAGCGTGAAGTACGACGATCCGAAGAATAAGTCGCTGGTTGAAGAGGAAATTCGCGAGACGCTGCGCATCTACCGCAAGGTGAAGGTCGACAAGCCGGATGACTTCGAGATCTTCGGCCCCGACTCGCTATCCAAGCTTTGGAGTCAGCTCACGGGCGGGCTCGTTCTGTTCATGATCGCAGTCTCGAGCGTGGGTCTGATGGTCGGCGGCGTCGGCGTGATGAACATCATGCTGGTCAGTGTCACCGAGCGAACCCGCGAGATCGGCGTGCGCAAGGCCATCGGAGCCACCAAGCGGACCCTGCTCGTCCAATTCACCACCGAGGCTGTAACTCTATGCGCGGTAGGCGGAGTGATCGGCATTGTGGTGGGCGCGGTGATTACGTGGATTATCTACTTCCTGCCCATTGGGCTGCCGGCGACCATGTCTACCTTATGGGTGGCCACGGGCTTCAGCGTTTCGTGCGCCATCGGGCTGATCTTCGGTATCTATCCGGCGTGGAAGGCCGCGAATCTGGATCCGATCGAAGCGTTAAGATACGAGTGATACGAGTTCGCAGATCAATAGTTCGTAGTTCAAAGTTGCTTGTAGCGACCCCCCCCGGAACTGCGAACTAAGAACTACCAACTGTGAACTGCAGCTAGAAAGCCAGGCACGACATGGCGCGGGGACACGTCCGGGAATCTGTCAGGATGGCGTTCGACATCCTGAAGACCAACAAGCTTCGATCAGGACTCACCATCCTCGGCATCGTAATCGGCGTCGCCACCGTTATCACCATCTCCTCGGTCATTACCGGGCTGAACAACCGAGTGAACGAATGGATTACCTCGGTGGGGACGAACGTCTTCTGGGTGTTCCATATGCCGATGATCGGCGTGCAACCCACGACCGAGATGCTCACGCGGAAGAAACTGAACCTGGAGGACGCGCTCGCACTCCGTACACTGCC
The DNA here is from genome assembly GCA_035262585.1 of Occallatibacter sp. Lineage (GTDB taxonomy): Bacteria > Acidobacteriota > Terriglobia > Terriglobales > Acidobacteriaceae > Telmatobacter. The sequence continues at coordinate 6,765 of DATFSO010000077.1, read as the reverse complement.
TCACGTCCAGGGAGCCGACGGTTCTTACCGCTACCTGGATGAGACCTTTCACGTCGGCAAGGTCAGCGTAAAGTACCAGGGAAAGAAAGCTTCAGGCGCGTTCCTGATGGGTGCGACCGCGGAAGTGCAATCAGTCTCGCAGCTTGCTATGCAGGCAGGACGCCTCTGGACCGACGACGAGGATAAGCGGCATGCCCATGTCTGCGCAATCGGCCACGACACCGCTGAAGAGCTCTTTGGTCAGGACGACCCCATCGGGAAAGATGTTAACGTGGGCCCGAGTCTCTATACCGTCATCGGCGTTGTCGACAAGCGCAAGCAGCCCTTCGGGACGGGAAAGAATCCTGCCGACAACGGTGTCTATTTCCCGCTCGGCACATTCCACAATCTCCATCCCGAAGTTACGGATATGTACCTCAGCGTGAAATACGACGACCAGCGCAATAAGTCGCTCGTCGAGGAAGAAATCCGTGAAGTGCTGCGTATTCGCCGCAAGGTAAAGGTGGACCAGGCGGACAATTTCGATATCTTCGGCCCCGACTCGCTGTCGAAGCTCTGGACCCAGCTTACCGGCGGCCTCGTTCTGTTCATGATCGCCGTTTCCAGTGTCGGCCTGATGGTTGGCGGCGTGGGCGTGATGAACATCATGCTGGTCAGCGTTACCGAGCGCACACGCGAGATCGGTGTACGCAAGGCTCTTGGTGCGACGCGGAAAGAATTATTGGTTCAATTCACTACTGAAGCTGTAACTCTTTGCGCGCTCGGTGGCGTCATCGGCATCCTCGTTGGGGCTGTGATCACATGGATCATCTACCTTCTGCCCATCGGCCTGCCTGCGACCATGTCGACTGCGTGGGTTTTCACCGGATTCACGGTCTCGTGCGCTATTGGGCTGATCTTCGGTATCTACCCCGCGTGGAAGGCGGCAAATCTGGATCCGATCGAAGCGCTACGATACGAGTGAGACGAGTTCGCAGTTCATGGTTCAAAGTGTCGGCGAACTGCGAACTAAGAACACCGAACTTTGAACTGTAAACTTAGCTTGTGAACTCGCACGTCGTTGCACGGGCCGTCGAAGCCATCACCACGGTGCTCGCCATCGCCGGCATGGGTTACTTTCTCGCGGCCATCGTTGCGGCGCGCGCCTTTCTCGCTGCCCATCGTGCTCCACTCGCATCGTTTGCCCCAGGGGTCTCAATTCTCAAATCGCTCAAAGGCCTCGATCCCGGCATGCTCGACGCCTTTCGCTCGCATTGTCGCCAGGACTACAACGGAGAATTCGAGTTGCTCTTTGGGGTCTCTGCGCTCGACGATCCCGCGGTTCACGCGGTCCACGAATTGCAGAGCGAATTTCCCGATCGCGCGATTCGCCTGATCGAGTGTCCGGCGCGCCTCGGCACCAATGGGAAGGTAAGTACATTGGTGCAGCTCGCGCCTCACGCGCACTACGAATTCCTCCTCGTCAACGACTCCGACATCACCGTCAGCCCGCATTATCTCGAGCGCGTATTGGCGCACTTCACTCCGCAGCAGACGCGGGCTTATCATCAACCGCTAAAGCCCGCCGGCCTCGTCACAGCGCTTTATCGCGGCCGCGCACACGAGACACTTGCCTCGCGGCTTGAGTCGCTCGGCATTGCTACCGACTTTATCTGCGGTGTTCTTGTTGCGCGTCTGATCGAAGGCGGCCTGCGCTACGGACTCGGCTCGACGCTCGCCGTCAGCCGCGAGGCGCTCCTGAAGATCGGTGGCTTTGAAGCTCTGGTCGACCATCTTGCCGACGATTACGAACTCGGCGAGCGCATCTACAAAGCCGGCTATCGCATCGCGCTGAGTTCTGAGGTGGTCGAGACCAGTGTTCCCGCTTATGGCTGGCGCGGATTCTGCGATCATCAGCTTCGCTGGCTTCGCACGGTGCGCGATGCGCGGCCCGGCGGGTACGCGGGCCTGCTCTTTACGCACGGCTGCACCCTGGCGCTCCTGAATGTTGTCGCCAGTGGCCTCAGCCCGTTCAGCCTGTGGGTTCTCGCTCTCAGCTTCTTTCTGCGGCTCTCGCTTGCCATGACAGTTGGCGCCGAGGTGCTCGGCGATCACCAGGTTCTTCCGAATCTCTGGTTGCTCCCTGTCCGCGATGTGATTGCGACCGGCCTTTGGATCGCTGGCTTTGCCGGAAACACCATCGTCTGGCGCGGTGAGCGCTTCGAGGTGCGCGAAGGCAAGCTGCACCATTCGTCATAAATAACGCCCGCTCTGCAACATTTCCGTGGCCGGGGCAATAGATTCACCGAATCCCGCTATCAGAACCTGCTGCCGGTCTGCTAGATTGCCCTCACGCGGCGAAGTGTTCTCCTCGATCCGGCTCAGATTCGCCGCGAAAGGAGAGTTTCGATGCAATTCCCCTCAAGCATTGCTGCCCGCATGCTGCTGTGTTGCGCAGTCGCGGCTGCACCCGCATTTGCTCTCGCGCAGCAGTCCGCGCCGGCGAAGCCGGCGGTCGGCACCCCTCAGACGCCATCAGCGGTCTACGGAAAACTCCTCGGCATTATCGAGGGGGAGTTCGTCCCCGCCGCTGAAGCTATGCCTGAGGACAAGTTCAATTTCTCGCCCTCCCCCACACAAGGCGACTTCAAAGGCGTCCGCACGTTCGGTGACCAGGTCAAGCACGTCACTGAGGCGAACTACTACTTTTTCGGCGGCGGAAAGATGACCGACGCCGAGATGAAGGCGGGCCGCGACGCAATCGAGAAGCTCACCACGAAAGCTGAGATTATTGAAGCGCTGAAGAAGTCGTTGGTCCAGGCGCATTCCTTCGTCGACGGGATCACGCCAGAGAACGCCTACGTGACCACTGCGAATGGCACGCGCGCGGGCATGGCTGCCTTCGGCATCGCTCACATGATGGACCACTACGGCCAGATGGTTGTTTATCTGCGCATGAATGGAATTGTTCCGCCAGCCAGCCGCGGCAACGGGATGTAAGCGGCCTTTCGGTATTCATCGCAGAAAGGAAGGCCCGGGTTTCTGCAGACCGCCCGGGCCTCTATCCAAACACCCACACCAACGGCATGTAACCCCCAGATTCTCTGAACCGATGACCGGCGTTGTGCTCGTGGTGATGCGTGTTCCTGCAAGCATTGTCGATTCCGGTGTCGCGAATTGTATTTCCGTTCATCCCTGGAAGTTGATCCGGAGACTTCATCTGGGATCGTTCAGATGCCGTTAGCTCTGCTAATTCTGGCAGGCTACGTGTTCAAGGAGCGTGCTTCGCCGAGGACTACCTTCACGGTCATCTGACGGCGGCCCCGCATCACAGTGACGCTGACCGTATCGCCGGCCTGGTGCTTGTCCATGATCACGCTGATGTCCTGGGGGTCGGTGATCTCCTGGCCATCAATCGCTACGATCAAGTCACCGCCGAGCACGATCAGTTGATTGCCGTAATATGCCTGCTCGCTGCCGCCGTGAAGCCCGGCACGATCAGCTGCGCCGCCTGGAATCACCTTCTGGATCAGCACACCGTTATCGGCCGCTAGGCCTATCTGCTCAGCGAGATCCGGAGCGATTGCCAAGGAAACAATGCCCAGCGAGGGACGCCGAACCTGTCCAAAGCGCGTGAGGTCGGCAAGCACCGCCTTCGCCGTGTTGATTGGAATGGCAAAGCCGATACCGGAGCTCTGCTCGGCGCCGTTTGAGGCAATCATAGTGTTGATGCCGATGACTTCGCCACGCGAGTTCAGCAGCGGTCCGCCGGAGTTGCCGGGATTGATTGCGGCATCCGTCTGAATCGCGTCTTCAATCGGCGCCCCGTCGCCGTTGCGGATGGAGCGGATGGAGCTTATGATGCCCTGCGTCATGGTTCCGCTGAGCCCGAACGGGTTGCCGATGGCATAGACCTTCTCGCCCACCGCGAGCTGCGTGGAGTCAGCTAGCGTGACCGGCTGCAGATCGGGCGCGTCGATCTTTAACAGCGCGAGATCATGCACCTTGTCGCTGCCAATGACAGTGGCTTTGAAGGTACGCTTGTTGCTCAGCGTGACCTCGATGCCGCGGTTGGCGCCCGCGACGACGTGGAAGTTGGTGAGGACATGGCCGGCCTTGTCGAGGATGAATCCCGAACCCTGGCCCTCCTGCGGCACCGCTCCATAGAAGATGTTGAAGCCCACTGCTCGCGAGGTAATATTCACAACCGACGGCAGCACGTGCCGGTAGACAGAAATGTTGTTTTGTTCCTCGGCATCAAAAGCCGGAGCCGCCTGCGCCTCGGTCAGTTCGAGGGGCGAGTTCGAACCGCGACCACCGATGAGTGCCGACGGATGCAAACCGGAAGGGAAATGCGTGGTGATGAACCAGAATCCACCTACCAGCAAAAGCACAAGAAAAAACTGGCGCAGCTTCATACTCTCCTGGACCTTGACGACCTTTCTATGCCTGTTACGAGACAGTTGCGGAGCGAGTTCCCGACGAAGAAACAGCGATCTCGCGACAGGCTTGTTTCCTCTCCTATTTTAATGACTCGCCGCTCGAGTTTAAGTTGCTCTCGGCCTTCAGCTGGGGCCACAGGCGCTCGACCTGCACTCGAAGTGTTGCAATATCGACGGTATTTTCCAGTACGTAATCTGCGCGCGGAGCTTTCTCGCTGTCGGGAATCTGGTGCGCGAGACGGGAGCGTGCGTCGGCCTCGAAGTTTTCGCGGCCTTCGCCGTTGGGGCACATGCGCGCCACAAAGCGGGCGATCTTTTCTTTATCGGGGGCGGTCACCAGCACGATGCGATCGATGCGTTTGCGAAGATCGGCGTAGACGGCGCCTGCCTGGCCGCCGACGCGCGCATCGCGCTCAACTTCGAAGATGAGCGCAGAGACGACCACAGCGACGGCGGCGGGATCGCGGGCGAAGACCTCGTTCATCCACTTGCGCTGCGCTTCAATCACCGCGGGATGAACGATGGCGTTGAGTTCCTTGACGCGTCCGCCCTTGAAGGCGAGTTCAGCCAGGCGCGCACGGTTCAGGCGGCCGTCGGGGGCGACAACTTCGGGCCCGAAGACGCGGATGATCTCGTCGTAGGCGGATTGTCCAGGCTCCATCAGTGCACGACCCATTTCGTCAGACTCGATGACGCGGGCGCCGAGCTCGCGCAGCATCTGGGCAACTGTGCTCTTTCCGCTGCCGAGACCGCCGGTGAGACCTACGCGAAGCATGCAATCACTCGAACATGAATACGAATCTGCTGAGTCACGCTGATTCTCTAGTTACGACGATGCCCATCAAACGGGCTGAAGTCGGCGTTGGACATTTCTGGCGAAACGGGTAATGCCGGCACGCATTCGACTTTTAGGGAAGCATTACATTGAAGTCCCTGCTCCCGGCTGGACGTCTGGTCCTGCGGCAGCTCTTCTTCGCAGTACTTCCATTCGCTCCCCCTCCAAGCATATCGGTAGAGTGCCGTCTCAGACAGAACACTGTCAGGCTCGTGGTCGCCTTCAGTGGCGTGCAGCGCTTCGCGACGAACCCTAAATACGAAGTTGCCGCCTCGGTCGTTGTCCACGAATTCAATGTCCTCGTCGTACAGATCAGGTGAGCAGGGATCGTTCATTTTCATGCAGGTGGCATGGGGCGGCATGTGTTTGGCGTGTTCGCGTGCAAACTCAGCGCGCAGAGCATCTCCCACGGGCGGATACAACTCCATGCGCTTGCCGCTGCGCAGATCTGCAAGCTGGAGCCTCTCCGGATGCACCGGTGCAAAGTGAATCATGTTTTCAACAAAAACCAGCTGTCCGGGCGCCACCTCGCGCACATCAAATCCGTAAAGGGTTGTGAGCAGTTGCAGGTCTTTCCCCAACACCAGCATGGCCGCGGCAGAGGGGTTGATGTGAAACGAGAGTATGGAGAAATCGCCGACGAATTCGACCCCGTTGGGACTACCGCAGCAGAGGTCCGTGTCTTCCGGTTTGAGTTCCAAACGAGCGACTGCGCCTGAGTCTCGGTCGAATTGAACCAATTGCGGGTCTCTGGTCAAGATGTTGTCCTTTTCGACACGCAGATAAACCAGCAGTACGCGAGTGCCCTTTACATCGGCAGCCGCGCTCACTTCGCCATCGAGTTCGGAGCTGCTGAATCTGCTCTCCGGGATTCCATTTGTCTTGAGAACCTGCCGCAGAGTTTCGGCGGAACTGGCCAGGGCGAACAGGAACACCGCTATGAATCCGACCATGCGCATGGCTTCATTCCTCTTTTTCATCAGCCTGTCATGACCGACCGCTCCTCGGTTGGCGTTCCCTTGGCTAGATCGCATGCACGCCAGAGGTACCAGCTCGCAACCGAGCGGAAAGGCCGCCATTTTTGCCCGCGCTTGAACAAAACGTCCGGCTTGGGCAGATCGGATGCCTCGATGGGGCGATTCTTCGGCAGGCGCCGGAACGTGAGCGCGAATCCCTTGCGCACGCCGTAGTCGGTCACCGGCAGCACATCCGGTCTTCCCATCCGAAAGATCAGCAGCATCTCTACGGTCCATGGGCCGATGCCGCGAACCTCCGTCAGCCGCTCAACGATGTCGGCATCCGCCATCTTGAGGATGGCTTTGTGTGTGGGCACGGTTCCGTCCAGAGTCTTGGCGGCGAGATCACGCAGCGCCTTGATCTTATTGCCGGAGACCCCGGCAGCCCGCAGCGGCTCATCCGGTGTGTCGAGCAGTTGTTGCGGCGTCGGGTCGCCGTGGAAGAATTCGCGCACGCGGCGATGGATCGTCGCTGCCGCTTTGCCGTGCAGCT
>DATFSO010000076.1:0-7178 GCA_035262585.1 Occallatibacter sp. | reverse complement strand
ATCTCACCGGTTTTCCTGACATAGCGCTTTTCCTGCTTGCGCATCGGGATTGCAGAAGTGAAGAGGCGCTCGGTCAGGTCGATGGTCGGCTGCCGGTCGTCGGCGTGGGTGACATCGAGCGCCGTCATTCTCTTAAGTTCGGCTTCTGAGTATCCGAGCATCTGGCAGAACGCCGCGTTGACGTTGAGCAGCCGGTGATCCCTGTTGACCAGAGTGATTCCGATCGGCGCCTGCTCGATCAGGCTGCGGAGGCGCTCCTCGCTCTGTCTCAGAGCTTCCTGGACCCGCTTGCGTTCGGTGATGTCCTCGGTCATGCCCAGACCAAGGAGTGGCTGGCCTTGGCGGTCGCGAAGCAAGGTTGCGGTCATGGTGGCCCACATGATTTCACCGCTCTTCTTCACGTAGCGCTTTTCAATCTGGTAAGACGGAATCTCTCCGTTGAACAGGCGCTGGGCGAGGGCCATGCTCTTCTGCAAGTCCTCCGGATGGGTGAGATCGAAGGGATTCCTGCCGAGGAGTTCCGCCTCCAAAAACCCTGACATCCGGCACAAAGAGGCGTTGACTTTCGCCAGCCTGTAGTCCGGCTGAATGAGTGCGAGCCCAAGTGGGCTGATCTCGAACACGCCGCGGAAAAGCTCTTCGCTCGCTCGCAGGGCTTCCTCCGCCCTTCGTAGCGAGGTGACGTCGTTTTGCATCGTCAGCGCGCCGGCAAACGTTCCCTCTGCAGAGGGAAGAGGCGCTGATGAAACAAGGGCCCACAATTCCGGGCCATCTTTCCTACGATAGCGGGTATAAAAGATCTCGCCGACACCTTTCAGCCGCAACTCGAAGTCGGCTCGCTCGCCAGGTATGTCCTCCAGAAACATGAAATCAAAAGGCGTACGACCCAGCATCTCCTCCGGCGTGTAGCCCAGCAATTCCGCCATACGCCGGTTGACGAAGGTGGTACGAAAGTTGGAATCGATCATCCACACTCCGTCATTAGTGGTTTCGATGATGGTGCGGTACTGTTCCTGGGCCCGGCGTAGCTTTTCTTCCCGGGCCAGCGCCGCCTCCGCCTTCGTTCGCTCGGCGATCACCGCAGCCAAACAGAGTCCAGAGAGGGAGAGCGCAGCGATGAACATTTGCAAAGCGTGAACATGGTGGACCGAGGTGCCGTAGGGAAGGAAGGGTCCGATGCCCCGCCCGGTCGCCCACACCGCGAAGATGGACGCCACCAGACAGCTAAGAGTTGCGCCACCGATCGAGAAGCGCGCAGCACCCCAGAGGACGAAGGGCAAGAGAAGAAGACCGAAGACGGCTCCCGCGATGGTATTTTCGCGAAACAGGAATTCCGAGGCGGCGAGCAGGGATGTCATTAACAGTCCCAACTCAACTAAGCGAGGCCGGGGCAGTTTGAAATCCGCGAAATTTAGAAAGAGGGGAGTTGTCAGAAAAACGCCCATCAAGTCACCGAAGCACCAGACCGCGAAGGTCTCGGCCAGCCTGCCACCGGTGTTGACGCCGGCAAGAAACAGCGTCGATGAACCGATCAAGGCGCTGATTGCCGTTCCCAAAGACCCAAAGAGGATCAAGTTCAAAACGTCTCGGAGGCGCTGGATGGGCGCGACCAATTTGCCTTGAAGAAGTGATGCGGCAACGGCCGGACCCAGGGTGTTCCCCACGCCGAGAACCAAAGCAGCCAGATGAGGAATCGGGGTGAAGAAGTTGGCTAAAAAAGCACCAGCCGCAATCCCCAGGCAGACGTGCGGTCCAAAAATCAAGATGGCGCCCAGGGCAATACCGGCCGGCGGCCAAAGAGGAGAAACGTTACCGTGAGTAAAAGGAACCGCGAGCCCGATTCTCGCTGCCACAAAGTACATCACCATGACAGCAAGCGACTCCAAGGCGTGAACACTTGCTTTTCGAGCATCCCACCGCATCAAATGACTCCCCGGCGACCTCCAGAATGTTTTGCGGGGCTTACACTTCCCGTGGGCGATAAAGCTCTTACATGTCCAGATGTGAACCCGAGAACCAGGCCCGCCACACCGCGGAGATTACGTCTTACTTGCCAATTCTGCGGGTTTTTCGCTCCCTCGATCACTCTCTCGGCCGTGCCAGCACCTGACCGTAAACCGGGCCGGTTGTCTCGGCGGTCGACGTTCAGCAAGACCAAGCGGAGCACAATAGGCTGGCGTTGTTGCGCCAACGCGTCTACCTCACAATTGTGAGCATCTGTAAATCAATAGGACGTGAGGAGCTATGAAGGCGTTGCCTTTCCTGCCGGGGTGCGCAAGGCAACGCGTTTTGTTGCCGTCCCAAGTTGCCAGTCGTTATTGAAAGTGCAAGGCTCGCATCGGATCAATGTTTGCCGCCCGACGCGCCGGGACAAGATTTGCCAGCATTCCAATCAGGAGGATCCCTGCCAGAATTGTTAAGTAGATCATCGGATCGCGAGGACTAACGCCGAACAGCAACGTACGCAGGACCCTCGTCGCCAGCAACGCACCCATGAATCCGGCTGCTGCCCCTATCAATACGAGAGCCATGCCGCCGCGCAACACCTCCAGCATGACTTGTGAGGGGCGTGCACCAATCGCCATTCTTATTCCGATCTCGTGCGTTCTCTGGCCCACACCGTACGACACTGTGCCATACACCCCTGCGGCCGATAGCAGAATTGCAACAATCGCGAAACTGCTGAACAGCCACGAATACACTCGACGTGTCCACAGCGATCGGTCGATCTGCTCGACCATGGTCTTGGCTTGGTACATCGGCACTTCGGCATCAAGCTCTTGCATGTGCGATCGCATCGGGCCGATCAGCATCTTCGGTTCTGTTGCGCTGCGCACTGTCACGCTGATTTCGTTCAGTGCGCGGGCGTCGTTCTTATCTGCTGCCGCTACAACTTTGGCAAAGGGAAGGAAAACGGCTGGTGTGGCTTTTTGATCGAGTCCGTCGTGCTTCTCATCACGAAGCAAGCCGACCACTTCGTACCAGGAGTTGAACAGCGGGCTTCCGCGGCCAGGCCGACGAATCCTCTTTCCGATGGGGTTCTCTTCTTGCCAGAAGTGTTTCGCGAAGCTCTCGTTGACCAACGCGACAACTGGAACGTTTGGCTGCGCATCGTGTTCATTGAAGACGCGGCCGGCGAGCAAAGTCATGCCCATGGCTTCGAAATATCCGGAGGAGGCCGCAATCTGCAGCACGGTTGGGTTCTCGCTCTCGTGCCCTCGACTCACTCCCTCGGCTTCGTACACGCCGCCCCAGTGGCCGCCAAGAGGCGGCGCGGAAGTGAGGCCGGCGGACTCAACGCCGGGAAGGGCCCTAAGTTGTGTCAATAGCGTCTGGAAATACGCGATCGGCTGCTCAGGCCCGCTATAGGAGCTTTCCGGCAACGCGACGCGGAACGTCACGACGTTCTCCGGTCGGAATCCGGGATCAACTTCGAGGACCTTTCGAAATGCCTGGACCAGCAACCCTGCACTGACAGAGAGAGCAAAGGCGAGTGCAATTTCCGAGACCACTAACCCCGCCAGCGTCACACGCTGGACGCGCGAAGGTGTTGTGCGCGCGGCCGCATCCGCTAGCGCTCTCCGGATGTCAACGCGTGCGGCGTCGAGGCTCGGCGCCAGTCCGAACAGCAAAGCTGAGGCAGCGGTGATGGCGATGCAGAATACCGCGAATCGGATATCCAAAGAGAACTTCACCCATCCTGGCACGCGGGTTGCGATTGCCGGGATCACTGCGCGCAGGCATCCTTCGGCGAATGTGACACCAGTGATACCTCCGATAAATGCCAGCACGAGGTTTTCCGTTAGCAGTTGAGCAACAATTTGTCGTTGGGTCGCGCCGATCGCGGCACGGATCGCCATCTCTCTGGCGCGGAAGGCGCTGCGGACCATGATCAAAGCGGCGATGTTCACGCAAGCAATCAGCAACACCAACCCCACAGCTCCAAGCAGTACGAATCCCGCCGTTTTGAGGTTGCCGACGAATCGCTCGCGCAACGCCGTCACGACAGGTGATGTGATCTCGTTCACCCGGTGTTCGGGGATCATGGCTTTGTGAATCCGCAGCAGGTCCGCCTGCGCCTGTGCGATGGAAACGCCCGGCTTGAGTCGGCCCACTGCGCTCACGTAGTACCCAGATGCCACATTGGGATCTGCTGCCAGCGGAATCCAAAGCTTGGCCCGGTCGGGAAACATCGCTTCCTTTGGCAAGACGCCGATGATCGCATAGGGCTCTTCATCGAGCTTGATAATCCGTCCCAGGACTTGCCGATCGTTCTGAAAATTCTGCTGCCAGAATCCATAATTCAGCAGCACGACCTTCGCACCACCGGGTCGGTCCTCTTCGGAACTGAAGTTGCGACCGAGCAACGGCTTCAGTCCGAGCACATCGAGCATCTCACGAGAGACCTGCACCCCTTCAACGCGCTGTGCGGCTCCCGTCATTATCAGGTTGAAGTTCATGCCTCGATAAAACGCCATGCTGACGAAGCTCGTGCTGTCCTTGCGCCATCGATACAGATCGGCGTTCGAAACACCGACGTACTCGAGGTTCCATTGGGGCGCAGTCTCGTCTATATCGACGAGACGCTCGGATTCCGAGAAGGGCAACGCGTGCCAGAACAGACTGTTGAAAACGCTGAATACGACAGCATTGCCGCCGATACCTGTAGCGAGCAGGCCAATTACCAACAGGCTGAACAACTGCTTAGTCCGAAGATTTCGGAACGCGACCTTCAAGTTGTGATTCATCGCCGGCACATATCCGCGTGTACCCGGTCGAATTGCGAGCGTCTCGGCCCTCCGACGGCGCCCAACCGAGCTGCGGATATTTGCGAGCAATGTCTCTTCACGTAATTCCTCCAGCACGAGCACGCGGCATTCCTCATCGGTGTGGCCCGACGCACGAAGATCCTGGTAAAGCTCGTCGAGGTGCTGCGCAAGTTCCTCGATGATCGCGCTCTCCGATTCCGCGTCCAGCTTTGCCGACGCAAAACGCTCCCGGATAACTTGCTTCCATTCAGGCATACTCATTTTCTGTAATCAAGCGAATCGCCTCTACGAATTCCCGCCAGTTCGCCCGCTGTGCTGCTAAAACCTTGCGTCCAACCGCAGTTATGCGGTAATAGCGTTTTCGGCGCTGACCGGCCTTTTCTACCCAGTGCCCGTCGATCCAGCCGCGTCCCTCAAGGCGATACAGGAGCGGGTAGAGCGATGCCACCTGAAATGACAGCGAGCCTCCCGAGCGTGTCTCGATCAGCTTCGCGATCTCGTACCCATGGCGAGCTCTGTTTTCGACCAGGGAAAGGACGAGCAGTTCCGCCGACCCTTTCTTCAGCTCTCGTGTAACAGGTTGAAATACCATATGTATGTTAGATACCTATATCACTAACACCTGTCTACCTGTCAAGTCGGTCGGAGCGAAGTGAACCCCTAGCCATTGGTTCTTGTCATGCTGGCGCTGCCCTACTTCTCACTGAGGGCATGGTCAAGGCGGCAACGCACCTCGTAGAAGGGGATTCCGTGCAGTCGGCTCTAAAATCTAGGCGCTCATCATCTCAGTTTCCGCTGCCGTCCTGCTTCCTCCAGCCAATGAGCCAGCTTGGCGTCTTCAGCAGCGTACTCCGCCCACCCCAGTGCCGTGCTATTCCAGCGATGGTCCTTGATGGTCATGTCGATGCCGTGGTCGATTAGGAATTGCATCGCCTCGTAGTTCCGATGCCAGACGAGCTCATGCAGGATACTCGCCGGCTCATGGGAACTCCAGGTCGTGTTGATGTCCGCGCCATGTTGAAGAAGGAAATCGGCCACATCGAGGTGGCTATTAATAACGGACCAGGCGAGCGCCACGTCGAGCACACGCTGCTGGCTCAGCTGGCCCCATTGCCGCGCATATTCCTCGACCCGTTCCCTCGGCATGTACGGACTGGAGGGGTAGTGATTCTCGACGTCACCCAGCGCAGGCGCGCCGGAGTCATCGAACCACTGCTTAACCCGCGAGAGGTCGCCGATGCCTGACGCATGCGGCAGATCGTCTGGGAGCGGCCAGATGCGGGTGAGTGCCGGAATGACATGTGTGTTCGCGTACGTGAACGCGAACTCGATCGCCTGCGACGGCGGCGGCTGACGCCGCAGGATCGCGGGATCGAGGTCGAGCAGGGAAGTGATGAATTCCCCGCGACCTACCAGCGCTGCCCGCTCGATGATCCCCGTTTGAAACTCCACGAAGGCCTCACCGAGCAGCCACGGCTCACGGAGTAAGAGGCGAATGAACGCCATCAAATCGCTCTGTCCGCGTCGATCCTCCAGCGAGGTCTCGCTGCCACTCCAGGAATAGACCGCCCGGCTGACCTGCTCCATGACAAACGCCTTCCAGAGCCCGACCTCGGTCGCGTGCCGGGGGCGGTTCGCGATGAAGTAATTCGCGAAGGCCAGCGGTCCGACACTACCGTCGATCTGTGTCCGGAGCTCGGGATCGAGCGCGATGGCTCGGTCCAGCAGAAGCAACGCCAAGGCCTCGTGCTCGAAGCTGCAGGCGATCGTGAACGCTTCCGCGACTGTGGCCAGATCGTTCCCGCCTTCATCGAGTGCCGTGCGAACGGCGTCGAGTTCGCCAAGCGCAGCGAGGAACTTGAGGGTGGGCGGAAGCAGTCCTTTCCGCCGAAAGAGGTGTAGCAGCCCCCTGGCACGTGACATGAGGAGGCCCTCGAAAACTGTAGGCACCACGACCGCCCCTGCATCGATCAGCAGCTCGGCGCACGCCGCGCGGGTGAAGTGCTCTTCTCTCAGCGGGTCGAAGCTATCGCCATAGGACCCCGTGGCGAATCCCAGCAGGCCCGCGCCCGCGCCAGATTCGTCAGTGTGCCAGGAAAGCAACGCTGGGTATTCAGCCAACAGTTGCTTCAGCCGTTCAACGTCATTGTCGTGAATGATGCGTTGAGCCTGCTCCGACGCCCACTCCAGGCCCTTGCCGAGCCGTTTTCTCACTTCGGCGGTGAGGTCCTGCCAGCCCGCGTAGCCGTACTCGCGCGCGATCACCAGTTGCGCGTTGCGCTGCGTCAGCGGCAGGCGGAAATTTGGCAGATGCGCGCGCGCACGCGCGATGGCAGCGGCGTCACCGGCGGCGATGTCGCGCGTAAGCTTCTTTGCCTGTTTACGGAGGGACTCAAGAGACGGACGAGC
>DATFSO010000075.1:0-3022 GCA_035262585.1 Occallatibacter sp. | reverse complement strand
AATCGCGGTCGTCATACAAAAGCAAATTGCGAGCGATATTTCAGGCGTCGGGTTTTCGCTTAATCCCGTCACCAAAAATTACGACGATGCGGTTTTCAATGCCAACTGGGGCCTCGGCGAGACCGTCGTTGCCGGCCTCGTGACACCGGACACCTTTACGGTAGACAAGGTGCGCGAAGAAGTTAAGGAGGCAGGGATCGGCAGCAAAGAGCTTTCGATATGGCTGACCCCAAAAGGAGGCACGCAGGAGAAGAGGCTTTACAGGAGCAACGAGCGGACGCTCTCGCAATCGCAGCTGATCGAGCTCGCGCGGCTCGTTACAAACGTCGAGCAGCTATACGGGATGCCGATGGATATCGAATGGGCGTACGAGTACAATCGTCTGTACTTACTCCAAGCAAGGCCTATCACTGCCTACGTGCCGCTGGCGCCCGATATGGTGACGAAGCCCGGGGGCAAGAAACGCCTGTATTTCGACGTAACCGCCACCGGGCAAGGGATGACGGAGCCCCTGTCCAAAATGGGCACCGCGCTGTTTCGGCGATTGTTCAAAATTATCGGGCGGCTCGTATTCGCGCGCGATCTCAGCAAAAACATCGACACAACCATCCCGTGGATAAGCGACGGGAAGTTGTTCTTCAACATTTCAAACGGGTTCGCGCTCGTCGGCAAGAAGAAGTTCCTTGAGTTTATGCCCCTGATAGACCCGCTCGGTGCGAAGGCCGTTGAGCAACTGGATGAACATGAATACGCAAGTCCGGCACGGAGAGCGATGCTCCTCCCGTTCGGTCTCCTTCTTAAATTACCCGGTATTCTCCTCTTCATCCGCCGGGCCAGAAAAAATCCCGAGCAAGTGCACGGATGGGTTCAGGAGCAACTGCTCTTATTCGAAGCAGACGCCAAACGCATTGCCGAAAGAGATGCGCCTCTCGTGGAAATGTGGGAGGAGCTGACGTACAAAATGTTCGTACGGGTCTTCCTTCGGACGGTGCCGCTCACCGTCGCGGCGCGCCGCGCTCTCGGCCGGATAAAGCGGGCAGCGGGAGACGATAGTGATGCAGCCAAGCTCGAGCTCGCCCTGCCGCACAACGTGACAACCGAAATGGGATTGGCACTCGCTCGTGTCGCAACACTTTTGCCCGACGGCCTCGATGCGACGCAACTGCAGAAAATGATTACTGAAAGCGCATTGCCCGAGGAGTGTCTGCGGGCATGGCAGCATTTTCTCGATTCATATGGGTTCCGAGGGGCTTCCGAGATAGACGTGGCGGCGCCGCGCTACCGCGACAACCCGAAGGTTCTCGTAGAGCTGCTGCTTACCACCAAGAACTCGGGCGAGAACCCGCAGGAAGCATTCGAAAGGAGAGGGCGCGAGCGCCGCAATGCGTTCGAGTCCTTGCTCAAGAAGTTACACGCTCGCGATCCGCATGCGGCAGAGAGATTTGCAAAGGATTTCCTACTTTTCGAAACGTTCGATGGCTACCGAGAGGCACACAAAAAATATTTTGTTTTCGTAGTGACCATTTTGCGGAAAAAAATCCTGGTGCAAGCAGAGGAACTGGTAGCCCAGAAACGACTCGACTCAGTCGAACGGGTATTCGATCTGACTGTCGAACAGCTTGATGCAAGTCGGCATGATAACTCTATGGATCTGAAAAAGCTCGCGCGCGAGAATACCGCTTTCCTCAAACGGCTCGCGCGCGTAAAGAAGCCGCCGGCGGTCATCGATTCTCGCGGATTTATCCCGAGGCCTCCAATTCCGCCACTACGGCAAGGTGAACACGCTGGCACCGGCGTCTCCGCCGGCAGTGTCCGTGGGCGCATAAAGGTCTTGCATGCTCCGGACGAAAAACCCTTGCTCAAAGGAGAGATCCTCGTCGCGCGAGCGACCGATCCGGGATGGACGCCGCTTTTTGTGAATGCCGGCGGCATCATTTTGGAAGTCGGCGGCTCGCTCCAGCACGGCGCACTTGTAGCGAGAGAGTATGGCATTCCCTGTGTCGCGGGCGTCGAAAACGCGACGACTCTGTGGCAGGATGGAACGCTCGTGGAAGTAGACGGCTCTGCCGGCATAATCAGGACGATCGTAAATTCTTAAGCAGTATTCGGGTCACGTCCGTCGACAGTGATATTGGGCGATTGCAGCCCAGGGAGGTCCAAGGCGTGCGCACTTCCCGGCGCGGTCTGTGCCCGCGCGCGGGTGAGATGACAGTGCACGAGATCGACCACGCGCGGATCTCGCAAGTTACCTTGGATGATCAGCATCTGACAGCCCGGCTAAGAGGCTTGCTAATGAGACACCACCGTAACCGATTCTCTGCTTCAAGTAGGGCCTTGGACTTGAAGAGCGAGGCAACCAGATTCACGAAGAGGGTTATTAGTGCGGCCATCGCGGCCAAGGCTAAGCGGCAGTCAGGTGGCGTAGAGCCAGTAATAGGCCTTCTCGGCGCTGTGGGCCGCCGGGCGCAGACCCATCAGAGGGGCGCTACAGCCAGCGCCGTATGCGCGAGCGGTAGCCACGGTAGGCATCGCCGAACTTGCGCTCGAGATAGGCTTCCTCGCGAGCCACTACGCCGTAGCGGATGACGAGCGCGAAGGGCACCAGCATCATCAGCAGCCAGAGATTGTCGAACGCGATGGCCAAGCCGATCAAACCCAGGAACATGCCGAGGTAGATGGGGTTGCGCGTGAAGCGGTACGGTCCGCTCTCGACGATGGCGGTGGTCGGCAGGTTGGTGGGGACGTTCGAACCGGCCCTGGTGATAGTAACGATGGCCCAGGCGACCAGCGCCAGCGCGAGGACAAACACCATCGCGCCGAGCCAGCCTGCAGGCAGGTCGGCCGGCAGGAACGGCAAGGGCATGAACCAGTTGAGCGCAAACCCGACAATGACGGCAAGTCCCCATGCAAGCGGCGGCCGAATAATGACTTGAGAGGTATCTGCCGTGTCATCCATGGCGGGACTGTGAACCCAAGGTCCTTGTGTATGTCACTTTGCAGGCCCAGTTTTGATCAGAAGCGG
>DATFSO010000074.1:0-13972 GCA_035262585.1 Occallatibacter sp. | reverse complement strand
AGTGGTGAATGAGGCGAGCGAGCGCGAGCTGGCCGACCTTATTTACGAATACGGAGACGAAAGGAGGTCGCGGAGAATCGCCAGAGCCATTGTGCGCGGGCGGCCAGTTACAACCACCGGGCAACTAGCCCGGATCGTTGCTGCAGCCGCCCCGGCAATGAAGAGCGACAGGATTCACCCGGCGACGCGCACGTTCCAGGCGCTCCGGATCCATGTGAATCGCGAGCTGGACGAAATTCGGGCGCTGCTGGTGGCCGCACCCACATTGCTTAAGCCCTCCGGACGACTTGTCGTCATTAGCTTTCACTCGCTGGAAGATCGCATCGCCAAAGACATTCTGCGCGAATACGCGCACAAAAGAATTTTTGAAGTAATGACCAGAAAACCGGTCACCGCGGACGTGGAAGAAGTAGATCGCAACCCGCGTTCAAGAAGCGCGAAGTTGAGAGCGGGAGAAAGAACAGTATGAAGTTCGTTGTTCGAAGTTCGTAGTTGAAAGATGCGAAATCAGCTGTTGAGAAGAAGGATTCATTCGCGTCGGTTCTGCAAAGAAAACTGTGAACTTCGAACCAAGAACTGCGAACTTGGAGAACAAATATGGCTGCATGCACTGCAACACTCGTCGAAAAACCCGGCTGGACCGCTCGTGTAGTCGAGCGCAATGCCGCACTGTTGGCACAGCAGCCCATGCGCCGGCGCGGGGTGCGCACTCCCGAGGTCATCTTTGCGCATCATTTCGACAACTCGCGCCTCGTCAAGGCAGACGATCCGGTTCGCGCGCGCCAAATGCGCGTCTTTTCGGCGGCGTTGACCGTGTTGTTCTCGCTGGTGATGGTTTACGGGTTGCAGCACTTCTATGCGATCGAGAACTCGTATCGCATCGAGTCAGAGAAACAGGTGCGCGATCAGCTTCGCGAAGAGAATCGCCAGCTTCGCCTCAGTGAGGCGCAGCTCACGCGTCCCGGCCGCATTGACGGCATGGCGCGCCAGCTCGGCCTCACAGCTCCGGAGCCGGGCCAGGTCGTACACGCTACAACGCACATCGATAACAGCGCTCCCGTGCTTGCGCAGGTGAATCCATCGCAAGCAAACCCTGTCAACTGAGCCACCCGATTATCCATGAGGTTCCCTCTCATGCACACGATGGGATTCGTGTGAATCGGGTACGACACGATGCTCTAATCTGAATCCCGGGCCATCGGCCAATCGTTGAATCGCATGCAGGCAGCTCTTCGCGCAACTCGTCCCCTCTTAGTCACGCAACGCGCCATGCCCATGAAGCTGGCGCGTTTCTGGCTTGTGTGCGGATTCTTCCTCTTTTGGGCCGGCGCCATTGCCGCCCGACTCTTCTGGCTGCAGGTCGTTCGCCACGGCGAATACGTCGAGCGCGCACAGAAGCAGCAGCAACGCACGTTTGAGGTCGCTCCGCGCCGTGGCGTTCTCTACGACCGCAACATGCGCGAGCTGGCGATGACCGTGCAGGTTGACTCAATCTATGCGGTGCCGACTGAGATCGACGACAAATCCGCGGCTGCACGCAGTCTTGCTGGGATCGTTCACACCGACGCCGAAGACAACCTTACCCGCGCGGATCAGATTGCGCACCGCCTGAACGACGGAAAAAGCTTCGCATGGGTGGCTCGCCGCGTTTCGCCCGAGGCCTCCGCCAAGGTGCGCGCCCTCAATATGAAGGGCATTTATTTCCAGAAGGAGTTCCAGCGCTTCTATCCCGACAACCAGATCGCCGCGCAGGTGCTTGGCTACGTCGGTCTCGACGACAATGGCCTCGGCGGATTAGAAGGCAAATTCGATTCGAAGCTGCACGGAGTGTCTGGCCGCATGTTTACCGCCATGGATGCGCGCCGACGCGTGCTGGGCTCGGTGGCGCATGAGCCCGAGCCGGGCCAGAACCTTCAACTCACGATTGATGAAAACATTCAGTACATGGCTGAGCGCGCTCTGGACCACAACATGGAGCGCACGCACGCCGACAACGGAACCGTAGTTGTACAAGACGTGCGCACCGGCCAGATTCTAGCGCTTGCGATCCGGCCGACGTTCAATCCGAACCAGTTCCGCCACACCACGCCCGCGCTGCTGAAGAACCACGCGGTCAGCGACGTCTATGAGCCCGGCTCGGTGTTCAAACTTGTCACCTACTCCTCGGCGCTCGATTCGAATGTCGCCAAGCCCGACGACAAGATCGATTGCCAGGGCGGGCAGATCACGCTCGCCGGTCGCGTGATTCACGACGACAAGAGTGACCGGGGCATGGGTGTCGTTTCTGTATCCACCGCATTGGCGCGCTCCAGTGACGTCGCGGCGGTCAAGCTTGCACTCAAGGTCGGTCAGGATCGTTTCTATCAGTACATCCGCAACTTCGGCTTCGGCGGCCGTACCGGCATGGAACTTCCGGGCGAGACGCGCGGCCTGCTGCGCCCCACGGCCAAATGGAACGGTTCGTCAATCGGCTCCATCGCCATCGGCCAGGAGGTCGGCGTTACGCCCGTGCAGCTTGTTTCGATGGTTTCTACCATCGCCAACGGAGGAACTTACCTGCCTCCGCACATGCTTATCCCTGCGGAGAATGGCCCCAATGGTCAGCTCCACGCTCAGCCTTTTAGGGCAGGCGAGGATCTTCCCAACCCGCTTCCTGCCGGCGCGCACCGCGTCATCTCAGAGATGACAGCCGCACAAATGCGCAAGATGATGGAGGGAGTAGTCCTCTACGGGACCGGAAAACCTGCGCAGCTCAATGGCTACTCGTCGGGAGGCAAGACAGGCACGGCGCAAAAAGTCGATCCGACCACGCACCTCTACTCGAAGACGATGCACATCGCGTCGTTCGCCGGCATCGCGCCGGTCAATAATCCAGTGATCGCCGTGGCGGTCGTTATGGACAACCCCAAGGGCGCATCCTACTACGGCACGGCCGTCTCTGCGCCGGTCTTCGCCGAGGTGGCGCAGCAGGTTCTTGAGTACCTCAACGTGGCGCACGATGTCGATGTACGTTCGACGAAGACGCCGCGAAAGGATGCAAAGGCGGAGAAGCCGATCCGGGAAGACGACGCCGAGGCAGACCAGGCCGAAGTCAACGCGCTCTTTGCCGCGGCCAATGACCTCCCGGCTGACGATCCGCTGCGCCAGCCGCAGCAGGCGACGCAACCCGCTCGGCAAGCGGCGGTGAGCCAGCCTGCTTCACCGGCGACTACGCCCATAAACATCGCTCAGCCTGATGGGCAGCAGACGGCAGCAAACCAACCGGAGTCCGCCAGCCCGGCATCGCCGCCACCGAAGCCCAACTACGTCACGATCAGCGATGGCAAGAAGCTGAGCGTGCCGTCGCTCGTTGGCTTACCGATTCGGAACGTGATCGAGATGACCGCGGCAGCAGGCCTCCAGGTGCAGATCACCGGCAGCGGCACCGTGCGCGAACAGGCGCCGGCGCCGGGCACGCAGGTTCCCAGCGGAACGAAGATTATTGTGCGCTGCGGGCGGTGACACCCTAGCTATCACAGCCCCAATAACCCGCTCCATCTAAAATCATCCAGACATGCTTTGGCAGGAACTCATCGCCGAAATCACAGCCGTCGGCTCTTCCGGCTCGTCCACGCAGCCGATCACAGGCATCGAGTACGATTCGCGCAGGGTGCGCGCTGGCTCCGTGTTCGTCGCGATGAAGGGCGGCACCACTGACGGCAATCGCTACGTCGATAAAGCTGTCGCGGCGGGCGCGGTCGGCATCATCACGGATTCATCGCAGACCTTCGATCATCTCCTCGTCTATAAATCCGAAACGCCGGTCGTCGAAGTCGAGCATGGCCGCTGCGCCCTCGCCCAAGCCTCTGCAGCGTTCTTCGGCCATCCGGAGCGCAAACTTGCAGCCACCGGGATCACCGGGACCAACGGCAAAACGACGACAGCGTTTCTGACGGAAGCTCTGCTCAACGCCGCGGCCCGCAAGACAGTGCTCATCGGCACCATTGAGTACCACGTTGCAGGCGAGGTGCGTCCCTCGCTTCACACCACGCCGGAATCGCGCGATCTTTTTGAGTTGATGGCCGAGGGAGCGACGCGAGGCGCGACTGAACTTGTCACTGAAGTCTCGAGCCACGGGCTCGACCAGGGCCGGGCTGCCGGGATTCCCTTCGACGTCTCTGTCTTTACTAACCTCACGCGCGACCATCTCGACTACCACCAGACGATGGACAAGTACTTCGCCGCCAAGCGCCTTCTCTTCGACGGCACCATGTATCCCGCGCCGCGCGTCGCTGTTCTGAACGCGCACGACGAGCGGACTCCGGAATTGATTGATGCTGCACGCAGCGCTGGGGCCGAGGTCCGAACCTACGGTATCGGCATGGGCGACTTTCGCGCCGCATCGCACACGCTTACGCCGGGCGGCGCCGGCATTCAGCTTGAAACTCCCGCCGGATCGGCGTATGTTACGTCGCGTCTCGCCGGCGAGGTCAACATCCTGAACCTGCTTGCTGCGTTCACCGTCGCGCATGCCCGCGGGGTCTCCTTCGACCAGCTTGTCGCCGCGCTTCCGCATCTCAAGCCGGTGCCCGGACGTTTCCAGCCGGTCGATGGCGGGCAGCCCTTCACCGTGATCGTGGACTACGCACACACCGACGATGCGCTGCGCAATCTGACAGCGCTTGCAAGGCAGCTTGCCGGCAAGTCCGGTGGCCGCATCATCACGCTCTTCGGCTGCGGAGGCGATCGCGATCGCACCAAGCGGCCGAAGATGGGTTACGCCGCTGGCGAGGGAAGCGATTTCGTGGTCGCGACCAGCGACAATCCGCGATCGGAAGATCCGCGTGCGATTCTTGCGGAGATCGAACCCGCGCTCAAGGCAACTGGCGTCCGCTACGTTGTTGAACCGGATCGAGCCGCCGGGATTCATCTGGCGCTTGGATCGGCGCGCCCCAATGATGTGGTTCTTCTTGCCGGCAAAGGCCACGAAAAAGAGCAGATCCTCGCCGATCGTACGATTTCTTTTGATGACGCTGAAGTAGCACTCGCCGCGTTGCGCGATTTGGGTTACGGTAAAGTGTCATGAAGTTGACACTGGCAGAAGTGGCCATCGGCGCAGGTGCGGTCCTCGAGGCCCCGGCAAGCATCGCGAGCGCGGGTGCGCTTGTTGCGGCCGGCTACTCCATCGACTCGCGCACTGTCGCGCCGGGCGAGCTGTTCTTCGCGGTCAAGGGAGAGCGTCTCGACGGCCACGACTTCGTTGCCGCGGCCCTCGAACGCGGAGCTCTTGGAGCAGTCGTATCGCGCGCGAAGGTTCCCGGCCTGCCGGATGCCGTGCTGGCCGCTCCGCTGCTGATTGCAGAAGATCCGCTGGCGGCTTTGCAGTCGCTCGCGTTGCATGTGCGCCGCAGTTGGGGCAGGCGGGTAGTGGCTATTACGGGCTCGGCCGGCAAAACCACGACCAAGGAAGCCATCGCCGCCGCGCTTTCCGCGAAATTCAAGGTCCTCAAGTCGCAGGGGAATCTCAACAACGCCTTCGGACTGCCGCTGCAACTGCTTCGCCTCGAGCCGGAGCACGAGTATGCCGTAGTCGAGATGGGGATGAACCATCTGGGCGAGATCGCCGCGCTCTGTCGCATTGCCGCGCCCGACTGGGGCGTCGTGACTAACGTCGGTAACGCGCATGTCGAAAATTTCACGGAGGGGCAGGCCGGGATTGCGCGCGCGAAGTACGAACTGATCGCCGCGCTGCCGGCATCCGGCGTGGCTTTCCTGAATTGTTCCGATCCGTATGTTGCGCAATTCGGACGAGATTTTCGGGGGAAGGTCGTCTACTTCGGCGCAGGTCCGTGCGGCGATCCCGCGATTCTCGAAGTGAAGGAAGACACGTCTGGCCTGCACGTGCTTTACCGTGCTGACAGCCACGAAGGCAGGTTTACGCTGAATCTTTTGGGAGCGCACAATGCGCAGAACGCTATCGCCGGTCTTGCCGTCGCGCTTGAGGCCGGAGTCGGTCTCGATGCTGCCGTGGCCGCCATCGAGCAGCTCACACCCGGCAGCAAGCGCGGAGAGGTGCTGGAGATCGACGGCGCGACGATTCTCAACGACAGCTACAACTCCAACCCCGAAGCGCTGCGCTCGATGATCGCGACGCTCGCGGCACGGCCGGCAAAGCGACGGATTCTCGTCGCGGGCGAGATGCTTGAACTCGGCGAGCACGCTCAGGCCCTCCACGCTGCATGCGGAAAGGCAGCGGCCGAAGCCGGTCTCGATCTGGTTGTCGGTGTGCGCGGCAATGCGCAGCATCTGGCCGCCGTAGCATGCTGGGGCGGAGTCGCATCGATCTTCCTGCCCGAGGCGACTGCCGCGGGCGAGTGGCTAGCGAAAAACATCCAGCCCGGCGACGTTGTCCTCGTCAAAGGCTCGCGCGGGGTCCAGCTGGAACGCGCCATCGAGGTGCTCAAGACGCATATCGCATCATCGGAGAACAAGTGAACGCACGCAACCTTGCTCGCATCGTCTTTGCTCTTGCCGCATTTCTCACAACTTCTGTGGCAGCCCAGAAGAACTCCTTTACGCAATCCAATCCCACCTGGGTCAAGCTGTTTCCGCCGTTTCGGATCGTTGGGAATCTCTACTACGTAGGAAGCCAGGACCTGGCTGCTTATCTCATCGTCACGCCGCAGGGCAATATTCTCATCAACTCGAATCTGGAGTCCTCGCCAGCGCAGATCAGGAAAGCAATTGAATCGCTTGGCTTCAAATACAGCGATACAAAGATCCTGCTGATCAGCCACGGACACTTCGACCACTGTGCGGGCAGCGCCGAGATCAAGCGCGAGACGGGCGCAAAGTACGAAGTGATGACGCAAGACGTTTCGGTTGTCGAAGCCGGTGGCCGCACTGACTTCCATTACGGCGCCGATAAGTCGATGTGGTTTCCGCCGACGAAGGTGGATCGAATTCTTCACGACGGCGACACGGTTTCGCTTGGCGGCACCACGCTCACGGCGGACCTCACCGCTGGCCATACGAAGGGCACGACGACGTGGGCGCTCGATGAGCAGGAGAACGGCCACACGCTGCATGTGGTCATTGTCGGCAGTCCAAATGTGAACCCCGGCTACAAGCTGGTCAACAACAAGGCGTATCCGCAGATCGCTGACGACTATCGGCGCCAATTCGAAGTTCTCAAAAAGCTGCCCTGCGACATCTTTCTCGGCGCGCACGGTGGATACTTCGAATTGCAGCAGAAATACGAACGATTCAAGAACGGCGAGAAGAACGCCTTCATCGATCCGGCGGGGTACGAGACGTACGTTGCGGATCGGGAGCAGGCGTTCGAGGCGGAATTGCGACGTCAGTTGTCAGCTGTGCACCAGTAAGGAAACAGATTTTGGCGATCGCACAGCAAATCGCCATCCGCTGCGTACGCATGGAAGATGCATCCCTATCGGATCTCATGCGTTGTGATTTGATTGAGGAGGAAACAGTTGACCTCGCGGCGCGAATTCCTGGCAACCGGCGCAATGGGCATGCTCGCCATGGCATCGACTCGATTCTCCAATGCTGAAACACAAGGCCAGAGCGGATTTGGGGTTCAGCTTTACGTCCTTCGTGGTCTGCTGGCCAAGGATTTTGACGGAACGCTGGCCAAGGTTGCAGCGATCGGAATCAGGAATATTGAATTTGCGGGCTTTTACGGCCGCACCGCAAAAGAAGTTCGCGCGTGCCTGTCGAATGCAGGACTCACTGCCAGCGGCGCGCATTGCCTGTTGGCGAGCATGTCCGACGACGAGGTCCGCCGCACGACCGATTTCTGTCATGAAGTCGGCATGCCGTACATGATTGCCGCAGTGCCGTCGATCAAACCTGTCGGCTCGTCGGGCGACGGAAAGGATGCGTCGGGCAATCCGTTCGAGCACATCGGGCTTGAGGATTGGCGCTGGAGCGCGGAGCGATTCAACAAGATTGGGGCGCTTGTGCGCGAAGCGGGAATGCGGTTTGCATATCACAACCACAATATCGAGGCCCAAAAGTACGGCGACATCGTTGCGTTCGATGAAATCCTGAGGCTGACCGACCCTGCGGTTGTAGGCATGGAGTTCGACACGGGCAATTTTATTGCCGGCGGCGGTGATCCATATCCCTATCTTGAGAAGTACCCGCATCGATTCGAACTCGCCCACGTGAAAGAGTGGGCTGTCCCGTTTACACCGGCCATCACCGGCAGCTTCCCGAAATTTGCGCCGTTCGGGCGGGGAGGAACAGATTGGAAGAAGCACCTTGCCGCTCTAAAGAAGGCGGGCGTGAAGGAGATTTTCATCGAGCAGGATGGCACAGCGAGCGGCGACGAACTAGGGGCAGTCCGCCAGGCATATCAATTTCTGCTGCAGGTCTGAAGCGGCTTCCCTGAGGCACTCGCCAGATCACTGCCTATATGCACACACGCCACCTATCGCGGGCGGCGCGCTGATCATGATCGCCATCCTTAATGGCTATGCGATTCGGAAGCGCCGCCACAGACCTGGAATTTGCTACCGCTGGAGTCCTATGCAATTTGGCCGAGCAAAAAGCAGTCCGTTGAGTTCCACGCTAAGCTCGAGCACTGGAAATCTCACCATGCCGAATACCCTGACGCGCCACCGGGTAGGGCAGCCCGGATATTCCCCATTCACTCCGCAGATACAGCATCCGCCGATCCAAACTCGCGTCCATACCCGCCGCTAGTAGAATCAAGCTGAATCCACCAGATCCGGCATTGGAGTTCTCTTGCTCTACTGGCTGCTCTACGAAAAGCTATTCCCGTTCTTCCACCCTTTCCGGATCTTCCGTTACGTCACCTTTCGCACTGTTTTTGCGTCTCTCACAGCACTGCTGATCGCGACGTTTATCGGCCCTTACGTGATCCAGAAGCTGCGCGAGTTCCAGATCGGCCAGTACATCCGCGAAGACGGGCCGCAGTCACACAAGAAGAAATCAGGCACGCCCACGATGGGCGGCGTACTGATCGTGATCGCCATCCTGTTGCCCACGGTGCTTTGGTCTGACCCCTCCAACCCCTTTGTATGGATCGCGGTCTGCGCCACCCTGGCCTTCGGCGCGGTCGGCTTTGCCGACGACTACACCAAGGTCGTGAATCGCCGCAATCTGGGCCTGACAGCCCGCGCCAAGCTCTTCTGGCAGGCGGTTGCCGGCGCCGGCGTCGGCGTCGTGCTTGTCGTCCTAACGCAGTTCAAGCTCTTTGGCACGCAACTCAGCGTCCCTTTCATCAAGTTCATCCATCCCGACCTGCAGTGGCGCGTCTGGCCGGCAACGCTGCCGCATCTCGGCATGCTGGCGTTCCTGCCGTTCGTCGCCTTTGTTGTTTTCGTGCTGATGGGCACCTCGAACGCCGTCAACCTTACCGACGGTCTCGACGGCCTCGCCATCGGCTGCACGATCATCGCTGCCGGCGCCCTCACCGTGCTCACCTACGTCAGCGGCCACGTGGTCTTCGCGGATTACCTCGAACTCCAACGGATGCCGCTGGTTGCCGAGTTGACGGTCTTCTGCGGATCGATGGTCGGCGCGTCGATCGGCTTTCTCTGGTATAACGCCCACCCGGCTGAAGTCTTCATGGGCGACGTGGGCTCGCTCGCGCTGGGCGGAGCCATCGGCACGGTCGCGGTCATCATCCGGCAGGAGTTCCTGCTGCCTTTCATCGGCGGCATCTTCGTGCTCGAAGCACTCTCGGTGATGCTGCAGGTGGGCAGCTACAAGCTGCGCAAGAAGCGCATCTTCAAGATGGCTCCGCTGCACCACCACTTCGAGCAGCTTGGCTGGAGTGAGTCCAAGGTGATCGCCCGCTTCTGGATCCTGGCGCTGGTTTTCGCGCTGTTCGCGCTGACGACGCTCAAGCTTCGATAGCCGCCTGGGTTCCCCATGTCTCCTTCTTTTGGAGACGTGGGAAATCACGATCTGCGCGGTCGGTCTGATCGCCCCTGGCCACATCGTGATCCGCGCCAGGTACCGCCGCGCCGCGATACAGTATCCTTTGGACTGGTCCTCATGATGGAGCTCAAAGGCAAGAAAGTTCTCGTCGTCGGATTGGGCAAATCGGGCCTCGCAGCCGCCCTCTTTCTGCGCCGCCGCGGAGCCCAGGTCACCGTCTCCGACATCCGCAGCGCCGAAGCCCTCGCCAAAGACATTCCCGCGCTGCTTGAAGAGGGCATCAACGTCGAAGCCGGCGGTCACGGCCTGCTCACCTTCCGGCGCCAGGACCTCATCGTCGTCAGTCCGGGCGTCCCGCTCGATACGCCCGAGCTCGTGCAGGCCCGCAACTTCGGCCGCCCCATCATCGGCGAACTGGAACTCGCGGCGCGCTTCCTTCGCGGCAAAATCCTAGCCGTCACGGGATCGAACGGCAAGACGACCACGACCTCGCTACTCGGCGAAATCCTCGAGAATGGGGGATTCCCCACGCAGGTCGGCGGCAACATCGGCGTCCCTGTCGTGGCTTTGATCGACGAGAGCACCGACGAGACCTGGAACGTGCTTGAGGTCTCCAGCTTCCAGCTTGAATCGACCGCGCAGTTCCACCCCAATATCGCGGTCATCCTCAACATCACCCCGGACCATCTGGATCGCCACGGCAGCTTCGAAAACTATGCTCTCGCCAAGGAACGCATCTTCGCCGAGCAGGACGAGCGCGACTATTGCGTGCTCAACGCCGACAACATGCGAGCCGCCGCCGCCGCCGGGCGGTCGAAGGCGAAGGTCTACTGGTTTTCGCTTGAGCACCCCGTCCATCAGGGTGCGTGGGTCGAGGGAGGCAGCATCATCTTCCGCGCCTCGCGCGACGCCGAGAAGGAACACGTTATGCCGTTGACCGGCATCCCGCTCAAGGGTGAACACAACGTTGAAAACGTGCTTGCCGCCGTCTGTGCCGCACGCCTTGCCGGAGCGTCGTCGCAGTCTGTCCGTAGTGCCGTCGAGCATTTCAAAGCCGTCGAGCACCGCCTCGAGTACGTCACTACGCTCAACGGTGTGGAGATCTACAACGACTCGAAGGCCACCAATGTGGATGCAACGGCCAAGGCCATCGCCGCCTTCCCCGGCAACATCCATCTCATTCTCGGCGGCAAAGATAAAAACTCCGATTACACTGAGCTGTCTGAGTTGCTGCGCTCGCGCGTCAAGGCCGTTTACACCATCGGCTCCGCCGCCGCGAAGATTGAGTCGCAGCTGCGCGGCGTGGTCGCCATCCACTCCTGCGAGACGATGGACAAGGCCATCGGCGCCATCGCCTCTGCGGTGCGCCCCGGCGACATCGTGCTGCTCGCTCCGGCCTGCTCGTCATTCGATCAGTTTGAAAGCTACGAACATCGTGGCCGCGTCTTCAAGGAGCTGGTGAACGAGTGGCGCCTCGTCCGCGGCTTGCCGGTGGTACTGGAACGAACACGCTGAGGCTGTCCATTTCGTTGACAGCTTTTTGGGGATGCTCCCTCAGGAGCTAATCACTTTGATTCACACCTCTCGCCGTCTCATCATCTCCACAACCTATGCGTGAAACCATGAACCCATGGCCAAGCGCGTAGGCGTCGACAAGTGGATCTTCTTTACCACGCTGCTGCTGGTCGTTGTCGGCCTCGCGATGGTCTTCTCCGCTTCGGCCGTCGTCGCGCAGGATCGCTACCACTCGCCTTACGCCTTCGTCGGCCGCCAGGCAGGATGGTCGCTCGCCGGCATCCTGGTCATGATCTGCCTCTCGCGCATCGACTACGCGCGTTACAACACGCCCAAATTCATCTATCCCGCGCTGGCCGGCACCACCATGTTGTTGCTGCTGGTCTTCTTCTTTCGCGATTCGCACAACACGCATCGCTGGATCCGCTTCGGATCGCTCTTCACCTTTCAGCCGTCTGAGATTGCCAAGCCCGTCATCATTCTCTTTCTGGCGTGGTTCCTCTCTACGCGGCTCGACCAGATGCGCGACTGGCGCAACACGCTGCTGAAGGCGGCGATCATGCCCGTTGTCTTCATGCTCCTGATCGTCAAGCAGCCCGACCTCGGCACCGCGCTCGTCGTTGGCGGAGTCACCGCGCTTCTGCTCATTCTCGCCGGCATGGAGTGGAAATATCTCTTCCTTGCTGTCGCCGCCGCCGCGCCCGGCCTCGCCGCACTGCTGTTCTGGGTGCCGTGGCGGCGCGCCCGCATGCTCGCCTTCCTCCACCCCGACAATGATCCCATGGGCTCAGGATTCCACATCAACCAGTCGCTCATCGCTGTCGGCACCGGAGGCCTGATGGGCCGCGGCTACATGGAGGGCATGCAGAAGCTCTTCTACCTGCCCGAAGCGTCGACGGATTTCATCTACGCCAACATCGCCGAAGAGCTCGGGTTTCTCGGCGCCATGCTGATCCTCGTGCTCTTCGCCGTCCTCGGATACCGCGGCCTGCGCACCGCCTTCCGGTCAACCGACCCGTTCGCGCGCATGACGGCTTTCGGAATCACCACGGCGATCCTGCTCCAGGCCTTTTTCAATATCAGCGTGGTGCTCTCGCTGCTGCCTACCAAGGGAATCCCGCTCCCCTTCATCTCCTCCGGCGGAACAAGCCTCTTCTTTACCCTCTCCGGCATCGGGATTCTGCTGAATATCTCGAAGAAGGTAGACTGACGCACCTCCGCGCCGGCAACGACGCTCGTGTCGCCACCCGGGCCGGATGGGTCATGGGGGGACGTTCAAGTCAGCGGCGTCCAAGGAGATGCGAGCGGCAACCATCGATTTCCGGTTCTTTCGCATCCCCTCCGAAAGCGAAGCACTGAACTCCAAGCCAACTTCGCTACTGGAGACCGAAGATGCTTAAGAACCGGCCCAAGGCAAAGATACTGGTTGATGGAGGAGACCCCGCTGAGACAGCGAGAATCCGGCAATTGCTCGGCTTCGTCGACGGACAAACAACGAACCCCTCTCTCGTGGCGAAGAATCCTGATATTCGAAAACGCATTGCGGCAGGTCGGCCTCTGAGTAGACAAGAAGCGAATGAAGCCTATCGGGACATTGTGCGAGGTATTTCATCGTTAGTCGGGGATGCCGGCGTTTCAATTGAAGTATTTGCAGATATCAATACGCCTGCCGAGCACATGTTCGCCGAGGGAAGAGAAATGTATTCGTGGATTCCGAACGCATACATCAAATTTCCCTGCACTCACGAGGGTCTGCGAGCCGCGGCAATGAGCGTCAATGAGCGAATCCGGGTGAATATGACGCTCTGCTTCTCGCAGGAACAAGCGGCGGCTGTCTATGGAGCTACCAGGGGAACCCGTGAACCGGCCTATGTCTCGCCATTTGTTGGCAGGCTTGACGACCGCGGCGAGAATGGCATGGATCTGGTGAAGAATATCTGTGAAATGTACAAATCCAGCGATCATCATGTACACGTGCTCGCAGCCAGCATCCGCGGTGTCGATCATTTGCTCAGTGCATTCGCACTGGGAGCGGAGCTGGTCACGGTTCCGGCAAAGATCCTGGAAGAATGGTCCGCGAAGGGATTCCCGATGCCCGGTCCAGATTTCTCCTATCAAGCAGCGACGCCGGAAGGGCGTTCTTTAAAACCTCTGGACTACAAGGCGATTGACTTGAAAACTCCATGGGAGAATCTCAATATCGCACACGACCTCACAACGCAGGGCATTCACAAATTCGTCCAGGACTACTGGAGCACGCTGAAGAAGAGTGCGTAACCGTTGGCATTTGGTTTCAGACTATTGTCATGGGAAACATCAACGTTCTCTTCATCGCAGGCTTTGGCCCATAGAAGTTACGCCTTGGGGACTGTCGCCTTCAGGCGACAGCGGAAAAGGCATGCGGTGCGAAGGGTCGCTCGCTTTGTGTTAGTTGAGCGGCACCTGTATACTTGCCGCGAATGAGCGAACGATATAGGAAAAACAGCGGTTGCGTTTTCACGCTGAAGTATCACATTGTCCCAAATATCGACGCTCTGTGCTTGTG
>DATFSO010000073.1:0-6239 GCA_035262585.1 Occallatibacter sp. | reverse complement strand
ATCGGGTTGTCGTTGTTCAGCTATGCGGATCCAGCTTTCGGCGTTAGCAAGGAGATCGTTCAACTCCAAACCCAAGTACAGACGCTCTCTGACCAGGTGGCGCGCATGCAGCAGACGCTCGACGAGCGCATGGGAGTGCTGCGCAATCTGGTTGAGCAGAGCACCGACTCGGTCAACAAGATGAGTGCAGCAGTCAGCGATCTGCAGCGCAAGTCGCAGTCCGAGTCTTCCGATACGAATCAGCGTCTGGAGCAGGTGTCAGGGCAGATTCAGTCGCTGCACGACACGGTCGATGAGCTCAAGGCGCGGCTGGCAAAGATTACAAAGCAACTCGATGATATGCAGCAGAGCGGACAGAACCTCCTTCCCGGACAACCGACGGCGACGTCGCCGATGCCGGGCGGTACTGCTCCGGGTGGAGGCAATGCGGCCAGCGCCGCGCCCCCGCCGGACGTGCTCTTCAACAATGCGTTGCGCGATTACAACTCGGGTAAGTACGATTTGTCGTCGCAAGAGTTCAACGATTACCTGAAGTATTACAGCAACACGGACAAGGCTGCGGGCGCGCAGTTTTATCTGGCTGACATTGAGTATCGGCAAGGCAACTTCGACGCTGCCGTGAAAGACTACGACAAGGTTCTGGAGCAGTATCCGGGAGACGCGAAGGCCCCGGCTGCGCAACTGAAGAAGGGTTATGCCTTGCTCGAGCTGGGGCAGAAGGAAGCGGGAGTACGGGAATTGAATAGCCTGATTGCGCGCTATCCGCGTTCGCCCGAAGCGGCACAGGCACGCGATCGGCTGCGGCGGTTAGGGATTCCGGGAAGCAGCGGAACGACACAGTCTCCGCCGAAGAAGCCCCATTAAGTTTGACGCTTGCGCCTCTAAGACACCCCTCGGCTGGTCATCTCTTCTGCGGGCGCTCCGGCAACCATGCTCTGCGCCAAGACAAGCTCTCTCGCCTGCGCGCGGAAGGACGGCAGAATCAATCCGAATGCCACTGCCCCAACTATGCAGGCAAATCCGCCTATCGCGACCGTCCAGGGCGCTCCGATTCGATGTGCAATTGCGCCGGCGAAAAACGCTCCGAATGGAGCAACGCCCATGAACATCATGGTGTAGAGCGCCACCACTCTACCGCGCATATTGTTGGGCACCATGGACTGCAGCAGAGTGTTGGTCGATGCCATCTGCACCATCATGGTGAATCCCACCGGCACCAGGAGGATCAGCGATAGCCCGAACATCTTCGAAAACGCGAAGGCGATGAGGCTGACGCCAAATCCGCCGGCACACCTGGCGATCAGCCGGCCGAGCCCCTTTACGCCTACTCGCGCCGCGAGGCTCAGCGCTCCGAGAAGCGCGCCAATACCGGTTGCACCCATCAGCCAACCCAATTCTCTGGCGCCGCCATGCAAGATCTCGCTCGCGAACACCGGCATCAGGACGGAATACGGCATGCCGACGAGGCTCACCAATCCAAGCAACAGAAGAATGACGCGAATGGGTGCGGTACGGGCGGCAAATCGGAAGCCCTCGATAATGTGCTCCAGAGGCGATGCTTCTTTCGACAGATTGACTGGATGCTCAATCTTCATCATCAGCAGACCGGCAATGACGGCGATGTAACTCACGGCATTGGCGAAGAAGCACCATCCCTCGCCGACCCAAGCGACAAGGACTCCCGCAACCGCCGGCCCGACGATGCGTGCCCCATTGAACATCGATGAGTTCAGTGCGATGGCATTCATCAGGTCTTCGCGGCCGACCATGTCCATGAGAAATGCCTGGCGCGCGGGGATGTCGAAGGCATTGACGACACCAAGGCCTGCTGCCAGCACCATGATCTCCGGTACCGTGATGTGGTTGGTCAGGGTGAGAACGGCGAGTATGAAGGCCAGCAGCATTGAGGCCGTTTGCGTCGCGATCACGATCCGATGCCGGTTCGAGCGGTCCGCGACCGTACCGCCAAGCGGAGCGACAAGGAATACGGGAATCTGGCTGGCAAAGCCGACCGTTCCCAGAAGTAGCGTTGATCTGGTGATGCGATAGACCAACCACGACTGCGCTACAGTCTGCATCCATGTGCCGATCAGCGAAATCAACTGTCCCGCAAAAAACAGACGAAAGTTGCGATGTCGTAAGGCTCGTACCGCAGTTGCGACGCGCGAACGCGGCGAAGCGGGAGCGGTGAACTCCTGCTTCACCTCCGCCACTTCGGCTTCCAGCGTTTCGAGTTTCGCCTCGGGTTTACCCAAAGGATCCATAGGTACTTGGATGCGCACAGCTACAGCTTTACCTTGCCTTCGCGTGTCACGCGCCGTGCACTACCAGATTACAGAATCTTGCATTCGTCATGCGTCGTGAGAAACCAGAATTCATCTGGCAAACCCTGGGAGCCAGAAAACTAATCTCCGAGCCTGATTATTTTCCGCAGTTTGCCTTTCGACTTCCGCCCAGCTATCGTGCTAACGAATCACTGACCATGCCCACATTCTCCGCAGTTGACATAGGTTCCAACTCCGTACGTTTGAAGATCGCCAAGGTAGTTCATGGCCGCCTGCAAACACTTCACGAGGACCGCGAAGTCACGCGCCTTGGCGAAGGGGTATTCGTCAATGGCGCCCTCGAACCCGAGGTGATGGCCCGCACGATCCGTGTATTGAAGCGATTTCACCGTGTAGTACAGGACCATGCTGCTGACCGTATTCGAGTGGTGGCAACTTCAGCTCTACGCGACGCACGCAATAGCCGCGCGTTTCTCGACTGGGTACGCTCAGCCACGGGCTGGCACGCCGAGGTCATCACCGGTCTGGAAGAGGGGCGCCTGATTCACCTCGGCATTCTGTCAAACGCGCGTATCTCTCGACAGCGTACGTTGCTGGTCGATCTGGGCGGCGGAAGCTGCGAGCTCACCATCTCCATCGCAGGACATATTACCGACATGGTGAGTCTGCCGATTGGGGCGGTGCGCCTAACACAGACGTTCATGCATCACGATCCGCCGCGCCGGAACGAGCTGGAACAGATGCGCGGTCTGGTGCGCCGCGAGATCGCGCGCATTCGGAAGCGCATCTGGGAAGCGAAAGTCCAGACCGCGGTGGCCACCTCGGGCACGCCGGCGGCGCTCTCGGGCCTGTACAACGCCAAGGTTGACGAGTCCCGGGCCCACACCGTTCCCCACGAAGGCATCAGGAAAATTCTGAAGGTTCTTGCTACACGCAACCTTGACGAACGCCGCGCTCTACCGGGTATCGGCCCGCGACGGGCGGAGATCATCATTGCCGGCGCGATGGTCTTCTCCGAGTTGATGGACATGTGTGACTTGCGCTCGTTTCGTTACCTGCCCCTTGGCTTGCGCGACGGCCTGCTGGCGCAAATGCTTGCCGACTACAGTCAAAGCCCTGCCCTGAAGGAGCGGATAGGATCCGAACGACACGATGCCCTGTTGCGCCTGGTTAAACATTATGAGGCCGACCTGATTTTCGCGCGACGTATCCGCAATTTCACCGTGCAGCTGTTCCAGAGACTGAAGGCCGTGCACCGACTGCCACCGGAATATTCGGACTGGCTGGAAGCCGCGGCTATGCTGCACGAGGTGGGCGGGTTCATCAACCGTTCCGGCCGTCGTCGCCACACCCATTACATCATCGCCAACTCCGAACTTTTCGGTTATACCCCGGCACAGCGACGCGTCATCGCGGCAATCGCGCGTTACGTAGGAAATTCGCTTCCGGCTCCCGGCGACTCCGTGATGCAGATGGTTTCGCGCGCGGATCAGGCGCAGGTACCAAAGGCCGTGGCATTGCTGCGGCTGGCGCGGGCCCTCGATCAGTCCCGCCGCGGCGCAGTAGGCGAGCTGAAAGTTCACGTACCACAGGACGGTCCGGTCACCTTGCAGCTGACCCCGGCTTCAACTGAGGGATTGGAACTGGAACTGTGGGCGATGGAACAGGAGCGGAATTACTTCAATTCGGTCTTCGGTCGCGACCTCTTCTCCGCGCTGCGCTGAGTGCGCTGCACCAGCTTCGGAGTGATCAGCCATCGCAACACAGCCGGGCGTCGTAATTCCTTCTCGACTTTTGCGACGCCGCCCTTCTTCATCTCGATGAGCGCCATCGGCGTTCCGCCCGTGAGGACTCGATTCACAAATTCCGTCATGCTTGGGTCGTGCCCAACAACCATGATTGCAGTTTTGTCCTTGTGGCGATTCAGCAGCGCCTTGAACTGGTCGAAGCTGGCCTCGGGACGCAGCGCGTCGTCGAGCACCACTTTCTCTTCGTAGCCAATTTCCGCGGCAACGATGTCAGCCGTTTGCACCGACCGGGTGAGCGGACTCGAGATGATGACATTCGCTGTCACCCCGATGTAGGCGAGCGCACGCCCAACGTCGTGGCTTTGGGTTTCTCCGATCTTGTCGATGGGGCGTTTTTCGTCGTTGGCAGGATTACTGAAGTGCTTTTGCCCTGCGCTGGCGTGCCGCAGGAAGTAGATGACCATTTCAGTATTGTGCAACAAAAACTGATGCGCTGCTATCGAGGTAGGAAATAAGCATTAGGTTTAGTAAATATCTCGAAGGGCGCGGGTTCTTCCCCTCGCCTATTCTTTGGCAAGAGTCATCAAATTTGATTTCTCCGTGTCCTCCGAGGTGAACGGTTACCTTCCTGCGCCCACGATCGGCACTTCGGGCCCCGCCAGCTGCTCCGGATTGGCGAAGTTCGCCTGGGCGATCCGGATCTGCTCCTTGAAGTTGTCCACCATGTTTTCACTGAGCCGCACTTCGGTTGGCTTCTTGGCGATGCTCATCTGATCGATCTTGTCCTGCAGTCGCAGCAATC
The DNA here is from genome assembly GCA_035262585.1 of Occallatibacter sp. GTDB lineage: Bacteria > Acidobacteriota > Terriglobia > Terriglobales > Acidobacteriaceae > Telmatobacter. The sequence goes on along the minus strand of DATFSO010000073.1, from coordinate 1,404 downwards.
CGTAGAACAGGTTCTCGGGCCGTGGTGGACATCCCACCACATACACATCCACAGGCACGATTCGGTCCACCCCCTGCAGCACCGCGTAGGTGTTAAACGGCCCACCGACAGACGAGCACGCACCCATCGACATGACCCACTTGGGCTCGGGCATCTGATCGTAAATGCGTTTCACCACCGGGGCCATCTTCAGCGTCACCGTGCCGCTGACGATCATCAGGTCGCTCTGACGCGGGCTGGGACGAAACACTTCTGACCCAAATCGCGCAATGTCGAAGCGCGAGGTCGAAGCTGCGATCATCTCGATGGCGCAACAGGCCAGGCCAAAGGTCATCGGCCAGATAGCTGACTTGCGCGCCCAGTTGAAGACGTAATCAACCGTAGTGACCAGAAAATTCTTCTCGAAGCGGTTGTTAATCCAACCCATGAAGCCCTCTCAAATGCGAGGTTACCGGCTCTCCATCTTCGCCGAGCGCCGCACCTGTGGGCTGTGATGCGGGTCACAGGGTAGGCGGCGTTAGCTCAAGTTTAGCCTTCGCAGTCTTGCTGTACAAGGCTGTATACCGTGGGCTACCCAAGAAGAATCAAGTTTCAGCCGTTCATATCGTGATCAGCCCGCGGCGCAGACCAATCGAAGCTGCTTCCGTCCGGCTCGATGCACCGAGCTTGCCCAATATGGAGCTGATGTGAAACTTCACGGTGTGTGCCGAGATGCTGAGTTGTGCCGCAATTTCCTTGTTGGAAAAGCCGTCGGCCATCATCTCGAGCACTTCTCGCTCGCGCTTTGTGAGGTGCTCCGGATAGCCATCTTCGCCTGCGACAGGTCCGACCGTGTCGTTGTCCTGCTGTTCATACGACTCGGCCCGTAAGCCTCGCCGCACCAGGTCGGCCAGATCGCTGGAGAGAGCAATCAATCCCGAAGCAGCACTGGCAACGGCTGCGGCTAACTCAGCACCGGTGACATTTCCAACGAGAATTGCCTGCACTCCGGCGAAGATAGCCGGAACCGCGTTCCTCGGGACTCCTTCGTTGGCCCACCACACGACCGGTACACCCGAAGCGAGTAAACTATCCCAATCCATCTGTCGCGAAGACGCTTCCTGGTGCAGGATGATAACCTCTGGATCGGTTTCCCTGATCGCCGTCTGCAGGTCAGAGATGTATGGCACACTGCCCGCAACCTGCAACCCGGGTTGCCCTTCCAGCAGCCGCTCCAGTCCACCACGCCTAACCGCCGACGGAGCACAAATCAATACACGTACCGATTTCTCCGTCGCCCGGCTATGCTTACCCGCGCCCGTCATTGTGAGTCGCTCTTCGCCAATCATGGGCGCGGACGATCGCCCAGTGTAACGTCCGTGGCAAGCGCACTTCCGTGCCGCAGCATGCTCAGCTTGAGCACTT
>DATFSO010000072.1:0-3014 GCA_035262585.1 Occallatibacter sp. | reverse complement strand
GGAACTGGAGAAGATGGAGCGTATCGAACTGCCCGAGGAAGAGCGCACCATCCACTTCTCATTCCCCCAACCGAAGGCGAGCGGGCGCATTGTAGCGGAGTTTTCCGCGGTGGCCAAGAACTACGGGGAAAAGAGCGTCTTCTCGGACGTCAGCTTCATGATCGAACGCGGCGATCGGATTGCCCTGGTGGGCGTCAACGGGGCAGGCAAATCAACCCTCATCAAGCTGCTTGCCGGAGATGAGCCCCTGACCGCGGGCGAATATCGTGTGGGACACAATGTGCAATCCGACTACTTTGCCCAGGACCAGTACAAGGCGCTCGACGCCGACGCGCGTATCCTTGACGATCTGGGGCACCTTTCTCCCCGCTCGACCGAAGCCGAACTGCGCAGCCTGCTCGGCTGCTTCCTCTTCTCGGCAGATGACGTGTTCAAGCGCATCGGCGTGCTCTCCGGGGGCGAGCGCAATCGCTACGCCCTGCTGCGCATGCTGCTGCATCCCGCCAATTTCCTGCTGCTCGACGAGCCCACCAACCACCTCGACATGCGCGCGAAGGATGTTCTGCTGGAGGCGCTCTCCACATACACCGGAACGGTGGTCTTCGTCTCTCACGACCGCTATTTCATCGACAAGCTGGCGACTCGGGTTTTCGAGGTCGGCGACGGCCGGGTGGAAGTTTATCCTGGCAACTACGAAGACTACCTCTGGCGCAAGCAGGGGGGAGCAGAGAGGCTCGAGCAAACCGTCGTCGCCTCGCAGCAGTCGCTGCGGCCGGCCAACGGCAACCCGGCGGCAGCCCCGGTCCCCGCGGAGGTCAAGGGAAAGCGGCTGAACCCTATCAAACGCAAGCAGATGGAAGGCCGCCTGTCGGAACTTGAGCAGGCCATTGCAGACCTGGAGAAGGCGATCGCTCACTGTGAGTCCGCGCTCGAAACCTTCGTGAGCGTTGAGGAAACTCAGCGGCTCACCCGGGAATTAACGGCTCGCCGGGCGGAATTACAGTCGCGGATGGGGGAGTGGGAGGAGCTCGGTGACGCGCTCCAGGCGCAGTAAGCCAACCTCCACGATCGTACAGGTTCTTCCGTAACCTGCGTTTCCCATAAAGTCCATGCGATATTCAGCCGTGGCCTTAGAGTTGGCCAACATTCAAGACCCGCCGCATGCGGCCTCCGCCTGACGAAGCCGCTCGGACTCAAGGAAGGTCGGCACCGATGCTGCAGTCACCAGAAAAGAATTCCAACACCCAGTTTTCCTCGAACCCCAACGCCTACACGCCGGCAAAGACCACGACCCTACCCACCGAGCAGGCGACCATCGGCCGGTCGCTGGTCATCAAGGGCGAGATCAGCGGCGCAGAGTCGCTCTATGTGGACGGAACAATCGAGGGCACCATCAACCTTACCGATAACCGCGTTACCATCGGCCGCAATGGCGTTGTTGCCGCCAACATCAACGCTCGCGAAGTCGTCATCATGGGCAAAGTTACCGGAAACATTCAATGCGCGGATCGTCTCGATATCCGCAGCGAAGGCTCGCTGGCGGGCGACGTGGTCACTATGCGCATCAGCGTGGAGGATGGCGCGGTGCTGAAGGGCAGCGTTCAGGTCCGCAGCGCCGACGGCAAGCAGGACAAGCACCAGCCGTCCCAGAATCAGCCGAAGCCGGTGACCTCCATCGCCGAGCAACCGAAAGCCGCGGCCGCCGCGGCCGGAGCGCAAGCGTAAGGGAGTCCGCAACGACCGTAACTGAAGAGGGCGCCTTTCGAGGCGCCCTATTTCTTGGCTTCCGGCTTCAGGTCAAGGGATGCGGAATTGATGCAATAGCGGAGTCCGGTTGGGGCCGGGCCATCTTCGAAAACGTGCCCGAGGTGAGCATCGCATCGCGCACAGCGCAACTCGGTCCGCGTCATGCCGTGGCTGCGATCAGTGATCTCGGTAACCGAATCCGGTTTCACCGGCTTCCAGAAACTCGGCCACCCGGAACCGGAGTCAAACTTTGTGTCGGAAGTGAACAGTGCCTGCCCGCAGCATACGCAATTGTAGGTGCCGGTGTCTTTGCTCTTGTAGTACTTGCCCGTGAACGGCGGTTCGGTGCCCGCATGCCGGGTCACATGGTACTGCTCGGGTGAAAGCTGCTCCCGCCACTGGTCGTCAGTCTTTACGACTTTGTCGCTGGTCTTCGATGGTTCCGTGTTGGCCATGTCCCATTGGATGCAATTCCAAGCAGAATGTCGCACCTCAGATTTCGATGATCATGTCCTCCAGCCGTGTCGGGTACTTGTTGATGATTTCACCTTTGTCCTTGCGCACAATCACGGTATCGGAATGGCGGAAACCGCCCCATTCCGGATCGTAAACCCCGGGTTCGCAGCTGAAGGTCATGCCTTCCCGGAGCACGGTCTTATCTCCGTCGGCGATCCACGGCGACTCGTGGCCTTCGAGACCAATGCCGTGTCCGGTGCGATGCTTCAAGAACTTCTCAAAACCGGCCTTGCGGATCTGATCGAGACTCTTCTTGTCGACCTCTTCCGCGATGGCGCCTTCCCTCAGGTTCTCGGCGGCCGTGTCATGAGCCGCCAGCATGGCATCGTAGAGCTTCCTGGCGTAGTCGGTGGGTTTTCCGACCACGAATGAGCGTTCGCACTCGACGTTGTAGCCGCCGACCTGGGCGCCCAGGCTCAGAATCAACGCATCTCCAGGTTTCAGCTTGTCCTTGCTGGGGATTGCGTGCGGAAAGGCCGAGCGCTTGCCAAAAGGCACCAGGCCTCCAAACGGAGATGCGATTCCCACCCCGACCACATCGGTGAGTTCCGCCGACATCTTGTCGGCCACGGCATTGGCGGCCGCTTTGAGAATTTCGTCTTCCGTGACAGCACCCTTGGTCTCGACGAAGGTCCGTCCTGCTTCCACCGTGAAGTCTGCGAAATACATGGCACGCCGCATGACGCGCAACTCGTCCTCATCCTTCACCCAGCGCATGCTTTCGATGAGGTCGCCGGCTTCGACCATGGTCG
>DATFSO010000071.1:0-7698 GCA_035262585.1 Occallatibacter sp. | reverse complement strand
ACAACCTGCTGATCGGCGAGCGGACAGCGGAGCAGATCAAGATCGAGATTGGCTCGGCGTATCCGCTGGACAAGCCGCTGACGATGGAAATCAAGGGCCGCAACCTGATCGAGGGCGTGCCGAAGACCATCACCATCGATGACAGCGAGATTCGCGAGTCGCTCGGCGAGTGCATCGCGGTGATCATGAACGCGATTCGGGTGGCACTGGAGCGGACGCCACCGGAGCTGTCGGCGGATATTTCGGATCGCGGCATCGTGCTGACCGGCGGAGGCGCGCTGATCAAGAACCTCGACAAGCGCATCCGCGAGGAAACCGGGCTGCCGGTTTCCGTGGCCGACGATCCGCTGGCCTCGGTGGTGCTCGGAACGGGCAAGATGCTGTCCGACTTCAGGCTGCTGAGAAAAATCAAAATTGATTAGGGCAGGAAACAAAGGACCGAGAGACCAAGGGAACGAGCGAATCGGGGAGCAAGGGAACAAGTCTGGTGTTTGAGCTTGTTCATCAGAGCGATCAGCGGACGGCTTACATCTGCGGATAACTTTTCTACGACTGCATGAGCGCTCTCAGAACCGAATCCTGGTGAATTCGCGATGATGAGTTGGGTTTGTAATTCGCAGTTTGATCTTCTGGCATGACCCAGAAACTGAAGGTATTCTCCCCGGCTAGATCTGCCATAACCCTCGGCGATATTGCTGACGATTGAAACAGAGGCGCGTCGTATTTTGGTTGGTTAGTCCGAATTGTTCTGGGCAAGGGAATGAAGCAGTGAGGCGGTAGATTTCTGTGCAGAGTTGAACGGCTCCCTGCCAAACGACAAGGCCCTTGAAAGATTGGCCCATGTTCCTTCTCGAAGTGACTTTTTGAGATGATTGTTGAGAGAGTAGAGCAATTCGAGAGGACCCCAAAGTGACCGGAAGCACAACGATACCTTGCTTTTTTGTTCCCTCGGTCCCTTGTTTCCTTGTTCCCTGAAACCATGGAATCATTCGTCGTTCGCTATCGGAATCTGCTGGTGCTGCTAGCCTTGCTTGTGGCGCAGATTCTGGGTCTTGCCACGCAGGTACGCCGCGTCAACAAGGAGCAATCGGGCGACGGGAGCGACGTTCGGCTGATCAGGCTGTGGGCGAATGCGATCGTGAGTCCGCCGGAGCGGATTCTGCATTTCAGCGGTTCGGGCATCTCGTGGTTCTGGAACAACTACGTAGATCTTCGGCACGCGCGGCAGGAGAACGCTGAGCTGCAAAATACAGTTGATCGCCTGCGCCTTGAGCAAGCTGCACTCCTGGAGGACGCAAAGCAGGGGCAGCGGTTGCAGGCGCTGCTGAACTTCCAGCAAAAGTACATCTACAAGACAGTTGCGGCACAGGTGATCGGTTCGAGCGGGACCGACCAGTCCCGTGTGTTCTACATCGACAAAGGAAAGAACGCTGGCATCGATCGCGATATGGCGGTGATTACGGCCGACGGGATTGTGGGCAAAGTTCGCGAGGTGTATCCGAGGACAGCGCAGGTGCTCGCGATCAACGATCAGACAAGCGGCGCGGGCGTGATCATGGAGTCGACGCGCATTCGCGGCATCCTGCGCGGCAATGCGAAGGGGCAGCCCCAGATTGAGGACGTGATCCGCGACCAGCGCATCAAGTCCGGTGAGAAGGTGCTGACCGCCGGCGGCGACGAGATCTTTCCACGCGGGCTGCCGGTGGGTGTGGTTGACAGCATAGCGAACGACCCGGAACGGGATGGCTTTGTGCAGGTAATCGTGAAGCCGGCGGCACACCTCAATCAGCTCGATGAAGTTCTCATTATCACCTCTACAGAGCCGCGGTTCCCGCCCGACGAGCAGAAGGACATGGCCGCAACCGAGGCTCTGAAGGGCGCCGAAGCGGAGCAGCAGAAGACGTCGGAGGGCATGGCGGAGAAGTTGCCGGGGCTAATCGATCCGAAGCTGCCTCCCGATCAGCAGCCGCTGAATGACACCTCGAATCCGAACCCGGTATCGCGGCCGCCGATGGCGATTCGTCCTGACCGGTTCACGCCGGGGAATGCGGTGACACCGGCAGTGTCGACAGACTCGCAAAGCGGAGATAACGCGCCAGCAGCGACAACGCCAAGCGCACCGAAGAAGCCCGCCGTGCAGAAGTCACCGAGCACACCGCAAAACGGCGATAACGCGCCGGCAACAGCGGCGCCCAGTGCACCGAAAAGGAAACCCGCCGCGCCGAAGCCGCCGGACCCGAGTCCGAACGCCACCCCTGCGAGCACGCCGCAGAGCGACAATCCGCCGGGGAGGACGCCGTGAGCATGTCGGTTCTTTCGGCCGAGAGCCGCCGTGAATACGAGATTCACCGCTATCCCGCACTGATCTATGTGCTGGTACCGGTCGTTGCCATCGTGTTGCAGGCATGGCTGCCGCGGATACTCGGACGATTTATCTGGTTCGATCTGCCGCTGGTTGTGACTGTGTTTTTCGCGCTCAGTAGGCGAAACCCTATTCAGGGGTCGATCCTCGGCGGGGTTCTGGGCATCTTTGAAGATGCGCTGACCGGGCACGCGATCGGCATCAATGGTATTGCGAAGACGCTGGTCGGGTATCTCGCGGCTTCCGTCGGCATCTTGATCAACGTCGAAAATCATGCCGTCCGGCTGATCATGACTTTTGTTCTGTCGCTGGTGGGCAGCGCCACTTACTTTTTCGTGGTGCGGTTTCTGCTCGGGCTAACGATTGACACGAACTGGCTGACGGAATTGTACAAGGCCATCGGCAACTCGCTGATTGCGCTGGTGGTCTTTCCGGTGCTCGACCGGTTCCAGATTCGCGACTAGGAGCCTGTGGTGAAAGTGAGAGTTTCTAAGAAACATCCCTCAGCGGCTAAAGCCGGGGAGATTTCAGGCCACTGGCGGCACGATTCAAGTCGTGCCCTTTCAAAGCAGGACCGTTCCCGGTCTCCGTTGGAGATTCGCGATTGAGTACGTTGGTTCATGGCGCGAAATGCACCTCTCGCACTCGTGGGTCAATCAAGGCAGAATTCAGGATAGGGGTATCCTAAAAAGAGTAGTTTCACATGGTTTTTGACAAGGTCACGCGCGGCGAAAAGCTCTCCACGATCAAGCTGGCGGCAGTGCAGTACGCCATTCTGGCGCTCATGCTCGCGCTCGCCGCAGGGTTGTGGCGGCTGCAGATTCTTGGGGCGCAGAACTTCAAGATGCTGGCCGAGCAGAACCGCATCCGCAAAGTCCCCGTGCTGGCTCCGCGCGGCAAACTGTTCGATCGCGAGAACCGGCTGATCGTCGACAACTATCCGTCGGTTTCGTGCTTCCTGGTGCGCGAACAGAACCGGAATGTCGATGCCGACCTCCCGCTGATCGCGCGCGGGTTGCATCTCGATCTCGACCAGCTTCGCGCCACACTGCACCGCTATCGCGCCGCTCCGGGTTATCAGCCTATTCCGATCAAGCAGGATGTAAGCGCGGACGAGCAGGCGTTTATCGAAGCGCATCGCAACGAGCTGCCGGAACTGGAAACCATCGAAGGTGAGCGGCGGCTGTATCCACGCGATGGGTATGCGTCGCACCTGATTGGGTATGTCGGCGAGGTGAGCGAGGAAGATCTGAACCAGACGCGGTACGCGGCATACGAACCGGGCGACGTCGTAGGTAAGGGTGGCGTGGAGGAGATGTACGACCAGGTGCTGCGCGGGCAGGACGGGTCACGTGATGTCGTTGTGGACAGCCACGGTCGAGAGGTTGGCTTTCTCGGAATCCAGCACGCGATTCCCGGCCAGGATCTGAAGCTGACCATCGATAACGACTTGCAGCGTGCTGCCGAGCTTGCACTCGGCGACCGCAACGGCGCGATTGTAGCGATGGATCCGCGCAACGGCGAGATTCTGGCGATGGTGTCGCGGCCGAGTTTCGATCCCAATGCCTTTGCAGTGAAGATCGATCGAACCGAGTGGAACAAGCTGATCACGGATCCCGATCATCCCCTCATGAACAAGTCCATCCAGGCGCAGCTGGCGCCGGGGTCGACGTTCAAGATTCTGATGTCGGTGGCGGGACTGCAGGAGGGCATCGCGCAGAACCTGAAGGTAAATTGCGCGGGCGGCTGGGGGCCATACGGCTACTTCCATCATTGCGACGAGAAGCATGGTGCGGTCGACATTCACAATGCAATTCCCTACTCGTGCGACACGTTTTATTACCAGCTCGGCGATAGGCTGGGCATCGACCGGATCGCGAAGTACGCGACCGAATTCGGGTATGGGCAGAAGACTGGAATCGATCTGCCGGGCGAGCAGGCCGGTATGATGCCGAGCCAGCACTGGCTGATGAAGAACTACCACCGCCGATGGTATCCAGACGAGACGCTCGACGTTTCGATCGGTCAGGGCGCGGTGGCAGCGACTCCGATACAGCTCGCCCGAATCATCGGCGGCATCGCTTCAGGCGGACACCTGGTCCGGCCTCACGTCGTCTCCCCGGATCAGTTGCCGGCAGAGTTCCGGAAGGACCTCTATGAGAATCTGCCCGGCTCGGGCGACGTGAACATTCCGATCGATCCCGACAACTGGGTGACCATCACAGACGGCATGGCCCAGGTGACACAGCCGGCCCTCTTCCACACTGCAGGGTCGGCACATCTTGAGGGAATCGATCTCGCCGGCAAGACTGGAACGGCGCAGGTGATGAGCCACCAGGCCCTCGACAAAACCAGCAAGGGTTTCAACACCCGGCCGAACGTTTGGTTCGTTGGTGTTGTGCCACGGAGGAATCCGGAGCTGGTGGTGGCGGTGCTCTGGGAGCACGGTGAGTTCAGCTACTATCCAGCGCGGCTCGGCTCGCGCTTCGTAGCAGCTTATGTGGAAAAGCAGAGACGGCGAGCGAACAACCTGATGCCCGTGAAGGTCCCGGCCCAGCCACCGGTTGAAGTTGGCGCGGTGTGGACAGCGCCGAACGGTGGGACAAACGCGAAGGGCGAGCCTACCAAGCTGCAGGCAGGCAAGTTCTATGTCGGGTCGAATGGAGTTGTGCAGTCGGACAAGGCTCTGCAGGCGAAGGCGGGAGCCTCACAGCCTGGAAACGCTCCGCGGCCTGTAGAGACGCAGCAGCCCGCGAGGGCCAAGCTCACAAAATCCTCGGCACCTGCGCGGCCAAAACCGGAATCGGCAAACCTGAATTCGATGCCTGCTCTTCCAGGCAAGCCAACGACGGTGAAACCGCAATGAGCCCGATGCGCCGATTCATGAGCTTTCGCGATTTCGACTGGACACTGTTCGGAATGGTTGCGCTGCTGTGCGCGGTTTCGGTGCTGGAGATTTATTCGGCCACGCTGCACACCAAGTACCTTGGCTTTCACACCAAGCAGGTCTACTGGATCGCGGGCGGCGTGGTAGCGATGTTTGTCTTCGCCAAGATCGACTACCACAAGCTGATCGACTGGGTCCCGTGGGCATACGGCATCTGTCTCGTATCGCTCGTAGCCGTAAAACTGGTGGGAACCAAGGTGCTCGGCGCGCGCCGCTGGATCAAGATCGGGCCCATGCACTTTCAGCCCTCGGAGTGGGTGAAGCTCATCCTTATTGTCGCGGTCGCACGATACTTCGCAAACCTTGGCGGAAGGAACCTGACCTGGAAGGAGATCTTCAAGGCGTTCGCGCTGGTGGGTGTGCCAATGCTGCTGGTCCTGGCGCAGCCTGATATGGGAACGGCACTCACCTATACGCCTGTTTTGATTGCAGGCCTCTTCCTAGGCGGAATCAACCTGAAGCAGTCGCTGGTTCTGATCGCCGCCGGCCTGGTTCTTGTAGTGGGGGCCTGGAACAGCGGCAAGGTATTGAAGCCCTACCAGAAAGCGCGGCTCACCGGCTTCATCAACCCCGACAACGATCCGCGCGGAGCCGGCTACCAGGTTCTGCAGGCCAAGATTGCGGTGGGCGCGGGTGGCATATGGGGCAAGGGCGCCGAGAAAGGCTCGCAAACGCAGGGGGCATTTATCCCGATTCCGCACGCCGACTTCATCTTCGCCGCATTTAGCGAGGAGCACGGGTTTGTCGGCGCGACATTCGTCCTGCTGCTATACTTCCTTATATTGATGCGTTTGATTCAAAACGCTCAAACAGCCGCAGACCTGCCCGGATCCCTGATTATTATGGGGGTCGTGGGAGTGTTGATCTTCCAGATTGCGGTCAACGTCGGCATGGTTATCGGCTTTATGCCAGTCACCGGAATCCCCTTACCTTTAATGAGTTACGGTGGATCGTCGGTGTTGTTTACCTTCCTGGCGCTAGGCGTCGTGATGAACGTCAGAATGCGCCGGTTCGTAAACTAGAAATAGGGTGCTCCCCTTCCGGCGACGTGTTCGTAGCCGGGGTTAAAGTCCCGGGGGCAAGATTGGAACGGTTTCACCCTCTTGGGGAACGCCGGGATTCCCGGACCACAAGAGCAAAAAGTTTGCAGCTACTTACGCCGGCAAGGTCCCGGTGGACCAACGCGGCCGGCAGGATTGGGTTCAATGAGCACGCAGAGACGGGCACACCGGACCGGCCCAGCGACAACGACACGTTGCGGGGAATTCCGGTTCCACGGAAATGCAGAATACTTGAGACGCGCAGAAACGCGTGAGCAACGCTCCGCTCACGACGCGCGGTTCGATGTCCTGTTCCGTGACGTAACGGCCCCGCTCATGTCGATTCTTTGGTTGACATGGGAATGGTTGTTCTCCCGCGACGAAACGTCGCAGGAGACAAACTACAGGGTGGCCACAAAATCTCTGCTTTCGGATCACCGTTCAGAAAAGTTTGCCAGGCTTGGAAGCCGCAGGAGTTCGTCCCCATGCGGGGTGCGCGGTCCTTCGGAGTCAATCCCGCAAACCATCCCCAGGTCATCCCCCCTGCACATCTCCCACTTTCCTGCGCGAACGCGTCTCCACACCACCTTGCCGCATGCCCCGGTTGGTAAAGTCCGCCGGGCGGAAAGGCACGATGGCAAAAGAGATTTGTATCTCCTCCACGCCGCATGAGACGCGGCTAGCGATTCTGGAAGACGACCAGCTCGCTGAAATCTATTACGAACGCGAAAACGAGTACACCCTCGCAGGTTCCATCTACAACGGGCGTGTGACCCGCGTGCTCCCCGGCATGCAGTCCGCCTTTGTCGACCTGGGGCTGGAGAGGGACGCGTTCCTGTATGTCACTGACTTCCTGGAGCTTGAAGACCAGGAAGAGAGCGACGAAATCGAAAAGGCGGCCGTCTCCGGCGGCAACCAGGCTCCTCGCGAAGTTCGCCAGGGTGGCGATCGCGAACGCGGCGAAGGTCGTCGTGAGCGTGGTGGCCGTGACCGCGACCGCGACCGTGACAGAGGCCGTGACCGCGGCGAACAGCGCCAGGTCCCCGAGCCCGGCATCGAAGCCGAGCCGGTAGAGACCGCAACCCAGGCGCCCGCGGAACCAGACCAGGCCGTTCAGGGCGATGAAGACATGGAAGGCGCCAAGCGCTGGCGCGGACGGCGTCGTCGCCGCGGTGGCCGCGGAGGAGCACAGCCGGTTTCAGATCCCGTGGAGACCGAGGCGTCCGCGGAGACCTACCTTGAGCCGGCAGCCCAGCCGGATCTTGAGATCGAAAGCCATCCGGCGCCTCCTCGTGCCGAGAAGCCGGCCCCGCGCGAGCGCCAGGCTCAGTCCGAGCCTGCTTCCTTCG
>DATFSO010000070.1:0-12058 GCA_035262585.1 Occallatibacter sp. | reverse complement strand
CGGGGCATTTTTGCGTCTCTACTTTTGTAGCCAGTCGTCTCGCTGTCCGGGGGCGGATGTGTGCCAGTGCGAGAGGGTGAATGGTTGGGCAAATTTGGGTCGATATCGATGCCTAACAGAAAAGAAATCTATAAGAAGTCGACATACGGGCCCCCCTCTGATTGAAAGCAACTGCACTTCTTAGTTGCCCATAACGAAATCAATGTTCGCAGCCAGAGACTCGCGGCATTCGCGTGCGGGAAGACGTGCATCTGGATCGCGGAGAACGACTCGCGCTGTGGAAAACGCCCCACCAAGTGAGGAGGGCGAAGCTATGGTCAGAAATGACAATGCCGCCATACCATCAGGGCCGGAGGAGCATTGGTATGCGATATACACCACTTGCAGGCACGAAAAGCGGGTGGCACGGCACCTGGAACAACGACAGATCGAGCATTTCTTGCCGATTTTCCGCACACAGCGCGAGTGGAAGGACGGAACCCGTGTGACTCTCGATCTTCCGCTATTTCCAGGCTATGTATTTGTGCGAATTTGTGCAGGCGCGCGCGTTCGCATCCTGGAAGTGCCGGGCGTCGTCTCGATGGTCGGGAGAGCGTCGTGTCCTGCTCCACTGCCGGATCCTGAAGTTGAAGCCTTGCGAGCGGGTTTGGATCCACTGCGGGTCGAGCCGCATCCGTTATTGACAGTGGGACAGCGAGTGCGCATCAAGGTTGGTGCTCTCGCTGGTATAGAAGGAATTGTAATTAGAAAAAAAGGCGGGTTCCGGCTGGTACTCACACTGGACCTGCTCATGCAAAGCATTGCTATAGAAGTTGACGGCGACGACGTGGAGCCCGTAGACGCGTTATCTCCGCTGACGCTCGAAGTTATAGATAGAGATGTAGAGCCGCCCCAGCGGGTCCCGCTGTACGAATTCAAGTGCCTTGATTCCTACCCTGAATCTCAGGCTGTGCACTCAGCCGCGAATGTTGTTCGGCGCTGAGAGATGGATCTGAGGAAACCTACATTGCACGCCCATGCGCACGCCCTCCCGAATTTGTCTTCAGAATTCCCGAGGTGCATGGAAACACAAGAAGCGAGGGTCTAGCGAATGCAAGGAAGAAATGCAGCAATAAATATATTGGAAGTCGACGACAGCCCAGGGCTCGGAGAGGTGTCCGCCGTTGCGGTATTGCACGAGACATTTCCGCTTTCATCCTGGAGACGCCCAACGCAACATCTCTCCGCGGCCGTCGAACGGGCTCTTTCCATGCGTTACGCGGTGGTGAAACGAACGATCGACATATTGCTATCGAGCATACTCATCATCCTGCTCTGCCCCGTAATGCTGGCGGTGGCTCTTGTCGTAGTGCTTTCGTCTCCGGGACCGATCTTCTTCTTCCAAGAGAGACTGGGCCGTTTCGGGGTTCCGTTCCGTATCATCAAGTTCCGGTCGATGTATGCCAAACAGCACAAGGACAATGTCCAGGTGATCAACGAACATCACGGACGGAATGAGGCTGCCTATCCCCTGAACAAAGACACGCCGGACCCGCGGATCACGCCTGTGGGACGGATCATTCGCCGCCTGAGTCTGGATGAGCTGCCGCAGCTGTTCAACGTGGTGAAGGGGGACATGTCGCTGGTAGGGCCGCGGCCGATTGTTGAAGCTGAGGCGTCGCTCTATGGGCAGCACTTTGCCTACTACGACCTGTTTCGACCGGGCATTACCGGGCTATGGCAGGTGTCAGGACGAAGCGACATCGCGTTTGACAGGCGTGTGCTCTTTGACCGCGAGTACGCGAGCCAGTGGAGCTGTCTGCTGGATTTCAAGATCCTGACGCGGACAATTCCTGCCGTTATCACAATGCGCGGCGCTTACTGAGCGCAGCGTTCGAATCTCGCATCGGCGGCTCTCTTCGAGAGAAGGGGGCCGTTCGCCGCTGAGCGTTCCTTGACATTGAGCACAATAACGACGCCGCTTTGTAGTTGATAGCGGCCTGGGATATTACAGCTGGAAGACAAAAAACATGTGCAAGAACATTAGCAAGTGCTTGCGGGTACTCACCGTTTTTTCCGTTGCCACATCCTTTACCGCAGCGAGAGCACAACAAGAGTCTCCTTTGAATCCGACTTCATCCCAGTCCGGCACTGGGACGGGTTCGGCCTGCAGCAACGGAGACCTGTCGGCTTGCGGCTCAATGGCGCCGCAGACGGGCCAGCCGACGTTTGATGGGAGCGCCGGCTCTTCGTTGGGATTGCCCAACACGCCCATGAATGTCCCTGCGCCCAACGCGCCCGGAAACGTCTACCGCGACGACGCGTCTGGGTTGAATCGAGCTCCCGAGCAGCGGCAGCGCACCCCATCCTTCAAAGCGCAACCATTGACTGAATTTCAGATGCTGGTGGCCGGTTCTATCGGACGCATCGTGCCGGTGTATGGGGCAGACTTGTTCACCAATGTTCCGGACACTTTTGCCCCGGTTCAGCGCTTGCCGGTGACTCCTGAGTATGTAATTGGACCGGGCGACGAATTGCTGATCCGCACATGGGGTCAGGTTTCACAGAACCTCCAACTCACGGTCGACCGCTCCGGGTCGGTCTACGTCCCGCAAGTGGGTGAGATTCGCGTGACGGGATTGCAGTTCCAACAACTGCAGCCGCTTCTGAAGGCGCGCTTTGACAGGGTCTATCGCAACTATGACATGAACGTGAACCTCGGTGAACTCCGCTCGATCCAGGTGTTTGTGACAGGCGAGGCGAGACGGCCCGGCAGCTATACCATCAGTTCTCTGAGCACCCTAGTAAATGCCGTCTTCGCTTGTGGAGGGCCAGCGCCACATGGGTCGCTGCGGCATATTGTGCTGAAACGCGGCGGAACGCAGATAGCAGATTTCGACCTCTATAACCTCTTATTGAGGGGTGACACGTCGAGGGACGTGATTGTTCAAGGAGGAGACGTCATCTATTTCTCGCCCGTGGGGCCGCAGGTTGCCGTGGTGGGCAGCGTGCAGCAGCCGGCGATTTACGAACTGCGAGGACGCGAGAGCGTTGCCGAGGCCTTGACGCTTGCAGGCGGCATTTCCTCGGTTGCCGACAATACCTCTCTGGTGATGGAACGTACTGAGAAGCACACTGACGGAAGCCGGGTGCGCGTCGCGGTAGATATAGCTATGAATCAGACGGCGCTGGCGACGCCGCTCGAGAATGCGGACATCGTGCGTGTGCGCGCCAGCAGCGCGCGTTTCGATAAGACCGTGACGTTGCGCGGCTATGTCGCCACTCCGGGTCGATTTGCATGGCATCAGGGAATGAAGGTAAGCGACCTCATTCCGAACCAGGATGCGTTGCTCACTCCGGACTATTGGCTGAGGCGCGAACAGCTTGGTTTGCCCGTCGCCGATTTTCAACCCATGATGCCTCCTTTGAACGCGGAGAACCCGCCGATGCAGCCGGGGCAGAAGGCTTCGCGTCCCGCCGCGCCGCAGGATACGCAGACAATCGATAGCGGACTCTTCCCGCAACTGACGGAAGGCGTATCGGAGGATACGTCCGCTCCGCAAGGACGAACTGCGGAATACCAGTCACTGGCGGCAAGCGAAACCCAGTCGCAATCGAATGGCGCTACGTCCGGACGCGAGATGCTGGGCACCGGTCCACACCTCGTAACGACGCTGCACTTCCCTGTTCAGACCCAGGTGGTAAAGACTTCTCCTGACATCGACTGGAACTATGCCGTTGTGGAGCGCCTGGATCCCAAAACTCTCACCACCCAGCTCATTCCCTTCAGCCTTGCATCTGTGGTGCTGAACCACGATCCCGCTGCGGACGTGACTCTCGAGCCCGGCGATGTTATCACCATCTTTTCCGATGCCGACATTCGTGTTCCGCGGGCGCAGCAGACGAAATATGTCCGGCTGGACGGCGAGTTTGTTCATGCCGGGATATACAGCGTAAAACCCGGCGAAACGCTGAAGCAGCTTGTGATTCGTGCGGGCGGCATCACCCCGCAGGCCTACCTGTACGGCTCACAATTCAGCCGCGAGAGCACTCGACGCGAGCAGCAACAGCGGCTGGATGAATACGTTGCAGCGCTCTCATATCAGGTTGAATTGACCGCCTCGAATAGAGCCACATCCGTCGTGAGCCCCAACGAGGCGGCCACGACAAACGCCTCGCTTGCGAGCCAGCGTATGCTGGTGGGCCGGCTTCGGCAACTGCGAGCAAGCGGCCGCGTCGTGTTGCACATTGAGCCTGGCGAAAAGAACGTGTATTCCCTTCCAGATCTGCCCCTGGAAGATGGGGACCGCTTTGTTGTCCCGCCGGTTCCATCGACAGTGGGCATCGTGGGCGCGGTCTACGATCCCAATTCTTTCGAATACGCATCCCGCAAGCGTGCGGGCGAATACCTGCGGACATCAGGCG
This sequence comes from Occallatibacter sp., assembly GCA_035262585.1. Classification (GTDB taxonomy): domain Bacteria; phylum Acidobacteriota; class Terriglobia; order Terriglobales; family Acidobacteriaceae; genus Telmatobacter. The sequence continues at coordinate 7,654 of DATFSO010000070.1, read as the reverse complement.
GTCCAAGCAAGAATGCGGACAAGAAGCAGATGTTCATTATTCGCGCCGACGGCTCGGTCCTGAGCCGGCAATACCTTCAGCGCACATTGTGGACCGGCGACAACTTCGATGGCCAGGTCATGTATCCCGGCGATACGATTGTCGTTCCCGCACAGCTGAACAAGGTTACGTTCTTACGCGGCCTGACCGACTGGTCGGCCGTCTTCTATCAGTTTGCCCTTGGGGCCGCGGCAATCAATGTCCTCAAATAGCTCGATCGTTCGCAGAGGCATTCCTGACGGGTCGAAGCGGAGATCATCCATGCTGAGTACACGAAACAGCGGAACGATCAATGAACTACGGGATAGTTTTTTGTTGCCTCCTATTCATCAGAATGCACAAGAAGACCTGACATTCCTCGATTTTCTGCTCATTCTCATGCAGCGCAAGAAGCTGGTGGCGATCGTTGCCGCAATCTGCACGGGACTAGGGCTGTTCTTGGCGCTCGTCCTGCCGCATCAATATACGGCTACGGTCATCATTCTTCCCCCCCAGGGCAGTTCCTCGATGAGCTCCATGCTCGCCGGTCAACTGAGCGGCATGGAAGGCGCAATGAGCGGCGTGGCAGGCAGCTTGCTCGGGTTCAAGAACGTCAATGAAATGTATGTTTCGATGCTGAAGAGCAACTCGGTCGAGGATGCCGTGATCCAGCGGTACGGATTGCAGGCTGAGTACCGCAAGAAGTACCTGGCGGATACACGCAAGGCGCTTGAAAAGCATACGAAGATCGACGGATCAACCAAGGATGGCTTGATACGGTTGAGCTTCCACGACAGGAATCCCAATCGCGCCGCCGAAATCGCCAACGGATACGTCGATCAGTTCAAGAACCTGTCGCAGCATCTTGCGATAACAGAGGCTGCGCAACGCCGGGTGATCTACGCCAATCAATTGGAAAAGACCAGAGGGGATCTGGCCAACGCGGATGAGGCTTTGAAACGGACCGAGCTCTCAACCGGCATGGTGCAGGTAGATGGACAGGCACGCGCAATGATCGAGTCTGCGGCACGGTTGCGCGCAGAGATTGTGGCCAAGGAGGTTCAGATCGAGGCGATGCGCTCCTATGCCGGCGATGAAAACCCGGCGCTGACTCAGGCACAGACCCAACTCGATGGACTGCGTGCTCAGTTCAACAAGATGGTCGGATCAAAGGGCGGTTCGACCGATGACGTGTTTATCCCCAAAGGCGAAGTTCCCGAAGCGGGTCTGGAATACATTCGCAAGTTGCGCGATGTGAAGTATTACGAGGCAATCTTTAGTCTGCTGGCGCGGCAACTGGAATTGGCCAAGATGGATGAAGCACGCGAGGGCGGATTCATCCAGGTCGTCGATCCCGCAATTGTGCCGGAACAAAAGTCTTTTCCCAAGCTCGGACTGTTTACCCTTGCAGGATTTGCAGCTGGTCTCACATTTGGCATCATGCTCGCCCTGTTGCAGGGAGGCCTGGTGCGAATGCAGCACAATCCTGCAACCAAGGACAAGCTTGACCTCCTGAGGCGCTCGTTGTGGAAAGAACCGAGACCAATTCCAGCAAAAGAACCGGAACCAAAGGAGCCCGAGAAGGTAGGAGCGAAGGAGGCCGACAAAGTTGGAGCGCTGCGCCATGCCCGGCCAGAGGCAACCGGATGACGGATTCTGCCTTCGCATTGAGCCCTGATCCACCGTTGACCCGAACCGGATCTAATGCTGACTGAGACTACGACATCACTACCTCGAACGGGAAGCCTGTTCCAATTCCTGCGCTACAGGCTTCCGCATTACATAGGCCTGGATCGCGCCGTTGGGTTCACGGTCCTTGGCCGCGTAGTGCAGGGTCTGGGCAGCGTGGGAAGCGTGCTGCTGATCGTGCACTTGCTGACCGCGGCTGAGCAGGGATACTACTATGCGCTCTGGAGTCTCGTCGCCCTGCAGAGTGTATTTGAGCTGGGTTTTTCATTCGTGATTCTGCAGGTTGCGGCGCACGAGAGGGCGCACCTTGAGTTCCATGCAGACGGTAGCATCACCGGCAACGAGGCGGCGCACCGCAGGCTGGCATCGTTGCTGCAAAGAGCCGTGCGTTGGTACACGAGTGCCGCCGTCGTCATGGGAATCGTTCTGCTTTTCGGAGGCATGAGATTTTTCTCCCTTCATCAACAGCCCCAGGAGCCGGCGATCTGGGTTGTTCCGTTGAGGGTAACGGTGCTGGCTTGCGCGATCACATTTTCGATCGGCCCTGTGCTTTCGTTTCTTGAAGGATGCGGACAGGTGGCGCAGGTGGCGCACATGCGTTTCTTCCAGGCGACGGTGAGTGTTGCCGCTTCATGGACTGCGATGTTGAGTCACCACGGGCTGTTCGCGCCGGCGATGGTGCTTCTGGGCCAGGGATTCGTCGCGAGCATTCTTCTGTTTTCACGAAGGAAACTTCTGCTCCCGCTCATGCGGATTCGCGTGGCAGGTCAAGGTATAAGCTGGCGGCGCGAAGTGTGGCCTTTCCAATGGAAGATCGCCGTGAGCTGGCTCTGCGATTACTTCATTTTTCAGCTGTTCACGCCAGTTCTGTTCGCATTTCGCGGGCCGGTTGAGGCCGGGAAGATGGGTCTTTCGATGAGCATCGTGATGCAGGTAAGCGCGATGATGCTGGCGTGGATGACGACCAAGGCTGCCCCTTTCGGCAGCCTCATTGCCAAAAAGAACAGACCGGAACTGGACAGAATGTTCTTCCGCACACTGCGCCAGTCGCTCGTCCTCTTCGCAGCGATGACCTCGCTTGTCCTGCTGGGCGTGCTTGTTATGCCGCACATTTATCCCAAAATCAGCCAGCGTATCGAGAGCTGGCCGATCTTTCTGCTGCTGTTGCTGACGGCGCTGAGCAGCCATGTTGTGCAGAGCGAGGCGATCTACCTGCGTGCACACAAGTGCGAGCCATTCCTGGTGCAATCCATTGTGATCGCAGCCTGCACAGCGGGCAGCGTCGTCCTGCTCGCCAGGACCTCCGGCGCTCTCGGTGTTTCGCTTGCCTACTTTGCGGTGCTTGGAGTCGCGGGGGTGATCTCTGCCACGACGATCTTTAAAACAAAACGAAGCCAATGGGCTCAGCTGGAGACCTGATACATGGGTGGGAATGGTTCATACACGAGCGCCCCGCGAATTTCCGTCGCACTCTGTACATACAATGGGGGCCGTTATCTTGAAAGGCAGCTTGACAGCATCGCATTGCAATCGCGATTACCCTGCGAGCTGATTGTGTGCGACGACCGCTCGACAGACGACACAATTGCGATTCTGAAACGGTTCCAAGCTGCCGCGCCGTTTCCGGTGAAGGTGATCCAAAACCAGTCCCGGCTTGGATCGACGCGCAATTTCGACCAGGCAATCGGACTTTCGCGGGGCGAATACATCGCGCTCTGCGACCAGGACGATCGCTGGCTGCAGACGAAGCTGGAGCGAGCCTCCGATGCGCTGCTTGATAATCCTTTCCTCGGCGGCATCTTCTCGGATGCAACTCTGATCGATCGAGACGGGAGCCCGGTGGGCATCAGCTTGTTTCAGCGCCACAGGTTCACTTCCTCCAGGCAGTCGAGCTTTCTGAGCAGTCCGACTTCGACGCTGTTGAAGCACGACGTGGTGACTGGAGCAACGTTGATGTTCCGGGCATCACTGCGCCGCTATTGCTCGCCAATTCCTACATCCTGGGTGCATGACGGATGGCTGGCCTGGATGATTGCCCTGCACGCGCGCCTGGCTCTGATCCCAGAGCCGCTGATTGAGTACCGTATTCACGCCGGCCAGCAACTCGGAGTAGGCAATCGTTTCGGCGCAGCATCCGGGGCTGGGCGCAATGAGACACGGCGCCAGCACTATGCACGCGTTGCCCGGCAGTTCGAAGATCTGCTGACGCGAGTCGTGGCCGAGGGCTGGAACCAAAACGACCTTCTCATTGTGAAGATCCGCGAAAAGATCGCGTTTCTCAAACGGCAGTCGACGCTCTCGCAAAGCATGGGCGTTCGCACGCTGCAAATGCTGGCGCAACTACCTCGCTACGCGCATTATGCGCGGGGACTTGGATCCCTGCGCACTGATTTTCTCTTGGGCCGGGAGCTGATATGAATCAAACGTCGCACAGCACCAGCTTTGGTGCAAGCCAGCCTGCCGATATTTCCCTGCAGGCCCAGGCAATGTGGCAGGAGTTGACTGAGAAATTTGCAAAACACAGATTGTCGCGTGGCCGGCTGAAGCCGCGCAACGAGCTTCCACTGTTTTGTAATCCTCTGCTCATCTTCATTCTGAACTGGGCACTGATGCTTGTCTCGCTCAGCCGCCAGATCACGTATGTCACTTATCCCGAGATGGGGCTTCCGCTTCTGTTGTTTGTGCTTTCGCTCGGATCGTTCCTGTTCGGATACCTGGTCTCGCGGACGCTGCTGCACCGCTGGCCCACACCCTCTGCGACGCCGGCGTACACGCTCGATGTCACGCGACTGTGGCAGTTGAACATCATATTCTGCGCCGCTTCGCTTCTGATCATCGCCTTGAATTGGGAGCTCTCAGGGCCCCCGCCGGCGCTTGGAAATCCGACTACGTATCTAACCTACGGTCGATTCAAGCAGGTGCTTTTTCCGTTACTGGTCGTGGTGACGGTGAACTCGATCCTGGATACGTCGCGGTGGCGGAAGGCCTTGTTCATGATGTTCGGCATCGCCGGCATGACGCTCTACATTACGCGCGGACTGCTGATGGTAGCGCTCGTTCAGATACTGTTTGTCTTCTCATTGAAGACGCAGATGAACAAACGGAAGCTGTACGCCATTGCATTTGGTTTTCTTGTATTCGCGGTGCTTGTCATTAACCTGATCGGCAATGCGCGCACGGCGCAAGGAGTCTTCCTCGAGTATCTGCAGATCCGGCAAAAGTACTTTGACCTGCCTATGTCCTATTTGTGGATAACATCGTACATTTCGATTCCATTTTCGAATCTGTGTTGGTTGTTAGCCAAAGGCAATTTCCACGGACCAACATTGTCGTTCCTGTATCCGTTGCTGCCATCGTTTCTTGCACCCGCCGACCCGCATGCTTCGATTCACAACGACTTGTCCATCATCGATGGAGCGAGCACTTACCTCTCGGCGTATGCATTGGACTTCTCGTACCTCGGCGTCTACCTCGCAAATCTCGCGCTTGGAGTCACCTGCGGCTGGCTGATGGAGCGTGCGGTTCCGAGATCGATTCTGGTGGCGAGCGTCCTGTTGACGTGCCTTTCCTTTATCTTTTTCAGCGACATGTTCACGCCGCTCTCAACGATTCTGCAGTTGGCCATTCAAAGCACCGTGCAGAGGAAATGCTTTCAGTGGAACGGCGTGCCAGTGGAGAGCCTGGTGCACCAATGAGCAACGTACGTCCTGTGTTTCAGGCAGCATCGGGCCCGCTCACCGCGACGGTCGTGATCGTTCTTTATCGCACCACGCCTGCCCGTTCGGTTGCTTTCCAAAGCGTTATGGCCTCGCTTGCTCAGGCCGGCACTTCGTTACGGAACCCGTGCGTCCTGCTCTGGGACAACAGCCCCGATGCGGAGGCGAAATACGATCTGCCCGATGGCGTGCGCTACGTTGCAGATCAAGACAATTCAGGACTGGCGAAAGCATACAACACCGCTCTCAAATGGGCGGCAGAGAACGGATCGGATTGGCTGCTGACGCTGGACCAGGACACGGCCGTGCCCGGGAGCTTTTTCGCAGGGATGGCGGCAGCGGCGACAGAAAGTTCACGCTACTCCGGGATCGGAGCGATCGTGCCGCAAATCGCCTCGGGGGGCAAACAGCTCTCGCCCAACCATTTTCAAGCCGGCGCGATACCGCGCTGGTATCCCGCAGGATTTGTCGGTGTGCCGTGCCAGCCGGTGTTTGGGTTCAACTCGGGTGCGATGCTCAAAGTGGATGCGCTCGAGCAGGTTGGGGGCTACGATCCGCGCTTCTGGCTTGACGACAGCGACGCAATGATCTTCAGCAGGTTGCACGAGCACGGCAAGCGCGTCTACATCGCAGGCAATATCCAGGTGCAGCATGAGTTCTCCATGAAGGACATCGAGCGGCGCATGAGCCCGGATCGATATCGAAATGCGCTCATTGCCGAGACGGCTTTCTGGGATCTGCGAATGAGCCGCGCCGCAGGATGGGAGAGAACGCTCAGGCTGGCATTGAGGCTCATGAAGCAGTGGCGTCGCAAGGATTCAACAGAGTTGCGCCAGATCACGCGGCTGGCGCTCAAGAGACGGCTCTTTACACCACGGCAGAAGCGCATCGAAGAATGGATGCGGATGACCGCGGATCGCGCTCGCGATGGGAGATTGATGCGCGAACCAAAAGTGTCGGCCTGCATGGCGGCATTTAACGGGGGTGCATTCGTTGAGGCACAGCTGGAGTCTGTCCTTTCACAGCTCAGAGAGCACGATGAAGCAGTCATCGTCGATGATGATTCGACGGACGACACTGTGGAGCGCATTCGACGTCTCGGCGATCCCCGGATCCGGCTTCTGAGACATGAGAAGAACTCAGGAGTGGTGGCGACGTTTGAGGATGCGCTTCGTTCAGCCTCGGGAGACATCCTGTTTTTGTGCGATGACGACGATTTGTGGGCGCCGAACAAAGTCGAGCGATTCATGACTGCGTTTGCGTGCTGGCCGGACGTGGAGATTGTGCAGAGCCGCGTGCGCGTGATCGATGAGAACGACCGTCCGCTGCCGGACTCGCGCATCAATCGACGGGGCCGGTTTCTATCGGGCTTCTGGCGGAACCTCTACATGAATCACTACCAGGGATCTGCAATGGCTATTCGGGCAACGCTGCTCGCGCGCGTGCTGCCGTTCCCAGCGCAGAAAGCGTTTCTCCACGACGCGTGGATCGGAACCCGCAACGATCTGCTCGGTGGCAAGGTCGCGTTCATCGATGAGCATCTCCTCCTCTACCGGCGACATCTCAGCAACGCGAGCCGTACGAAACCGCTGTTAAGGCAGTTCCAGACCCGGTTTGCACTCCTGTTGGCCCACCTGACCTATGCATTCCGTTCATCGGCCAGACTTCCAGAGAGCAGGCAACCCGGGCGCTGAAGACTCCTTCAGCCCATCCCCACCGGACTCCGAGCGCGCTCGTCCGTGACTTTAAGGAGTGTCCTTGACGCTAATCGATGATGCAATGATCGAGACAGCTGCGCGGCGTCGCGCCGGCGTTGCCGTCGTCATTCCCACCTTCAACGCCGCGCGCCATTGGCCGAAGCTTTCGGAGGGAATTCGTTCGCAGAGCCTCGTACCGGACGAGGTGATCGTGATCGACTCGTCCTCCACCGACGGCACGGCAGATCTGGCGCGAAAGAACGGGTTTACGGTATTGGAGATCTCGCCGCGAGACTTCAACCATGGCGGCACACGGCAGATGGGCGCCGATTGCGCGGCAAGTGCAGACATCCTGATATATCTGACCCAGGATGCCGTGCCATTTGAACCGAGTGCGTTTCGGAACCTCATCAGGGCATTTGATGATCCTGAGGTCGCGGCCGCTTATGGCCGCCAACTGCCGCGAGAGAATGCGACTCCGATCGAGGCGCATGCGCGGCACTTCAGCTACCCGGCAATGTCGCGCGTGCGATC
>DATFSO010000069.1:0-91984 GCA_035262585.1 Occallatibacter sp. | reverse complement strand
TTGTCTCAGAGTCGCGATCATGTCAGTGCTCAGCTGATCCTTTCCAGAGCCCGGAACGGGCTTTTGGGGCTTAACGTAGAGGATGCTGTCTCATGCGTGCCCCAAGAAGCCGTCGCCCTTTAGGCGACGGTTGTTCACCCTCAACCTAATAAGGTTTCCATTCCGTCGATTGACGATGCGACGCATCCGGGCGCGACGATGCCGTATTTGAGGTCGAGGAACCGGCACAGTTCATCGGGAAGGAACGGTACGAGTTCCTGCCAGGTAAGCACCTTGCAGCGTACGCGCGTTTCGGCGCGTCTCGCAGCCCGCATCACTTCGAACCAGGCCTCACGCAGGTCCGGGCGCCGTTGGTCGTGAATGACGCAGAAACTGGAGTTTGTTGCAGACGCGGCGAGGACGTTGCGAATTAGTTGATAGCCTGCATAGCCAGGTTCCCAAGGCTGTTGAGCGTCTGCGCAGGCTTCGATCACAGCGTGAAAGCTTCGCGCCACTTCGTCTGCCTCGTCGCTGGGCGGCTCCCACTCCTGCGTGAACTCTTCGACAAGTTCCACGGCGGCACGGCGACGCCGGGTACGGATTAAAGCGCGCGGCAGCAGGCTCCTGTCGAAGACATCCTCGAAGTCCCGATATGCTTCAACAATTGTCGTTTCTCGACACTGGAAATCAGACTCGGTGAGTTTGGCTTCCACAATGAGACTTCCCCAGCGCATGTCGACTTCAGTGCGATCGAGTCGCCCATTATTCAGAGGCACCTGCGCTCTCCACCCGAAAGTGGGCTCGCTGGTGTCGTCGATGCCCATTATGCGACGAAGGGTAAGTGAATCGGCAACTTTCGGTGCGCAGAAAACATTCATGAGCAGGGCATCGGAACTCATGCAGGAATCAAGTTCGCGCCACCTGCGGGCGGGATCGATTTGAGGTTTAGGCAGAGATCGGCCCTGGGCGTGAACCTTTTCGAAGCGACGCATCCACTCTGGTCTTGCGGAGATGGCCGCATAAGCCGGCGCATGGAAGTTGCCATGGTGTCCGTTCTCCGGCGCGTAAACCATGACCGGATTACGGTCGCAGCTCTCGACGTGGGGAAATTCGCGGGCGTAGACACGGTTGCGTATTGCAAGCTCGAGTCGAAGCTGAGCGGCATATGGGAATTGCACGGCGCCAGCCATGGATTCAGGTTAGATCAGGGATCAGGTATCAGGGATTTTTGTGTTGAGTCTAGCCGCGATTTGAAGTCGAAAAGCTTCGCAATCTCCCGCGCGGTCAAGAAGTTGTACTCTCGTCACACATGTATGTTTATCGCTTTGTTCTGCGGAGACCGCCGGATAGTATGGACTGCTATTCGCAACAAGCTGAGCTTCAAAAATCTCTGAAAGTTGAGGGCCCTCAAGATGTCCATGTTCAGGACCAGCAAATCGGTTCCGGTTTCTCTCTGCAATGAATCTTCAAAAGCCAGGAAAGCGACGGAGTTTCGCTTCCTGCTCAGCCTCGGAATGATGCTGGCATTCGCCACCGCCCTGGCTCAGGCCAAAAGCTACACAAAGATCGTGGTGTTCGGCGATTCTCTCTCCGACACCGGCAACGTTGCGCATCTCTCCGAAGCGAAATACCCGTTCCGGGTTCCCGGCACAGCGGCTGACTATACAGATGGGCGGTTCACCGATGGGTTCGATACCATACCGGCCGCACAGAAGTACTTCGGGGTGTGGATCGAGCAGTTTGCAGCTTCGCTGCCAACGCATCCTGAAGTGAAGAACTCACTCGACGGCGGCACCAACTATGCCTACGGATATGCAACGACCGCCGACAAAACCGGTGAGCTCACCTTTGGTGACTCCGATCAGTATTCAGTGGAAGTGGAGAATATCGGCCAGCAGATCAATGATTATCTGGCCACGAATCCCAAGATTAACGACAGCACGCTTTTTGTGGTGTGGGGCGGCGCCAACGATCTGATTCACGCAGGACAGCTGACACCGGATGAGGTTGGCCCTTATCTTTGGAACGCAGCGACGCAAGAAACGCTAAACATTCAGAGGCTGATTGAGGCTGGGGCAACACAATTCATCATTCCGAACCTGCCTCCGCTCGGGCTGGTTCCGCGATTGAATGGTTCGCTTGCGACGTCGGGTCCAGCTACCTATGCGGCTTCCGTTTATAACGGCTTCCTGGCGACTGGGATTTCGGTTCTGTGTGATTTGTATCCGCACCGGAACACGACAATTTATCAGCTTGACGTCTTTACACTTTTCACAGCGATCGTCAAATCGCCCGCGAGCTTTTCTTTGGGGAATGTGACAGATTCATCGCGGGGGCAATTCAAGGTCGATCCAGATACGTACCTGTTCTGGGATGACCTACATCCCACGACCCACGGCCACAGCATCCTGTCAGATGCAGCTGAGACCCTGGTGAGTCAGCACCAGTGCAACTCCGCGCTCCATGCCAACTGCGTATTTCCTGTAGAAACTGAAAAGTAAGCAGCGGGTTCCTTTCGCCGGCGAAGCGTGGCCAATGCTTCGTCGGCGAAAGGCTTTTTGCGAGTGCCGGTCTAATGTGCGCCATGCTCGGCAGGAGTGTGAGAAACCCTCTTTGCGCTTCCTGAGGCTTGCTGGTCGAATGCAATTGTATTGCGGGTCAACGAATTGTAGCACTATACTGGCGGCACCCCGCAGAGGGTGCATGTCAAAATTGCCAGCCTGCAATTGAAGAGCAATGGAGGAGCACATGTTCAGGACAGTGTTGTGCGGTTGTGTATTTGCAGGGAGTCTTGGTTCGATCGCGGCGCCGGCACAGCAGGTTGTGCATGCGCTGACCGGCACGGTTAGCCAGGTTGATGATCTCTCGAAGACGATCGTTCTTTTCCAGGACAACGGATCAGAGGGCCAGTTCAAAGACATGACGAACGGCAAAGCTCACATCACGTTCGACAAGAAGATCACCCTGGATACAACGTCAGCAGAAAGCTCCAAGAAGAAGGGTGCATACGTCATCGTCTTCTACTATGGCGACAATGATGACCGCGCCGCAGTGGCTCTGAAGAACCTGGGAGCGGGACCGTTTACCTCGACTGAAGGGGCCGTGGTGAAGTTTGAAGCCAAGGCACATTCGATTTCGATCAAGGACAGTGCCGGCGCCGTGCAGACCTTCAAGATCACAGACCAAACCGTAGCCGAAGGCTACATGGGAGCTGTGGACGGGTACAAGTTCCAGCCACAAAAGGGCGACCAGGTCCGCGTAGTTGCGACGGCGGACACGGCGCTGTTTGTAAGAGAGAAGTAGATTTCCTCTAGAACCCCGCACCGGGAATGTAGTGGTATTCGATCTTTCCGGGCTGCTTCACCGGATCGCCGGTCAAATCGTGTGTGTGCCAGGCGACGCTCTCGCTTGCGACTTCGGGGTGCCTGCGCAGGAACTCCAGCGCATAGGTGCTTGCGGTCGGGTCGTCCTTCTGGTCGGCGAACTTGGCTGACTCGACTGCAGCCTTCTCCTTTTCGCCAAGGCGGCGGTACAGAATCGCAAGCTGATAATGCGCGGCGAGATCGTCGGGATCGATCGCCTGCAACTTCTCGTACTCTTCGCGAGCCTTTGCGTAGTCGTGCTGCTGGTAATAGGAGAAGCCAAGCTCGCGGAGGCCGTCTTTGGCGCGCGGGTATTTCGCGAGCATAGCCTGGAGATCGTCGATGGCCTGCTGAACCTGCCCGGCGTTGCGTTCAACCAAGGCACGATAGTAAAGAGCGCGTGGATCGCCCGGCAACAGCGAGAGCGCCTTCTCGAGATGCGGCTTGGCATCGTTGTAGCGCTCCCAGGAGATTTCGACAATGGCCATGTTGGTATAGGCGTCGGCGTAGTCGGGGCGCAGATCCGCGACGCGCTGGAAGGCCTGTACGGCAGCCTCAAACTGGAGCGCGTCGAGCAGGGCGATGCCGTAGTTGTTCCACCTCATCCATGGCTGCGCGCCCGGCGACTGTTCGGATGAATTCTGCGCGTCGGGACCGTTCTCGCCGATCTTCAAAGCGCGAGCTGCGCTGGCGACTTCCAGAATCGGCTGCGGGAAGTGTTTGCCGGCAGGCTGGTCCATCGCATAGTCGATGAAGTGCTGATTGAAGCGGCGGTACTTCACCGTGGCTGTGATCGTGACCGAGCCCGATACCCTCTTCGGCAGGCGGAAGCGGTAGCGCACGAGCTGCGAGCGGCCTGACTGGATGCTGTTGTTGTAGGCCAGTACGCGGTTGTGCCAGATCTGATGGATATCGTTCAACTCTCCCTTGATGTTGACGAGCCGGCTCGTAAACGAATGAGCCGAAGGATCGAGTTCGCCATCGGGTTTGATATAGCCGGACTCCGTGAGGATTTTGCCGCCGCTGTCCCTCACGATGAAATCAACCCAGGACTCGTAGAAGTCGCGCTGCTCGGGGACATAGGAGTGCGCGATGCCCTTGTTCTGGATGACAACGTCGGCAACGAGCGTATCGCCGGGCGCCAGCGAGAAGTCAGTCAAGCCCAGCGGGGCGATGAGAGAGGCTCTTGGCGACTCGTCTGAGGATGTTGCAGCTTGTTCTTTCTCAATGCCGAAGATGTCGATGCCAAGGACGCCTTTGCCATCGGGGCCATTCTTGAGAAAATTGACGAGCTTCTCGGCCTGTTCATTGAACTTGTAGTAGGCGGGGATGAGCGAGTTGCCGCCAAGCCAGCGATGTGAGACGAGGGTTCCGTCCTTGGCGCCTGCATCTTGCGCGTTGGCGGCGAGGGGCTCTCGCGGCATATGGCAGGTCTGGCAAGTGTAAGCCGTATCTTTGCGGTAGAAGGGCAGCGGGGATTGCTTGGTAAAACTGGCCCCCTGCCACTCGTCATAGACAGTGAAGGCGCGCAGAAATTTGTAGTCGTCGAGCGAGCGCGTGATGGTGGCCTTATGGCAGGCGGCGCAAAACTCTGGGGTCTTGAGGAGCGGGCGCATCACCGCCTGCTTGTGGCGATCGAGATGGCCCAGGATCTCGGAGTCCGAGACCGGGCGCGTTACTGGCGCGCCTTTTTCATCGACGAGGACTGCAGGAGTGCCCATGACGAAGCTGCCGGTACCAGTGGTGTCAGTGGATTGAATGGAGTGGCACACGGCGCAGGTAATGCCTTCATCTTCAAAGGGGCGCTTTTTCGGCATGCCCTGGGAGAGGTCGCCGGAGAAGAGCGCGACCTGGTTGTGGCAGCCTTCGCAGTGCCGTGAGAACTGCACACCCTTCTCGTCGATGAGCATGTTGACGTTCTTGACGTACCAGGGCGCGCGGAAGCTATTGGAGTGAACCGACTGGCGCCACTGGCGGTAGGCCTCCTGGTGGCAGTGGCCGCAGTACTCGGCCGTGGGGACGCTGCGCGGACTCAGGAACTGGCCGTTAACGGTCATCGCATTCGACGGCAGGAATGGCGATTGTTTGCCGAAGGCGTAGTTGTACCGGCTGGCGACGGAGTCGTGGAACTGGGTGGTGGGGCCCGTGACCTTGATAGAGGCGGTGTATGCGGCCGGGGGTGCGTCAGGCGCTGCACTGGCTGGAGCTGAGCCGGTGGAAGATGGGGGATCGGTTGCCGCGCCGGCGACGAAGTTGATCGAGAGCGGCAGGGCAAGAAGACCGGCGATGACGGCCCAGCGACGCGGCGCGACGTTGAACATCTTCGAACAAACTCCCGAAAGGCTTACGACAATGTTTGGTTCTTTGGCCCCGCCTGGCAGACGGGAGCAGGCATGGGGGAACATCTGAACGTTAACAGGGCGAGGGGATGGACTGTCCACCATCGAAAGGTGGAGAAGGCAGGGAAGAAGAGAAGAAGGGACTGAGGGCGGCGAGTGAAGTGAAATTAGAGGATCGTATATTTCGCCAGCCTGGCGGAGGGCAGCAGCCACAAAAAGAACTGCGGCTGGCATTGCTTGGTCCCTTGTTCCCGCGTTCCCTTCTGTCCCTGCATTGAGCGGTTCACAGAGTGGGATGAACGGGCAAAAAACGGGCTTGGATGGTGTGATTGAGCGCACATCGGCTTGGCCAAATCGAGCCTCAAACTGTTACGGTAGATAGGGTAAGACCGCTCACTCGCAGATGGCCTCAAGTCCTTACTTCTCACTCGCAGTTTTGTTCGTCGTCGCGCTCGGATTCGGGCTGGCTCCGCTGGGGCTGGCATGGCTATGGCAGCGGGTGTTCTCGCCGGCCAAGCCGAATGCGATCAAGAACGCAATTTACGAATGCGGGCTGGAATCGAGAGGCGACGCATGGGTGCAGTTTCGCTCGGCCTATTACCTGTACGCGATCATCTTTCTGATTTTCGATGTGGAAGCGGTGTTTCTTCTGCCGTTTGCGGTGGCGTTTATGGGCCTCAGCCTGGCTGCGAGCATCTCGATGCTGGTGTTCGTGTTGCTGCTGGTCGAGGGCCTGGTCTGGGCGTGGGCCAAGGGTGTGCTGACATGGGCGTAAGCAGTGACCGCTTACGCGCACAGTTCGTTGTTCAAAGTTCGAAGTTCCAAGTTTTCGATGGCGCGGTGCACAACTGCGAACAGTGAACTGCGAACTCTGAACCGGAGAAAAGTGACATGGTTGATCAACAGCTGAAGATCGAACTCGGTAAGCAAGGCGTCTTCGTCACGACAATCCAGGAGCTCTACAACTGGGGTCGGCGAAGTTCGGTCTGGCCGATGCAGTTCGGGCTCGCCTGTTGCGCCATCGAGATGATCGCGACGACGATGGCGCGCTATGATCTCGCTCGGTTCGGCTCGGAGGTGTTTCGCCCCTCGCCGAGGCAGGCCGATCTGATGATCATCTCCGGTACCGTGACCAAGAAGATGGCGCCGCAGGTGGTGAGGCTCTACAACCAGATGGCCGAACCGAGATATGTCATTGCGATGGGCGCCTGCGCCATCTCGGGCGGACCGTTCAAGCAGGGATATAACGTGCTGAAGGGAATCGACCGGTACATCCCGGTCGACGTGCATATCCCCGGTTGCCCGCCGCGTCCGGAAGCGCTCATCCAGGCCTTTATGACATTGCAGAAGAAGATTGATGAGCAACAGCTTACAGGTGATGGGAGACCGCGGCATCTGGACAAGGACGCGCCCGGGGAATTTCCTGTGCCGGAGTTTGGCGAGCACGATCTGGAGCCATCCTCGAATCGTGAGGTTTGGCAGCCGCCGTTGGTGGTGATCAAGTAAGGATTTGGAAGTAGGGAATAGTGAGTAACAAGCGGCGCTCTGTCGCGGGAGCTACGGGGCGCAGGCAGGTTGGAGGATCGGGCGGCATTGAAGACTGTCGAAGAGGTTAAGGCGGCGATTGAAGCAGCAGTGCCAGGGGTCGCGGTAAGAGTAGTTCCCAACCCCGGGCCGAGCGCGGAGCATTCGCTGCTGGTTGGTCCGGAGCGGGCGGTCGAGGTCGCAACATTTCTCCGGGACGACAGTGATCTGGCGTTGGACTACCTGTCGAATGCGACCGGAATCGACTGGCTTGACAAAGAGATCACGGAAAAAGTTAAAGTGACACGTCAGATTCCGAAAACTGTGGACGGTGTTGAGCAGACGGCGGAGGAGACGGTCGAGGAGACTCGAAAGCGTACCGAGCCGGGCTATCTCGAGGTGGTCTATCACCTCTATTCAATTGCAAAGAAGCATGGACCGGTCGTGATCAGGATGCGGACAGCCAACCGTACGGATCAAGTGGAGCTGCCATCGCTGACTTCGGTTTGGCGATCAGCCGAGTTTCAAGAGCGCGAGATCTTCGACCTCTTCGGAATTGTGTTTAAAGGCCACCCCGATCTGCGGCGGATCCTGATGTGGGACGAATTCAAGGATCACCCGATGCGGCGCGATTACGTCGAGCCTGATGATTTCGAGTACGAACCGACTGCGCACGATGAAGTGCTGAAAAGAGCGCAGCAGCACAAAAGCAGGGAGCAAGGGAACGAGGGAATAGGGACCGGGAACTAGGGATGTAGGGACCAAAGGCTTGATGAGCGCAGTGGACACAAAAACGGAGCGGGCGAGCACGGTCAGGCCGGAGGGCTGGAATCGGCCGCCGGTCATTGAGGCCGATGGCGAAGCTGAACTGCTGGAAGTGGCCATGGGGCCCCACCATCCGTCGACGCATGGCGTCTTCCGCATGGACGTGGTGCTCGATGGCGAACGGGTGATCAAGCTGAAGCCGGTCTTCGGATACCTGCACCGCAATCATGAGCAACTCGCGCAGAACCAGACGTATCTCGCATCGATGCCGTACACCGATCGGTTGGATTACTTCTGCTCGCTCACAAACAACTGGGCATACGCACTTGCAGTTGAGAAGCTGGCGGGGCAGCAGGTTCCGGAACGTGCCGAGTATCTTCGGGTACTTCTGGCGGAGCTGACGCGCATTCAAAATCACGCCTCGACGATCGGCTTTCTGCTGCAAGAGATGGGCGCGAGCGGGACTCCGCTGATGTATGCGTTTCGCGAGCGTGAGAAGATGCTGGATCTGTTCGAGAGCCTCACCGGCTCGCGCATGATGTGCAACTACATGCGCTTTGGCGGCTGTCGCGTGGATGCATCGCCGGCATGGCTTGAGGCAACACGGAAGGTTGTGGCTGGGCTGCCGGCGTTTATCGACGAGTTCGAGCGTTTTTTGATGACCAACGAGATCCTGATGGCGCGTACTCAGAACGTCGGCGTGCTGAAGCCGGATCTGGCGGTGAACGCAGGCATCAGCGGTCCGATGCTACGCGGATCCGGCGTGAACTACGACATCCGTAAGGTGGATCATTACGGAATCTACGACCGCTTCAAGTTTCGCGTCCCGTTGGGCGATCACGGGGATATTTACGACCGCTACATGGTGCGCATGCTGGAGATGCGCGAGTCAATCTCGATTCTGGAGCAAGCGCTGAGGGATCTGCCAGGCGGTCCGGTGATGGATCCGAAGGCCAAGATTCGCAACTTTAGGCCGAAGGCGGGCGAGGCGTACGGACGGATTGAGGCGCCTAAGGGTGAGCTTGGTTTTTACCTGATCAGCGATGGAGGCCCGAATCCATATCGCTATCGCGTGCGGCCGCCGAGCCTGATCAATCTGACGGTACTAGAAGATATGTGCCTGGGCGCAAACGTGGCGGACGTGGTGCTGATTTTTGGAAGTGTGGATATTGTGCTAGGCGAGGTAGATAGGTAGCAGTTAAGCGCAAGCTGCTAGCCACTAGGTTCTAGCTGCTGGCTTGTTCTTGCGAGATTGAGGCCGCGGAAAGAAGCGGAGTGATTTCACTGCCGCACGATAGAGCTAAGAGCTAGAAGCTAACAGCGAGGAGCTGTTCTTAATGCTGGGTGAAGGAATTCTGAAGGGACTGGCGGAGACGGCAAAGAATTTTGCCGGGAGCTTTGTCTCAAAGGAACGATTGACGACCGTCGAGTATCCGGAAGAGCGGACGCCGCTGCCAGAGGCTTCCAGGAACTTTCCGTTTCTGGTCTATGACGGCGAGGACTGGGAGAAGGGCCTGCGCTGCGTCGCTTGCCAGATCTGCGAAAAGGAATGTCCGCCGAAGTGTATCTACATCGAGAAGAGCAAGGACAAGAAGCCGGACTACGTGGGCAAGATGCAGATCTATCCGGCGAAGTTCGATATCGATATTTCGGTATGCATGAGCTGCCAGATCTGCGTTGAGGTCTGTCCCTTTGAAGCGATCAAGATGAATTCGGAGTTTGAGCTCGCTACGGATGACCGCTTTGGCGGGCTGCTGCTGGATCGCCAGCAACTGGCGCGGTCGAACGAGTACTACCACGAGATTCATCCGACGGAGGCCACAGAGGTGGATGCGCGGCTTGCGGAAGAAAAGGCTAAGGTAGAAGCCAAGGCGAAGGCTGCTGCCGAAGCGGCTGCGGCAAAGGCTGCCACAAGTGCCACGCCTCCAGGCGAAAAGCCAGCGACCCCCACACCTGTTGCAAATGTTCCCGCGAAACCGAATGAAGGAGAGCCGAAGGCATGATCGACAGGCTCGACCAGATCTTTGTCTTATTGAAGCACGGGATTCTCGGATACCTGCCCGAAAACTGGCAGACTCCGGTCGGCGTGATCCTCAGTGTTGTCTGCATTGTCGGCTTGTATCCGGCGTTGTTCGCGCTTACAACCATCCTGGAGCGCAAAGGATTGGGCCGGGTTCAGAACCGTATCGGGCCGAATCGCGTGGGGCCGTACGGAATTCTGCAGCCCGTGGCCGATGGTATTAAATCGCTTACGAAGGAAGACATCGTTCCCACGAGCGCTGACAGTGTCGTTCATTTCCTTGCGCCGGTCATTCTTGTGGTCACGGTCTTCATGGGATTTGCCGTGTTGCCGATGGGGCGCAACATGGTTCTCGTGGATCTGGATGCCGGGCTGTTGTTCTATTTTGCGATGGGCGCCTCGACCGAACTGGCGGTGTTTATGGCGGGTTGGTCGAGCCGCAACAAATACTCGCTGCTTGGTGCGATGCGGGCAGTGGCGCAAATGATCAGCTACGAGGTAGCGCTGCTGCTGTCGAGCGTGGTGGTCGTGATGATGACCGGCTCGCTCTCGCTGGTGAAGATTGTCGAAGCGCAGAATCACTATACATTCGGGTTGCCGCACTGGTTCATCTTCACGCCGTGGGGATTCGCCGGATTCCTGATGTACGCGATCGCGGGAACCGCGGAGACAAATCGCTCGCCCTTCGATCTGCCCGAGGGCGAATCGGAACTGGTTGCCGGCTATCACACCGAATATTCGGGATTCAAGTTCGCCTTGTTCTTTCTTGCCGAGTACGTAGCGATGTTCTCGATTGCAGGACTGGGAGCGACCCTGTTCTTCGGGGGTTGGACGGCGCCGTTGGCCGCATTGCAGTGGATTCCGTCCTGGATATGGTTCTTCGGGAAACTGTTCGTGGCGATGGGCGTGTTTATCTGGTTGCGCGCGACCTTGCCGAGGCTCCGTCAGGACCAGCTAATGAACTTTGCATGGAAGTTTATGTTGCCAATGTGCCTGCTGAACCTGTTCGTAGCGGGGCTCTGGTGGTTCATGGGAAGCGGCTGGATGCGCTGGGTGTTGTGTTCGGCGCTGCTGGTGCTGGCATACGTGGTGATGGGCCGAGGTGAATTGCGAGCCAAACATGTCGGGCCGAGGAGTTACCGGTATGCGGAGTGAAGTGCAGGGAACAAGGGAACGAGGCACCAAGGGACCGAGAGCCCACATCACTGAGCTGAACCCGAATGTGAACGAAAGGAGCGGCTGGCTGTGGGAGTTGTTTTCTATCTGATTTCGGCGCTGGCCGTGGGGGGCGCGCTGGCCGCGGTACTGCTAAAGAAGCTTGTGCATTGTGCGCTGGCTTTGACCCTTGCGTTTTTCGGCCTTGCGCTGCTGTTCCTTCAACTTGATGCACAGTTTGCAGGCTTTGTGCAGATCCTTGTCTACGTCGGCGCCGTGGCGATTCTCGTTGTGTTTGCGATCCTACTGACGCGCGGGTCCGAGGTCCCAGCAGAGGGCGTCTTCTCAAAGACGTGGCTAGTTGGTCTCGTAATCGCTGCAGGTGTGTTTGCGGTGCTCGCGTGGGCCGTTCTACAAGCCGGGCCATGGCTGCCTACTGAGGCTGCAGCTCCGGCAGTAACCGTGAACGATATTGGTCACGCGCTGATGAGCCGTTACGTGCTGCCGCTGCAGATTATTGCGGTGCTTCTGACGGCGGCTCTGCTGGGTGCGGTCATCGTGGCCATGCACGAGAAAGAGAGGACCAAGTGATGGCCTCGCCATTGAGTGGATACCTGCTGGTGGCCGCCCTGATCTTTGCCATCGGTCTGGCGGGGGCGCTTACGCGGCGCAACGCCATCCTCGTGCTGATCGGGATCGAGTTGATGCTGAACGCGGCGAATTTAAACCTGATTGCATTTTGGCGCTACGGGCCGCATCCAGAGGCGCTCACCGGAATGATGTTTGCGATCTTTTCCATCGCCGTTGCCGCAGCAGAGGCCGCGGTGGGGCTGGGGCTGGTGATCTCAATCCATCGACACGCACAAACAACGGATCTCGAGCAGATGAACAGGATGAAGGGGTGAGCCGGTGATGCAAGAAGGACTGGCGTTCACTCCTCAATTGAGTGCGAGCGGAATCGCGCAGTGGCTATGGCTGGTGCCGGCTGTGCCGGTCGTGGCCTCGGGCATAACTGCGCTCTTGAAACAGCCGAGACGAAAGCTGGCTTCGGGGCTGGCGATTGGTTCGCTGGCATTTTCGCTGGTGCTGGCGCTTGTCGCTTTCGTGCATGTGCTGAGCGGATGGTCGCATGGCCATGCGGTTCGCGAGGTCGTGAACTTCACGTGGATCCAGGCGGGCACGGCGAATGTGGACCTGGGATGGGTGCTTGATCCGCTGTCCGCTGTGATGCTTGTGATGGTCACGTTCGTAGGCCTGCTGATCTTCATCTACTCGACCGGCTACATGGCCGAAGACGAGAACTACACTCGCTTCTTCTGTTTCCTCAGCCTGTTTGCTGGAGCGATGCTGGGCGTAGTGATCGCCAATAGCATTTTGCTGCTATTCATGAGCTGGGAACTGGTCGGGCTCACGTCGTACCTGCTGATCGGCTTCTGGTATCAGCGGCCTTCGGCGGCTGCTGCGGCAAAGAAGGCGTTTCTTACTACGCGCGTCGGCGATATCTTCTTTTTGCTTGGTATTGTCTGGCTGTTTGCGCAAACCGGGACGCTGCTCTTCTACGATCACGGAGAGGGTTCCCTTGAGCCTCTGGCTCTCGGTGGGCTCCTGGTTCACCACTCAGGCTGGGGATTGACGGCCGCGGGTGCGATCGGGCTGCTGATCTTCGCCGGAGCCGCGGGCAAGAGCGGCCAGCTTCCACTGCATGTGTGGTTGCCTGATGCGATGGAGGGCCCGACGCCCGTTTCAGCGCTGATTCACGCGGCGACGATGGTGGCTGCAGGCGTTTACCTCATAGCGCGCGTGTATCCGCTGATGAGCGCGGGCATGCCGGCAGTGAAGTTTGGCTATGGCGCCACGCCGGCGCTCGCAGTTGTTACTTGGGTTGGCGCTGCTACGGCCGTCTTTGCTGCGCTCATCGCTGTCGCGCAGAATGACATCAAGCGCATCCTCGCCTACTCCACCGTTTCGCAGCTCGGATACATGATGGCGGGGCTTGGCGCGGGAGGCGTTGCCGTGGGCATGTTCCATCTGATCACGCACGCTTTCTTCAAGGCGTTGCTCTTCATGGGGGCGGGCTCTGTGATTCACGGCGCGCACGAGGAGCAGGACGTAAGGAAGATGGGCGGCCTAAGCAAGTTCATGCCGGTCACGTTTGTGACCTACGCCATAGGAATGCTCGCTCTCTGCGGATTTCCCCTGCTCTTCTCGGGCTTCTGGAGCAAGGACGCGATTCTCGAGGCGGAGAGTTTGTGGCATCCCTCCCACGGCCCGTTCTATCTCCTCGTCTTCGGCGCGCTGCTCACGGCGTTTTACATGACGCGCCAGGTGTGCTACGTCTTCTTCGGCGAGTATCGCGGGCACGGGCATGCGCATGAGAGCCCGCGCGTGATGACGGTGCCGCTCGCGATCCTCGCATTCTTTGCAATCGCACTAAGCGCGATAGGAACGCCTGCATGGCCCTGGTTCCGTGCATTTCTTAGTGATCACGCTGCGGCCCTAGACTTCCATGGGTTTGCAGAGCCTGGCCTCGTGATGCTCATGGCAACATCGACCATCGTCGTACTGATTGGTCTTGGCATCGGCTGGTGGCTTTACGGCAACAAGTCGCCGCGCGCGCAGGAGCCTGATGCCCTGGAACAGAAGATCCCAACGGTTTGGGGATGGCTGCGCGACCGGCTGTACGTCGATGAGCTGTACGGCGCGACAGTGATCGCCTTTTACTACTGGTGGGCCAGGGTCGCAGACTGGCTGGACCGCAAAGTCTGGGGCGGCATGGTATCGGACATTACACTGCTGTTCCGCGGATGGGCACATTTGAACCGCTTCCTCGATACGAATGTCGTGGACGGCGGTTTCGACAAGGGCTGCGAAGAGATTGCAACCAGCGGCGGGTTGCTGGCGCGCGTGCAGAACGGGCGCGGCCAGACGTACTTGCGGTTGCTGGCACTGGCAGTGGTGATACTGGCTGCGATTCTAATATGGAGCGGCCGGGGATGAACGGAATTCCTTTGCTGACGATACTTACTCTGCTGCCGGTCATTGGCGCAGCGATTGCACTTTTTTCGGGCAGGCATGCGAGAGGCGTGGCGCAGGTGGTTGGCATCATCGCGTTCGCGCTCGCGATTTTCATCTGGCTACATTTGCCCGCCGATGGTTCCATCGGACTCGTTGAACAGAAGGCGTGGGCACCATCACTCGGCGTTCAGTATCACCTGGGCGTAGATGGTCTCGGCGCGCTGATGCTGCTGCTCTCCGCGATCGTGACGCTGATGAGCGTGGATGCCGCACATCGCGTACATCATGAGCCCGGGCTCTTTTTTGCATTGGTACTGCTACTTGAGGCAGGGCTCTTCGGTTCGTTTACAGCGCTGAATTTCTTCCACTGGTTCATCTTCTGGGAGCTGAGCCTGATTCCGGCATTCTTCCTGATCAAGCTGTGGGGCGGACCAAAGCGGGGACCCGCGGCAACACAGTTCTTCGTCTACACCATGGCTGGGAGCGTCGCTCTGCTGCTGGGCTTTCTTGCCGTGTTTCTTTCGACGGGAACGATGGAGTTCGGCCAACTCGCGGAGATGGCCGCGAATGGATCGCTCGAGCTGCAGGTGACGTCGCACCTTGGCCCGGTGATGATGTGGCTCGCAATCGCCGTGCTTGCGGGGTTCGCAGTGAAGGTGCCGCTCGCGCCGTTCCATACATGGCTTCCAGCTGCTTATGCTGAAGCTCCTTCGCCGGTAACGATGCTGTTGACCGGCGCGATGTCGAAGATGGGCGTCTATGGTCTGCTGCGCATTGCGCTGCCGCTATTCGGCCCGCAGATCGCGCGGATTCGAATGCCGCTGCTGGTACTCGCTGTAATCACGGTTGTCATGGGTGCATGGGCAGCTGCCGCGCAGAAGGACTTGAAACGTGTCTTCGCATACTCTTCAGTCAATCACCTCGGTTATTGTCTGCTTGGCATCTTTGCTCTTGCGGTTCCGGGCGGCGCGAATGTTTCTGTCGGTGTGAGCCAGGCTGCGGCGCTGAATGGCGTCATCCTGCAGATGTTCAATCATGGGCTGACGGCTGCTGCTCTTTTCTGGTTCATGGCGATGATCCAGTTCCGCAGCGGCGGTCTTCGCGGTATAGATGACTTTGGCGGATTGCGCAAGCCGGCGCCGGTTTTCGCGGGCCTGATGGGAATTGCGTTGTTTTCGTCTCTGGGCCTGCCGGGCCTGAACGGATTCGTTGGTGAGTTCCTGATCTTTCGCGGTGTGTTTGCGCTGTCGTGGGTTGCGGCGAGCATATCGGTGCTCGGTTTATTGATTACGGCTGCGGTAATTCTGACGGTGATTCAGAAGGTGTTCAACGGGCCTGTGCCGCAGCGGTGGGCGAGCTTTCCCGATCTGCATGGAGGAGAGCGGCTCGGCATGGCGCCGGTCATCGGCCTTATGTTCCTGCTGGGCCTAGTGCCGCAGATCGTCCTCGAGCATGTGAATCCAACAGTGAATTATCTGCTGGCGCATTGGAGATTTTGATGGTCTTGGGAACGAGTTTTGTAACAGGGCATGGCTTTAGTCGTGCCGAAGCGGTGAGAAAAACAGAGAGGGCGTTAGCCCCTGTTCATAGGACTTTCTGAATGTTGGCCTGGACGATTTACATCTCGTTTGCCGCTGCGCTGGTGCTGGCACTGCTGCCGAACGGCAATGCTGCACTGGCGCGATGGTTCGCGCTTGCGGTGGCGGCGGCGGGACTTGCGATTGCGATTGCCGGTTTTGCGGCCGGCGCGGGACAGGGACGCGTTGTGCTGGTTGATGTGCCCTGGGTGGCATCGATGGGCATCCGCTACACACTTGCAGCGGATGGCATCAGCCGAGTGCTGGTGCTGCTCACAGGGCTCGCGGCCGTTGCGGGTGTGCTTTTCAGCTGGAACATCGAGTTGCGCACGAACGAGTTTTTCGCCTTCTTCCTGGCGCTGATCGGCGGAGTCTACGGCGTATTTCTGAGCTTCGATCTCTTCCTGCTGTTTGTCTTTTACGAGATCGCGATTGTGCCGAAGTACTTCCTGATCGCGATCTGGGGTTCGACACGCCGCGAGTACGCCGCGATGAAACTGGCGCTGTATTCCTTTGTCGGATCGGCGATGGTGCTGATCGGGCTGCTTGCGGCGTATGCAACGTCAGGCAGTCACTCTACGGGGCTTGTCGATCTGGCAAATGCGAATCTGCCGGTCAGCTTCCAGATGTGGGCGTTTCCGCTCGTCTTTGTCGGCTTCGGAATCCTGGCGGGTTTGTGGCCATTTCACACGTGGGCTCCTACAGGCCACGTAGCCGCGCCGACGGCTGCATCGATGCTGCTTGCCGGCGTGGTGATGAAACTCGGCGCCTACGGGTGCCTGCGGGTGGCGATTGGGCTTTTCCCTCATGGTCTTGATCCGTGGGGATGGTCGTTTGCCGGAATAGGCTCATGGCGAGATGTCTTCGCGGTGCTGGCCGTAGTGGGCATCGTGTATGGCGCGCTTGTGGCGCTGGCGCAGACCGACTTCAAGTTCGTCATTGGTTACTCGAGCGTGAGCCATATGGGATTTGTGCTGCTCGGGCTTGTGACGCTGAACCAGATCGGCATGACCGGCGCGGTGCTACAGATGTTCTCTCATGGCGTGATTGCGGGACTGCTCTTCGCCATCGTCGGGCGCATCGTCTATGAGCGCACTCATACTCGCCAGCTTGCCGAACTTGAAAGCATGTATCTCGGAAGGCGGCTGCCGTTTGCAGCATGGGCATTTGTGATCGCAGGCATGGCCTCGATGGGGTTGCCGGGCTTTTCGGGATTCGTTGCGGAGCTACAGGTGTTGGTGGGTTCGTGGGTGGCGAAGCCATGGTGGACAGCAGCGGCAGGTGTCGGCATTGTCGTCGGCGTTGCCTATACGTGGCGGGCGCTGCAGAAGGCGTTCTTTACCGACCGGTTGCCTACGCCGGATGAGCATCCGAAGACGGGCTGGCCAAAGTTCGATCCGATCACCTGGCCTGAAATTGCTGCAACGGCCTTGCTGGTGGGTGCGACGGTGCTTGTTGGCGTTTATCCACGCGTGTTGCTCGACTCGATTGAGCCGGCGGTCAAGACGCTTCTCGCAGGAGGGATGCAGTGAACTACGCAGACCTCTTTCGGATGATGTTGCCGGAAACAGCGCTCGAGGTTGCCGCGTTGCTGGTGCTGGTGGCGGATCTCGGATTCCTGCGCAAGGCCACGTTGCGAACGCGCGAGACGGTCGCCGCTCTTCTCGGCGTGATCGGCTGCGGGGCTGCGCTGGTACTGCTGCCATTGCAGCCAAGCGGTGGCTTGACCTATCCGGGCAGCTCAAGTCTGATGCTGACGACGGGTGGGTACACTGCAATCGCGCAGGTTGGCGTGCTCGTACTCACGGTGCTGACGCTGTTCCTGCTCATCGGGACGGAATTCACGCGCCACGTGGGCGAGTACGTCGCAGTGGTGCTGATGGCGGCGGTTGGCGGTCTTCTGATCTCCGCAGCGCAAGACCTGCTCGTAATCTTCACCGGGCTCGAACTGCTGAGTCTGAGCCTTTACATCCTGGCGGCTTTTGCAAAGCAGTCAGGCAAAAGCGCCGAAGGCGCGATGAAGTACTACATCTTCGGCGCGATGTCGGCTGCGTTTCTATTGTTTGGATTCAGCTACTTGTATGGACTGACGGGCTCGACAAACCTGCACGAGATCATGCTGGCGTTCTATTCGACGAGGGTCATCAACTCGATGCCGCTGGTGTATGTCGCACTGGTGATGATCGCGGCTGGACTCGGATTCAAAGTTGCCGCGGTGCCATTTCATCTATGGGCTCCGGATACCTATGAGGGCGCGCCTGCCCCGGCAGCAGCGTTCATTGCATCCGTTTCGAAGGTGGCGAGCTTCGCACTGCTGATCGGGATTGGAACCGCGGCTGCGCATGTGTTCGGAAACTTGCATGAAGTGCACGTGGTGACCTTCCACAATGGACCCACCCCGAGGTTTCTTGGCTTCGGCGGGCCATGGTCGGTCATCGTCGCTCTTATGGCTGTCGCCTCCATGGTCTTCGGCAATCTGGCCGCGTTGGCGCAGACGAGCGTGAGGCGGCTGCTGGCCTACTCGGCGATCGCACATGCGGGATACATTCTGCTGGCGCTGGCGTACTTTTCGCACTCGACGCTGAGCACGAATGCTGTCCTCTACTATATCCTCACGTACGGGCTCACGACGGTTGGCGCGTTCGGTGCGGTAAGCCTGGTTGAGCGCATCACCGGCAGCGACCGCATGGATGCGTTTCTCGGGCTCTACAAGCGCAATAGTCTGCTTGCGGGAGTGATGCTGGTGCTGTTCCTCTCGCTGGCTGGCATTCCGCCCCTGGTCGGCTTCTGGGCGAAGTTCAATCTTTTCGCCGCTGTGCTGCAGGTAAATCGTGGAGTGGCGGCGTTCACGATCGTCGCGCTGGCAGTTGCGATGAGTGCCGTCTCGCTCTACTACTACCTCCAGGTACTGAAGCGAGTGTTCGTCATGCCGGCTGTGGACGAGACGCCGGTGAAGGGAACTCCAGCGACGATGAGCGTGTTGGTGCTCATCGCGCTTGGGGTGGTAGTGCTGGGATGCCTGCCGGGTCTGCTGCAAAGCTGGTTGGCAGGATTCTACGCGGCGATGTAAAGCCGTCGTTGATTTGATTGTCCTTCCCGGCACGGTTGAAACCGTGCCCTTTCAAAAAGTCAGTTTTCGCGAAACCGCCATTTGGATGAGACCTCAGGCCTTCGCAGTCTTGATTGCCTCTGTCAGTGCCGGCACGACTTCGAAAAGATCGCCGACGATGCCGTAGTCGGCCACTTCGAAGATGGGAGCCTCAGCATCTTTGTTGATGGCGACGATGCACTGCGAGCCCTTCATGCCGACGAGATGCTGAATTGCTCCGGAGATGCCGACCGCGAGGTAGAGCTTCGGTGCGACGGTCTGGCCGGAGCTGCCAACCTGGCGCTCGATGGGAAGCCAGCCATTGTCGCAGATGGGGCGCGATGCGGCGATCTCCGCGCCAAGTGCGGAAGCGAGATCCTGGACCAGCGAGAGATTATCGGCTTCCCTGATGCCGCGGCCCACAGCAACGATGAGTTGCGCCGAACCGAGGTCAACGGTTTGGGCTGAGCCGCGGAAGGGCTCGCCGGGCTTGGTGCGGATTCGAGAGGCCTCGATGTTCGGTGTGAAGGTGGTTATTTCTGCTGCGCCGGATTCAGCGGCTTCAGCACGGAAGGCGCCAGATTGAACGGAGATGAGGCATGGGCCTGAACCAGAGGGCTTGTAGTTGCCACTGAGTCTGCCTTGCATCAGTTGGCGCGTGAATATGGGGCCGTCGCCGATGGCGGTTACGTCACCGACGAGGACGCAGCCGAGGCGGGCGGCGAGAGCGGGCGCGTAGTCACGCACCTGGTAACTGTGTGGGAAGACCAGATAGTCCGGCGACTCGACGCGGATGAACTGCTCGATCGCGATAGTGTAGCCGTCGGCGGTGTACGGCGATAGAAGATGGTGTTCGATGCGGGCGACTCTCGCAACATCCTTTGCGGCGGCTTGTGTGGCGAGAGCTTCAGTCTGTGAGCCGACGACGATGGCGGTGGGTTTCGCGCCGGATTGTGAAGCAAGAATGTTTGCTGCCGCAATGGCTTCAAAGCTGATGCGGCTGACGCGGCCGCCGCGATCTTCGAGAATTACGTAGACGCCGCTCATATGACTCGCACCTCGAACTTGAGTTTTTCGGCCAGACTGGCCGCGGCTTCCTTCGCGGTGCCGGAGATCATCTGCGTGGACCGCTGCTTTTGCGGAAGCGTGATTTTTTCGAGGATCGCCGCGGGTGCAGCAGCAGCGCCGAGTTCTGTGGCGTTGATTTTGCGGAGTTCTTTTGTCTTGGCTTTCTTAATGCCCATGAGCGTGGCGTAGCGGAGCTTGGTGCCGCCGGATTGAATCATGAGAACGGCAGGAAGAGGAAGCTCGATGTTCTGGAACCAGCCTTCTTCGAGTTCGCGCTTGACGGTGATGCCGCCGTCGGTCTTTTCAACGTTGAGGATGAGGGATGCGTGAGGCAGGCCCATGAGTTCGGCCATGATGACGCCGGTCTGGCCATAGCCGAGATCGTCGGATTGTAGGCCGGTGAGGACGAGGTCGGGGCTCTCCTGCTTTGCGGCTGCGGCGAGCAATTGAGCCACGCCGAGGGCATCGCGCTGGTTGAGGTCGTCGGACTCGACCTGGATTGCGCGATCGGCGCCCTTGGCGAGAGCTTCGCGGATGGTGGTCCCGGCGCGCTCGGGGCCGGCGCTGAGTACGACGACTTCGCCGCCGTGCTTTTCCTTGAGTTGCAGGGCTTCCTCGAGCGCGTAGGCGTCCGACTCGTTCATCGCGAACTGGAGGTCGGCCTCTTCTATCCATTTGCCGGAGCTGTCGATGCGCACTTGCGCGTCGCGCTCGGGGACCTGTTTGATGCAGACGATAATCTTCATGAGGAATGGCTCCGATGATTGCCTCAGGGGCTGAAGCCCCGGAATTAACTTCTACGATTCTTCGGCACGACTAAGGTCGTGCCCTGTTACATACCAATCACAACCGCAGATCCTCGATGTCGAGTTGCGGCGTCCAAGGACCATGAAAATGCGACTCGGTTCGGACTTCCCTACGGGACTAGGGTTCTTGCTGTTTCGTCATCCCAGGATTTCATCCGCTGCGCGGACTCCATCCTGGGCTATTTTCCTGCGTTCCCCCCGGGAACTTGCCCCCGTGATGGCCGTATTGTTCAGGGCAGATTCTTCGACTCCGGTCGCCGGGGCGACCTGCGCTCAGGATGACAGCGAATTTTTGTTGTCACGCTTTATTATCGGGCACGGGCAGGCCTCGAGCGGCCAGCTGCGCGATATCGACCACCTGAGGTGGGGCCGACTCTGTCAGCTGCGTGGATGAAACGGCATCCCTAAACATGGTGTTGCAGAAGGGGCAGGCGGTGCCAATGGTGGAGGCGCCGGTGGCGACTAGTTCTTTCGCGCGGGTTTGGCTTACGCGATCGCCGGTTTCTTCGCCGAGAAAGGCGAGCCCGCCGCCAGCGCCGCAGCAGAAGCTGCGCTGATGCGAGCGCGGCGCTTCGACGACTTGGCCGGCGAGCGCGGCAACGGCACGGGGTTGTTCGTATACGTTGCGATAACGGCCCAGGTAGCATGGGTCGTGAAAGACGATTGTCCCGATGGAAGAGGGTGTCGTCGCAGGGGCTAAAGCCCCACCGGAATTATCAGCGTTTTCGGTACAACTGAAGTCGTGCCCTGATACATGCGAGATCATTCTCGGCAATTTGTCGGCATAGCGCGCGAGGAATTCGCTGTGGTGCTCGATTTCGGGGGGCGTGCCGAATTCTTTCCAGTCTTCCTGAATCGTGCGGACACAGTGCGGGCAGATGGAGACGATCTTCTTTACTTTGTTTTGCGCGAGGGTCTCGAGATTCGCTTCGGCGAGTTGCTGAAAGAGCAGGTCGTTGCCGAGGCGACGGACGGGATCGCCGGTGCATTTTTCTTTGCGCAGGACGCCGTAGCTCGCGCCGAGGTAGTTCATGATGCGGGCGAAGTCGGCGATAATTTCGCGGCCTTTCGGGTCGTATCCGCCCATACAGCCAAGCCACAAACAATATTCTTGAGATCCGTCGAAGATGGGCAGCGTCTTGTTCTGGATGAACTTGTCGCGCTCTGTAGCGCTCATTCCGAGCGCATTTGATCCCCGCTCGAGAGCGAGGAAGAGCTTGGCGCCGTGGTCGTCTTCCCATGCGCCGGTGTTCACGGCACCGCGGCGGAGACCGACGATGATGGGGAGGTGCTCGATGCCGACTGGGCACTGATACTCGCATGCGCCGCAGGTGGTGCATTGGAAGTCGGCGGTCATGGAGTTGTATTTGCCAATGATGTTTTCCTTCGAGGCCGGGCCGTACTCGCTGAGATAGCCGCGGAGCCCGAGGATGATTTCTTTGGGATTAAGTTCCTTGCCCGTGTTGTTGGCGGGGCAGTGTTCGGTGCAACGTCCGCACTCGACGCAGGAGTAAGCCTGCAAACTGACCAGTTGCGTCAGATCCGTTCCTGCAACAAGGCCGAAATCGTCGTCGCCGACGAGCGGAGGAATCTTGCTGAAGCCGCCGCGCGAAAGAAAGATCGTGGCCGGACTGAGGACGAGATGCAGGTGCTTGGTGTGCGGAATGATGGGCAGAAAGACCAGGAGCGCAAAGGTGTGTATCCACCAGAGCGCATGTGCGCCGGGGCTGTCGCCTCTCATTGCGAAGGCGGCGAGGTAAGTGATCATCAAGACGAAGATCAGGCCCGCAATAACGCCTGATTCGTAGGACAACTTCTCTCCCAGCCAGCGGGGGCGAACAAAAAAGCGGCGAATGAAGAGGGCGAGGATTCCGGCGGCGCAGGCGACGGCGAAAGCCCCAGCCAAATAGAAATAGAAACGGCCGAAGAAGCCCGCAGGATCGAGTAATCCTGTGCCGAATCCGACAGCAATGTGGTTCAGGGTGACGAGGGCAAAGGCGCAAAATCCCCAGAAGACGAACGCGTGAGCGAGGCCCGGCAAGGGGCGTTCGCGGATCACCTTAGCCTGGCACAGAACCTCCCAGAAGAAGTCCCAGATACGCTTGCCGATCGGCGCGAGGGTGAAATTCGGGTCTTTTCTGGATTGGAGAACTCGCTTGAGAATCGGAGCGAAACGGCTCAGGAACAAAGCGACCGAAGCAACAATTAGCGCCGCGAGCAGCAGCTTCTCCCACGGGGAGAAGCTTTGGGGCTCAGCCAGCGTGGCAGGGAGAAGGTTCATAGCCGAACCCACTCACGATACACGATCAGGGGTTCTGTCTGCAGGTTGAGGCGGCCGGAGTTCGCGACGATGAGATCGTTCGTTACTATTCCTGTAAGTTGAAACATCTCAAGCATCTTGAAGCCGCAGCCAGCAGTAGAGGGGCCACGCGTGGGCATGCGCGCAGTAGATCATGTTTTCGGAAAGCCCCTCGGATTTTACCAACGAAGAATCGAGCGAATCTGATGCACTCCAGCGGCCTGTCCAGTAGTTGGGAAATGAGTTAGTGAAGTTGTTGAAGGTCATCTTCCTGAGCAGACCTTGTGCGGTTTTGGGGTCGAACGTGGCGACGCCGAGAATCAACGGGCCATTGAGCGCATACCAGAAGCCGCCGTTTTCACGTGTTCCGCTGGCCGTTCCGGGCTGTTGAATCGGGCGCTCAATCTGGCGAGCGCCCATCTGTTCGCCGGCGAACAGCCTGGTTGCCAGTTCAGCGTAGAGGCGACGTTTCCGGTCGACCGGGAATTCGGGAATAAGCAGCGCAAAGCCTTGCGGCTCGAGCCACATTTCCTTTTCGCCGAGGGCTTCGGTGTAGGAAGTCCAGGCGCGACGCGGAAACGCCCGATCGCCGAGATCCTTCATCCAGGCGGACAGCAGCTCTGTGCGGTATTCGCGCATGGCCGCGGTCAATTCGGCTGCTGCGGGCTCATGGGCGTCCAGAACAGTCGCCAGTTCTTCGAGGATGACGATGGCCATGGCGGAGTTCATGTGGCTCTCGCCCTCTTCGAACATGCGGTTGTAGGGCATGGTCGTTGGCCAGAAGAAGAACATGTCGTTCCAGTCGGAATTCCAGCGTCGGACGATGCCGTGCGGGCCCACACTGATGCGGTCGCGCAGAAAGAGGAATGCCTGCCGAACATGTGCCAGGCCCGTGTCGCGGCCCGAGTTGTTGAGCGGATAATAGCCGATCTCGTCGCGAAGTACGGAGGCGTCACCGGTGACGCGGAGGTATTCGGAAAGTAGCAGGAAGAAGAACAATTGCTGATCGCTTGTTTGCTGCGCGCCGCTTGGGGACCAGCCGAAGCCCTCGTCGTTGAGCTTGATTTCTCCGTCTGGAACGGTGCGCTTCATCAGGAAGCGGATTACGGATTTAGCGATGGCTGGGTTGGTGTGACAAAGGGGCAGTGCGTGCTGAGCCAGATCGCGGCTCGATGCCATGTTGCCCCAAGTGTAGTCGTAGACAGTGCCTTGCGGCACAACGGTTTCGTTGTAGTACTCGCGCCAGCTGGCCATTGCCTCGAGGACGGCGACGTTCCATTGCAGTTCGCGGCGCAGAACGGGGTCCGATTCCTTGTCGAACTTCGGGACGGCGCGGCGCCAGGATTCGGCGAAGGCTGACGTGGGTGCGGTGCGATTTGAGGTGGAGGGGCGAAGCTGCGAAGCCAGCTGTTCCAAGGATGCCTGTGCCGTATCGCGTGAATAGCCGACGACGAACGTAACATGGTGCGATTCCTTCGGTGCGAGGGTCCCGGACCAGCGGGCGCCGATCCAGTTGTGGTCCTTCGCGTCCTTATCCGGAAAGGCTTCGCCGCCGTTGAGCACATGCACAAACAGCGCCGGGGGATATTGCTCGAGCAGAGACATCTGTCCTTGGGGTGGGAAGGCCATCCTGCGTTTTGCCTTGGGTTGGAAGCTGACGAGCGCTGTGGCGCCTCTGAGGATCGGGGCGTCGGCCGCCCAGCTGATCTCATCCCATTCGCCGGCCCATGGCGCAAAGATTTGCTGGTAGAGAGCGCGTGCCGACTCGGCATAATGCAGGTCGACTGACCTCGTCCCGCTATTTGTGACGGTGACCTGAAGAAGGAATGCGGATGTACCGTCAATGGGCGAGGTTGATGGAGAGACGGAGATTCGACGCGAAACAGTGATGCCCGGGTCCAGAGTGTAGTCATATCGGGCGAAGCCGACACCGAAGTGCTTCGCGGCTGACTGGGCCGCGGCTTCATCGGGTCCGATGAGATTGTGTGCCTGGCCGTCGACTGCGATGGTAGCTTGGTTCGCCCCGCTGTAACGGGCATCCCCCTGATTGACGCGCCCCCATGCACGCTCGCCGGTAAGGATCTGGTAGATGCCGCTCGCGTGAGTGAAAAGCGTGAGGCGATAGTTTCCGAGCAGAAAGATCGGATCGTCGGGCAACATGACGGCGTTGTTTTGTCTTGGGCTATTGGGAAAGCGAAGCGGGCCCGTGTAGTGATAGCTGGGAAGGCCGAAGTCGTCCTCACCCCATTCGCCGAGGCTGGTTTTGCTCTGATCGGCCCAAGCCGGCAGCAACGATGACGCGGCCAGCGCTCCTGCGGTCACAAGAAAATCTCGCCTGGATATTTCGTCGGGTAACGCCATGACATCTCCCACTGGAATTGAATGCCCGTGGAATTCTACGGCAAAACCAGAGCAGCGTGTCCTGTTGAATCCCTTTCAATGTCGCCGCTCCCTAGTGGTCGCGTCAACTTTGCGCGATGGCTTCCGGATACAGCAACACTGCTTTTGCGGCAACAGCGGAAGAGGATGTTCATCGGTGAGGAAAATGGCTCACGAATTCTTCAGCTTCGAGTGCGCTCCTCAGCCTCTTCCAGCCAGCCACGGCGAAGCTTCTCAGCGGGTACGCTCGACATGTAGGGCTTGATATCAAGGATCGGGGTGCCCTCAAGCATGTCGACGCCGCGCACGCGAAGCAGACGGCCTTCGCGGCTCAGAAGTTCGACCACTGTGAGACCAATGGGATTGGGCCGGCGCGGAGAGCGCGTGGCGAAGACACCGTGGGATCGCTCGTCGCAGGGCGGACTGGCGACCAGGTCGTAACCTTCGGATCGATCGAATGCCCAGATCACAAAGAGGTGCGAAAAGCCCTCGATATCGGTGAGTCCGTCTTTGAATTCCTGAAGGATCTCGAGCACACCCTCCGCGTCGTGTTTGGCTCCTAACCCTTTTGGAATGGACTTTGTCTCGGTATAAGGGCTGTGTACAATCCCAATTGCCCTGGGTGTAAACATCGTCATAAAGCTCTCGCTCCATGGTGTCTTTGTGGGAATTACGTGCCGCAATTTGATGGTAACCCGGATGAACTCAGCATGGTATTTGATCCCTGACGGAATCGGATTGGCGAGCCATGCGGATACGGGCTCGATCGCAGATAGTATTCTTTTTATTCGGCATGATTGTGCCGGGTTTTAAGAGGAGGTTGAGTTGCCGAAGTTCCTGGTTACGGGCGCTGCTGGGTTTATTGGCCGTTCGATTGCAGCAGCATTGCTCGATCGCGGCGAAGCGGTACGCGGCATTGATAACTTCATTACCGGGAAGGAGGAGAATCTCAAGGGTACCGAAGCGATGGAGTTCATCGAGGGAGACCTGGCGAACCCCGACGATTGTGCGCGAGCCTGCAAAGGCATTGAGATTGTCTTCCACGAGGCTGCTCTGGCTTCGGTCCCCCGGTCGGTGGCAGACCCCGCCAGCACCAATCTGCACTGCGTAACGGCAACGCTTAATCTGCTGGTGGCCGCGCGTGCCGCTGGGGTTCGGCGTGTTGTTTATGCCGGATCTTCCTCGGCCTACGGCGATACGCCTACGCTGCCCAAGCACGAGGGAATGCTGCCCGATCCAATCTCGCCCTATGCCGTCGCGAAACTTGCGGGTGAGCAGTACATGAAGGCCTTCACGCGGGTGTATGGACTCGAGACTGTCGTGCTGCGCTATTTCAACGTCTTCGGGCCGTTCCAGGATCCCGCATCGCATTACTCCGGGGTTCTTGCAATCTTCTGCAGGCGAATGCTTGCAGGCGAGCAGCCGACGATCTTCGGCGACGGAGAGCAGAGTCGCGACTTCACCTACATCGACAACGTGGTGCACGCAAATCTGCTTGCCGGACGGTCCCCAGCTGAGAGAGTCTCCGGCAGGGTGATGAATGTGGCTACCGGTTCGCGTATTACCTTGAATGAAACATTCCGGGTTCTTCGCGATCTGACCGGCTATAAGGGCGAGGCCGCATATGGTCCGTCGCGCTCGGGAGACATACGCGATTCACTTGCGGATATCCGCCTTGCCGGTGAACTGCTTGGCTACAAGCCTACCGTTGACTTCCGTGAAGGACTACGCCGCACGGTGGCGTGGTATCGGGCAAACGCTCTTGTGCCCGCGCAGCAACATTGAAATCCACTCTCTTTTTGTGCATTTTTGCATGTGACTTGATTCCGGGAGTGACAGGGTTGATTGTCCCGCCGGGAGCCCCCGAAGCGATTTAGGAGGCCGCCGTCCACCTGATTTGTGATCCGGAGCGCCGCAGAAGAATGGGGCGCGCTGCACGATCATGGGTAGTTGAGAACTACAGCGATTGTCGCATTCTGGGTTGACGATAGAGTTTACAAACCACTGCTGGATTGCAATGCGCCACTGTTGAGACAACATTGCTTTCTCACGCACCGGCTACGGCGTTGCGTGTGAGGACGTGATCTCGGGCTGGGTAGGGACCGGCGGTGGAGCTTGCAATGTATGCGCTCCTGTCTCGGTTGCATGCAGAATTCTTCCGGGTGAGATGCCGAGAATCAATGTCGCTCCGACGGCGAACAACATTGCTGCTCCGACGGCCACACCTACCGGGAGCATCGGGAAACGCGCTTCGCTCTCCTCGGGCCGTTGAGCAGCCACAAATGCCAAACGCAGATAGTAGGCAGCAGCCACTCCCGAGTTCAATAGTCCGATGATGGCAAGGACAACTCTTCCGGCACCCACAGCTGCAGAGAAAGCATAGAACTTGCCGAAGAAGCCGCCGGTAAAGGGAATGCCGGTCAGCGATACGAGGAAGAAGATCAGGAGGCCGCCGAGCAGGGGTGACCGGTAGAGCAATCCTCTGTAGTCCTGGACGAGTGGCCGTTCGTCACCGTAACCGCTGACGAGAGTCACGACCGCGAAGATGCCCACATTCATGGCAGAGTAAGCGGCGGTGTAAAACATCGCCGCGCCAATTCCGGTCGTACCGAAACCGGCAAAAGCCACCAGCAGGTAACCAGCGTGTGCAATGGCGGAGTAGGCCAGCATACGTTTCACATTGTGCTGGCGCAGCGCGGCAAGGTTTCCCACGGTCATGGAGAGGACGGCAACGATCCAGAGCACAGGCGCCCAGATGAATCCCAGGGTTGGGAACATTTCGTAGACGATGCGCAACAGGAAGGCAAAAGCAGCCGCTTTGGGTGCGGTCGACATGAGGGCTACAACGGGCGAAGGAGCGCCTTCATAGACATCCGGCGTCCAGACGTGAAAGGGAGCTGCCGAGACCTTGAACAGAATTCCGACGAGCATCATGGCCA
The DNA here is from genome assembly GCA_035262585.1 of Occallatibacter sp. Taxonomy (GTDB): domain Bacteria; phylum Acidobacteriota; class Terriglobia; order Terriglobales; family Acidobacteriaceae; genus Telmatobacter. Next base: position 63,669 of record DATFSO010000069.1, on the reverse strand, counting down.
GCGCCGCATTCACAAGTACCAGGTTTGGGGCGGCTGCTGCCGTGCGCGCAATCTCGTAGACCGAAGTTGTTCCAGTCGCCCCGAAGACGAGCGCAATTCCATACAGCAAGAATGCGGTGGCAAAGGATCCGAGCAGGAAGTACTTAATTGCCGATTCTGGACCGCGGCCTGTCTGTTTTCGGTAGCCGGCAAGGATATAGGTGGAAATCGACGAGATCTCAAGCGCGACAAAGACGAGCAGCAGTTCCACTGCGCCGGTCAGAAGGCACATTCCGACCGCGCCGAAGACCAGCAGCGCGTAGTATTCGCCCTGGTGATGGCTGTCGTCCGGCAGGGAGTCGAGGGAGAGAAGCAGCGTCACGAGAACGATGCCGCAGATCAGCACGTGGAAAAACACTGTAAACGGGCTGGTTTCGACGGTCTCAGAGAAGCCGCTACCCGAGGGCAGTGACAGTTGCCAGATGCTCGCCCAAATGGCAAATACCGTGCCGAAAACAGCGACCCAGCCGAGGGCGCGACGGGATGGCCCGGACGCCAATGATGCATCGATCAGCATCACCAAAACACCGGTAATGCTCAGAATCACCTCGGGAAGGATGCGGTATATGTCAGGAACTGGATTCACCGCAGGACCTCCCTGAGCTCTGCTCGGTTATTTGCGGCCGAAGGAACGTCCGGCTGCCCAAGCGAACCGATCGATTGCGCGCGCTGGATCAGCGTCGGCCCTGGTGCCGTTGCGATCGCGCGAAGCCAGAGATTAGGTGCGACTCCCATGACGAGCATTAGCACCGCCAGTGGCCACAGCGCGAACTGCTCGACAGCTCGCAGGTCGGCCGCGGCAGAGGCCGCCAACGCGCTCTCGGGACCGTAGAAAACTCTCTGGACCATCCAAAGCATGTAGGCGGCACTGAGAATCACTCCGAGTGTCGCCACTACCGCCCAGCCGTGGCTGACGCCGGAAAATGTGCTGGAAAGAATCAGGAACTCGCCTACGAACCCGTTCAACAGCGGCAGGCCGATCATTGCGAGAGCGGCGAACACGAAGATTGTGGCGAGCCGCGGGACGCGGCCAGCCAGGCCACCGTAAGCGGGAATTTGGCTGGTACCGTAGCGTATCTCGAGTGCGCCCAGCAATACGAACAGTGCGGCGTCGATCAACTCGTTGTTGAGGATCTGGTAGGTTGCGCCGTTCCAGCCTGTCACGGTGAATCCGTAGATCCCGAGCGTGATCAGGCTGAGATGGCCAAGCGCGGCGAAAGCCAGAAACCTCCAGAAATCACGCTGCACAAGGGCCAGACACGCGCCGTAGAGGACGCCGATCACGGCGAGTGCAATGAGGAGAGGCGCGATGGCGTGCGACTGAGCAGGGAAGAGGCCGACGTGGAAGCGCAGCATGGAGTAGAGCCCCAGCTTCCCCGCAACAACCATGGCCATAGCGACTGGGGCTTCACCGAAGGTATCGGCAAGCCAGCCATGGAGCGGGAAGACTGGTACCTTCACGGCAAAGGCAAGGAGAAACGCCAGCGCTACCCAGAAAAGCGCACCGGCGGGTACTGCCCCTGCGGCAATCAGCACGCGAAGTTCGCTGAAGTTGAATGTGCCTGTGCGCGCGTAGAGCCAGAGGATCGCGACCAATAGCGGCGCCGAAGGAATGAATGTGAAGAGGAAGAACTTTGTCGCCGCTTTTTGGCCCTCCTTGCGGCCGTACATGGCGATGAGGATCGCCATGGGAACCAGCGACAGCTCCCAAAACCCGTAGTAGAGCATGAGATCAAGCGAGACGAAGACGCCGTACATTGCCGTCTGCTGGACCAGGAACAGAGAATAGAAGACCTTCTGACGGCGGTTGATCGCGTTCCAACTTGCCAGCACGCCGACGGGCCCGAGGAGCCCGACGAGGACAACGAGCCATAGACTGAGGCCGTCAACACCGACGTGGTAATAAATCGCCGGGCTCTCGATCCACTGTTTGTTGACCGCGAATTGAAAGCCTGATTGATTGACGTCGAAGTGCGCCGGCAGATGGAGCGTCAGCCCAAAAGTGACAAGGGTCGTCAGCAGAGCGAGCCAGGCGGGAAGTTTCCCTCGGTCGGGCAGAAGTGAGACCAGCACCGCGCCCGCGAGCGGCACGAGGAGAATCAACGTGAGAATCGAACCGTTCATTGATGTCATCTCCTAGTGCCCTGCTATCCCGATATGAGGTACGGCCGTCCCGAAGATCTGAGGACCGAGAACGAAGTAGAGGAGAACGGCAGCCCCGAGCGCCAGCCATGCCGCATACGATCGGAGATTGCCCGACTGCCAACGCTGAAGAATGGCGCCGCCAAAGGAGGCGATCCCGGCGAGGAACCACGCAAGGCCGCCGAGGATTGCCACGTCGACGACCCACTCGAGCACATACTTCGAGATCGCCAGCAGCGGCTTGACGATCGTGAAGCCATAGATCTCATCGACGTAATACTTGTGGGCAAGAAGCTTGTACCCCGCAGGTGTGCCGGGGACGAGCCCATCTGCGGTCTTTGGGCGGTGGTACATGCGGTGGGCGATGAACCAGCCTATGGCCCCGGCAAGGACAGCGAGAGGCGTCAGCAGATACTCGAAGTTACCGGGAGCTTCTTCGGGCTTGATGCCGACCGACGGAGCGAGAAACGCGCCGAAGCGAGCCGCACCGGTCCATCCGCCACCAACGGAGAGTATGGCGAGGATGACGAGCGGTCCGAGCATCACCCACGGACTCTCGTGAGGGTGCGCCTCGTGATTGCGAGACTCGCCCCAGAATGTCAGGTACCAGAGCCGGAACATGTAGAAGGCGGTGAGCACTGCCGTGACGATTCCTACGAACCAGAGAATCTTGCCCAAGCCGCCCGAGTTAAATGCTGCGGCGAGGATGGCGTCCTTCGAGAAGAACGCCGATAAGCCCGGAAAACCAGCGATAGCGAACACCCCTGTGGTCATCGTGCAGAAAGTGATCGGGGTTTTCCGGCGCAGGTCGCCCATCTTGCGCATATCCTGTTCGCCGCCGAGGGCGTGGATCACAGAGCCTGCCCCCAGGAAGAGCAGCGCCTTGAAGAAGGCGTGTGTCATCAGGTGGAAGATCGCAGCGGAGTAGGCCGCGACACCGCAGCCGAGGAACATGTATCCGAGCTGCGAGACGGTGGAGTAGGCGAGGACGCGCTTGATATCGGTCTGAACGAGTCCAATGGTGGCGGCGAAGATGGCTGTTGCTGCACCAACGATTGCGACTACGCTCAGCGCGAAGGGCGAACGGTCGAAGATGAAGTGCGTGCGAGCGATCATGTAGATACCGGCCGTAACCATCGTCGCGGCGTGGATGAGTGCGGAGACGGGCGTTGGGCCTTCCATCGCATCAGCCAGCCAGACGTAGAGGGGAAGCTGTGCGCTCTTGCCGGTGGCGCCGATAAGCAGGCAGAGGGAGATAGCGGTCAGAACCCCGCCGGTCCAGGCCGGATTGGCGGCGAGTTTTGCGGCGATCTCGTTGAAGGTGAGTGTGCCGAAGTTCGCAAGCAGAAGGAAGAGCCCGATCAAGAATCCGAAGTCGCCGATGCGGTTGACGATGAACGCCTTCTTGCCGGCATCGGCAGCAGAGGTCTTGTGAAACCAGAATCCGACAAGGAGGTACGATGCCAGACCCACGCCTTCCCACCCGACGAACATCACCAGAGCATTGCCGGCCTGCACCAGCACCGTCATGAAGAACAGGAAGAGATTCAGGTAGGCGAAGTAGCGCCAGTAGCCCTCATCGTCATGCATGTAGCCGACGGAATAGACGTGGATGATCAAGCCGACGCCGGTGACGATCAGAAGCATTACCAGCGACAGCGGGTCGAGGACCGACCCGAAGTCGACGCGCAGCGCGCCGAGCGAAATCCATGCCGGCGCACCCTGCTCGACGAAGGGCATCGTGACCGAGCCGGACCAGACGAGGAAGGCGTCCCGCAAGACGATCAGGAATGAGATAAGCGGGGCAATGAGAGCGATTGCCGAAATGACTGCCTTGGGTAAACGATGGCCAAGCAATCCGTTGAGCAGGAAGCCAACGAACGGCAGAAGCGGGATTAACGGCAGAAAGAGGAGTGGTCCGTTCATAGTTTCATCAGGTCGATGCGGTCGACAGCCAGCGTCGCGCGCACGCGGAATACAGCAATAATGATTGCGAGGCCGACGGCTGCTTCAGCCGCGGCCACCATCATCACGAAAAAGACGAAGATCTGCCCCCTCACCTGATGCCATTGATGCGCGAAGGTGACAAAGGAAAGGTTCACGGCGTTGAGCATCAGCTCAATCGACATGAAGACAGTGATGAGGTTGCGCTTGATCAGGAAACCGACGACGCCGAGGCAGAAGAGGACGGCGCTTAACAACAAGTACCAGGCGAGAGGGACTTCCTGATTGATAAGGTGCATTGAATTCACTTGGTGTCCTCCCTTTCTCCGCCCCCGTGCCGCGCCAGCGCTACAGAACCGAGAATCGCGACCAGGAACAGCACCGATGTGACTTCGAAGGGGAGCAACAGCCTGGTAAACAGCACTGCGCTGAGTTCATTAGTGCTGGTAACGTGATTCTCGATAACTGCAGGGCCCAATCCCTGAATGCGCAAGATCATGGTGGCGATAACGGCCATGATGGCTGCCACCGCCGGAAAGCCGACAATGCGCGCAGCGCGGCTGCCCAGGGTTCGCTCTTCGCGGCCGGCATTGAGCAACATGACCACGAAGGTGAACAGCACCATGATGGCGCCGGCGTAGACGATCACCTGCGCAGCGGCAAGGAACTCCGCACCCAAGAGCAAATAGAGAACAGCCAGAGATGTCATCACCACAATCAGCGAAAGCGCGCTGTTGATGGGGTGCGTCTGCAGCAGGAGGTTGACGGCTCCTATGAGGCAGAGTGCGGCAAAGACGATAAACAGAATCAGGTGCATCGTTCCGTCACTTAAAGGCGAGTGCCGGCGAACGACTCCGGCAGGTTAGGGGAAGGCGCCGATTGAGAAGTCAGTCTCAACTCGGAAAGCCCCTTCCGATTCTAAATGAGCGCGTCGGGCGAGCTTGTGATCGATGAACTCTACTCGCCCAGCGGTGTGCCGCGCGTTCCCTCAGCGATAAGCAAGCAACAGGCTCGTACCCACGATGTTGAGGATGGCAAGCGGCATCAGCCACCGCCATCCGTAGTTCATTAGCTGGTCGTAGCGGAAGCGGGGCAGGGTGCCGCGCACCCAGACGTAAAGAAAAAGAAAACTGAAAACTTTGACCACGAACCAGAAGATGGGAAGCAGCGTGCGAATAACGATGTTGTCCGGTGCCGGGAACAGATGGCCAAACGGACTGGTCCAGCCGCCTAGAAAGAGCAGTGTCGCCACGCAGCCTACCATGATCATGTTGGCGTACTCGGCCATGAAGAACATGGCGAATTTCATGGAGCTGTATTCGGTGTGATAGCCGGCGGTCAGTTCGCTCTCTGCCTCGGGCAGGTCGAACGGCGAGCGATTGGTTTCAGCGTAGGCCGACATCAGGTAAATGAAGAACGCAACGAACTGAAAGCCGCCAAAGAGATTCCAGCTCAACATGCCGTGCCTTTCCTGGCTGCGTACGATCACAGCGAGGTTGAGCGAGCCTGCGCGGAGCACCACGCCTACGAGGGACAATCCGAGCGCCAGCTCGTAGCTGACGAGCTGTGCGGACGATCGCAGCGAGCCTAGAAGCGAATACTTATTGTTGGATGACCATCCGGCAAGCGCGACTCCATACACGCCGATTCCAGTAACGCCGAGAATGATGAGCAGTCCAATATTAACGTCGGCAATCTGGAAGAAGTGAAAGTTGCCCGGGCCCACGATGCCCGGATCGCCGAAAGGAACCACGGCAATCGAGATGAGCGCACAGCTGAGAGCAATAATCGGCGCGAGCAGATAAAGTGGCCGGTAGACACCCGTGGGGATGATGTCCTCTTTGAGAAAGGACTTCGCTCCATCTACAAGCGGCTGAAGCACTCCGAATGGACCGACACGGCTCGGCCCCCAGCGATTCTGAATGCGGCCAACGAGCTTTCGCTCAAGGAGAACCGTGTAGGCAACGGACAACAGAAGCACGATCGTCACCACCACGACCTTAAGCAAGCTCCACAAGAAAAACTGCAAAATCGTCACGTGCCTTAGCCTTTCTCGAAAGAACTTCAGTCTGCTGCTGCCGTTGCCACTCCGGCAGCCTGATGCTGCTCCAGGTCTTTAAGACCGTGGCTGTATCGTCCGAGAGTGCCGGAGGTGAACAGTCCATTGTGTGCGGGATTTACAGGATCGGGACGCGACGCAGCCAGGGCCGAGACCGGAACGAAGCTTGGAATCAATCCGGGCTCGATTTGCACGTCGTTGCCGCCGAAGAGATTAAGCCGATCCAGTTTGTACGCCGGAACCAGCCGCTCGATCTCGTCGAGGAGCGCCAAGGGATCGAATGGGCTCAGCTTCGGCTCGAGACCGTTCGCTGCAAGCCATACCGCGTGCCGGTCAGCCTCGCCTGCCTGCGCGCCGCGCGACTGGCCGAGATCGGCGGTGACTCCACGCTTTCCAAAGGGCACCAGCGCCTTCACATCGGCGCCAACACTGTCGGCGAGGCGAACGAGGATCTCGAAGTCGGGCTTCACGCCGGCGTGGTCGGCGGCTTTTCGCGCCAGTTGCAGATCGCCGAAGCTGTTCGTCACAGTGCCGGTCTTCTCATAGAGGCTCGCGGCAGGGAATACGACGTCGGCGGCTGTGGCTGTTTCAGTGAGAAATATGTCCTGAACGATGAGGAATGTATCTTTTAGCGTTACCGGACCGGATCCTACCTGGTCGAAAGGATTGGCACCGACGATAAGCAGTCCGCCCAGAGCTCCGTTCGTTGCAGCCGTCAACATCTCGGGCAGTGTTTTGCCTTGGGTGGAAGGCAGGCCAGCGTATTCCTGTGCGAATGGGCCCGCATCAGATGCAGGGACATAGCCCGGCAGCATGTCCGGCAGGAGACCCATGTCAGCGGCGCCGCGCGAATTGGCGTAGTCGCCGAGGTAAGCAAACTTCACATTGCCCTGGCCGACGCCCCACTTCACAAGCTCTTCGACCGCGGTCCCACGGTATTCTTCGCCAAAGACGACGACGAGCTTTTCCTCGCCGAGAATGGCTTCGCGGAAAGCTGAAGTCTTGATGACTGAGTCGCTGCCTCCGAGGTACCCGGCCATAGCAGCGTACCCACCGGAGGGCAGCCGCAGCGCAGCCCTGGCCTGGCGCTCGAGCTTGATCTGGCGCTCATTTGCGACGTAGAGGCGAGCACGGTTCAGGCGCACGTTTGTGCGAATACTCCAGGCGAGCAGCGGATGTTCGTTGGTTGGATCGCCGCCGATGAGCAGGATAGACGGCGCAGCTGCAATCTCGCGAAGGCTCGCAGTCTTCCCTGGATGACCGGCGATCGCCCGGGCGAACGCAGCGTAATCAGTTGTGCGTTCGTGGTCGATATTGTTGGTGCGCAGAACCGTCCGCGCGAACTTTTGCAGCAGGTAGTTCTCTTCGTTGGTGGTGTGGTTCGATCCGACGACACCGATCGCATTCCCACCCCGGCTGTCACGGATCTCCTTGAGCTTCGCTCCGGCGACTCGAAAGGCCTGTTCCCAGCTCACGGGCTCCAGATTTCCCTCTGCATTCCGAACCAGCGGGGTGGTCAGGCGCTCCGGATTCTCGACGAAATCGAATCCAAAACGGCCTTTTGCGCAAAGGAAGTCGCCATTGATTCCGCTCTTGTCGCGATTGTCCGCGCGAACAATCTCCGATCCGTCAATTGCCTGCCGAATGCCGAGGGTGACCTTGCAGCCATCGCCGCAGTGGGTGCAGACGGTGGAGACGTGATTCATCTCCCAGGGGCGCGTTTTGTAGCGATAACTGCCGCTGGTGAGCGCGCCAACCGGGCAGACGTCGATGCACATGCCGCACTGTTCGCAGTCGAGCCGTTCCTCCTGGTTGGGCGCGATCACAGAAACAACACCGCGATTCTGAATACCTAGCGCCCAGACGTCCATGCCTTCGCCGCACATGCGCGTGCATCGGTAACAGAGGATGCAGCGCGGTCGGTCGTAGAAGACGGCCGGCGACCACTGCTGCTCGTCCCTGTGACGCTTGGCGTCCACCATGAGGCTCTCGCCGGCGCCGTACTTGAAGGTCATGTCCTGTAGCTCGCACTCGCCGCCGGCGTCGCAGACGGGGCAGTCGAGCGGATGATTGCCCAGCAGCAACTCGATCGTCGCTTTGCGCGCTTGGGCGATTTCGGGCGAGTCGGTGATGAAGGCCTGACCTTCAGCGACCGTGGTTGTGCAGGCGGTCTGCAGCTTCGGCACCTTCTCCTGGCGCACGACGCACATGCGGCACGCGGCCTGCAGGCTCAGCCCGGGATAGTAGCAGAAGGCGGGGATCTCGATCCCGGCCTTGCGGCACGCTTCGATCAGCAGCGTCCCCGCGGGAGCTGTCAGCTTCTTTCCATCGACTGTGAATGTAACGTCTGCCATTGATCTCCGCGCCCTTCTAGACCACCGCCATCTCGGCGTGTTTGGCAAACGGGCAGGGCTTCCCGTCGAGGTGATCCTCAAATTCCTTGCGGAACTTCTTCACAAATCCCAGCGTGGGCATCGCCGCGGCGTCGCCGAGCGGGCAAAAGGTGCGACCCAGCATGTTTTCGGCAAGGTATCGGATGTTGTCGATGTCCTTCGCTGTTCCGAATCCGGCATGAAAGCGCGTCAGCGATTTTTTCAGCCAATCGGTTCCTTCGCGGCAGGGAATGCACCAGCCACAGCTCTCGTGCTGGTAGAAGCTGATGGTGCGAAGCGCGAATTCGACGATGCAGGTCCGGTCGTCGATAACGACCACGCCGCCGGAACCGAGCATCGATCCGGCCTTGCCCACCTGGTCGAAATCCATGCCAAGATTTTCAATCTCTTCGGGCAGCAGAACGGGTGTAGATGATCCGCCGGGAACTACGGCCTTGAGCTTTCGGTCGCCGCGAACGCCGCCGGCGACGTCGTAGATCATCTTCTTGAGGTTGTAGCCCATGGGCAGCTCGTAGACGCCCGGTCGCTCCACGTGCCCGCTGATGCCGAAGAGGCGGGTGCCTCCATTGCGGGGCGATCCAACCGCCGCGAAGGCTGCCCCGCCCATGTTGATGACATGCGGAACGGTAGCGATGGTCTCAGCGTTATTGATGACGGTTGGGCCGCCATAGAGGCCGACAACGGCCGGGAAGGGCGGCTTGATGCGTGGCACACCGCGCTTGCCTTCAAGCGACTCCATCAATGCGGATTCTTCGCCAACTTCGTATGCGCCGGCGCCACTCTGCGTGATTATCTGGAATTCGGTGTCGGTGCCGAAGATGTTTTTGCCGAGAAAGCCTTTGGCATAGGCATCGGCGACCGCCTTCTCCATGATCTCCAGCAGGTAACGATATTCGCCTCGAAGGTAAATGAAGCCCATCTTTGAGCCGATGGAGAGGCCTGCGATGAGAGTGCCTTCAATTACGGAATGCGGATCGTGCAGGAAGATCAGGTGGTCTTTGCAGGTGCCGGGTTCACTCTCATCGCCGTTGACGAGAACGTACTTCGGCTTGGCCGACTGCTTAGGCACGAAGGACCACTTCATGCCAGTCGGAAAGCCTGCGCCGCCACGGCCACGAAGATTCGAGGCCTTCATCTCTTCGATGATCCAGTCAGGGCCCTGCTCGAGGCACTTCTTTGCCGCCTGGTAGCCGCCGAGTTCGATGTACTTGTCGATATCCGTGGCGCCCAGTCCGAAGCGCTTCGAGACGATCTTCACTTCATCGGGATGGGAGACGAGCCTAGGCATTCTTTTCCTTGTCTTGGACTTTTCGATACCGGTCAAGAATCTCCGGCACGCTCTGGGGTGTCAGATCATCGTGAAAGTCGTAATTCACCTGGATTGCGGGCGCCCAGCAGCAGGCGCCGATGCACTCGACTTCTTCGAGCGAGAAGATGCCGTCGGGCGTGACGCCTCTGTGACCGATTCCTAACTCTTCCTGGAACTTTTCGAAAACGTCGTAGGCACCGCGCAACATGCAGCTGATGTTGGTGCAGACCTGAACGTTGTATTTGCCGGCCGGCTTGAAGCGAAGCATCGAGTAGTAGGTGGCAACATTGCGAACGTCGAGCTCGGTGATGCCGATGCGGTGGGCGACCTCTGCGATGACTGCATCGGATAAGTAGCCGATCTCGTCCTGTGCGTAAAGCAGCATGGGAACCAGCGCCGAGCGCCGCACCGGATACTTTTCGACCAGCGCGTCGAACCGAGCCGCGAGTTTCGGCGAAAAGATGCTCATAGTCTCTGCGCTCATTGCATCAGCTCCCGCGCCCATGCTTCGGCAGCCATATCCATTTCTTCCTCGCCTGCTTCGCTACGCAGCCGTCCTGATTCAGTCAATTCAAGCAATCCTTTTCGTCCGTCTTCCCGGCGCCATACGATTCGTGGTCCGTTCCGGATCAGATCAAGCCACGCGTTGCCGTGGCGGACCATAATCTGTTCTTCGCCCAGCTCGACCGTCGCCTGCCGATCGCCATGCAACCCGTGCGCCGCGGTATAGCTGCGGAGCAGCGAAGCGAGCGATACCCAAAGTTCTGCGTACAACTGCGCCGTCTCCGGCACTATCGATCTATCTCCCCCAATACAATATCGATCGAGCCGATCACTGCGACCACATCGGCCAGCATGCGGCCCTGGCACATGGTCTCCAGAGCCTGCAGCGAGGCAAATCCTGGATAGCGCATGTGCACGCGATACGGCTTGGCCGTGCCGTCGGAAACAACGTAATAGCCCACCTGGCCGTGGCCCGATTCAATTCCCTGGTAAACTTCGCCCGCCGGAACATTGAAGCCCTCGGTCACGATCTTGAAGTGATGGATCAGGGCCTCCATCTGGGTCTTCATCTTCTCGCGGTCGGGCAGAATGATCTTCGGCGCATCGGCCTTGATCGGTCCGCCGGGCATGCCGTCGAGCGCCTGCTGGATGATCTTGACGCTTTCGCGCATCTCGTCGAGCCGAACTTCATACCGGCCCCAACAGTCGCAGCGATTTGAAACCGGCACCTTGAACTGGAACTTCTCGTAGCTCGAGTAGGGCATGTCACGGCGCAGGTCGAAATCAATGCCCGAGCCCCGCATCGTCGGCCCCGTCACCGCCAGCGCGATAGCATCTTCCGGTGATAGCATGCCGACTCCCATCAGCCGATTGCGAAAGATCGGATTGCCGGTGAGCAGGTTCGAATACTCGTCGATCTTCTCGGGGAAGGTCTTGATGAAGGCCTGGATGCGATCGAAGAGATCGAGCGGGGGCTCCATCGACAGTCCGCCGATGCGGAAGTAGCTGGTCATCATGCGCTGACCCGCCACTGCTTCGAAGATCCGCAGAATCTCTTCGCGCTCGCGGAATGTGTAAAGGAATACTGTCAGCGCGCCGATGTCCATGGCGTGCGTGCCGAGCCAGATCAGGTGCGAATTAAGGCGCGTGAGTTCGGTGAGCAGCACACGGATCCACTGCCCGCGCTCGGGAATCTCGAGCCCCAGAAGCTTTTCGACCGCCAGGCAGTAACAGAGATTGTTGGCCATCGGGCCCAGGTAGTCGACCCGGTCAGTGAGCGGCACCACCTGCTGATAAAACTTTGCTTCGCAGGTCTTTTCGATTCCGGTGTGCAGGTAGCCGATCTCGGGGTAGAGCCGGACGACGATCTCTCCGTCGATCTCGAGCACAAGGCGCAGCACGCCGTGCGTCGACGGATGCTGAGGTCCCATATTAAGGACCATGTGCTGGTCTTTGGCGCCTTCTGCCTGGGGAGCCTGCAGAATGGGAGTGCCAACGTCAACCGTCATCGGTAGCCCTCCACCGGATAGTCCTTGCGGAGCGGATGTCCCACCCAATTCTCGGGCATCATGATGCGGCGCATGTTCGGATGGCCGTCAAACCGGATTCCGAAAAGATCGAAAACCTCACGTTCGTAGTAATTAACTCCCGGCCATACCGACGTAATCGATTCGATTGCCGGATCATCGCTGCTCACCCACGTCTTGATGCGGATGCGCTCCTTAAACTGATGCGACAGGATGTGATAGCTGAGCTGAAATCGCGGTTCATTAGGCAGCCAGTCGACCGCTGTCATGTCTTCGAAAGCGTTGTAACCGGCCTCCTTTACAGCCACGACGGCCTCGCAGATCTTCTCAGAAGGAACGGTAACGGTAAGCTCACCGCGATCGAAAAGCGCATCGGACAACGCACCGGCGTTCCACGCGAGAAGTGCCTTGAGCGCTGGATGATCCGGCAGGCGTTCGAGTACGGCCTGTTTTCCGGCGAGAGTTTCCTTTGGAGCGTCCGCCATCAGAGATCCGCCTTATCCATGCTCCAGTTCAAAATGCCCTTGCGCACGATGTAGTACAGACCCACCGCAATGAAGCCGAGATAGACAACCATCTCCCAGAAGCCGAAAAGTTTCGAACCGGTAATGTGCGGAAGCTGGCGGTAGATCACCGCCCACGGCATCATGAACACCGCTTCGACATCGAACAGGATGAACAGCATCGCAACCATGTAGAAGCGAACGCTGAAGCGTGCCCGCGCGTCACCGACGGATTCAATGCCGCACTCGTATGCGGCCAGCTTTGTGGGCAGGTTCCGATGCCGGCCGATCAGCCACGAAGCCAGCACCATGGCCACTGCAAGTGCCACGACAAAAACAACTTGCATCAATAGAGGGAGATACTGCCAATGGTAGGGAATCATCTGCACCCTGTTTGCACTGGTCTACGAGATCTGCGGACATGAACAATGGGCCAAAGTGAGCTCACTGCAATAGCCCGCATGGTTTGAGCTTAGGTTCCCGATCTCATCCCGTCAAGGTGCTCCCCTTCAGGGGTTTGCGTCGCTCGAAGGATGTTGGGTTGCCTGGATCAATCGGTTCGGATTTGAGCCTGGTGATCGATGTCACACAATTCTCTTGCTTGTGTGTAAGCGGTGCGGAATCCATGCATCTGTGAGGCGCGTCACACGGCTAAAAATATTGCGCAAGAGCAAGGACAGACCGGAAGGAGAGGCCGCACTATTAGAGAAAGTCAGCGAACTGCCGGTAGGTGGAAAGAGGTGCTCTTCGAGTGCGAGAACGTGTTGTAGATACGATAGCGGCAACAGTAGATTTTGATATTCACGAGTTGGCGAACGCCCCTGTCGCTCCTATCGCCACCTCAAAACGTCGTCGTCGAATCAGCCCGGAAGCCGGTCGCGGGCTCGAGATTCTCGGTCATGCTATCGAGTACCTCGCCGACGAGTATATCCATTCATCGAGGACATTCTCGGCCAACGATTCGGAGGTGCAGGCGATTCAGCTGCTCATGGCCTTCAACCGACAGATCTATTTTGAGTGTCCGATAGTGCCGACAGGGGCGGAACGGCTGCGCTCATTCTTTAGCAGGGGTGCGAAATAGATTGAGGCGGGACATCGAGGCTGACTCTTTCTCTCTGTCTCTTTGGCGCAGGGCGCACGATGTTAGTCTGAACCCGTGCATCTTCCACTTCGAGAACCCCTGAAGCGGCGCGCGCATATCTTCCTCGCTTTCATCTCCATTTGCTCGCTCTTGCTCGACGCTTCCGCAGCTCGCGCCGAAAAGATCGACGTAAATCCAACCTTCACGATCACCAGGTACTCGCCTGGCTCGCCGATTCACATGGTGGGATACGGTGATATGCGCTTCACGGATCCCTCTGTCAAAGTCGGCACCAATCCACGTGTTCGCAAGTGGTTGGCCGAACGCGTGGGAGAAGAGAATCCCGAGGTCCTGCTGCTCACGGGCGACATGCCATACATTGGCGGGACGGACGCTGACTGGCAGGTTTTTCGCGATGAAACTGCCTCCTGGCGAAGGAATCAAGTCCTTCAACTGCCCACGATCGGAAACCACGAGGTTCGTGGAGGGTTTCAACGGGGAATTGCCAATTATCTACAGAATTTCCCCGACATCAAGGGACACCGATACTACTCGGTGCTGATGGGCAGCGTCGAGGTGATTTCGCTCGATATGACCACGCCCTCCGGCGGGACCAGCACCCAGGCCACGTGGTTTGCGGCACAGCTCGATCATCTCCCGAAGCAGGTTGAATTTCTGTTCATCCTCTACCACACGCCATGGGTGGTCGACGAGCAGTCGAAGCTCTTTACCAATCTGCCCTCCAAAGAGGCCTTAACGCTTCGGCACCTGCTGGAAATCCACCTCCACAAGATGCACGCCAAGGTCATCGTCTTCACTGGCCACGTTCACAACTATGAGCGCTTCGAAAGAAACGGTGTGGAATACGTGATCTCCGGCGGTGGCGGCGCAGAGCCGTATCCACTGCTTTTTCGAGGACGAGAAGACCTCTACCGGGATACCGTGTTTCCGGTCTACCACTACCTGACGCTCGACTACCAGAGCGGCAAGCTGCGTGCAGTCATGTGGAAGGTGAAGGATCCGGAGGCTGATACGCTCAGCGTCGAAAAGAAGGATGAGTTCACGCTGATTGCCGAACCCAACAAGACAGGCGTATTCATCCCGCTCAAGAAAGCAGCGGTTCCGCGCCTACCCTGAATCCTAGACACAGCGAGTGAGTCGTCAAGCCTGGAGGGAGTAGACCTTTACTGTCCGACCACGAGCACGGCGAAGAGAACAAGCCAGGCCAAGCCCATGGCGTGCCAGTACCACGCAGTTGCATCGACGGCGATTTGGCGAAGCTCTACGCGTTTGAGCCGGTGGACGATTGCGACACAAACAGCGAGCGCGAGCACGCCGAAAATCAGGTGCGCGGCATGAAGTCCGGTGATGATGTAGAAGAAGTTGCTGGCCGGCGTTGACGAGCGATCGAAGGCAAATCCCTGTCCCCAGAGCTGGAGCCATGCCATCCACTGCCCGGCGAGAAAGAAGGTTCCCAGCCCGAGCGCGGCCAGTACCCAGGGGATGGTGCGACGCAAAGCTGGATGTCCCAAGCCGAGCCACTCCTCAAGCACATCGATCTCGCGAAAGATATTCTGTCGCGCGATCTCCATGACGAGGCTGCTCAGCAAAAGGACTGCCGTATTCAAGTAAAGGATGGGCGGAAGGAGAACCGGGTGCCAATCGCCGATCTGCTCGTGAGTGCGCGAATCCATATGTGTGCCGGCCTGGCGCGCAAAGAACACGGCCACCAGGATGGCAAAGAACATCATGTCGGCAGCAAGGCCTGAAAACACGAAGAAACGAATTTTGTGCAGCAGTTCGCGAGGTCCGCGGCGTTCGTGCTGCCGATCGTCATCTCCTCCGCCACCTCCGCCGCCTGTTGGCCGTCGATCAAGAGGAGGTTTGCCGCCAATTCCTGGCTCTTTCCGTTCCGTTTCCGCAGGGGAATGCGTAAAGGTCGCGGGCATTAGAAGCCTCTGTGCAATTCAGACTACACCACAAATCGTTGGACGCGGCCACTTCCGAAGGGGATGGCCTTTTTCTAGAATTCCGCATTACCCGGCCCCAGGATTGCTTCACGCTTCAAATGCGCGATGACGAGGTCTACGAATGCCTTATGGACGCGCCGGTCCGTCGTGAGCTCCGGATGAAACGTGGCAGCCATCAGTTTTCCCTGGCGAACTAGCGTCGGCAGCCCTTCGCGCCGCGCAAGGACTTCGACCTCGGGACCGATTTCCACAATCCGCGGAGCGCGGATGAAGACCATTTCCAGCTTGTCGCCGGGCAGTTTCGAGTCTGCAAACAGGATGGATGAATCAATCTGCCGGCCAAATGCGTTACGTTCGACGACTGCGTCCAATACTTCCAGGCTGCGTTGCTCTGGATTCCGGACTTCGCGAGCCAGAAGTATGGCTCCAGCACAGGTGCCAAAGACCGGATGCGCGGAACAAAACTTCTTGAGGTCATCAAAAAGATGACGGCGTTCAAGAAACTTCAGCATGGTGGTCGACTCTCCGCCCGGAAGGATCAGCCCATCGAGCCCTTCGAGTTCTTCGCGTTTCCGTACCTCGACCGGAATCGCGCCGGACTCGGCCAGCGCCTTCGCGTGCGCTGCGTAGTCGCCCTGAATCGCCAGTACTCCAATGCGGGGTCGTGCTGGTTCCGCGTTCAAATCTGATCCTCCCAGCGTGTGGACTTTGCCTGAAGCTTGTGCAGAGCTCGCAATGGAATGTGATTCAGATTGCATGGAACACACTCATTCTGTGGGAGTGTGAGCGAGCAAGAATACACGCCTAACGCGTGGGCGTAGCTGGTCGAAGACGTCTACCAGCCCCGGGTCTGGAGGAGCTGCGACTCTTCAATCGCTGTAGCAGCAAGACCCTTCATAGTGCCGGTGACCTGCTCGCTTACTTCGGCCAGAATCTTCGGATCGTTGTAGTGAGTGGTGGCAATTACGATTGCCTTCGCACGCGAGACGGCTTCTTCGCGCTCTGCCGTATGGTTTTCGACGTCCAGCGGCGTGGCGCGCTCCTTCATAAAGATCCCGGATCCAACGAAGATAGCCTCGGCGCCGAGTTGCATCATCAGAGCGGCGTCTGCCGGGGTCGCGATTCCTCCTGCCGAGAAGTTCGGTACCGGCAGTTTGCCCGACTGCGCGACCATTCGGATCAATTCATAGGGAGCCTGATGCTCCTTCGCTGCAGCGTACAACTCCTGCTCGCTCAATACCGTAAGCGCCTTCATCTCTTTCACAATCTGGCGCATATGCTGCACGGCGTGCACAACGTCGCCGGTTCCGGCTTCCCCTTTGGTACGAATCATAGCCGCGCCCTCGGCGATGCGCCGCAGCGCTTCACCCAGATTCCGCGCTCCGCAGACAAACGGGGTCTTGAAGGCGTGCTTGTCGATGTGGTGCGCTTCATCGGCGGGGGTGAGAACCTCGCTCTCGTCGATGAAATCGACTCCGATCTCCTGCAGAATCTGCGCCTCAGCAAAATGGCCAATTCGCGCCTTTGCCATCACTGGAATCGAGACGGCCTGGATGATCTGCTTGATCAGGCTGGGCTTTGCCATCCGGGCTACACCGCCCTCGGCTCGAATCATCGCCGGAACGCGTTCCAATGCCATCACCGAGGCCGCGCCCGCCTCTTCGGCGATACGCGCCTGTTCAACGCTCATCACATCCATGATGACCCCGCCCTTCAACATCTCTGCAAGGCCAACCTTCAGGCGGAGTCCGGTTCCCGCAATGGTTTTGTTTTCATTTTGTTGGGACATTTTCTTTGACCTCGAGTTTCAACTGTCGCGCGCAGATTCTTCTCAGCAGTTTCTTCTTTCTAGTGTAGCAGCGATGTGAACAGGCATTCATCGGGGCGGGCGATAGTTCGCCGGCGTCCCAGGGCGGGAGCGCAATCATGAGAATCTTCCAAGAATTCGCACCCGAATTGGGCTCTATCACTGCTTCATTCCCAGCAGGAGGTCGACAACCGAACAACTGCCAGACGGGCAACGACGGATACACAAGCGCTGACGACGGGCACTCAAATTGCGGCTCGCAACAGAGCGTGACGATCGACAACTCTCTAACGCAGCCTACAGCGGCTTCGCGAGCGATCACCCGAGAAGACTCAGTTGACCGCGGCCCAGACGGACCTGATGCACGCTGATCTGGCAACGGTGGCCACACGGGGATCGCTAGCGAAGACGCAGGAGACCGCACTCGAATCGGTGATTGCGCAGCTTGGTCGGGAAGTCTTTCGACAAGTTGCGGCGAGCGGCTGCTCTCAGCTCTTAGCTTCTAGCCTCTTATCTGCTGGCTTCCCTCTTTCATCGACTATGGATCGGTGAATCGTACAGTTCGGGCCAGGGATTGACCATGGGCGATTAGCGCGCGTCGTCTGGAGACACTCGTCTCTCCATTCATTCTGGACATCTAACGCGGATCTGGGCTGCGATTTACACTCTCATAGAGAGAATTTCGGCATGTTTGGCACATTGCGGTTTTTGTGGAATGCGACCAGAGGGCATCGGCTGACGCCGTGGCGGAGCGAGTTTCTGCGATGGCGCGTGGAGACGTATTCGGGCAAGCCGGCCGAGAGTCTGACCGCGCGCGATGTGCTGGGGTTCTTCTGGGAATCAAGATGGGAGCTGCTGAGCTTTCTTTCGTGGACCAGCCAGGTGCAGAAGGAGGCGCGGCGGAGGCCTTGAGAGGGTCGTGGTTTTCTCTTTCATGGGTTGTGGACGAGGTGAAAAACCAACAGCAGATCCTTCGCTCCGCTTACCCACGGACGATTCTCATCATAGGTGGGGCCCCAGGCATCTTCGCTCAGGATGACGCTGTGAGGGGGGAATGATGGGACAAGAAGAATTGATTCTGACGAGGCGGAAGTTTGGGAAGATGGCCGCATTGATAGGTGCTGCGGCTGCGATGCCGAGGTGGCTGCGGGGAGAACAGAGCGCGAGCGCTGTGCCGGATGTGATGGGAGCCGATTCGTTGCGGGCGCATGCTGACGCGCGTGGGTTGCTGATTGGCGCAGCGGTCGTGCCGCAGTTGCTCGATGTGGATGGGCTCGCCGCAGGCAATACGACGGACGGCTACACGCTCCTGGTGAAGAACCAGGCGAATATCCTGGTGGCGGAGAACGCGATGAAGTGGGGCGCGCTGCGTCCGTCGCAGGGAGTGTTTGATTTCACTCAGGCAGACAAGCTGATGCGCTTTGCATCGCTGGCCGGACAAAAGGTGCGCGGACACAATCTGTGCTGGCACGAGGGGAATCCTGCATGGTTGAAGCCGGCGGCGACGAAAGAGAATGCGCGGCAGCTGCTGACCGAACATATTCGGACGGTGGCCAGACACTATCGCGGACGGCTGCACAGCTGGGATGTTGTGAATGAAGCGATCGAACCCAAGGACAAGCAGCCGGATGGATTGCGCAAATCGCTGTGGTATGACCTGATCGGGCCGGAGTATCTGGAGCTGGCGTTCCGGACTGCGGCAGCGGCCGATCCGGATGCGAAGCTGACGTATAACGATTATGGCTTCGAACTCGACACGCCGGATGGCACTGCGAAACGTGAGCAGGTGCTGGCGCTGGTGAGGAGACTCAAGGACGGGGCAGTGCCGATCCATGCAGTGGGCGTGCAGAGCCACTTGGCGGCAGACGGGCCGCTGCCTGGGGCGGGACTGATTGAGTTTATTCGCGAAATGGGCAAGATGGGGCTCGAGGTCTACATCACTGAGCTCGACGTGAATTCGGTGAAGATTGCAGGCGGAAATGCGGAACAGGATGCGGCGGTGGCACGGGTCTATCGGGAGTTTCCGGCGCTGGTGCTGGCGGAACCGAATGTGAAGGCGCTGCTGACGTGGGGAATCACGGATGCGCACACATGGCTCAACGAGATGAAACGGCCGTGGGCGGAGCGGCCTGATGGATCGCCTCAGAGGCCATTGCCATTTGACGCTGATCTGAAGCCGACGCCGGCATTCTTTGCGCTGCGGGATGCGATCGAAACCGCTGCGAGACGGAAGCGTGACCAATCGGTTGTGCATTAGACGCTGATGTCGTGGACGGGCGCCAACGGTGCAATTGTGGATCACCTATGATCGAGATCGTGAGTCTTCCTAAAGGATGAGGTTGGTATTGCTGCGGAGCAGTGCAATCTTAGTTGCTAGTTGTTTGTTGTGGGCTCGGTTGGGCGCGGCGCAGCAGCCGCAGTTGCCGCCGGTGGAACCGCCGAAGGCGATGCCCAGTTCCCACCCGAACAACACCCCGACCTTGCGCGTGACGACGCATGAAGTCCTTGTGCCGACGCTGGTGGAAAAGCCGCACGGCGAGGGGATTGTCTACGGGCTGAAGCAGTCGGATTTTGTGGTGGAGGATAACGGCGTCCCGCAGAAGATTCGTGTGCAGGAGGAGCTTGATACAGCGCCGATCGCGCTGGTGATCGCGATGGAAGAGGGACGCGCGGGGTGGCTGGAGTTTGAGAAGCTGGGGAAGATGGGGCCGCTGCTGGAGATGTTCTTATCGAATCCGCGGAGCCAGGCGGCACTGGTGGGGTTTGATTCGAGATCGCGGTTGATTCAGGATTACACGCACTCCGAGGAGGAGCTGACGCAGAGTCTGCAACAGTTGGAGCCGGGAGATGGTGGAGCGGCGATTCTGGACACGATCAGCTACGGGGTGGATCTGCTGGAGGATCAGCCGAAGGAGTTTCGGCGCGTGCTGTTGCTGATCAGCGAAGAGCGGGACCACGGGAGCAAGCACACGAAGGCCGAGCAGCTGGTGGCCAAGATCGGGCGGTCGGATGTGTTAGTGCTTAGCATTACGTATTCGCCATCGAAGGCAGAGCTGGTGCACGACATCAAGGACTCCGGCGAGGACCGGACGCTGAATATGGTGTCGACGCTGGTGATGGCGGTTCAGGCGTTTAAGAAGAATGTGGCGAAGCAGATCGCAATTATGAGTGGCGGCGAATATACGACGTTTTTCAGCGACCGCAGGTTTGAAGCGCGGGTGATGGATGTCGCCAAAGAGGTGCGGAACCGCTACCTCATTACGTTCAGTCCGTCGAACCCAACGGCGGGGCTGCACACGATTCGAGTGCGCACGGTGGAGGATTACGGAGCGAAGATCGTGGCGCGCGCAAACTACTGGATGCGACCGGAGCAGTGAAGATCGGCACACAGCTCCCACCATGCGGCAACAGACGCCGCATAGATGGGGCACGGAGAACGGGATAGGAATCTCGACGCATGGGGTCATGCGACCTGGGCGGCGATCGGAGAGCGTTCTTCGCGTCTTGAGTTCGGGAGGGCGAACGCGACGGCGATGATCCAGATGAAGCCCGGGAAACGCGTTAGCGGAATGAGGAAGAGCAGCTTCGGGCTGATGAGATGGAAATAGCTGAGTTCGCCGCAGGCTGCGAGAAAGAGGCCAAGGATCACGATCCACCTGGGGATCAGCTTCTTCAATCCCGCAGAGACTGAGACGCCCGCCATCAGCAGGCCCATGGGGATGGAGAATCCGGGGCCCCCGAAGGCATACGAGAGATAGTTGAGCGCGAGGATGCTCGACGGCGATTGTGCGACGGCAGGGCGGATCAGCGTCCAGATAGCTAATGAGGCGGCCATGCTGTTGAAGACCGTGAGGAAGCCACCGAAGAGCGCGATGTAGACGCCTGCGGCGCGAATGCCCAGGAACTGCAAACGGCTGACAATGACGGCGGTGAACAGGCCGAGGCAGACGGTTGCGCCCGTCTGGAGGAAGATGCAGGTCAACACCCGCGTGCCTTGCGTCTGGAAGAAGGACGTGATGACTCCGGGCGACTCCCAGGGCCCGGGCCAGTAGGGCATTCCGCCAAACATCGTGACAGGGAAGAGTCCGGCGTTGAAGAGAACGGTGTAGAGAATCGCGAGGAGCCAGAGGGGCGGGCCTGCGTGTTTCACGGTTGGCGCTGCTGTGGCTTGTGGACTTGTAGTGGTCATGTGACGCTCCTAAACCGTGTGCTGCGAAATTCAACATTGCGGCGGCGATCGACGGACCGGATCCAGAGTTCGAAGACGAGGACGTTGACGGAGAAGCCGATCCAGAATGCGATGCCGAAGAACTGCTGCGGAACCAGGTGGGTCAGGGGGGCGGTTGCGAAGAACACGCCCATCACTGGGCGCGTCGTGGCGATGCCGAGCAGGATGGCGATTGCGCGGAGTTGCCAGCGGCGCTCGAGCGCCATGTCGCCGCGGCAGCGGTGCGCCCAAGCGAGCCCCAGCGAAAAGAGGAAGAGGGTATTGAACAGAAGAACAGCGGAGCGTTCAGTCCAGCCGCCGATAGGGAAGGCACTCATGGCGTAGGCGGTGAGGCCGACAAGGGCTCCAAGCGGATAGAAGATGTGCCTGATCAAGGCTGGTGTTGAAACCGGTCGGAAGACGATGACAGGAACGAGCAGAACGAAAAGCAGTGCGGGCACAATGTGCGCAAGGGTGAGGGCTGCGTGCGAAGCGAAGAGATTATCGAGCGCGGCAAGCTCCGGCGGCGCGTTGCGAGCAGGTACGGCCAGGGCGTAGATGCGGCGCAGCACCACGGCGAGGGAAATTGCGATGCAGATCCAGAAGCCCACCCGAAGCCAAAGTGGAGCTCGTGCGCGGTCGTGTCGGGTCGGTTTGGGGAGCCGGGCGGGCATCTGAAAAGGGAACCTCCAGCGCCAACAGAAGTAGAGCCTACTATTACCTTGACATATTGTCAAACGAATATGGAAAGACTAGGATGGCTTCTGTGGGGAACAGCGAAACTTCTTCATGCAGACGCCCTTACGAACTGGGCAAACGGCTTGAGCAGATGGGGCGGACCAAAGCCGCGGTGCTGGCTGCGGCGCGTGCCCAGCTGGAGGCGGGAGGGATGCGCGAGTTTTCCATGGAGTCTCTGGCGAAAGCCTCTGGGGTGACTCGGCAGACGGTCCACAACTTGTTTGGCACGCGAGCGGCGGTGCTGGAAGCGCTCTTCGACCAGATCGCAGTCGACGCCGGGATGGAGCGGATGCGCGAGGTGATGACGACGAGCGACCCTAGCGTCATGATTGATCGCTTCATCGCTGTCTTCTCCGGTTTCTGGGCGAAGAACCGGCTGCTGCTGAGGCGTATTCGCGGGATTGCGGCAGTTGATCCGGAGTTTGGCCAGGCAGTGCAGGCCAGAAATCAACGAAGGAAGATGGCGGCAACGCGGGTGATGGAGCGTCTGGACAATTCATCGGGCGGGAACAAAGACAGCCGAGCAGGGCGCATAGCTTCATTGGTTGCGCTCACGTCGTTTGAATTTTTCGATGAATTGGCGGAGTCGCTTGGGAGCACGCAGGCCGCTGAGGAACAGCTTCCCAGCTTGATTCGAAGGGCGCTCGGGATTTAGGGATGAGCTGTCGTTCGAGGACTGTCATCCGACAGCGATGAGCTAATCTTCAAAGAACCTAAACCTCAACTTGCCTTCACGACATTGCGCAGCGTGCATCGAGTTCGAATGGAGGAATCCGAAATCCCTCGCCGCTGCTTGGAGTTCCCTGGGAAACGCGGCTGGTATGTCCTCACCTGTTACGTCGTATTCAAAAACATCGAGATATTTGGGGGTTCGGGTAGAGCAAGACTTAGTTGTAGTAATCGAGAACTGCAACCACACCTGCGTTTCCAACCAGGAGTGCCTTTTCCGCCGCTCGATTGTTCCCAATGAAATCCTTCGACAGCAGGACCACCTGGCCTTAGCAAGAGGTCGGACTTGGTACTCCGTCAAAGAAACTTCTTGGATTTGAAACCGATGTATCTGTCACGACGCAAGCATAGAGGAAATCGACGCACGATCGACGATTCGGGGCGTGATCGCCACCCGGAAGTTGTCTTCTGGTTAACGTCTCTATCTTTAGATAGGTCGCTTGTGGAACTTCCCGTCCTTCACAATGGCGGAGAGAGCTTCGCGATTGCTGGCGAGGACGGAGATGTCGTCGAGTGGATTGCCGTTTACGAGTAGCAGGTCAGCGGCGGCGCCTTTGCGAATGCAGCCGAGTTTCCCGGCATGGCCGATGAGTTCGGCGTTTACAGTGCAGGCGGAACGTAGAATGTCGATCGCGGGCAGGGCTTGCGCGCGGAGGCTGAATTCAGTGCACTGACGGACGTGTTGTGGGCCGAGAAGGTCGGTGCCGAAGCCCATTTTGACGCCGGCGCTCCTGAGGATGCGCAGGCTCTCGATAGCCTTATCGGAGACGCGGCGAAGCTTTTCCAGGCTGGCTGCCGGAAGTCCAAGCTGCTCGCCTTCTTCAGCTAACGCGAAGATGGTGGCCATGGTTGGAACGGCGTAGGCTCCTCGGGCAGCGACGATCTCGGCGGACTCACGATCGACGAGCGTAGCGTGCTCGATGGAGCGGATGCCGAGTTCGGCGGCGCGGCGGACCGCCTGGGCGGGATGACAATGCGCGGCCACATAGGAGCCGGCGCGGGTGGCCTCGTCGACGGCGGCTCGAATCTCCTCGTCGGAGTACTGCGAGCGCTCGAGCGGATCGGTGGGCGATGCGATGCCCCCGGAGGCCATGATCTTGATGTGTGAAGCGCCGCGGCGAAGCTCCTCCCGTATGGCACGACGGACGGCGTCGGCACCGTCCGCGACGACGGCCAATGGATCGGCGTGAAGGCCACAGCCGCAGCAGGGGATATCGTCGAGGCGGTGATCTCCGGGGCGGAAATCTCCGTGGCCGCCGGTCTGCGTGATGACGCGACCGCCGTAGAAGAGACGCGGAACGCTCGTGAGGAGGCCGTCGCGGATTGCATTGGCGATGCCGATGTCTGCGCCGCCTACATCGCGGACCGAGGTGAATCCGCGATCAAGGCAGGCATGAAGAAACTGCGTGGCATAGTGAGCTAGGTATGAGACCGGCGTCTGAGCAAGGCGCGTGAGGTTGAGGCCCGCGAGGTAGACGTGCACGTGAACATCGATGAGGCCGGGCATGAGAACGCGTCCGGCGCAGTCGATGATTTCCGCATCTCGCGGCATCTCGGGAGACGTGGGGATCACGTCTTCGATGAATGCGCCGGATACTACGACATCGTGGTTCTCGATGAGGTGTTCGGAGTCGCCATCGAAGATGCGGGCGTTGCGAAAGAGGATGCGGCCGGCCGCTGGTTCCTGGCTGCTCAAGCTGGTCTCCCGACAAAGTGTGGACTGCCAAACGATTGTAGTCGCAATAGGTGTGAAGAGGAGAGTTGGCTATTCAATCCTGACGGCAAAAGCAGATCCTTCGCTCCGCTTACCCCACAGCCGATCACATCGTCTGTGGGCCCCAAGCGTGCTTCGCTCAGGATGACAGTGTGCGGTGACGTTGCACGCGGGATCAGCCGAAGACGTTTCCCATGCGGCGGATTTGCGCGCCGACGCTTTCCAGTTTCTGCTCGATATGCTCGTAGCCGCGGTCCATGTGGTAGACGCGATCGAGGATAGATTCGCCGTCTGCGACGAGGGCGGCGAGGACAAGAGAGGCGGAAGCGCGAAGGTCGGAGCACATGACGGCTGCAGCGGAGAGCTGAGCAGGGCCGCGGACGGTGGCAATGCGGCCGTCGACCTTGATGTTGGCGCCCATGCGGACGAGCTCCTGTACGTGCATGAAGCGGTTCTCGAAGATGTTCTCCTTGACGAGGCTCACGCCCTCGGACTGCGTTGCAAGGGCCATATACTGCGCCTGCATGTCGGTGGGAAAGCCGGGGTGTTCCTCGGTGGAGATGTCCGCGGCCTTGAGCTTGCCGTCGCTCCGGACCCGGACGGAGTCGGGATCAAGGATTTCGATCCTCGCGCCTGCCTCCTGGAGCTTCGATATGACTGCGCCGAGATGTTCCGGGTTGCAGCCGGCGACGGTAAGATCGCCTGCTGTAATGGCCCCGGCGACAAGGAACGTGCCGGCCTCGATCCGGTCAGGATTGATTCTGTAGTGGGCGCCTCTGAGGCTGGAGACTCCCTGCACGCGGATAGTGGAGGTCCCGCCGCCTTCGATCTTCGCGCCCATGGCGGTAAGAAGGGCGGCGAGGTCGGTGACTTCGGGCTCCCGAGCGCAGTTTTCCATCAGCGTTTCGCCGTCGGCAAGGACGGCGGCCATGAGGAGGTCTTCGGTGCCAGTTACGGTGATTTTGTCGAAGACGATGTGGGCGCCGTTGAGCTTGTCGGCGCGGGCTTCGAGGTAGCCGTGCTCCTGCGCGATTGTGGCGCCCATCTTTTCAAGCCCTTTGATGTGCAGGTCAATGGGGCGGCCGCCGATGGCACATCCGCCGGGCATGGCGACGCGGGCCATCCCTGCACGGGCGACGAGCGGCCCAAGGACCAGAGAACTGGCGCGCATGGTCTTGACGATTTCGTATTTTGCTTCGGGATTGGAGAGCGTGCGGAAGTTGATGCGGGTACTGTTATCGGCGGCGCCGGCGAGTTCTACTTCTGCACCCATCGCGACCAGCAGCTTGCGCTCCGTCTCGATGTCGCGAACCTGGGGAATGTTCTCGAGAGTGACTTCTTCTTCCGTGAGGATGGCGGCGGCCATGCAGGGAAGCGCGGAGTTTTTTGCGCCGGACACCCGGATGGTTCCAACGAGCGGATTGCCTCCGCGAATGACAAATTTATCCATGAAGTGTTCTACGGCTCCGTGTCCCTTCAGTGTACTTGTGGACAGCGGGAGGACTGGTTTCCCAGCCAGCGATTACACTGGCGAGCATAGAAAATCCTGAGGAGAATTCATGCTGAATCGCCGCACCTTTCTCAAAACAGGCCTGAAAACAAGCGCCGCAATTCCACTTGCGGCTGGATTCACCAATCTCGATGCGAATGCGGAGATTGCGGCGGAAGAAAACGCTCAGGGGGCAGTCAGCGGGCCGATTCCGAAGTTGATTGCGCTGCCGCCGCGCTTCTCTACTGCTGATGCCGCGAGTGAGCCCTGGCAGCAGCGGGTGCGTCGTGTCGGCCAGAGCAACATGACGGAGCACGATCCAGCCGTGATGAACGTCGAGGAGTGGGCCGACTACTGGCATCGGGCCGAGGCCGACCTTGTGTTTATCAGCGTGACCGGGATTCTGGCGTTTTATCCCTCGAAGGTGAAGTTTCATCGGCATGGGAAATACCTGAACGGGCGCGATTTCTTTGGCGAATGCGTGGCTGCGGCGAAGAGGCGAGGCATGCGGGTGGTGGCCCGCATGAGTCCCGATCTCAACTGGGGCGATGCGCTCGAGGCACATCCCGAGTGGGCGATGCGGTTCAAGGATGGCTCGGTGCAGTTCAGCGGAGAAGAACCGCGGTTGTTCAAAACGTGCATGTTCTCGCCGTACATGGACGACTATATGCCTGCGATCATCCGCGAGATCAATTCGCTTTATGACGTGGACTGCTTCTATGCGAACGGCTGGCCGCCGCTGGGCAGTCTGCCGGAGTGCCATTGTGCAATCTGCAGCAAGCTGCCGCCGCCGGGAACTCCTGCATACTGGCGGGCATTCAACGACCGCGTATTCGAAATCTGGCAGAAGTACGATGCGATTGCGAAAGAGAAGAAAGCGGACAGCTTCTTCTTCGCGAACTCGGGCGGCAACGTGCGCAGCGGACCGAATCTCGATCGGATCGGAAAGATCGCAGTGTGGTTCCAGGGGGACAACCAGGGTCGCACCTATGATGAGCCGTCGGTGTGGGGATGCAGCCTGCAAGGGCGTGTGTGCAATGCAGTGCTCGACGGAAAAGTTGCTGCGAATGTTACTGCCGCGTACTCGACTGGCGTGATCGGGTGGCGAAACGCATCGAAAAATGCGGATGAAGCGCGGATGTGGCTGAGCCAGACCTCTGCCAGCGGCATGAGGCCATACTTTCATTTCATCGGATCGGAGGCTGGGTTCGGAGAGGACCGGCGGTGGCAGAAAGTGGGTGAGGAGTATTTTCGCTGGACGGCCAGGCATGCTGCGCACTTCAAGACGCGACGGTCGATCGCGAACATCGGCGTGGTGATCGGACAGAGCACACAACTACTCTATCCCGGGCCGGAGACGGCAAGGTCGCGCGCGTACATGCAAGAGACGACGCAGGGTATCTATGATGCGCTGTTGCAAGGGAGGTTTGCGTTCGATTATGTGCATGAGGACCGGCTCGATCGGGAGCGGCTGAATAAATATCGTGTGCTGCTGCTTCCGAATATTGCGATGCTAAGCGACCGTCAATGCGGGCACATTCGCGATTTTGTGAAGGCCGGCGGTTCGATCATGGCCAGCTTCGAGACCAGCCTCTTCGATGAGAATCTCACGCGGCGTGAGAACTTCGGCCTTGCCGATGTGCTCGGGATCACCAAAGGTGGGGATGTGGCCGGAACCAATGGGAATGCATACTATGCGCGCATCGAAAAGCGCACCGAGAAGCCCGGGACGGCGGCGCCCTCGCCCTCGATTCTTCAGGGATTCACGGATACGAACTGGATTCCGGGCGCGCAGAATCGAATCCCGCTCAAGCCCGTGGACGAACCTGTCCTGACGGTGGTCCCGGGATTTGTGCGTTATCCGCCGGAACTTGCGTATCCGCCGCGGTCGCACACGAACGAGCCCGCGGTCGTGCTGCGTGAAACAGGCGGCGGCCGGTGCGCTTACTTTTCCGGGGACATCGAGCGCAGCTACTGGCTCACCGGGCATGGCGATCTGCTTCGGCTGATGCACAATACGATTCGCTGGCTCGCGCATGATGAGAGCGTTGTTCAGGTCGAGGGCGACGGGCTGCTGGAGATGTTTTGCTGGGAGACGGCCCCAGGCTACGCGGTGCATCTGCTGAACTACACGAATCCCAACGCGCATCACGGATGGATGGGTTCGGTGTACCCGCTGGGTGCACAGAAGATCAGCATGAAGCTGCCGGCCGGCGTCAGGGTGAAGTCGGTTGAGTTGCTGCGTGCGGAGCGGAGTATCTCCTTCGCGATGGCGGACGGAATCTTGCGGTTCACGGTGCCGCAGGTTGGGGACTATGAAGTAGCCGCAGTCACGGTGTTTTGAGGCCGACCATCCTTTGCGTGGCTGCCCCCTTTGAGGGTCAGATCAGGATCAGGCCGAGGCGATAGCCGCGGCTGACGGCTTCGGTTCGGGTAGTCGCGCCGAGTTTGCCCAGGATCGAGCTGACGTGAAATTTCGCGGTGTTTTCCGAGATGCTGAGCTTCGCTGCGATCTCCTTGTTTCCGGCGCCTTCTGCCAATAGGGCAAGAACCTCTTGTTCTCGCATGGTGAGCGGCTCCAGGAGTTCCTCGATTTCATCGTCGCGAGTGGCCGAATCGCCCGGAAGGAGCGACTCCAGGAAGTCAGGAGCGATTGCCGCGAGGTCCTGGGCAACTGCGTCGATAGCCGCAGCGATCTCGGGACCGGACGAATCGCGAGGCAGGACGGCTCGCACTCCAAGCGGGAAGAGGCGCGCCACTGCGGAGGCAGTGATGTTGTCGGTCAGCATGACGTAGCGCGGAGAGCGGACCGCACCGCTGAAAGTGGATTGAGTTCTTGGAAGATCGGCTTCCGATGCGTCGAGGAGAATCACGTCGGGGTCATCATCAGATTCAAATAGCGCGTTGCGTTCGCCGACGATCTCGAAGCGTGGATCGGCTGCCAAAGCGGATTCGAGCCCAGCGCGCGCGAATGGAGAAGCAGATCGAACTGACACCCGGATCACGCAGCCTCCGTGGGGTGAAACCTCCTGAGAAAACGATCGACCGTATCACTGGTGACAGCGCAGCCGAGACCGTCAATGATCATGCTGTTGATTCCGACGATCGCGCCGGTTGCGTCTGCCAAAGGGCCGCCCGAGTATCCGGGAGCCAGCCTGATATCCGCGAAGAGCCGAGCAGACTTGCCAACGGCGTGGTGGACGATTCCCGTGGTGATGGCGCCGCTGTCACCGTTGGGGTTTCCCGAGGCAAGCACAACGTCTCCTGCGCGAAGCCCACATGCGGATCGTATGCGCGCACCGACTGGCGGACGCACGGAAACGGCAAGAGCGGCGAGATCTTCGTCGGGATCGCGCGCGACAAGCCGGCCGGGGATCCTCAGTCCATCTGAAAACTCAACGTCATCGAGCGGCGCGTCGGCGACATGTGCATTTGTGATAATGAGACCGGTAAGCGGCCACACGGTGCCCGAGCCCTGCCATCCTC
This sequence comes from Occallatibacter sp., assembly GCA_035262585.1. Lineage (GTDB taxonomy): Bacteria > Acidobacteriota > Terriglobia > Terriglobales > Acidobacteriaceae > Telmatobacter. Next base: position 34,029 of record DATFSO010000069.1, on the reverse strand, counting down.
TCGATCCGCGAACCTGAACCGTAATTTGTTTCATTTGCGCAGCGATCATGGCGACCGCGTCACTGAGATGGATGCCCACACGATCCTTTGGATTCATCGCTGTTCTCCGGTCAGGCAGCTTTCTCGCGGACAAGGACGGAGATGTTCAGTAACTGGCCTCCGCGAACAACGCCGAGAGTGATGGATTTTCCAACCGTCTCAGCATCGAGCAGCCACTGAAGGCCGCCTCCGGAACGGATGGGTTTTCCATCAACCGAGACGATAACGTCACCAAGCGTGAGTTTTGCCTCTTCCGCTGCGCTGCCCGGGGCGATGGCCGTGATCAACAAGCCACGGCCGCTGCTGATGCCGAGTGACTGCCAAGCATCTTCAGGGAATCTGACGAGCTGGAGACCCACGCCAATATAGCCGCGTACTGCGTGGCCATGCTTGAGCAACTGATCGACTATTCGGCTCACGGTAGAGGCAGGAATCACTGCAGCTGATCGCCACGGGCCGGACGTCGCAATGCCCAGTGTTTCGCCGGCAGCATTGACGATCGGCCCGCCGGAGAAGCCGGGGAACGGGTTGAGGTCGAGGCGCAACCAGCGATCGACGCGAGCACCGGAGAAGGTTCGCCACGGCCCGCCAATCGCACTGACGATGCCGTATGTGGCTGAGAGACCTTCGGTCCCGCGTCTGGCGATAGCCAACGCGACTTCCCCCACTCTCGCATTGGCGTCATTAGCCTGTTTCGCAACTGGAGCGTCGGAAGGCAGCTTCAGAATTGCGATGTCCGTACCCTGGTCGCGGGCTGCCACTGTTGCATTGGTCTGTTCTCCGGAGGAAAGGACGACCGTAACTTCATCGCGACCGCGAATGGTGTGCGCGATGGTGACAGCCACTCCGGGCTGCCAGACCGTGCCGCTGACTCCGGACCGGCCGCCTTCGAGGACGGCAATTACGGAGTTCCCGACTCCTTCGACGGTATTGGCTAGTTCATGAGAAAAATCGACAAGGGGATTGGACACTGTTTACTCCTTAGGCCAATGGCCTCAGGAACAACAATGCAATGAAGTGTTCCATCTTCGCATCTGCCGGATGGGTAGGGCGGTCCTCTCCGATCAGATGGGAGGAAAGATTTACCAGGTGAGCTGCTCAGCGGTGGCTCTGGTCCGCGTGGGCATGCTCGCTGCAGACGATATACTCGCTGTGGTTTCAACGTGATTCGAGGTGTTTCGAGTGAAGGATGCGGTGGTGCGAGGATGGGCCGGCAAAAAGATCGTGCTTTGGCTGATTGTGGAAACGTTTGCATTGGGATTTCTTCTGGAGGCTCAACCGGTCAAAACGCCGGCTGAGACTCATTCAATTCCGGTGATTGTGCATAGAGACGGGCGGAATGCCCTCATGGTGGATGGAAAGCCATATCTAATGCTGGGCGTGCAGGCCAACAACTCGAGCGCGTGGCCAGCATACCTTGGCAAGGTATGGCCGGCCGCCGAGACACTGCACGCAAATACGGTCGAACTGCCGGTCTATTGGGAGCAGATGGAGGCGACGGAGGGGAAGTTCGATTTCAGTGTGGTCGATCTGATGCTGAAGCAGGCTCGGGAACACATTGTCCATCTCGTTCTGCTGTGGTTCGGCACATGGAAGAACGGAAGCTCGCACTACACGCCGGAGTGGATCAAGCTGCACCAGGAGACATATCCCTTCCTCCGCAATGAGAAGGGTGAAACGGTGGATTCGCCGTCGCCCTTCTCGGAGACTCTTCTTGAGAAGGACAAGGAGGCCTTTCGCACTTTGATGCGGCACCTGAAGGAAACAGATCCGCAGCGGACGGTGCTGATGGTGCAGGTTGAAAACGAGGCCGGCGTATGGGGTGCGGTGAGGGACTGTGGTCCGGCAGCGCAAAAGGCCTTCGATGGGCCGGTTCCGGAAAAACTCATGAAGGGGTTGGGAAAACAACCTGGCACGTGGCAGCAGGTGTTCGGTGATGACGCGGGCGAAACGTTCGAAGCATGGTACACGGCTGCATATATCGAGCAGGTTGCCGCCGCGGGGAAGGCGGAGTATGGACTGCCGTTGTATGTGAACGCGGCCCTTCGCGATCCGATTCACCCGGGCAAAGCGCCAAGCTACGAATCTGGCGCGCCAACAGATAACAACATCATGCTTTGGAAGATTGCGGCGCCGTCGATCGACCTTCTCGCGCCGGATATATACATTCCGGAGCACGCGAAATACATGAAGGTGATGGACCTGTACAGCGGCAAGGACAATCCGCTTCTCATTCCAGAGACCGGGAATGCGCCCGCATATGCGAGGTACGTGTTCGCAGCGATCGGGCAGGGCGCGCTTGGGTGGTCCCCATTCGGGCTGGACCTTACGCGATACAGCAATCAGAGTTCGACGCCAGATGCGATGGAGTCGAACACGCTGAAGCCGTTTGCACAGCATTACGCGCTGCTTGCACCGATCGCGGGATTGCTGGCGAAGGCGAACTTCGACGGGAAACTGATTGGCGCGAGTGAAGACCCGGAGAACCATACACAGCGGATTCCGTTTGGCCGATGGGAACTGATGCTGCGGTACGGCATGCCATCGTTTGGAAACGGGATGCAGCCGAAGGGCAACACTCCGCCGGACGGCGGCGTTGCCGTTGTAGAACTGGCGCCGGACGAGTACCTGGTTGCCGGGCATCACGTGCGTGTGGATTTTGCGCCGACATTCGCACCCGGCAAGAAGCGGCTATGGCTCAAGGTTGAAGAAGGAAACTTCGACGCGGCAGGGAACTGGAAAACAGCGCGCATCTGGAATGGCGATCAGACGGATTACGGGCTGAACCTGAAGGCAGACGAGGATGTGCTTCTGAAGGTGCGGCTGACAACGTTTTAACGGATGGGCGGTCAAAGGCAACAGCGAATCCTTCGCTCGCCTACCCCACAAACGCAGTGCGTTTGTGGGGCCCCGGGCCGCTACGTTCAGGATGACAGCATTCCTGAGTGTCGATGAATGTGTCGTCGCGCTTAGAGTTCGAGGACGTTGTCTTCGATGGCGAGGCGGACGTTTCCGTCGGATTTGGCGAGGCGGCGAACGGCTTCTGGCTTGTCCACGCGGGCTTTGAGCATCACCAGGGCGACCGGAACGCTGCGGCCCGCGCTCTTGATGGTCTGGACCGCGGTCTCGCGGTCGATCTTGCAGGCGTTCATCAGGATGCGAATCCCGCGTTCAACCAGCTTCGAGTTCTGCATGTGTACGTTGACCATGAGGTTTTCGTACACGTAGCCGAGCCGTGTCATGGCGCCCGTGGTGATCATGTTCAGGATCATCTTTTGGGCGGTGGCGGCCTTCATGCGGGTCGAGCCGGAGACCACCTCAGGGCCGACTTCGGCAATGATGACGATATCGGCGGCCTCGGCGAGGGGCGTGCCGTGATTGCAGGTGAGGGCTGCGGTGTAGGCCCCGCGGGCTCGGGCATAAGCCGTCGCGGCAACAACGTAGGGAGTCCGCCCGGAGGCTGAGACACCGACGACGACATCTTTCCGGGTGGGACGACGGCGGGCGATATCGCGCTGGCCGAGTTCCTCGGAGTCCTCGTTGACCTCAACGGCAGAGGCAAGGGCCTTGGGACCGCCTGCCATGATGTATTGGACCTGTCCGGGAGCGGTGGAGTAAGAGGGGGGGCACTCGGAGGCGTCGAGGGCTGCAATACGGCCGCTCGAACCGGCTCCTATATAAATCAGCCGACCACCGTCTCGCAGCGAGCGGGCGACATGATCAATGACTTCAGCGATTTCGGGGATCGCTTTCTTGACCGCCCCGGCAACTTTGGCGTCTTCATGGTTGATAATGCGGGCTATCTCCAGCGCTGACTTGGTGTCAAAGCCTTGCGATGCTTCATTTTGGCTTTCGGTGGTCAGGTGCTGGAGAAGGGAAGCCGGGTCTGTCTTGGTTTCCTCTTTTCCATGGGCGCCGGCGCCTTCATGCGTCGTCGTACTGGTTAACATCAAAGTCTATCCCCAATTTGTATTGTATCTGTAAAACGGAGCAAGGCGGCAGAATTCCGGCGCAGGGATACGCCAGTTTAATGTCATTGGTAATCCGCTACAGGATGCCACGTTTTTGATTACCAAGGCGTTCTTTCCTGGAAGTTCAACATCCACTTCAGCCTTTCAAACGGATGCGAGTGCCAGACGAACAGCATCGTGAAATGCGGGGCGTACTTGCTTAATTGCCTGGTTCTGGCGGTCAGGCCAGGTGCGATTCGTCAGCAGGACAACCGCGATCTCGGCGGACAGATCAATCCAGAGCGAGCAGCCGCTGTAGCCGAGATGGCCGATGGAGCGGGACGAGAAGTGCCGGCCAGCCGAAGAATCCTCCGAGGGCGTGTCCCAGCCGAGAGCGCGCGAACTGCCGCCGGGGCCCTGGCGATCGGCAAAGCTGTTGACAGTGAGTCCTGCGAAGATCGTGCCTGAAGAACTGTTCAGGCTTGCCAGGATTTCGCCGGCGAAGCGCAGCAGATCGGGAACATTGGAGAAAAGGCCGGCGTGTCCGGCTGCTCCATGCAGCACGAAAGCGTTCTCATCCTGCACCTCGCCCTGGATAACACGGTACCGGAAGGTATTATCGACCTCGGTTGGCGGGATCAAAGGACGCGCCTCGGGACCCGGACAGAAGCGCGTGGCATTGAGCGAAAGCGGTTCGAAGATGTGTTTGCGAGACCATTCGCACAGGTGCTCGTAGGTGAGCATCTCAAGCGCCTTTCCGAGAAGGATGAAACCAGGGTCGGAGTATTCGCTGCGTTCGCCTGGCGCTGCCTGCAACGGGAGCTCGAGACATGCGCGGAAAAGTTGAGCCGGAGTTGAAGCCGTGCGGAAGAATTCGACATAACCTGGAAGGCCGGAGTTGTGCGCGAGCAAATGGCGAAGTGTGACCCGGCGAGCCGACTTTGCGTCGTCGCGGCCGACCACAAAGCCCGGCAGGAGATCGCCGAGGGGTTGATCGAAGTCGAGCTGGCCGCGTTGATAGAGCAACATGGCGACGGCAGTGGTTGAGACCACTTTTGTCAGGCTGGCGACATCGAAGATCGTTCGAGGCTCGACAGCGGGCGCGTCGTCCTCAAATGTAAAGTGACCTAAGGCGTCCTGGAGAACCACGTGTCCGCGAACGAGGACACCGAATGCGCAACCCGGAAATGCGTGGGCATCGATGGCCTGCTGCAGCACCTGGTAGACGGCGGCAAAACGGCCCGGCTCAGTATGAACATCTGAACTGACTTCGGATCGGGTGGTTTCCATCGTTCGCACCTCCAAAGGTCGCAAAATGTAGCGTACTCTTAATCATGCCCGTGAAAAGATGACTGAGCAGCTATCCTTGCGGGAAAGGCTGCCGTCTACTTCTCTAGAGTAGGCTTCCAGGGGAGGAACCAATGCGTCGGGTAAGCAGATGTTTGACGTTCGCGTTGTTATCGGCCGCACCCTTGTACTTCGGTGAATCGAGGATACTGCCGGCGCAGGCGTCAGCGCCAGCAGAAACCGCGCAGGCATCAACTCCGAAACCGGCAGCAACTCCGGCCGCAGTCGCGGCAGCCGATCCTGCGCCAGAGGCGAAGAGCGCAGATACCAATGCGACCTCGATTGTTCCGAAGAAGACATATACAGTCCCGGCGGGAACCAAGGTCCTGCTTCAGCTGCGCAGCGCAGTGAATACGAAGAGCGCCAAACCCGGCGATGGTGTCTATCTTGCGTCCACATTCCCGGTGGTGGTGGGTAACCGAGTGCTGATCCCCGAAGGCGTGTTCGTGCAGGGCACGGTTGATCGGGTGGTCCGAGCAGGCCACGTAAAAGGTAAGGCGCAATTGGACATGCACTTTACCTCGATCATTTTTCCGAATGGCTCGGTGGTGGAGATCCCCGGTATGGTGAGCGGATTGCCCGGTGCAAGCAAGCAGGACGTCAAGAATGGGGAGGGAACGATCGAGCAGGACAAAGACAAGGGCCGCAATGCGGGAAAGACCGCGGAGATTGCCATTCCGACGGGCGGCACGGTCGGTTCAATTGCCGGATTGGGCTCGGGTCACCCGCTGGCGGGTGGATTGACAGGACTTGCCGCCGGGGCCGTTACGGTTGGCTTGGTATCGCTCTTCACCCGCGGAGCCGATGTAAATATCCCCGCAGGCAGCCAGGTAGAGATGGTGCTGCAGAGGCCGCTGATTCTGCAGCGGGAGAACCTTGCATCGGAGACAGCTCCGGACGCTTCGCCGGCGATGGTTCCGGCCGAGAATCAGCCGAAGCCGATGAAAAAGCCGGGATCGCCTGAACTTCTTTGCCCACCGGGGGCCCTGGGTTGCAGCTAAACTCGCCAGTGAATAATCTGAGATAGAGAGATGTCGACACCTACCCAAGATTCTGCAGTTCCTGATACACCTTCCCCAGTTTCTACCAGTGGCGCGTCCGGGGCAGAGCAGCCAAGGCGCGAGAGCAGCGTGGGCCTATGGGTACGCGACCTTCTGATCTCAGCTGCAGTCTCAATCCTGATCATTCTTTTTCTTTACCAGCCGGTGCGCGTAGAAGGAACGAGCATGCTACCGCGGCTGGAGGATCACGACCGCCTTTTTATCAACAAGTTCGTCTATCACATGGCGTCGATCGAGCACGGCGACGTGGTGGTGTTTCACTATCCCAGGGATCCGGAAAAGAGCTATATCAAGCGTGTGATCGGAGTGCCGGGCGACCGGTTGCGCATCGATCACGGCACCGTGTGGTTAAACGGGAAGGCTCTGGCAGAGAACTACGTACCGGAGATGTACCGCGACACCCGCTCCTATGCCGAGACGACGATTCCGGACGATAGCTATTTTGTGATGGGCGATCACCGGTCGATTTCATCCGACAGCCGGGAGTTCGGCGTAGTGGAACGCGATCTGATCTACGGCAAGGCGGTGTTTGTCTATTGGCCTGCGAAAGATGTGGGTGAGGTGAAATAGATTCTCACCCGCGTGGCTCCTGGCAGCCCCTACCTCTCCGGAACCGAGCCGCTATCGCTCCGGCGATTGAGTATGGAACCGCCGGGAGAGCGCAAAGCTGTACATCATCTCGTCGATGCCCGGATTGCTCGGAACCAGGAACGCGTTCGAAAAGTGGAAGTCGGTCACGCCGGCGCGTACATCCCATTTGTTGTTGAGCCGGAACTGAATTCCCGTGCTCTGTTGCAGGCTGAAATCTTCATACGACGCATCTGAAGACAAAGCTTTTTGAGTGAATCCGACCATGCCAGCCTTGATGACATAGTACGGTTTCCAGGCCTTGCCGTCCCTCCACATCATGCGCAATCCAATCGGCGAAATTCCCAGGCCCATCACGGTGGTGTGATCCTTGGATAGCGGATCTCCAAACCTGTCAGTTTTCGAAGGCTGTTGGAGGACCACGATGGGCAGGATCTCGCCAACATAGTCCAGGCGAGCATGAAGAAAGCTGCCCCACGTATGCCGGTCGTATTCAAAGCCGGCCACGTGGAGATAGCTCCACCAGGTGTATGCAAACACGTGATAGTGCCCGAAGGAACCGTCGTATCTGGTCACCAGTTCACTTTCTGTTGGGGGGCGCGGAATGCCGGACTCGTGGATCGCAGCGCTTTCCGGCGAACCCAGTCGTGGCGTCCACACGAGCCCGGTCGAAAACCGGCCCATGTAGTTCGACATACCCGGATTCCGGTAAGGGACTGATTCAGGGAGGCTGTAAACAACGTCAAGATTCGTATGCTGAAGATCTCCCTCGGCGCGAATGCTGAAATGGCGGCTGATCGGCGTGTCCACACCGCCTCCCAACAGCACCGCAAAGGATGCTGTCATTCCCGGCAGGCCCTGGGGACCCCAGTGGCGGTTCATGCCAACGTCACCGAAGAGCGCGTGGGCGAAGAGTCTTTCCCGCCCAAGGTTTCGGCCATACTCTGCTCCCCCGAGAATGAACAATGCGCGCTGTTTGGCACCGAGGTTTTCACCGGTGGCGTGAGAGACATCAATCTTGAACCGCAGATTGTGCCACGCAGGAAGCGCCACAGATGTGTCCCAGCCAAGCAGGGGAGACCTGGCCCCGGGCACTCCATTGAATGAGTTCGAGATGTAAGTCATTCCGCCGCTGATGCGGTACGGTGCGCGGTCTGGTGTCTGACATATCGATGAAAGCGGGCACAAGAGTGTGAGGAGGATCGACCACTTTTGACGCATCCAGGTAACCTGTGGCAGGAGACAACTTCTGTCAGGCTACCCCGAGCCATCGCGCGGTCGCAAAGAATCTTTTCGGATCGGAGTTTCTTTTCACATTTCCGAAGAGAATCAAACCGGAGGTGTGGCAAATTGTCCGCACTGTCGAGCTCAAATCATCCTTCGGACCTGTTAGAATCTATTGAATCCACGCTTCGGAGAGGCGATGCAGGCAATCCTTGCGCTCGAAGATGGGCGCATTTTCCGCGGTGAAGGCTATGGACACCCGGGCGAATGCCAGGGCGAAGTAGTTTTCAATACTTCCCTAACCGGCTATCAGGAAATTGCTACCGATCCTTCCTACGCCGGACAAATTGTTGTTCTCACCAACCCGCAGATCGGGAACTACGGAACAAACCGGGCGGATAACGAGGCGGCGAAGCCGTATATCGAAGGCCTGGTGGTGCGCGAGTTTTCCGCGATCAGCTCCAATTGGCGTTCCGAGCAGGTGACCGACGAGTACATGGAGCGGTATTCCGTTCCAGTTCTGTCCGACGTGGACACGCGCGCGCTGGTGCGCCATCTTCGTACGCATGGCGTGATGCGCGGCGTAATGTCGACCATCGAAAAAGACCCTGCCAAACTGGTCGAGCGTGCGCGCAGCATCCGCAAGATGGATGGAACCGACCTGGCGAAGGTGGTTTCGACGAAGTCTCTCTATAGCTTCGACGAATCGGATCCGCGGTATCAGGGCGATGATCCGCTTCTGCCTCCGGTCCAGAATGAAGATGCACCGAAGCTCCATGTTGTAGCCTACGACTTCGGTATCAAGCAGAACATTCTGCGCATGCTGGCGCGCGAGGGCTGCAATGTAACGGTGGTGCCGGCGCAAACGTCGGCGGCAGACGTGATGGCCCTGAAGCCGGATGGCGTTTTTCTGTCGAACGGGCCGGGCGATCCGGAGCCTGTGGACTATGCCGTAAAGGCGATTCGCGAGATGATGGGACAAGTGCCGGTATTCGGCATCTGTTTGGGGCATCAGCTCTGCGGGCTTGCGCTCGGCGGGAAAACCTACAAGCTGAAATTCGGTCACCACGGCGGGAATCACCCGGTGCGCAATAATGTGACCGGCAAGGTGGAGATCACGGCGCACAATCATAACTTCGCCGTCGATCCAGACTCGATCAACGCGAATGACGTTGAACTGACGCATGTCGACCTGAATGACAACACGCTTGAGGGTCTGCGGCACAAATCGCTCCCCCTGTTCAGCGTGCAGTATCACCCGGAGGCGGCTCCGGGTCCGCATGACTCGCATTACCTGTTCCGCGACTTCCGCAAGATGATGGAGGAGTGGAAGGGATGAGCTTGGCCAGAAGCGGGAGGATCGGCATTTCAAAACAGCGGGGCTTTCGGCTCCGCTGTTTTTTGGGTTCAGCAACCTGGATATTGATGTGCATGGCCGGTTCGAGGCCTTTGAACGCACAGATCGATATCCCTGGACCGGAGCGTTTGAGTCATGTTGAGGGATATGTCGTAAACCCCGTTGGACGTCCGGCGACAGATTTGGAGGTCACACTGGTACGGGACGACAAGGTTGCATATCAGACAAAGACCGGCAAGTCTGGCGAGTTCCGGTTTGAGCATGTTTCAGGGCATTTTACGCTTCGGGTGGCGAGGTCGGAGTATTCACCAGCAGCGCAAGAGATCGTAGTTACCGATGAGCTCGTAACGACGCTCGAACGGAAGAAACTTTACGTGATTCTGGGGCCTGGCGCTTGCCAGGATGCTTGCTCGTCTGTGTTCACGAGCAAACACGAGTTTGACCGGGCCATTCGTGAAAAGAACAAACATTGAGTCAGGGAATTAGTCGAAACAATGCCACGCAGAGATGACATCCAGAAGATTTTGGTGATCGGGTCGGGGCCGATCGTGATTGGCCAGTCGGCCGAGTTCGACTACTCCGGCACGCAGGCCTGCAAGGCCCTCAGGCAAGAGGGCTACGAGGTCGTGCTGGTGAACTCGAACCCGGCCACTATCATGACCGACCCCGAACTGGCCGATCGAACCTACATCGAGCCGCTGACTCGCAGCTATGTGGAAGAGATTATCCGCATTGAAAGCGAAATGCTGGGCCCAGGCTCGGGCAAGTTTGCATTGCTGCCGACCGTGGGCGGACAGACGGCGCTGAACCTGGCAGTTGATCTGGCCGACGCGGGGGTGCTGGAGCGCTATAACGTAGAGCTGATCGGCGCCAAGCTGGAGGCGATCAAGAAGGCGGAGGACCGGCTGCTGTTCAAGGATGCGATGATTCGCATTGGGCTCGATGTTCCGAAATCGGCGCTGGTGAACAATCTGCGCGATGGGCTGGATTTTGCAGGCAAAAACGGGTTCCCGGTTCTGATCAGGCCGAGCTTCACGCTGGGCGGCTCGGGCGGCGGCGTGGCGTACAACCGCGAAGAGCTGATGGAGATCCTTGCGCGAGGACTGGATCTTTCGCCGGTACACGAGTGCCTGATCGAAGAGAGCGCGCTGGGGTGGAAGGAATACGAACTCGAGGTCATGCGCGATCTCGCGGACAACGTCATCATCATCTGCTCGATTGAAAACTTCGACCCGATGGGTGTGCACACCGGCGACTCGATCACCGTAGCTCCGGCGCAGACGCTGACCGATCGCGAATACCAGGTGATGCGGAATGCAGCGATTGCCGTGATGCGCGAGATCGGCGTGGAGACGGGCGGATCGAATGTGCAGTTTGCCGTGAACCCGGCGAACGGGCGGATGATCGTGATCGAGATGAACCCGCGCGTTTCGCGTTCGTCGGCGCTGGCTTCGAAGGCTACGGGATTCCCGATTGCAAAGATCGCGGCGAAGCTCGCGGTGGGATACACGCTCGATGAGATTCCGAACGACATCACGCGCAAGACGCCGGCATGTTTTGAGCCGACAATCGACTATGTCGTAGTCAAGATTCCGAAGTGGCAGTTCGAGAAGTTTCCGGGAGCGGATGATACGCTCGGGCCGCAGATGAAGTCTGTTGGCGAAGTGATGGCGATGGGCCGCACCTTCAAGGAGTCGCTGATGAAGGCGTGGCGCTCGCTCGAAACGGGCAAGAAAACTGGAACCGAAGTTCTGGAGCCGCGAAGGCTGACACAGATGCTGGTGACTCCCAGACCGGAGCGGCTGGGCTACATCCGGTTCGCGTTTGAGCGCGGGATGAGCGTGCGCGAAGTCGCACGGCTGACCGGGATGGATCCGTGGTTCCTGCACCAGATTCGCGAAGTGACGCTTGCCCAGCAGTCGCTGCAGGAGGTCACGCCTGAGGAGGTCACGAGCGAACATCTGCTGAAGCTGAAGCGCTACGGCCTCAGCGATGAACGCATCGCGACGGAATGGAAACTCGACGGGCACGATGGTATCAAGCGGGTGAGGGAACTGCGCGAGTCGAAGGGTATCCGGCCGGTGTTCAAGCTGGTCGATACCTGCGCGGCAGAGTTCGAATCGATGACGCCGTATCTCTACTCGACATACGACGAGGAAGACGAGGCGGCGCCGACGGATAAGCCGAAGATCATCATTCTAGGATCGGGGCCGAACCGGATTGGGCAGGGAATTGAGTTCGATTACTGCTGCTGCCACGCGGCGTTTGCGCTGAAAGAAGACGGCTACGAGACGATCATGGTGAATTGCAACCCTGAGACGGTCTCGACGGACTACGACACAAGCGACCGGCTCTACTTCGAACCGCTGGTGCTGGAAGACGTTCTCGCGGTCTACAACCACGAGGCACAAAGCGGGGCGAAGATTGGGATGATTGTCCAGTTTGGCGGTCAGACCCCGCTGAATCTTGCGCAGCGGCTGCTCGCGGCCGGCGTGCCGATTATCGGAACTTCGCCCGATTCGATCGACCTGGCAGAGGATCGGAAGCGATTCGGAAGGCTGCTGGAGGATCTGAAGATTCCTCAACCAGCAGGCGGAACGGCAACAAGCGTCGAGCAAGCTTTGGAAGTGGCGGAACGAATCGGCTATCCGGTGCTTGTGCGGCCCAGCTACGTTCTCGGCGGGCGCGCGATGGTAATCGCATACGACGCCAAAGCCGTGGCGGAGTACATGAAGCAGGCGGTCGAGTACTCGCAGGAGCGGCCCGTGCTGGTGGACCACTTCCTGGAGAACGCTGTTGAAGTGGATGTGGATGCACTGTGCGACACCGAGGATGTGATCATTGCCGGAATCATGCAGCATATCGAAGAGGCAGGCATCCATTCCGGCGACTCGTCGTGCGTGCTGCCGGCGGTCAGCATTCGCGAAGAAACGCTTGACACGATTCGTAAATACACGCGGAAGCTGGCATTGTCGTTGAAGGTTGTAGGGCTGGTGAATCTCCAGTTTGCGATTCAGCGTGATGCCGATGGCAACGACCACGTCTTCGTAATCGAGGTGAATCCGCGGGCATCGCGGACGGTTCCCTACGTGTCGAAAGCAACGGGAGTTCCGCTGGCCAAGATCGGCGCGCGCCTGATGACGGGCCGGAAGCTGCGGGAGTTGTTGCCGGAACAGCTGGCCTTAGGCAAAGACCTTGAGATTGGCGAACACTACTATGTGAAGTCGCCAGTATTTCCGTGGAACAAATTTGCAGGCGTCGATACGGTGCTTGGGCCGGAGATGAAGTCGACCGGCGAAGTGATGGGCGTGGCGGCAAGTTTTGGCGAAGCCTTCGCCAAGGCGCAATTGTCGGCCGGCCAGATTCTGCCGTCAAAGGGCACAGTCTTCTTCACCGTCAACGATCATGACAAGCCAGGGGCGGTGGAGATCGCGCGTCGATTTGCGCATCTTGGATTTCGCCTGGTGGCGACCGAAGGCACGGCCAATGCCCTGGAGCGCGCGGGCCTATCTGTCGAGCGCGTATTCAAGGTGAAAGAAGGCCGGCCGAACGTAGTCGACCTGATCAAGGGGGACCGGATTCAACTGATCATCAACACGCCGCGCGGTCAAGACACCTTCTTCGACGAGAAGGCGATTCGCAGGGCGGCTGTGCTGGCGAGAGTACCGACGATCACAACGATTGCGGCGGCGCAGGCAGCGCTCGAAGGGATCGCGGCGATGCAAGAGCGGGAGATCACGGTCTACGCGCTGCAGAATCTCCACGCCGCCGCGGCGGTCCGCAGTTGACATCGGAAACTTAGAAGGGAAGCGCCTGCTTTTACAATGCAATCATGTTAATAGAAGGCGTTTTTGCAGCGGTAACCACTCCCTTTTACCCGGATGAGCGAGTGTATTACCGCAAACTCGAGGCCAATGTAGCGCGATATTCGCGCAGTCCGCTGGCGGGAATGGTCGTGCTGGGATCGACCGGCGAGGCGCCGGCATTGGATGACGCGGAAACCAAGGACGTGCTTCGCACGGCGGCCGAAGCGGCGGCGCCGGAAAAGGTGCTGATCGCCGGCGTCAACCGCGAGAGTCTATGGGCTGTGTTGGAGCTGGCCGAAGTGGCGGCGAAATATCGCTACGACGCAGTGCTGGTGCGGACGCCGACTTACTACTCTACGCAGATGACCCCTGAGGTTGTCGCGAATTACTTCAGGGCGGTCGCGGACCGTTCGGCGTTACCCGTGGTGCTCTACAACATTCCGCGCTGCGTGCCTTACCAGATTCCGGTGGAAATGGTGGGAGAACTCGCGCATCATCCGAATATCATCGCCATCAAGGATTCGAGCGGGAGCCTGGAGCGGATCAAAGGGATAGTCGAGGCAACACGAACAGCGCCGCGACGCACCGTCACGGTTACGCCTGTCTTCGAGGCAGTGACGGATCGAATGGCAAGCCAGGGGGCAGCTCAACCGACTTTTGTGCCGGCAGGAGATCTGGCAGTGGGGCCAGCGATCGCGGTTGCGCCTCCGTCAGTTCCGTTCAAGACGCGTACGAAGGAGGTTGGCTTCCAAGTGCTGACAGGGTCGGCTGCCATCATCCTCGCTTCGCTTGAAGCCGGTGGCTCCGGGGCGATCCTGGGGTTTGGCGCCTGCGCGCCCGAGGCCTGCTACGAAGTCTACTTCGCCTGGAAAGATCGCGATCCGAAGCTGGCAGCCGAAAAGCAGGAGCAGATATTGAGGCCGAGTCAGCGGATTGGTGCAGAGTTCGGCATCGCCGGCGTGAAGTACGCCTGCGACTTCAATGGCTATTACGGCGGATATCCGAGACAGCCGCTGCTGCCGCTGACTTCAGCGCAAAAGGCCGAGGTTGAGAAACTGCTGGCCGAGATCCGGAACTAGCTATTGCAGTTTCGGCCGTGGAGGCTCTGCATCCGCCTTACTATCCTCGCGCGGCATCATCGACACGACGATATATTCGCGATCTTTATTATCGAGATACTCGACTCGCAGCACCATCTTGTCCTTCTGAAGGAAGAACTGTGCGTGCTGGCCGACTGGCAGAAGTACAGGATGCCTGTCGTCCCTAGGCCGGATGCGATACGTGACAGTCTCGCCCTCCAGGACGTACTCCTGGCACAGCACTTCTTCGGTCTTTTTATGTGAGTTGTCAGTGCCAAGCAGTTCGCCAGTCAATGTTTTGGCGTCCTTCTCCGCCATTCCGCACGGCACCGACGCCATCTGCAGCAGTTTGCCCGATTGGAAGTGTCGGGGCTCCTTGGCATAAGCGGCAGTGGCCACCCCGAGCATCACAACAAGCGTCAATTGATACTTCATCGCGACCTCCATCTGAAAGAGACACGAATATTCCTGTTCCGGAACACGCAGGTAAGTTGTCTTCCTTGTCTGTTTGTCGCGGCCTGGATGACAGATATCCAAGGTAATGCTGAGCGCTTCGTGTTCTCTGTCCTACGGTTCCGCGTAATATGCCGTCATGGTGCGCACTTGTACGTCCGGGCGATTCACCTTCACCTCGACCGGGTGGAATTCATGCGGCGCTGTGGTGCGCGTCATATCGAATGTCAGAATGTAGTATCCGTCCGCGTCGCGTATGCAGGAGCTCAGATCTGCCGTAACATCGTTGCTCTCGTTCAACACCCGCCCTCCGGTCTGACGTGCCAAAACCTGCTGGGCGAGGCTGGCGGGCCCGGCATACTGCGGAGACGCAGTGCCAGCATCCAACGCTGCCATATCGACTCTCGCCATCTCTGTCTCGCGTGTCACATCGCGCGGAGATAGCGCATCAATCGTCACCTGAGCTTCGCGCAGATCGCGCAGCAGGTTCACGGTTTCATCGAAGAAGCTCTGCTTCGCCTTCGGACTTAAACGCTGAAACTCAACGTCTGGGAGCAGCGGCCAGCCCGGCCCAACCCAAATCAGAATGGTACGTCCACCGATGTTCTTCTGCTGTGCTGCAATGCCGTCGAGCGCCGCGATCGAGTCCCTGAAATGGACTTCCTGGCATTGCGCAATGCTCACCACTCGGTCTCCAATTCCGGATTGGCCTAGAGCGCCAACGCCTCCACCCTCCATCGTCTGTGCCACCGAACCATTTAAAGGAGCGCACGCGTTCGAGTGCAGGTCCTTTGTCATCTTTACAAACGCGCGACCCACGGCATTTCGATCCGTCGTTGCCGCAGTGACCTTCAGATGCCCGTTGAACCACAGTACGAAGGAGGTCCGGTAGGGAAGGGGCCCCTTACTTTGTGCGAGATACTTGAAGATCCCCTGGCGCTCTGCGTCCAACTCCTGCGCCGTGCTGTTTACCGCGTCGAGCACGATCAGGATCTCCGTGGCGTCATACATTCCCTGGCCGTCAATTTCATGCAACGCGCCAATCTCTCTCGGCCGGTGATTGTCAAAGACCACAAAATCTTCTGCCGCGAGATTCTGCACGGCCCTTCCGTCGGCGTCATTCACCTGAACGTTCATCGTGACCCGGTGGCTTTCAAGGTATGCGCGATCGCGCTGCTCCTTCGTGCGGGTCTTGAGCGTCGGTTCCTGCGCCGCTGCAATTGAGGTGATTGTAACCACGAATGCCGCAATGAGAATTCGGGAGCGGACGCGCCACTCCCTTGGTTCAGTCGCCGAGGGTCCGGAATACGACCAGTTCATCACGGATGAAGCCAACTCTACGCCCTACCATACTGGGATGAGTCTGTGCGAGGCTACGTCACCCCTTACAATGAACTTTCGCGTAAGAAACTCGCCATGAAGATATTTCTCACAGGCGCGACCGGCTTCGTCGGACATCACGTAGCGAAAGCCCTCGCTGACCAGGGCGCCGCCCTCCGACTCCTGGTCCGTAAGTCCAGCAAGCTGTCGAACCTCGAAGGTATTTCCGGCGACACTGTCGTTGGCGACCTTGCCAAGCCAGGGTCATATGCGCCCGCGCTTGAAGGCTGCGACGCTGTGATGCACGTGGCTGCCGACTACCGCCTCTGGATTCGCGATCCTGAAGCGATGTACCGAGCCAACGTTGGCGGTACGCGCGATCTGCTCAAGCTTGCGCGGGAAGCCCGAGTTGGCCGCGTCGTCTATACATCATCGGTGGCAACGATGGCCTTCCGCACTGACGGCATCGTTGTGAACGAAGACACGCCCGTGACCATCGATGACATGGTTGGTCACTACAAGCGCTCGAAGTTCCAGGCCGAGCTGCAAGCCATCGCCGCTGCCCAGGACGGCCAGCAGGTCATCATCCTTAACCCGACGACGCCGATCGGTCCCAACGACGCCAAGCCTACACCAACTGGCCGCATCTTCGTCGACTTCCTCAACCACAAATTCCCGGCCTACGTAGATACCGGCCTAAACCTGGTCGACGTTTCGGAGGTCGCGCGAACCCATGTCGCCGCGCTCGAAACCGGCAGACCGGGCCGCCGCTACATCCTCGGCGGCGAGAATCTCACCCTGAAGCAGATTCTCGACAAGATGTCGGGCATCACGGGCATCCCCTCGCCGACCACGGAGATCCCTTTCGCCGTCGCCGCGACCTACGCATTCTTCGAGGGGTGGATCACCGGCCGCATACTCGGCAAGGAACCGCGCGCCACGTTGGAAGAGGTCCGCATGGGCCGCAAGAAGATGTTTGCGTCGTCTGCCCGCGCGCAACAGGAGCTCGGCTTCCGCATCGTGCCGGTTTATCGCGCCATGCGTTCGGCTATAGAGTGGTTCAGGGCCAATGGATACGCCCCATGAACAGGTTTGTGGAATTATGTCTCCAAGATCGAGCGGAAGCACAAGAGAACCAACGGCAGGTTCCTCCACTCGCTGCGCTCGGAATGACACGCTATCGGATCTTTTCTACATGAAGACCAAACTCCGCCTCACGACCTTCCAGATCGGCACGCCCGCAACGCCCGAGCAGGGGCTGCGGATCGGCGTCACGCGTCATCCACCCCGAGGGGTTCCCAAGGACCGCTGGGTCGCCGACGGCTACTTCGACCTCTGGCTGCCCACCCTCGCGCCGGAATCCAAGCTGGTTTCGCAGATTCTCAGGCTCGATCCTGAGAAAACGAAGGAACGCGAAAAGCTCTTCGACCGCTACGAGCGGGAACTGCTCTCTGACGCCACCGGGCGCCAGACGGTCGAGCTCATCGCCAAAATCGCCGAACGCACGCCCGTCAGCATCGGATGCTTCTGCAAAGACGAATCTCACTGCCACCGCTCGCGCCTCTACAAGATCATTCAGAAACACGCGGAATCACAGAACCAATGACCCGCGTTGCGATCATCGCCGCCATGCCCGGCGAACTCAATCCGCTGGTCCAAGGCTGGCCCCACTCCACCCGCGGCAACATCCACTTCTGGGCGCAGCGTAATGAAGAGGAAGAGTGGATCGCCGCCTGTGCCGGAGCGGGTCTTGACGCGGCCACCCGTGCTTTCTCCGGAATCGAAGACGGAGGCCCGATCGACCTAGTCCTTTCCATCGGCTGGGCCGGAGCGCTCACTGCAGAGTGCGCTGCCGGCCAAGCCTATAACGTAGCCGGCGTCATCGACGCGCGCACCGGCGAGCGATTCAACTGCGAAGCCGGAGCCGGTCCATACTGGCTCGCAACCAGCCCCCGCGTCGCCGACGAGGCCGAAAAGCGCCGCCTCGCCGCGACCTACAAAGCCGCCCTCGTCGATATGGAGGCGGCCGCCATCGCCAGGCTTGCTGCCATGCGCAGCATTCCTTTCTACGCGATTAAAGGCGTGAGTGATCCGCTTAATGCGCAGCTACCGGACTTCAACCGGTTCATCGACGCCGAGGGCCAGTTCCAAACTCCAAAGTTTCTTCTTTTTGCACTCATGAGGCCCTGGTGGTGGCCCGCACTCGTCCGGATGGGCGAAAATAGCAGAAAGGCTTCCCAAAGCATTGCAGAACGGGTGCACGAATTACTGAATGAGTGAGGTCACGCCAGCAACGGATGGCTACCCAAATCACGAACGCTGAAAACCACGTCGATACCGGGACTCCCTCAACCATGCGGGCGGTCGTCTACCGGGGCATTAACGACATGCGCGTGGAGAGCGTTCCCGTGCCCTCGATCGGCGCGGGTGAACTGCTTGTAAAGATTGCCACATGTGGCATTTGCGGCACAGACTTAAAGAAAATTCACACAGGTTCACACTCCGCGCCGCGCATCTTCGGTCACGAGATGTCCGGCACCGTCGTTGCAGTCGGTCCAGGCGTCACGCGCTTTAAGGGCGGCGAACGCGTCGTCGTACATCATCACGTTCCCTGTGGCGAGTGCTACTACTGTCGCAAAGGCACTCCAGCGCAGTGCCCTCTCTATAAGAAGGTTGGCGTCACTGCGGGTTTTGAACCTTCCGGCGGCGGGTTTGCGGAATACATCCGCGTGATGGATTGGGTGGCCTCCAGCTGCGGCGTCGTACCGATCCCCGATGGCGTCCCGTTTGAACAAGCCGCTTTCCTCGAGCCGGTCAACACGGTGCTGAAGGGCGTGAAGATGCTGAATCTCGCGCCGGACGATACTGTCCTTGTCATCGGCCAGGGCCCCATCGGCCTGATGCACGCGGTGCTCGCCAGCCGTACCGGTGCGCGCGTACTTACCTCCGACCTCTATCCGGAGCGCCACGCTATCGCGGCCAAGTATGGCCTCAAAGATCCGATTGATGCTGGGAAAGAAAACGTCGTCGAGCGCGTGCTGGCCGAGACCGATGGCCGCGGGGCCGACGCCGCTATCCTTGCCGTTGGCGGCAACGCTCTTATCAAGAACGCCATGGATGCGACACGCTGTGGAGGCAAAGTCATGCTTTTCGCGCAGACCCAGCGCGGTGACGCAACTTTTGACCCGGGCGTGGTTTGTATGGATGAGAAGACCCTGATGGGGTCCTACTCGTCCTCATTCGCCATTCTCGATGAGGTAACCGACCTCGTGTTTGGCGGTTATCGCAACGGCTTTGACCTGACGCAACTCATCTCGCACCGGTTCCCGCTCGAACGAGCCGTCGCGGCAATCGATGTAGCCTCGCACCCCAAGGCCGACTCCATGAAGATTATGATTGAGCCTGTTCCCGGAGCAGGGGCAGAGTAGGGGGCCTGATGCCAGGTACGGTAAAAGACGCAATCAAGCGCAGCCGTTCCACGGTCGAAACCGCGATCGAGCACGGCCGTGCTACGGTCGAAACGGCGATCGAACATGGCCGGGCGACCGTTGAAGACGCGCTCCATCACGGCCGCGCCACGGTCGAGAGCGCGATTCAGCATGGCCGTGCAACGGTTGAAACTGCGATTTATCACGGCCGGGCCACGATGCAGGCCGCAGTCCTCCACGGACGCGAAGATATTCGCATTGAAAGCGTGCCGGTGCCTCGAGCGGAGCCGGGCGAGCTGATTGTCCGCGTCGGCGCGGCACTTACGTGTGGCACTGACCTGAAGGTATTCCGCCGCGGTTATCACGCGCGCATGATTGTGCCGCCTGCGCTCTTCGGGCACGAACTCGCCGGGACCGTGGTCGAAGCCGGCAAGGGCGTCACCGACTTCGCTCCCGGCGCGCGTGTTGTTGCGCTCAATTCCGCGCCATGCGGGCACTGCTACTTCTGCGAGCACAGCCATGAGAATCTCTGCGATGATCTGCTCTTCAACAATGGCGCGTACGCCGAGTTCATTCGCGTTCCGGCTCGCATTGTCGCCAAGAACACGTTGCAGGTTCCAGAGCACGTACCCCTTGAGCACGCTGCGCTTACCGAGCCGCTTGCCTGCGCCGTGCACGGGTTTGAAGACTCCAGGCCTTATCCGGGCGCAACCGTTGCCGTTATCGGCGGAGGGCCGCTCGGACTGATGATCCTCCATGTCGCGGCGCTTGCCGGCTGTGAAGTGATCGCCATCGTCAAGCACGATGGCCAGGTCGAAGCGGCCCGCCAACTCGGCGCCGCACATGTTGTGCAGACCAGCAGTATCCGCAAGGCGATTCGCGACACTCGCGCTCTCACTCCGAAGGACCGTGGCGTTGATATCGCGATCGAGGCAGTCGGTGTTCCCGAGGCGTGGCAGGAAGCCGTCGAGATGGTGCGGAAAGGCGGGACTGTCAATTTCTTCGGGGGATGCGCGGTTGGCACCCACGTCACGCTCGATACCAATCGCATCCACTACAACGACATCACACTGCGCGCCACGTTCCACCACACGCCGGCGATGTGCCGCAAAGCACTCGATCTCATTGCGAGCGGCAAGTTCCAGGCAGGCGCGTTCATCACCGGCCACGCTCACCTGTACGAGCTGAACCGCGTCTTTGAGAAGTTGATGAACCGTTCGAGCGAGATCAAGACCGCAATCGTACCCTGAGGCGACCCGATGAGCACTGCAGCCCTGCATCCTGAAAGCGAATCTGCGCGCGAGCGCCTTATCGCGCGCGGTTGGGATGCACTGCCGGCAAGCTATCGCATTCCTGAAAAGACGCCCACCCTCGAAGAAGCTCGCGCCTGGTGCAAGCATCTTGCCGAAACACACTACGAGAACTTCCATGTTGCAACGTGGTTTCTCCCGGAGCGGCTCCGGCCGCACTTCCATGCCATCTACGCCTACTGCCGCGTTTCCGATGATCTCGGCGACGAAGTGGGTAACACCGAGCAATCTCTCGCGCTACTCGACCTCTGGGGCCGCGAGCTTGATGCCTGCTACGAAGGCCATTCGCGACATGCCGTTTTTGTCGCGCTCGCGGAGACCATTCGCTCCTGCAACATCCCCAAGGAGCCATTCGCCGATCTGCTGACAGCGTTCCGCCAGGACCAGCTCGTAACACGCTACGCGACGATGAAAGATGTTTTGGGTTACTGCCGCTGCTCGGCGAATCCCGTTGGCCGCCTCGTCCTCTACACCTGCGGCTACTCGGATGCGGAGCGCTTTCGTCTTTCTGATGCAACCTGCTCTGCACTGCAGCTCGCCAACTTCTGGCAGGATGTTCGCGTTGACTGGGCCAAGAATCGCGTCTACCTCCCGCAGGATGACATGCAGCGTTTCGGCGTGAGCGACGCGACTATCGAGAAGGGAATTGCCACCCCCGAGTTCCGAGGCCTCCTCAAGCTCGAAGTCGAATATGCCCGCAATCTCTTTATCCAGGGCCTTCCCCTCATCGGCATGGTTGACCGTGATCTTGCTGTCGATCTCGACCTGTTTAGCCGCGGCGGCCTCGAGATACTCAATGCAATCGGCCAGCAGGATTATGATGTGCTCAGCTCACGGCCGTCGATCTCAAAACGTACTAAACTGCAGCTTGCACTGCGCGCGGTGAGCGGCAAATTCCTGCCGTTCCTGCGACTGGGCTCAGGATCAAGAGGTAGGGCTGCTTGACGCAAGCGATCACACTCGACGAGGCCTATGCGATCTGCAGGGGCATCGCCAAACGGGAAGCCAAAAATTTCTATTACGCATTCGTTGCCCTCCCCGAGCCGCGTCGCAACGCCATCTGCGCGATCTATGCTTTCATGCGCAAGGCCGATGACCTGGCCGACGATGAGAGCATTTCCCGCGACCAGCGCCGCCATAACCTTGAACAATGGCGGGCCGAGTGGCGCAGCGCCGCCGATTCGGGCATAACTGACGATCCAGTCTTTATCGCCGTCCGCGACGCTACGGAACGCTACTCAATCCCGCGCTGCCTGCTCGATGAACTGATCGCCGGAACGACCTCTGACTTGAAAGCTAACGCCGGTGACGCGCCCGATACCTACGCCACTTTTGACGACCTCTATCGCTACTGTTATTTGGTTGCCTCGGTCGTGGGCCTGGTCTGTATCCGCATCTTTGGCTATACCGATCCCGCCGCCGAAAGGCTTGCGGAAGAGACGGGTGTCGCCTTTCAGCTCACGAACATCCTGCGGGACGTCGCCGAAGATGCTGAACGCGGACGCGTCTATCTCCCGCTCGAGGATCTCGCTGCCCACAACGTCACGCTCGAATCGATCCTTCACCGCGCAAACGGCGCGCCTTCGGCAGATGAAAGGGCTCTTTTGGCCGACATCGGCAAGCGGGCCGAGAGCTACTACACATCGGCGGAAAAACTGCTCCCACTCATTGACCGCGAGAGCCGCCCCGCGCTGTGGGTACTGGTCTCGATCTACCACTCGCTGCTGCGCCGTATCGAGCGCGCCGGCTACGACGTATTTTCAAAGCGCGCCCGTGTCCCCACTGTGCAGAAGGTCAGTATCCTCGGGGCGGGAATGGCGCGCATGACCCTTGCTCGGCTTGCTGGCTGAGATGGCGGCACGGGCCGCTGACAGATCATGCGTGACAGACACGATTAGCGGCTAACCGCTGCGTTCGTGCCGGGGTTTAATTTTCTGTCGAGGAAATCGTCGGCTGCGGAATAGGCGCGTACCCAACTCCTTCGCAAGAGAAAGTCGTGAATCTCGTCGGGAAAGATCAGTTCCTCAAAATCGACGTGTTGCTTTCTGAGGGCCTCGGCCAGTAAGACGGTCTCGGCAAACGGCACGTTGCGATCGTCGTCTCCGTGCACAAGCAGCACGGGCGAACGCCAGGTCGCAATCGACGCGACCGGTGAAGACTCGAAGGCGAGGCGAGCCGCTTCCGGCTTCTCCTGCGGGTTGTAATTCGGCGAGAAGGTCGGTATCTCGAGGTTCCAGTCGTGTACGCCGTGCATATCCACGCCGGCGGCGAAGATGTTTGAGGCCCGCGCCAATGCGAGCGCGGTGAGGTAGCCGCCATAGCTGCCTCCCCAGCTGGCGATTCGCGTGACGTCGACGTCGGGGCGGCTCCGGAGATACAGACCGGCCCCAAGAACGTCATTGAATTCACTGGCTCCATCAGCGCCGTAATTGAGGGCTTCGCGAAAGTTCATTCCGTATCCGATGCCGCTGCGATAATTCACGCTGAGCACGACATAGCCCTTGCTGGCGAGGTACTGATTCATCGCATAGGCGTTTGAGTAGTACTCCATGTAGTGCCAGCCGAGGAGCATCTGGCGCTCACTGCCGCCGTGAAAGAAGACCGCTGCCGGACGCCGTTCCCCCGGCCTGAGACCGGCTGGAAGAAAAAGCTGCCCGTGTATTGCCATGCCGTCTGCAGCGGGAAAGATCACCTGCTGAGGCTTTAGGAACCGCGCGCCGGGGAATTCCAGTGGAATTGCCTGCGGTGCGAGATCAACCAGCTTGCCGTCTCTGGCCAGGGCTGCGCGCATTGGCGTCTGCACATCCGAACGCAGCACCGCAATGGTCTTGTTGTCGCTTGCAACCACGGGCTGGGTTTCGATCCCCTCACCGGTCGTAACAGGCTGCACCCTGCCCGTGGAATTTCCATTGCCAAAGCTGATCTTCCACACATGACGCCGATCGATGTCGCCCTCGTTGGAATCGAAGGCCAGCAGTTTCCTGTCGGGACTCATCGACACGTGTTCAACTTCAAAGTCTCCCGGCGTCAGGAGCGATGCTGTCCCGCCTGCGACGGGCACCTCGTAGAAGTGCAGCCAGCCATCGCGCTCCCACGGGAAGACGATCCGATTGCCGCCTACCCAGTGCAACTGATCCTCGGAATCCGTATCGCGATATATGCTCCCGACGCCTTCTGATGCACGCCAGATATCGCGCCCCCTTCCTGTGGCGACCTCGGCTGTACGAATCGACCATGGGATGCCTGAACGATGCGGAACGAACAGCGTTGAATCCCTGTCTGACGGAGAGCGTATGTATGCAATAGACGACGAATCCGGCGACCAGACGAGATCATGATCCAGATCGGAGGACGGATCAATATAGACGATAGCTCTTGGCGCGACGGTGCAGATGGCGATGAAGCTATGGTCGCCGCGCGCACTCACAAAGCCCAGCTTCGTGCCGTCAGGGGACCAGCGGAGATCCATTGCGGACCCGCGTGTTTGCAGAAGTTGTTCGGGTTTTGCGCTTGGCGCCTGAGCAACGGTCCAGATCTGGCCTTTCGAAATAAAGGCCAGTGTGTTGCCCTCGGGCGATATGGCAGGCGACGATCCCTCCGCGATCAGGCGTGGTTCGCCGCCGCTCAAATCAACGGCCCAGATCTGCTGCTTTTCTCCCAGTGGGGAAGACTGCGGATTCGGCACCGGATGGGTTTCGCCTTGAGCACTCGATCCGCGGACATAGACAATGGTTGCGGCGTCCGGTGTCCATTCGGGCGCGCTCAACTCCTGTCCATCATCCACGGTGTAGTGGGTTACCTGTCGCGCAGTGTAGTTTTGACCGCCTGCATCGGGTTCAGCGACCCAGATATTTCGCCGTCCGCCGATATTTGCCACCCACGCGATCCGCTCATGACTGGGAGCGGCGCGAAGCTCTGAAGTGAATGGAGCGCTTAAAGCCTGTTCGATTGTGAAGCTTTGTGCGAACCCGACCGCTGGCAAGAAGATGGCGGACAGAAAGGTGAACCGAAATGTGTTGATCAGGAAGACGAGTGTGCATCTCGAGCACAAGCGATAACGGTGCATCCGACCTCCGGAAGAAGCTTTGGCATTAATGTATCGATCTTCCCCTCGATTTGTGCACTGTAATTCACCAATATGGGCTAGTTGCCGTCGAGGAAGCTGCGAACGGCGGGGTTGATCTTTTCAGCTTCGCAGCCCGGCGCGAGGTGGCCGCAGTCGGAGTCGAGGATCAGTGTCTTAGCACCGATCAAGGCAGCGAAGTCCAGCGCCGGCTTTGGGTTGACCATGTGGTCCTGCGCGGCAACAACGACGAGGACTTTCGCTTTCACTTTTTTCGAGGCGTCTTCAAGCGTACCGCCATGGGCTACATCGTGGTGGATCATGGCCTCGAGTTGCGCAAGCCAGTCGTTGGCGTCGAACGGAAGGATGCCTTTACTGACATACTCGGAGTGCTTTTGATCGAATTTGTCAGACGGGGACTCGCGAATGTAGTGGGCTGGGGTGGAAAGGTTCATATCGTGGATGGCCTCAACCTCGCCGAGCGGCGGAGAATGTGCGTATCGGCCATTCTGCCATGCAGGGTCCTCTCTGATGGCGTCTTCTTCGACGTGCCAGAGCAGCAGGTCGTAGCCGGTGAGGCGCGTGGAGCCGACGATAGGGATCGCGAGGTCCATGAAGCCGGGATAGTTCACGATCCACTCAAATGTCTGCATGCCGCCCATCGAGATCCCCATGACCGCATGAACGTGGTTCACGTGAAGAGCTTCAGTAGCGAGTCGATACTCGGCATTGACCATGTCGCGCGTGGTGAATGCGGGAAATGCCGGACCGTGCTGAGTGGCAGAGTTTGAGGGTGACGAGGAGACGCCGTTGCCGATCGCGTCAATAGCGACAATGAAGTACTTTGCGGGATCGAGCATCTTGACAGCGCCGACGTAGCCCGCAATGTTCCTGCTGTTTCCGGAGAACCATGTGGGGAACAGGATGGTGTTGGATTGCTGGGCGTTGAGGCGGCCCCAGGTTCGATAGCCAAGGCGACAGTTTTCAATCTGTTGCCCGGAGGCTAGTTTGCAAGTGCCGAGTTCCGCAAATTTCAGGCCTCCGTTTTGCGCAGGAGAGGCCGCAGAAAGGAGACACAAGAGGAGTACAGGGAGGAGTTGAGGAGTCCTGGACGGCATGAGTGAAAGTGTAAATCGGATTTCCAGGCTCTATCGACTGCAGTGAGAACTGCAGATCCTTCGCTCGCCTTCCCCGCAAACGCGAACGTTTGTCGGTTCTAAGTCATCCCAACGACCAAGACCTGTCGTTGGGGACCGCAACTGACCGCTAGGCTCAGGATGACACCCGTGGGATTCCGCTGTTGACTTAACGGGGTGGCGGAATTCGGACGGTATTGGCGCGGCAGGAGCGGATGGGACCGCAAGCGACCGGATGCAGTGACTTGTCCAGGCAGAATTCGACCGCGGTGAGGTAGTTGTGTCCGCAACTGATGGCGATGCTTTCGCGGGGAATTGCGGGGTTGGACCTCATGAAGAGCGAGACGATTTCCCCTGGTGGCATCGAGATCTGCGTTGACAGATTGTTGAGCTGAGCCGGAATCGTGATCGAGTGAACGGCGGTGCGGGCTGTGGAAAAGAAGGCGTCGGCGCCGAGTCCTGAGCAAGTGCCGTGGGTACGCCACTCGTGCTCGAGCAGGCCCGGATCGAGGTAGAGGTCGCTGAATCTCGA
The DNA here is from genome assembly GCA_035262585.1 of Occallatibacter sp. Taxonomy (GTDB): domain Bacteria; phylum Acidobacteriota; class Terriglobia; order Terriglobales; family Acidobacteriaceae; genus Telmatobacter. The sequence continues at coordinate 7,336 of DATFSO010000069.1, read as the reverse complement.
GGGATCGCTTGGTCCGGGTGCGTTCGAGCAGTTTTCGGGGTAGGTGCCGTCCTTGTTCTCTGGCCAGATTCCGTGAAGGACGAAAGTGGAATGAGAGGCGCATTCGGCGGCAGTCGGATGCGAGTAGCAGAATTCCGGGGACCAGGAGAGGTTGAGGAGGTAGTAGTCAAAGCCGGTGCCGGTGGCGGCGTAAGGGTTGGATGAGGACGGTGACGGAACTGTACCGGAGAATGCGGATTCCTGCCGGGATTTGCAGGCGACGAGCGAAAGAAGTGTGACGAGGGCAAGAATGGCCGCCGACTTCATGAAGCGAAGGATAGCAGGCGCCTCTTTCATTTTTATAGAAAGCCGAGAGCGAAAGCAGATCCTTCGCTCGCCACCCCGAACTGAAAAACGTTCGAGGCTCCGTTCGCTCGGGATGACACCCATCCTTACATTGGCCGCCTTAGCGAAGAACTGCATGTGCCGGCGTGAACGCCGAGAGTTCCTGGAAAATGGGGTCGGGCAGCTTGAGGGCTGCGGCGGCCACGTTCTCTTCAAGGTGAGCGACGGAAGATGTGCCGGGAATCGGCAGCATAACCTTGGAGCGTGCGAGGAGCCATGCGAGAGCGAGCTGAAGCGGCTTCGCGCCAAGTTCTTTTGCCCCCTTGTCGAGGAGGTCGTGAGCCTGCCGATTCTGTCCGAGCGGCGCCCAGGGGATGAAAGCGATACCGTGCTGTTCGCAGAAGTCGAGCGGGGAATCCCACTCGCGGTCGGCGAAGCTGTAGCGGTTTTGCACAGAGACGATGGGAACGATTTTCAATGCGCGCTGGAGGTGTTCGAGAGTGACATTGGAGAGCGCGACGTGCTGAATTTTGCCCTGTTCGCGCAGCCCGGCGAGGGTTTCCATGGATGCGTCGAAGGAGACGGCGGGATCGGGGACATGAAGTTGGTAGACAGCGATTCGATCAAGGCGGAGGCGCTTGAGGCTGCCTTCGACGGCTTCGGTCAGATGCTTCGGAGTCGCGTTGTGAATCCACTGACCGGGGCCGACGCGTTCCCATCCGCCCTTGGTGGCGATGACGAGGCCGGCAGGGTAGGGAGCGAGGCCTTCGGCGATCAGTTCTTCTGAGACGTTGGGGCCGTAGGAGTCGGCTGTGTCGATGAAGTTGACGCCAAGTTCCACGGCACGGCGGAGAGTTGCGATAGCAGCGGCGTGATCGGCGGGCGGTCCCCAGATGCCTTTGCCGGTGATGCGCATAGCTCCGAAGCCGAGGCGGTGTACTGTGAGATCGCCAAGAGCGACGGTTCCGGCAGCAGCGGCAGAAGTGACCTGAGAGGCTTGGGTCATGAGTAAGGGCTCCTCGAGGATAGAATGTGGCTTTTGAGGCCGGCGTAGCAAGTTAGTTTTCCACCAAAATGCCGATAGAGCCACATCATGGATGGGGCACCCCAGGTGGTTGGAGAAGAGCAACTGCGGTTTTTGCCACTTCGCTGCGCCTCGGTCGAAATGACAAGATTCTTTGTTGTAGGAGTCCGTACAAGGCCGAGTCTTGCGGCGGTGCGAAACGTCTAAAATCGATAGAGATGGCGGATACGCTTTATCTGAGTCTGTGGTTCCCGAATCTGCGGCTGGCGGCACTCGCTGATAAGCTGACGACGGTTCTTGGAGTGTTTGCGAAGTACGGCGGCGAGGCGCGCGTGTATTCAGCGACGGTCTGGCCCGTAAGCTGGAGCGAGTCTCCGGCGTTTCAGCGGGTATATGGGTATGGCGAGCACGGAGTCGATCCAAAGCAGGCCGTTGAGGATGCGCTAGAGTTTCTCCATGAGGACTATGCATACGAATTCCAGATTGGGTGGACGCTCTGGGAGGTAGAGCCTGGCCAGGGCGGACTCGACAACCGATGGGCAAGGGAGTTGCGCCTGGTACGCGTCACGGGATACGGGCCGCTGTTTGACGATGGTGCGTACGAGCAGGACGGGCATGTGCGGATAGACTTCGGAAGCGACGCGGCGTTTCTCGACGAGGATATTGAATTGGACGCGACAGCGGCGCGTCACGTGGAAGAGAACATTCGACAACTGATCGAGTTGACGACGGCGGTGGAGGAGGAATCGGGCGCAACCGCGCGGCTGCTGTGGAGTGAATTGGGAGAGAGCCTGGCGCAGCGGCTGGCTGCACGGCTCGGAATGACAAACTAAGATGCGCGTCACGATCGAGCGTCTGCGAACATTGGTACTGGTGGCCGGAGCGCTGCTGGTGATAGCGCTGGGCGTGTTCCTCAGTATCGGAAAGATCAAGAATCGTGTCAGCCGCAAGGATCTTCCGCAAAGACTCGCGAAGGGCATCCAGGAAGAGGCTAACGAGTTTGTCTATTCGCACGAGGTGCGCGGTCACATACTCTACAAGATTCGGGCGTCGAAGCAGCTGCAGGTGAAGAAGGATCAGAAGGTCATGCTCCAACTGCATGATGTGACCATTGAGCTGTATGCCGAAGATGGCAGCCGCGTCGATCGCATCGCGGGGAAAGAATTCGATTACGACCCCGATACTGCTCTTGCCAGCGCTGTTGGGCCAGTCGAGATCACACTGATGAAGCCCACAGTGGCCCCGGCGATTGCACCGAAGGCGACGGCCAACCAGGCGATCAGCTCGAAGCCGACAAACGGCAGCCTCGCGAGTGCGGCACAAACGGCCGCCAGCGGCGAGATTCATGTGAAGACAAGCGGGCTGGTGTTTGATCGCAACAGCGGCCAGGCGTCAACGACAGAAAAGGTGGAGTTCACGCTGGCGCAAGGCGAGGGCAGTGCGATTGGCGCGAAGTATGACTCGCACGCCGGACTGCTGGTGCTGGATCGTCAGGTAGAACTGAGCATACAGCGTGGCGCCGAACTGATGAAGATGTTTGCTCAACACGCCATTTTTAATCGTGACGAGCAGGCTTGCCAGATGCAGGCTGCGACCGTGCGGTCTGGCGAAAACGTATCGAGTGCGGAGGAGGCGAAGGTCTATTTCAGAGATGATGGATCGGCCGAGCGCCTCGATGTGAGCCGGGGATTCTCGCTTGAGACGTCAACGGGCGGACGGCTCGCGGCTCCAACAGGAACACTCCTCTTCGACGAGCACAACCAGCCCAAGCACGGACATTTGCAGGGTGGAGTGACGATCGATTCAGAGAATGACGGGCGCAAGGTGCATGGAACTTCGCCGACGATGGAGATGGAGTTTCAGAACAGCGGCGAATTGAACCGGGTTCACCTTGAGCGTGGAGTGCAAATTGCGAGTGACGAGGAAACGGAGTCGGCCGGCAGTTCGCTGCGAACTCATCGCGAGTGGACCTCGCCAGTGGCCGAACTTGCCTTCAGGAATGCCGGAAAGAGCAGGGTCGAGCCGGAGGCGATTCATGGAACAGGCGGTGTGGTCGTCAAGGCGACGAGTCAGCGTGGGGACGGCCCTGTAGTGCCGGAAAAGCTAAGCGCAGACGATTTGACCGGTGACTTCGGACCCAATGGAACGCTGAAGAGATTGACCGGACGCGGCCGCACAAACATAGAGCGGATGACAGCGAACGGGACGCTGCAGACGATGAGCGGAGATGCGCTCGTGGCGCATCTTGCGGCGCCTCAGTCTGCAAGGAGCGACGGAAAGTACGCTTCAGCCGGGGCGCAGATCCAGTCGGCGACAGTGGACGGGCATGTTGTCCTCGTCCAGCAGCCGTCAGCGAAGCCGGGCGAGGCTCGGCAGACATTGCGCGCTACGGCTGGGCATGCGGACTACGACGAGAATGCGGGAAAGTGGCTCCATCTGACCGTAGATCCGCGCGTAACGAGCGGGGGAGTGGAATTGACCGCGGACAAGCTGAATGTCTCTCGGGAATCGGGCGATGCCTTTGCTCAGGGGAGCGTGAAGGCGACGTGGACAGGAGATTCGACGACCGCAGGGAAGAAAGCAACGGACAAGGGACCGGGCACGGACTTTGGCGGCCAGGGCCCGACACACATTGTCGCGCAGGAGGCGGAGTTGCAGCGCGCGAGCAGCACGGCAACCTTTACGGGAAATGCGCGGCTGTGGCAGCAGGGCAATTCCGTCGCGGCTCCGGTGATTGTGCTCGATCGAGCAAAGCAGATTCTGACCGCGCAGACGAGGAATGGCAGGAATCCGGTGCAGGTGGTGCTGGTAAGCGCAACAACCGCGATTCCTGGTGGGCAGTCGACGTCAAAGCAAAATGGGCCTTCGGTGGTTCGAGTCCGCGGCGGGGATCTCAAATACTCAGGCGCGGAGCGGAAGGCAGTGATGCTGGCTGGTGCGGCGGGAAGTGTCATAGCAAGCACAGCGGACGCAAATACGGTCTCGAATGAGCTGGAGATGATCCTGCTGCCGCCCGGAAATCATGCCGGAAGAGATGGAGGAGCGGCGCAGGTGGACCGGATGACTTCCACAGGTAACGTCGTAATCTCTTCGGAGGGACGTCGCGGAACAGGCGAACAACTCGTCTACACAAATGAAACCGGCAATTACGTGCTCACCGGGACGGCTGCTGCGCCTCCGCAATTGTTTGATCCGGCGAAGGGAAGGGTTACCGGGCAGGCTTTGATTTTCAATAGTCGCGATGATAGCGTCAGTATCGAAGGCGAGGGACGCAAGACAACGACAACAACAATGGCGCCAAAGTAACAGGGCATTTTTGGAAAACCTGGAGTTCGATGGAAACACTGAGCGCTGAGGGAATCGGCAAGACATATAAGGGACGCCAGGTCGTACGCGGGGTAAATCTGAAGATCTCGCGAGGTGAAGTGGTTGGACTGCTGGGGCCGAACGGCGCGGGCAAGACCACGAGTTTCTACATGATTGTCGGGTTGGTGCCGCCGGAGACCGGGCGGATTCTTGTAGACGACAATGACATTACCCGGGTGCCGATGTACCTGAGGGCGCGTAACTTCGGTATCAGCTATTTGCCTCAGGAGCCGTCGGTGTTTCGTAAACTGACGGTGGAGGAGAATATCCTCGCTGTTCTTGAAGCGCAGGCGCTGGATGCGCGCGAGCGCAAAGCGCGTACCGAACGTCTGATTGCTCAGTTGAATCTCGGGCATATTCGCGGAACGCGCGGATATGCATTATCCGGCGGCGAACGGCGACGCGTGGAGATTGCGCGATCTCTGTGTATTCAGCCGAATTTCATTTTGCTCGACGAGCCGTTCAGCGGAATCGATCCCATTGCCGTGCTGGAGTTGCAGAAGATTATCTTCGATTTAAAGGCCGGCGGGATCGGCATTCTCATTACCGATCACAATGTAAGGGAGACGTTGAGCGTCACCGATCGCGCATATATCATTGCGGAGGGGCGGATATTCCGCACCGGCACACCTTACGAACTGGGAAATGACGTAGATGTTCGAAGGATTTATCTTGGAGAAGGCTTCTCATTGAACTAGAAAGCCCGGCTTGTCAGATCATAGATTCTAGAAAATGCGGGTGGCGTGCATCATTTCTGCTATCCGATTACACTTAGAACGAGTCCTAATGGGAATCGAGTCCCCCGTATGGCGCTGCTGCAACCCAAACTGAATCTGAAGGTGGCACAACGCCAGGTCCTTACGCCGGGCCTGATGCAGATGGTGAGCGTTCTAGCGCTCAACAAGCTCGAGCTGAAGGAGATGATCGATGCCGAGATGGTGGAAAACCCCGTCCTGGAAGAGATTGACGAATCAGTTCCCATGCTGGATGAAGTGGCGAGCCGGCAGGAGCAGGATCTGCACGCAGAGCGGATCGATGGAGCGGCGGAGCCCGCGAGCGAACCCAAAGACCCTTTCAACGAGATTGATTTCGGGTCGTACTTTCAGGAGTACCTTGATCCGGGCTACCGCACCCAACCGGAGTATGAAGAGAGCGAGAAGCCCTCGTTTGAGAACTTCCTTTCGCAACCTACAACTCTTTCCGATCACCTGGCGTGGCAGCTGGGAGCACTGACGGTCGAGCCGGAACTTGCCGTAGCGGCCGAGTTCATCGTCGGCAATCTGGACGAGGACGGGTATCTGACGGCCAGCCATGATGAGTTGATTGAGGCCTTCGCGCAGTTCCCCGAGAACCAGGGCAAGACAAGGGAGGTCCTGAGCGATCAGGTGAGACGCGGCATCGACCTGGTGCAGCATCTCGATCCACCCGGTGTAGCGGCCGCAGACCTGCGAGAGTGCCTGCTGATTCAGATTGCCGTGCGCCAGGCCGAATTGAAACAGGTCTACGCACGGCACAGCGAAAATGGACATGGCGATCCGCACAGCGGTCTTAGGGGCGAGGCAGATCTCCAGGAGCGCAGGCGCGCGATGGAAGTGGCTGTCCAGATTGTGCAGGTCCACCTGCAATTGCTGCAGAAGCGCGACGTGAAAGATCTGGCAAAAGCCCTTCACGCCACGCCGGAGGAGGCCCATGCCGGGATCGAGTTCATTCGGACGCTCGAGCCCAGGCCGGGACGCCTTTACAACCGCGAGCAGACCAGGCTGATCGAGCCGGATGTAGTGTTCACGAAGCGCGGCGGCGAGTGGGTGGTCTCGATGAACGAAGAGGAGTTGCCCAGCTTGCGGCTCAGCTCACGTTACCGCCGCATGCTGACTTCGGATGGCACCGACAAGGAAGTCAAGGAATACGTGAAGGAGCGGTTCCGCTCGGCGATGCAGTTAATGCGGAACATCGCACAGCGCAAGAGCACAATCCTTCGGACATGCGATGTAATTGTGCGAAGACAGCAGGACTTTCTGGACCAGGGAATCGAAGCGCTGCGCCCGATGATGATCAAGGAAGTGGCTGAGGAGATTGGGGTTCACCCATCCACGGTGAGTCGGGCGGTGGCGAACAAGTATGCGCATACGCCCCAGGGCGTGATCGAGCTGCGCTTCTTCTTCTCGGAGGGCGCGAATGGGCCGGAGGGAGCCGATACACCTCTGCTGCTGCTGAAGCGCAAGGTGCGCAAGCTCATCGACGATGAAGATCCCCGGCACCCCATGACCGACGACCTGATCGCCGCCAAACTCCAGGAACAGGGGATCCAGCTTACCCGGCGCACGGTCGCAAAATACCGCGAAGATATGAATATTCCCTCCACGCACCAGCGACGCCAGCGCGACGCCTAAGCCCAGTCGATAGTTGCTGTTGCATTTGGCCTCTCTCGAGTCGTGCCATCAACATCACCCCATAGAAGTTACGCCTTGGGGACTGTCGCCCTCAGGCGACAGCGGAAAGGGCGTGCGGTGCGAAGGGTCGCTCGTTTTGTGTTAGTTGAGCGGCGCCTGTATACTTGCCGCAAATGAGCGAACGATATAGGAAAAACAGCGGTTGCGTTTTCACGCTGAAGTATCACATTGT
>DATFSO010000068.1:0-10810 GCA_035262585.1 Occallatibacter sp. | reverse complement strand
TCGTCGGCACCGTCGATCTTTACGACTTCCTGCTGCGTGGAGTGCGGGATACCGATGACAGGCTGCAGGCAGGCGACACGCTGGTCGTGCCTGCTGCCGGCCCGCAGGTGGCAGTCTGGGGTGCAATCAAGCGGCCCGCCATTTACGAACTGAAAGATGAAGCCACGCTCGCCGAGTTGCTCGAAGACGCTGGGGGAGTGACCGTCGCTGCCAGCCTCGAACACATCTCCGTCGAGCGCATCAACGCGAATCAACAACGTGAGACCATCAGCATCGGCACAGTGGATCAGGACCGGAAGGCAATTTCTGCGTTCGCCATCAAAGATGGCGATCGCATTCACGTTGCACCCATCGCCCCGTACAGCGAGCGCATCGTGTACCTCGAGGGGCACGTGGTGCGGCCGGGGCGTCAGCCGTTTCGCGACGGCATGCGCCTGAGCGACGTGCTTCACAGCTACCAAGACATGCTGCCTGAGCCGGCGGCCGTGGGCGAGATTGTTCGGCTGGTTCCTCCCGATCTGCATGTACAGACGGTCGAATTCAACGTGCCCGACGTGCTGATCGGCAACGGCAATCTGCCGCTGCAACCGTTCGACACCATCCGCGTTCTCGGCCGTTACGACGCCGACGCTCCCAATGTCGAGATTCGCGGAGAGGTATTGCGTCCCGGCACATACCCACTCTCTGAGGGAATGACTGCGGCTCAGCTGGTTCGCATGGCAGGCGGCTTCAAGCGAGACGCACTGGTTGAAACGGCGGACCTGATCAGCTACCACGTGGTCAACGGCACCAAGGTGGCGAGCGAACGCGCAGATGTGCACATCGGAGATGCTGTCGATCGAGAGGACAGCAGTGCAGACCGGAATCTCAAGCCCGGAGACGTGCTCACGATTCACCAGATCACGGGCTGGAATGACATCGGGGCATCCATCACGATCGAGGGAGAAGTCGCGCACCCCGGAAGCTACGGCTTCCAGGAAGGAGAACGGCTGAGCGATGTGCTGCGCCGCGCCGGCGGTTTTCGTGAAACCGCGTATCCGGCCGGCGCTGTTCTGATTCGCGAACAGGTTCGGGAACTCGAAGAGAAGAGCCGCGCCGAGCTCATCCGCCAGATCGAAACCAGCGCAGATGCAGCGAGAATGTCGAAGAATGCGCCGGCAGATCAGTCCGGGCAGTCAAAGCTGATCCAGGACCAACAGGAACAGATCCTCTCGCGACTCAAGAGCCAGCCTGCTACAGGACGCCTCGTCATTCATATCGCGGCCAACATCGAAGAGTGGGCCGGAACCCCTGCCGATATCGAGTTGCGCCGGGGCGATGTGTTGCGAATTCCGAAGCGGCCGGGATTCGTGCTGGTAAGCGGACAGGTGTACAACGCGTCCGCCATTACATTCACCCCGGGAAAGACCGCCGGTTGGTACCTGCAGCACGCAGGTGGCACCACAAATGTCGCGAATCGCAAAGAGATTTTTGTAATTCGTGCAAACGGATCGGTAGTCGGCAGGCGATCTGGCGAGTGGTACGACCGCGACGTGCTTTCAACCCGCATGCAACCGGGAGACGTTGTCGTGGTGCCACAGAAGATCGTGGGTCCTTCCATGCTCTGGCGCAATCTGCTGAGCACCGCCCAGGTAGCTTCTTCAATCGCAATTACAGCTGCAGTTGCCGCGGGTCTCTAGATCTCAGCGGGATCGTGTGGATGAATTCAATGCAAACCGACGTGCTCAAAGCAACAGAAGTCGAAACCAGAGAAGTCGTTCCGAACTGGGTGGCGAATGTCTCGGTGCTCTGGGCGCATCGGCGGATACTCGTGCGCGGTGCTCTTCTGGCGTTCATATTGAGCGTTGCCGCCACTCTCGTAATTCCGAAACAATATGAGTCAACCGCGCGCATTATGCCGCCGGAGAATTCAGGTGCAGGCACCGCGCTGCTTGCGGCGATCACGGGCCGCAGCGAGCTTAGCGGGCTGAGCGGCTTGGCGAGCAGCCTCCTGGGCACGCGAACCACAGGCCCACTCTTCGTCGACTTGTTGCGGAGCGCAACGGTCAGCAATGACCTGATCGACCAATTTCAGCTGCAGCGTATCTATCGCAAGCGTTACCGCGTCGACACCGCTAAAGGCCTGGCCCGGCGCACTGTAATTCTCGAGGATAAGAAGAGCGGTGTCATCTCCATTACCGTGAAGGACTCGGATCCGCGTCGCGCGCGCGATATCGCCCAGGCGTACCTCGATGAGCTGAACCTGCTGGTCAACAGGACGAATACCTCGTCCGCAAGACAGGAGCGCATCTTTATTGAACATCGGCTCGATGGAGCGCTCGCCGACCTTGAACGCGCTCAACAGGAGATGAGCGAGTTCTCGAGCACGCACACCACGATCGATATCAAAGAACAAACACGGGCAATGGTTGATGCCGCGGCTAAGTTGCAAGGTCAGTTGATCTTCGAGCAAAGCGAGCTGGACTCGCTCATGCAGATCTATGGAGACGAAAACGTACGTGTACGCTCGGCGCGCGCGCGAGTCGCTGAGCTCCAACGTCAGATAGAGAAAATCAGCGGCAGTTCTGCGCCGTCAGACGATGGAACCTCCACCAGCCCCAAAAACGGCGTCGTTATCGATCGAACGTCAACGGAATATCCCTCTCTGCGCCAGATCCCAAGGCTTGCGGTTCCATATGCGAATATCTACCGCCGGGTTCGGGTTCAGGAAACGCTGTATGAAATGCTCTCGCAGCAATATGAACTGGCGCGCATCCAGGAAGCGAAGGATGTTCCGGTTGTTCGCGTGATCGATTTTCCCGGAGTCCCTGAGAAGAAGTCGTTTCCGCCTCGCGCCTTGTTCTCACTTCTGGCCACTGCACTGATTTCCGTTGCGCTGGCGCTTCGCGTTCTTATTCGTGAGCGCTGGGATCAACTGCGCCTCGACGATCCGCGGAAAGTGCTGTTTCAACGAATCGCAGAGGACGTGGCGGCACACGCTCAGCACGTCAGATTCCGCCCGGAGAAAAACCTGTGACGACATTAGCAATGGCCGGCAGAGACTCGCGGGTGGGCACGCTGACGACATTCTCGGCAGTCGTCGGCTTCTATTTTGCTTTTCGCCTTGTTTCAGTGGTGATTGCGGTTCGATTGCTGGATGCCGATCCGCAGTTGGGCGTCGCCGCAAGCCTGGCCATCAACTATCTCATCCTGCTTGGTGCGGGCCTCCTGTCATTTGGTCCGGGACTGAGGACCTGGTCCTGGTTCAACTCAATTGGCAGCTTTCGCTGGTCGCTGGCGTTCCTGGCGTTTTCGGGATGCAGTCTGCTATGGACCAGCAGCGTGTCGGTTTCAGCGGCCGCGGCGTTCTGGCTTGCGATGACCTGCGACTTCACCATCGTGGTCCTGTTGCTCCGCATTGGATCCGTTGAACAAACTGCTTCTGCGCTCATGCATGGATACGTCTGGGGTGTATGCGCGATCGGTGCGATCGCTTGGATCCTCCCAGCGCAGTCGGACCTTCGACTCGGCGATGAAGATTACCTCGGTCCGAACCAGATTGGATTCGCCTGCGCCTTCGCGTTCTTCTTCGCGCAATATCTCATACGAAGAGGAAGCAAAGGCCTGATTGGCCCGTCAGTTTTCTTCGTGATCACCATGCTGCGCAGTCTCAGCAAGACAACCATCATTGCCTTTGTCGCCGGCCAGTTCCTGCTTTTGATCCGTGATCGCTCACTGAGCGCAAAGGCAAAGATGTATGTAGGCTGCGCTGCGGCTCTCATCATGGCGCTCTTCTGGGGGCTGTTTGCGGCCTACTACGACGTGTACACCCACGCCGGAAACCAATCGGAGACCTTGACTGGGCGCATCGGGATCTGGGCGTTCATATTGAACGAGGCTCTGCGGCAACCCTGGATCGGTCATGGCTTCCACTCTGTTTGGAAAGTTATTCCGCCGTTTGGTCCCTTCGAGGCGAGGCACGCACACAACGAGCTTCTTCAGCAGTTCTACGCATACGGAGTTGTCGGCGTCGGGTTGGTAACAATGCTCTATGCGAACGTCTACCGCGAGATTCGCAGGGCCCGGACCGAGTCCAGAACCGAGCCGTTTCAGCCGATCTTCCTCGCGCTGTTTGTCTTCGTTCTCGTGCGCGGGCTCGCGGATACAGAAGTGTTTGACTTGTCGCTCCCTCTGTGGGCAATTGCGCTCATCGGGTCCCTCATCGCCAATCGTGGCGCGTCAACTGAAGGGTGTCAAAACGGAGCGCGTTCGGGTTACTTGAGGGCTCCTATGGATCGATCCGAGGTGCAAGCGCAATGAGAGTCGTCATCGTGGCAGTTTCATCAAATCGCTGCATCACCGGGGTCTCGCGGCATGCGGCGAATCTCGTTAAGTGTCTGCTCACCCGACCGGAGGTAACCGCGCTGCACTTCCTGGTTGCACCATGGGAGTACGAGTACGTCTGCGAAGCCATTGCGCGAAGAGATGCCAGACTCCATGTCCATTCCGTTCCGCTTCGCGAAGGAACGGTGTATCGTAACCTCTGGTACTATCGCACCCTGCCCGAGATCGCTCGTCAGCTTCGAGCCGATATCGTGCACCTCGCTTATCCTTCGCCGATTCAGGCCGGCGCGTTTTCGTGCCCCACGGTCGTATCGCTCCATGATCTCTATCCTTACGATATTCCGTCGAACTTTGGCTTTCCTAAAGTGCTTTTTAATCGCGCCATTCTGCGTCACTGCTTGCGGGACGTGACCGCCATTGCGTGCGTGTCTGATAGCACACGCTACCGGCTCGGCATAAGAATCCCCGAGGCTCTGCAGAAGGCAGCAACCATCTTTAACTGCGTCGAGAGCGGGCCGGTTCCGGTCAAGCCTTCGTTTGCCGTGACCTGGGGCAAGCGTCCATTCATGTTGTGCGTTGCGCAGCATCGACGCAACAAGAATGTTCCGCTTGCACTTCGTGCGTTTAGCAGGGTCGTCAAGCACGAGCTCTTCAAGGACATGAGGCTTCTTGTGGTGGGAATGCCCGGGCCGGAGTCAAAACAAATCCACAGCTTTGTCCGTGCTGCAGGATTGAGCGATCATACCTTCTTCGTCAGTGGGATCCCGGACGAAGAGATGAGCTGGTGTTATCGCTATTGCGAGTTGGTTGTCGCACCCTCTCTCATTGAAGGGTTTGGACTGCCCATCGTCGAGGCGCAACTTGCCGGATGTCGCATCGTCTGCTCAGATATTGCGGCATTCCGCGAAGTCGGCGGCACGGGTTGCAAATATGTAAAGCTCACCCCGGCAGCCGAAGAGCAATTCGCTGATTCCATGATCACGAGCCTTCAGGAACGCCGTCCGTTGCCGTCCTATTTGCCCGAGCTTTCGCCGGATTCGATAGGAGAGCAATACATCGCTGTGTATGAAGTTGTGCGTGCCCCATCCCGGGCGGCAGGAATCCCATCCAATGCAAGGATGCTGGAACGTTCTGGTGAAGCCAGATCCGCACGGTCCGGGGAGGTTAAATCCGCCGTTACAGAGGCGCCAACTGCCGCCCGCTCTTGAGGGAAATTGTCAGGCAAATGTCATTTCTGCAGATTAGCTTGTTAACCAACTAAATGAGGGCGCAAAATGAACGCTATGAGCAGCAAACAGGAGTTGCTTCTGGAAGACCTAGATCACCTGCAATCCTCGCGGCCTGAACAGGCCCCGAGGCCCGAATTGGGGACGATCCTTGTGGTCGAAGACGATCCGCGAATGCAGAAGGTCGTGAAGCGAATCTTTGCCGAACAGAACTACTCAATTGAAATTGCAGGGGACGGCAAAGCCGGACTAGAGCTCTTCCGCACACGGCGTCCGGTAGCGGTTGTGCTCGATCTGATTCTGCCCCAGATATCGGGCCGCGAGCTGTGTCAGACCATGAAATCGCTCTCTCCGGAGACGCCTGTCATCGTGTTGAGTGCGATTACCGAAGTCGTCGATAAGGTGCTGCTGCTGGAACTGGGTGCAGACGATTACGTAACTAAGCCGTTCAGCCCCCGGGAACTGATGGCCCGGGTCCAGGCAGCCATCCGGCGACGCAAGCGCCCGACGCAGTCGGTGCTGTGCCGCTTCGGTGAATGTGAAATCGACTTTGAAAAGATGACCGCGAAAAGGGCGGGGACGCCGGTGGTGCTTACCTCGCATGAATTCAAATTGCTGCGGTTCTTCACCGAAAACCCGGAGCGCGTGCTTAGCCGTGAATTGCTGCTCAATGAAGTATGGGGATACAACTCGTATCCGACCACACGCACCGTGGATAACCAGATTTTGAAGCTTAGGCAGAAGCTGGAACCCGATCCCGCGAATCCCACGCACCTGCTCACCATCTATGGAGCGGGATACAAATTCATCCCCTGAGCCCAACGAACATCCAATCGAACCTGGAGTAAGCGTGCATGGGTGAAAACAGAGGGATTCGGACCCGCATGCTGCTCGTTGCCGCCATGGCGCTGATTATCGCCGGCGCCACCTTCGGCAGTCTGCTGATTGTCCGCCATCAGCTCGAAAAACATGTGACAGAGGACCTCGGCCGGGATCTGGCTCACTCGGTCACTACCTTTCAAAATCTTGAAGCCCAAAGGCTTAATGCGCTGGAGCGGGAAAATGCCCTGCTGGCTGACCTGCCCACTCTCAAAGCCCTGATGACAACCAGCGACAAGCTCACCATCGAAGACGGAGGGGTTCATTTTTGGAAGGTGAGCGAGAGCGACCTGTTTGCTCTGACAGATAATCAGGGACGCGTGATGGCGGCTTACGCAAAGGAAATCCACGACACTGGACAACTTGCAAACGATCTGCATCAGCTCTTCGCGACGCCAACTCCTCGTTACCTTGTCAGTTCTGGCAGGCTCTATGCATGTTCGGTGGGGCCTCTGTATTTCGGTTCCGAGCGAAACGGTTCATTGCTCGGCTACGTCATCAGCGGCTTCGAAATTGGGCCTGACCTGCTGCACCAGATCAGCGAAGCAACCGCTGTCGAAGCCGTTTTTGTCAGCCAGGGACGTTCTCTTGCCAGTACGCTCGATGAACCAAGATTGCGGCAGATGACGAGCGGCGCCGTCCCGGTCACGAGCTCAAATGCACCGATATCGGTGCAGCTGGGCCGTGAACGCTACATTGCCGCCTCGCGTGACCTGACAGCGAGCGCACAGGTACCCCTTCAGCTCGTGGTCCTGAAATCCTTTGACCGGGCGGAGCAGTCGATTCGCCAGATCGATCGCCTGGTACTGTTTGCCGGCTTCCTTGCTTTGATTGTCGGCACCGGGATGATGATGTGGCTCTCAAGGATCGTGACGCAGCCGCTCGAGGACCTGGCCACCGGTGTTCGCGCTTTCGGCGAGGGCGACAGTTCCCATCTGCTTCCCAGCGGCGGAACGCGCGAAGTGAGAGAACTGAGCCTTGCGTTTGAGCGAATGCGCGATGAGATTCTGCGCACAAACCAGGCTTTGCTGGAGTCCGAACGCCTGGCCACGATCGGACGCATGGCGAGCTCCGTCTCGCACGATCTTCGACATTACCTTGCCAGCGTATACGCTAATTCCGAGTTTCTTGCCTCTTCGCCTCTCTCGGAGTCGGATCGAAATGAAATCCTTTCGGACATTCGAACGGCCGTGCACGGAACGACGGAACTTATTGAATCGATGCTGATTTTCAGCCGTACGGGTGCGGCTATACGCAGATCTCATGAGTTGGTATCAACTCTGCTCGAACGCGCGCTTACACTGCTTCGAGCGCATCCCGACGCTGCCGGCGTTCAACTGATTGCGAAGGAATGTGCGCCCCCGGCGACTGCCGCGCTGGTGGACGGAAAACAGGTCGAAAGGGCAATCTACAATCTTCTGCTGAATGCGTGCCAGTCGGCGCGTACCGGCGAAAATGGGCCGCGAGTCGAGGTGCGGATCGAAGTACATAGCAGCCTGATTTCAGTCGAGGTTCAGGACAATGGTCCCGGTGTTCCCGAGAGCATTCGGGACAGTCTTTTCGAGCCGTTTGTGAGCGAGGGGAAACAAAAAGGATCCGGGCTCGGGCTCACACTTGCACACTGCATTGCCGCTGAGCATGGGGGAGAAGTAGTCCTGGTTACAACGGGCCCTGGTGAGACAATCTTTCGCATGACCATGGCTCGGGGAATCGCGCAGCAATCGGCGCCCGAGAGTGCAAACCAGAAAAGGTGGGCAGCGGGATGAGCCAGAATCGCGCAAATCAGGAGCACGCCGCGTTACGGATTGCACCGCGTTTGATGTTCGGGGTACTGGGAATGCTCTGTGCGACAAGTTCCGTCGCGCGGGCACAGTCCGCAACCGAAACAAACTTCACGGTGAAAATGCAACAGCTGTCAGATGCAATAACGCAGACGCAAAAGCAGCTTGAACAATCTCAGCGCGAGTTGGAGCGGTTGCGGCATCAATTGACCGAGCTGCAGCAGCAGATCGCGCAGACGAACGCACCGCAAGGCGATACGTCGACCGCAGCGCAGCTCTCCGCCGCGGTAGAACAGATCCGCGAGCAACAGGCAATCCAGGAGACGCAGATTGCCACCCATGAGCAATCGAAGATCGAGAGCGAATCGAAGTATCCGGTGAAGCTGAGCGGACTCGTCCTGATGACGGGTTTTGTGAACACAAAGCGGATGGACGATCCCGTCACGCCTTCGTTTGTTCTCGAAGGGGCAGGCAGCACCGGGGCTTCGCTGCGGCAAACGGTACTCGGCATCGATGCTCGAGGGCCGCATCTTTTCGGTGGCCGGACGCATGCCGATCTTCGTGTTGACTTCGACGGCGCCGGTTCCTTAAGCAGCAGCGGTGCGAACGCATATGCAGGTGGTCTTCTCCGGCTGCGCACTGTGCATGCCGCCCTGGACTGGCAGGACACACAGGCATTCTTTTCGCTCGATCGCCCGATCGTGGCGCCCAACACGCCCACGTCGCTTACTGCTGTTGCGTTGCCGGCACTGGCATGGTCCGGAAACTTGTGGACCTGGAATCCGCAACTCGGCATTACTCGCGATGTGCCCTTTTCAGATGCGGGTCGTCTACGGCTTCAGGCCTCGTTGATCAGCGTGAACAATCCTGCTCCGATTTACGCCTCTTCCGCTGCGATCACTACGGGCGTCGTCATACCCACGACGGCGCAGATGAGTCGCTGGCCAGGCGCGGAGGGCAGAATTGCCATTCTGAACGGCGCGGAAGAATCCGGATTGCAGGTTGGAGTAGGCGGCCTGTTTGCCCCTCATCAGGCGGTGGGAGGAACTCGTTTTAACTCATGGGCCGGAACCATGGACTATAGACTTCCTCTGCCGGGTCGCCTCGAATTGAGCGGCAGTGGATATGCCGGCCAGGCTCTGGGCGGCCTCGGAGGAGGCGCATTCAAAGACTATGTGTTCCTTCTCAACCCCCTATTGCCTCTAGGTCGTTCCTTCCGCACGCTCGATAATTTCGGCGGGTGGGCGCAGCTGAAAGAACGTGCGAATGAACATCTCGAATTCAACATCGCCCTTGGAACCGATCAGGTGCCTGCTTCGCAGCTCAGACCTTATGCCGGCCCGGAGACGGCTTACTATTTGAACCTCGCTCGTAACCTCACATACACGGGCAATGTGATCTACCGGCCCAACGCGTACCTGATGCTATCGATGGAATACCGACACATCCAGAGTTCTCCCGTGAGCGAGTACACCTCAGCGGGCGATGTCATAGGAATTGCAACGGGGTATCGATTCTGATGGTCCGTTTGCGCGATATTGCGACCGTGTTGATAGCGCTCGCTGTGGTTACGGCGGTGTCACGCAGTCAGACCTCACCGGGAGTTGATGTGCGGGTGAGGTTGGCGATTGCAAAGAACTCGGCGCGGCGAACCGCACCGCCCTCAGTTTTGTGGTTGGTGCCGGTGCAAAAGACGCCTCCGGCCCCATTTCCACCTGGGCGAACCTACACTCTGATGCAGAAGAACCGTACCTTCAAGCCCCATCTTCTGGTGATTCCGGTCGGAAGCGTGGTTCAGTTCCCAAATGCCGACCCCTTCTACCACAATGTCTTCTCGCTTTTCGATGGGAGGCGGTTTGACCTCGGTCTCTACGAAGCAGGATCGTCAAAGTCCGTCACCTTTTCCCGCGAAGGAGTTTCTTATATCTTCTGCAACATTCATCCCGAGATGAGTGCGGTCGTCATAGCGCTTTCAACCAACATTTATGCGATCGGAGACTCTCGCGGCAGCTTTCACTCCGCCGACGTACCACCCGGCGACTACGATATGCACGTCTGGATCGAAGGAGTTGCTCAACCCGCACTGAATCACATGACTCGCCGGATTCATCTCACCTCGAGCTCGGGCGATTTGGGGACAATCGATGTTCCAGCTGATCAGCTGAATTCAAAAGCACACGCCAACATGTACGGTCAATCCTACGACCGCGACGTGAAGCCAACCTATTAGCACTGGTGTCATAAGCGGGCCTTGTAACAGGGCACGACCTTAGCCCGCATATCTCACACGAGTAGTGCCGCAAGTACACTTAGAAAACGCTGGGCCAAAGTGACTGCGAGAGAACTAGATCAGTGGCTAACTTACTGACTCGCTTTGCCACGAAGCGGCGCTAACTCGCTGTCACCTGTCAGGAACAATCGTCCTACCCGCCACCCCGAACTCAGTTCTCACGCGCCCCATTTAGCCCGCGAGAGGCCTCCTCAATCTCCTGAGGAGGGGTCGGTCGCCGACCCGCAGAGAAGCGCATGCTCCTTCACCGCTGCCTCAGGTTGAGAACCGGAGGCCGGCGAGTCCACGGCAGCCAACTGCAACGCTATACG
>DATFSO010000067.1:0-20066 GCA_035262585.1 Occallatibacter sp. | reverse complement strand
CGTTCGAGTTCGACCTCGATGGCCGAGCGGACAATCTTCTCGTCGAACTTGGCCACGACCGTCTGAATGGCCATGCGGTCCTTGGGTGGCGTTTCAATGACGGACATGTCGCGCAGGCCGACGAGCGACATGTGAAGCGTGCGCGGGATCGGCGTGGCAGACATGGCGAGCACATCGATTTCTTTACGTAGCTGTTTCAAGCGCTCCTTGTGGCGGACGCCGAATCGCTGCTCTTCATCGACAACGAGAAGGCCGAGGTCCTGGAACTTGATGTCTTTGGAGAGAACGCGGTGTGTGCCAATGAGGACGTCAACTTTGCCGGTCTCAACTCTTTCGACGATGACCTTTTGCTCCTTGGGAGAGCGGAAGCGCGACATCATTTCGATGGTGATGGGGAACTGCGAGAAGCGCTTCTTGAATGTCTCGAAGTGCTGAAATGCCAGAACGGTGGTGGGTGTCAGGACAGCAACTTGTTTTCCGTCCTGCACGGCTTTGAAGGCGGCGCGCATGGCGACTTCGGTCTTGCCGTAGCCGACGTCGCCGCAGAGCAGGCGGTCCATGGGTGTGGTGGACTCCATGTCCTGCTTGATGGCGGCAATGGCAGAGAGCTGGTCGTCGGTTTCACGGTAATCGAAGGAGTCTTCGAACTCGCGCTGGAAATCATTGTCGGTCGAGAAAGCGGTTCCCTGCGCGGTGTGGCGTTGCGCATACAGCTTAAGGAGTTCGGCGGCCATGTCTTGCATGGCTTTGCGCACACGGGCCTTGGTCTTGACCCACTGCTGAGAGCCCAGACGGTTGAGTTGCGGCGCGGGGCCGGTATCGGTGGAGCGATACTTCTGGATCAGGTCGAGGCGTGTGAGCGGAACGTAAAGTTTGGCCTGCTCGGCAAATTCGAGAATCATGAACTCGACCGAAAGGCCGTCCTGCACGATCTCCTTGAGCCCCTGGTATTGCGCGATGCCGTGCTCGACGTGGACGACGTAGTCGCCGATGGCTAGATCGCGGAAGTCGGAGAGAAACGCCGCGGTCTTGGATTTCTTTGGAACAGGACGCGCTTGGATGTCGGCATCGTCGGAGAGATCGTTGGCGCCGAAGAGAACAAGATTCGCGTCGGGAAAGCTGACACCTGAGGCAATTTGTGTGCGCACAACCACGGGCACGCGGAGATCGCCG
The DNA here is from genome assembly GCA_035262585.1 of Occallatibacter sp. Taxonomy (GTDB): domain Bacteria; phylum Acidobacteriota; class Terriglobia; order Terriglobales; family Acidobacteriaceae; genus Telmatobacter. The sequence goes on along the minus strand of DATFSO010000067.1, from coordinate 18,893 downwards.
GCGAGGTAGCTGGCTTCCTCGAGTTCGGAACCGTGTGTGACTGCGCGGCTGCCGAGCCGATAGGGCACCTGGTACTCGCGCAGCAACGTTGCGGTTCGCTCCATATCGCCCTGCGTGGGCACCGCGAGGACGATGCGCTGCTCGCTGGCCATCAGGTTCTTGAGTTGCTCGACAAGCGCGGGAATGGAGCCGTGAAAACGCAGGGTGGGACGCGAGTTTACGCTGACTTCACCGAGCGTGTTGTCGTCTTCCAGCACGTCGACCGCGCCCAGCTGATCGAGGTCGAGGCCGTGGTGCGATTCAAGCATGCCCTGCAGAATCTCGGGACGAATGTAGATGTCCTCGGGACGAATGAGATTACCGATGCCGCTGCGTTCGTGGCGCTGCTCGACCTTGTTCCACCAACGATCGATCTGGTTGTCCACCATGGCGGGCTCATCAACGAAGAGCACGCATTTGGGCAGCAGGTTGAGCAGGTGGTGTTCGGCTCCAGCGACGGAGGAGAAGAACTCCCAGCCGGGGAAGACGCTGACACCGCCAGCCGCAGCGGCTTCGATCTCCAGCTCTGATTGGTCGGGGTCGCCATCTTCGGTCACCTGGACTCGCTGCTTGCTGAGACGTGCGTGGACCGCGGCAAGCAGGTGCTCGGTAACCGGAGTCTCGGTCAGCGGAAGGAGCTGGGTTTCGTCGAGTCCCGACTGAGAACGCTGCGTCTCGGGGTCGAACTTGCGGATGGTGTCGATCTCGTCGCCGAAGAACTCGATGCGCACCGGACGATCGGCTTCAGGCGAGTAGACATCGAGAATGCCTCCGCGGCGTGTGAACTGGCCCGGCATCTCAACCAGGTCCATCTGGCTATAACCAACGCTGGCGAGGTGGCCGGTTAGAACCTCGACATCGAGTTCTTCGCCACGGCGCACCGTGACCGCTAGGCTGGAGTAGTAGTTGCGATCGAAGAGGCGAAGAGCGGCGGCCTCGGCGGGCGCGATGAGAATCGATACGGCGCCGGTCGCAAGCTTGTAGAGAGCGGCGGCGCGCTGCTCCTGGACGTCGGGGTGCGGCGAAAGGTTTTCGAATGGCAGCACGTCATGGGCAGGCAACCGGACGACGCGATCGGGATCGACAGCGCCGGTAAGATCACAGCCGGCGCGCAATGCGGACTCCAGCTCTTCAGCAGCCTTATTGTCGGCCACCACAACAATCACGGGGTGTTTGGCTGCACGGGCGAGGAACGGAAGGTATAAGGACCGGGCGGTATTGGTAAGTCCGGACAGACGTCTCCGCCCGACACCAAGGGAGAGGTGCCTGCGAACACGATCGAAGGAGGAGGACTGCTCCAGTTCCGCGAAAATCTCGCGGACAAACGGGAGGATCATGCAATCACAAGTTTACCAGCGGGACTGCCGTGTGCGACGGACGGCATTTCGCGCCGGTGAGCGAAATGGTTAATCCGCGGTTTGCGGCACCGCGGCGGGTGCTCGCGATGATTCGCCGTACATCAGCAAGCCACCCAGCGCCATTGCCCCGGCAATGACCCAGAGTCCGGCGGAGTAATCGTGTGTTGCATCGCGCAGCCAACCCATCGCGAAAGGCCCCGCGAAGGCACCGACGGCGCCAACGGAATTGACCAGCGCAATGGCGGCTCCGGCGGCCTTGCCGCTGTGACGGCTGGTCGCCAGGCTCCAAAACATCGGCAGCGAAGCGAGAATGCCGATCGCAGCAAGGCTGAATCCTGCTACTGCAATCAAGACGGAGTGTGCGAGTCCGGCGATAATGAACCCCACTGCCGCCAGCAGAGTCAGCAACGGCAGAGCGCGAAATCCGCGCTGCCGGCTCGCCCACAGCATGGCGAGCGCGCCTAGGCCGAATGTCATTGTGCCCCACCACCCAGTGGAGACGTTCGATGCCCCGACGGAGGTGAGGATTTTGGGGAGCCAGAAGGTCAGGCCGTAGTTTCCGCTGCTCCACAAAAAGTAGATGACACAGTCACGTGCGACGTTGAGGCGCTGCTTGCCGGATTCCTGCTGCAATACCTCTTCGGACTTCAGGTCTCTTGCGACCTGCTCTTTCTCCGCCGGCGAGAGCCATCCGGCCGACCACGGCCCGTCAGCGAGGACGAACCAGGATGCGATACCCAGCAACACCGCGGGTGCGCCTTCCAGCAAGAAGAGCCATTGCCAACCCAGGAAGCCGGAGTAGTTATCGAGCAGTAGGATATGCGCTGAGATTGGAGAGCCAATGGAGTTGCAGAGCGGAACAGCAAGCAGGAAAAGGGACAAAAATCGCGTTCGCAGTGCACGCGGCAACCAGAAGGTGAAGTAGTAGATGATGCCCGGATAAAATCCGGACTCGGCGATCCCGAGCAGGGCTCGCGCGCCGATGTAAGCCGACTTGCTTTGAACGAACGCGGTCCCCATCGTGACGACTCCCCAGCACACCATGAGGATTGCGAGCCAACGGCGTGCGCCAACGCGGGTAAGTGCCATGTTAGCGGGGACCTGGAAAAGACAGTAGCTGAGGAAGAAGACTCCGGCGGCGAAGCCGTAAACGCTCTCAGTGAAGCCCAGGTCGCGGTTCATCGTAAGCGCGGCAAAGCTGATGTTGACGCGGTCGAGGAAAGCGACCATGTAAAGGAGCATCAGAAACGGGACAAGCCGCCACGCGATCTTGCGATAGAGCGGACTCATCTTGATCGCATGCACTCGCCATCGGCTCCTGTTTGTAGGGCGCGAACCAGATTACTAGCCAGTTGGGACGATCGGGAAGCACAAAGTGCTCGGCACGGCCGGGCTCCTAGGAGTCGCCCGGCGTCTTAATCGGACTGTCGCGGGGCGCGGGGCGCTTACTTACTCGCCACCCAGTGCCTTGCTGAACGCATAGAAGAAGTCCAGCGACTTCCAGTAGGAATCGACAGGCAGCCGCTCGTCCTGGCCGTGGGCGCGTACGTCATCGCGCTCGAGCGCAATCGCCGAGAAGCCGTAGCAGGGGTAGCCCGCCTGGGCGAAGTAAATGGAGTCGCTGGCGCCGTCTTCCATCTCCGGCGTCACCGGGATGCCGGGCCAGGTGGCATCGACAATACGCGTGAGCGGGTCGAACACCTCTTTCAGCGGTGCGGGCGGAACAATGGCCTTGCGCTCGGGAGCAGTATCGGAAACCGCGCCTGCGTCTGAAACGTACTTCACGCTGAGCTTGGGATCGCCAAAGAGCGCAACGAGTTGCTGACGGATCTCCTCGGGCGAGTGGCCCGGAAAGATGCGGCAGTTCACGTTGGCCTGTGCCGTCTGGGGCAATGCATTGTTGGCGTGGCCTCCGTTCAGCCGTGTGGCCACGCACGTGGTGCGGAAATTCGAGTTGAAGCTCGGCACCGCGCTGAGCCGCGCGGCTGCTGCGGGATCGGACGGCGAGGCCAATATCGCCTTCATGTCCTGCGCCATCTTCCCAGTCTCCTGAGAGGCGAGATTCTTGAAGTAGGTGCGCGTGACTTCGTTCAGTTCAAATGGGAATGAGTAAGCCGCGAGCTTGTTAAGCGCGGTGGTGAGTTCGTAGATCGCATTGTCCGGCCTGGGCAGAGAGCTGTGCCCGCCGCGGTTGGTAGCCGTGACCTGGTAGTCGGCGTAGACCTTTTCCGTAGCTTCGACGTCTGCAACCTCGGCATGGCCATGATCGAGCTCAACACCGCCGGCGTCGGGATTGATGACGAAGGCCGCGTCGACGAGATCGCGGTGATTCTGTACGAGCCACGCGGCCCCGTTGAATTTGCCGCCCTCCTCATCGGCCGTCAGGGCGAGGATGAGATCGCGCTTTGGCTTGTAGCCCTCGCGGTGCAGGCGCAGGAAGGTCCACACCAGCGCGGCGTCCGAATCTTTCATGTCCTGCGTTCCGCGACCGTAGTAGTAACCGTCCTTTTCGACGAATTGGAACGGGTCGGTGTGCCAATCGGAGGGCAGGGCTTCGACAACATCGATGTGGCAGAGGAAGAGAACGGGCTTCTCTGACGTTGGTGCGGCAGCGCGCATGCGAACGACAAGGTTCTGCTTGTTGGGATCGGGGCCCAGCAGATGCACATCGTCAGGCGAAAAGCCGGCGTCGAGGAAGCGCTGCTGCATGGCCTTGGTCGCAGCTGTGACGCTGCCCTTCGGCGTATCGGTGGTGTTGATCTCGATCAGCTGCTTGAAGATGTCGCGCGCTTCAGCCCGGTCCGCTGCCGAAGCGGTTGGCAACAACGCAGACTGCGCGGGAGTGATGGACGAGCTGGACAGACCAAAGGCGATGGAGGCAACAAAAAGGGGGAGCTTCACGCGAGACATGGGTGAATTGTACGGCAGCAAGCCCGACTGTCGGATGCCGACCCTGCTATCCCTTTTTGGCGAGGAGCACTGCCAGTTCTCGACGAACCACAGGGCGCTCGATCTTGCTCAATCCGGCTTTGCGGGCGAACTCCAGCTCACTCTCAAACTTTGCCGGTCGAACGTGCCCTGCTGGCTCAACCAGAAGGAACTGCCCGCCAGGTTTCAGTGTCGCGGCCGTCTCCGGAAAGAGCTTTTGGGTCAAGGGCACCTCATGAACCATGGCGTAAGCCAGGACAAAGTCCACCTTCTCCCGCAGGTCTGCCACTCCGAGAGAGTCGGGCGCGGCCAGGCGGGTCTCGATCCGGGAAAGCAAGCCGGCCTTCAATGCACGATTCCGGAGGCTCTCGAGCATTTTGGCTTGAAGATCGACCGCGATGACGCGGCCTGACGGACCGACGAGCTTAGCCATCGGAAGCGTAAAGTAGCCCATGCCCGGACCGGGTTCAAGCACCGTCATGCCCGGCCGGATATAGGGGCTGAGAAAGGCCTGAGGGTCTCGCCTTTCGATCCATTGCCGGATGGGACTCGCCAGCAGATAACCGAGCCACCACGGACATACATGTTCTGTCATATTCTTCCCCTTTCCTTTCTGGCGCACAGATGAACTGCTCCCGGGGTCCCCAACGATGGGTCTTTCGTCGTTGGGGCCGTGCCGCGGGGAATCTCGGCGACCGGCGCGGAATGAAAATTATTCGCCCTTCACACGCTAAGACGCTGTTGCAGTAGATTTATTGTGTCCAACTTCAGAGGTGCACGATGCGCTTAAAGATCTACGTTTTGGTTTTGACATCATCACTCGCTGTCTCCGCCACGGCTTTAAAGGCACAAGAGCGGCCAAAGATCACCGGGGTATCCCATCTGGCCGTATATACTTCGGACCCTGCCGCGACAGACCACTACTATCGTGTCGTTCTGGGAGCCGAGAAGGGCTTGGACGCGGAGAATCCAAAAGGGGTGACCTATATCTTCAGCCCCGATCAGTTCATCGAAGTGCTGCCGTTGCCTGCCGACGCCGGGATCAATCGTATGGACCACGTGGCATTTCTCACGACGGATGCCGAAGGCATGCGGAAGTATCTCGCCGCGAAAGGATGGAAGACGCCATCGGGTGTATCGAATAAGGGAGGGATGACCTGGTTCGGCGTACTCGATCCGGAAGGCAACCAGATCGAGTTCGTTACCCCCGGCAATCGCACGCAAACGCCCGTGCCAAAGGACGCGATTAGTCACCACATCATCCATGTTGGCTTTCTGGTGCATAGCCGCGAAGCAGAGGACAAGTTCTATCGCGATCTGCTCGGCTTCAACCCGTACTGGTACGGCGGCATGAAGGAGGACAAGGTCGACTGGGTAAGCCAACAGGTACCGGATGGACATGACTGGCTGGAGTACATGGTTTCGGGAGGCCCCGGCACAGGAATTCCACCGACTATGTCGCAGCAGACACTGGGCGTGCTGAATCACTTCGCGCTGGGAGAAACCTCGGTAGACTCCGCCTTCAAGATGCTCCAGGCGGGCAATCGCCTGGAGGGAAGACACGATGCGGCACCCAAGATCGGAAGAGACGGCAAGCAGCAGTTCAACATGTATGACCCGGACGGGACGCGTGCGGAGTTGATGAACTTCCACGCCACGGAGAAGCCGTGCTGCTCGTCATTCACGGCGCAAGATCCGGCGGAGTGAATTGTGATTCCCACCCACGAACAGCGAGATTCTTACAGGGGCCGCGCTTCGGCGCGGCTTTCTTGCTTGGCGCTAGAATTCAAACATGGCATCGACCGCGTTGTCTCCTGACGTTCTCGCCAAGTACGAGCCCGTGATCGGGCTCGAGGTTCACGTACAACTGCTCACCGCGAGCAAGGCGTTTTGCGGATGCGCGAACAAGTTTGGCGCAGAGCCGAATACGAATGTGTGCCCCGTGTGCCTGGGACTGCCCGGTGCGTTGCCTGTCCTGAACGAGAAGGCAGTCCAGTTTGCAGTGATTGCAGGGCTGGCGCTGAATTGCGAGGTGCGCGAGCGGTCGATCTTTGCGCGGAAGAATTACTTCTATCCCGACCTGCCCAAGGGCTACCAGATTTCGCAGTACGACAAACCACTGGCCGAGCACGGATGGATCGAGGTCCCGACCGCTGCCGGCGGAACCAAGCGGATCGGCATCACGCGTCTCCACATGGAAGAGGATGCCGGCAAAAGCCTGCATGACGGTTTTGCCGACTCTGCCACACGCACCTACCTCGACCTGAATCGCTGCGGGACTCCGCTGGCCGAGATTGTCAGCGAGCCCGACATCCGCACGCCGGATGAAGCCTTCGAGTACCTCACACGGCTGAAGGAAATCCTGCTTTACACCGGCGTCTCGGACTGCAACATGGAGGAGGGCTCGCTGCGGTGCGACGCCAACGTGAGTGTAAGGCTCAAAGGCGCGCCGAAGTTTGGAACCAAAGCCGAAGTCAAGAACGTAAACAGTTTCCGGTTCATCCGCATGGCGCTGGAGTACGAGATCGAGCGGCAGATCGAGGTCATCGAAGATGGCGGACGCGTCATGCAGGAGACCCGCCTGTGGAACGCGAATGAAGGTCGCACCTATTCCATGCGCTCCAAGGAGCAGGCGCATGATTACCGCTATTTCCCTGAGCCGGACCTGCCGCCACTGATCGTGACGCCAGAGTTTTTGGCCGCGGCAAAGGCCAAGCTACCTGAGTTGCCAGAGGCGCGGCGCAAACGCATGATCGCCGAATACGGACTGACCGAGAAGGACGCGCACACGCTGACGGCGTCGCGTGAATTTGCGGACCGCTTCGAAGCGGCTGCGAAGACGGCGCGGAATTCGCGCGGCGTGGCCAATCTTCTGTTGAACGAACTCGGCGGCCGGTTGAAGGCGCTCGGGCTCGAACAGGATCAGTCGCCTGTCTCGATGGCGGGCCTGGTCACGGCGGCCGATCTGCTCGACGAGGGCAAGATCAGCTCAAAGCAGTTGAAGGGACTCTTCGATATCTGCTTCGAGAAAGGTGAGGACTTCCCTGCTGTCTACGAGCGCGAGAAGCCGCAGCAGATTACCGATGCGTTGGCCCTCGAGGCGCTGATCGATGAGGTCATTGCCGCCAATCCGAAGCAGGTGGAACAGTATCGGGCCGGCAAAAAGACAATCGCAGGTTTCTTTGTTGGCCAGGTGATGCGGCAATCGAAGGGGCAGGCAAACCCCGCGTTGCTGAATGAGCTGGTGACGAAGAAGCTGGAAGGATGAGGAAGGATGCGGCATCGCAGTGATGCCGCATCGGAGCTACTTCAGCTTCAATTCGGTTTGAAAATCCTTGCGGGCGTCCCATGAGCTGACAGTTTTCGTCTGGCTCTTTTTGCCGTCCTTCTCGGCCCACAGGTCGTAGTCGTCACTCATGCTGACCTGAGCAAAGCGGAAGCGGCCGTTGTTTGATGAGGTGTAACTGCGGATGGATTTTGTCTTGGTGTTCTGAAGAAATACAGTTGCACCCTGCACCGGTGATGAGTCGGCATCGATCACGCTGCCTTCGACGCTCCTTTGACCCAGATTTTGCGCGTGCGCCACTTGAGAATTCTGTGCTGCCGGAATGATCCCCAGTGTAAGGGCGGCGAAGACCGCCCATGCCGCTAATCTTGCGCGGATACCGTTCACTCTTCCTCCTCTTCCTCCGTGTATTCGTCCTCTTCCTCGTCGAAACCCTCCTCGACCTTCGACAATTCCAGAGGTTCTACGCCGACCACCTCGTATTCGGTTCCGCATTCATCGCAGGCGACCACGTCGCCCTCTTCAACTTCGTCAACGTCGATATCAAGTTCGCTTTCGCATTCCGGGCAGCTTGTCATGGCAGCCTCCTCTCTTCTGGCGCTTCGTGATGTAGGATGACGTTACCCCTTACTGCAAAACGTCGTACTGCGTCTCGTTCAACTCATTGGAGGGTCGCTGCTCCGGTGAAAGTCGCGTTGACTGCCTCGCTCCGAGAAAGGGCACCCTGGTTTTGCTTCAGGGTACGAACTTGGGCTAGTTTTAGGCAAACTGCTCCAAACGTCAAGAGGTTGCGTTTCGCTCTATGAACCGAGGTGTTCTGTGGAGAACATGGAATGAAATTACCCTTTGCAATTCTGCTCTGCGGCCTTGCGGTTGTGTCGGGCCCGGCGAATGCTCAGCCGGATTATGCCCTTCATGCCCATGCTATAGGGACTGCCCCGGCCGATCCTGCGATCGTTCGCGCGATTCAATCGATTAAGCCCAGCCAGATACATCAGACAGTTGAAAAGTTGGTTAGTTTCGGCACGCGCAGCACTCTCTCGAGCATGGCGACCGATATGCCACCGGGGCAGGGCGCCAACGCGGCGGCCGACTGGATTGCCGCTCAGTTTGAGGCGATTTCGCGGGGATGTGATGGCTGCCTCGAGATAAAGCGCGATACGTTTACTGCGGATCCGGCAAGTGGCGGGCCATGGGCGGGACGGATCCCCAAGCCAACCCAAATCACGAATGTCTATGCCATTCTGCACGGGACGGACCCAGCAAGAACTAGCCGCATGGTACTGGTAACCGGACACTATGACTCCCGCAACTCAAACGTGCTGGACGATCACGGAGCTGCTCCGGGCGCCAATGACGATGCCACGGGTGTGGCGGTCTCGCTCGAATGCGCACGAGCGCTGAGCAAATTGAAGTTTCCTTCGACGATTGTGTTTGTAGCGGTTGCCGGCGAAGAGCAGGGCCTTGTCGGCTCTGGACACCTGGCAAAGCTGGCCAAGGACGAGGGCTGGCAGCTCAAGGCCGTGCTGAATAATGACATTGTAGGCGGAGACACCACCCCAGGCGACAGGCTGCAGCAGAAGGATCGCGTGCGGGTCTTCTCCGAGGGCGTTCCCGTGGCGGCGACCCCGGACGAGGCCCGGCATATCCGGGCGATGGGAAAGGAAGACGACTCCCCCAGCCGGGAGCTGGCACGAGCCATCAGTGAGACGGCCCGTTCTTACTTCCCCGGGAAGGGTCAGTCGAAGCACTTCAGCGCGTTTCTGGTGAGCCGGCCCGACCGGTATCTGCGTGGAGGTGACCACAGTTCATTCAACCGGGAAGGATTTGCGGCGGTTCGCTTTACGGAGTGGCGTGAAAACTACAACCACCAGCACCAGAATGTAACCAAGCCTGCAGCCGGCCCAGATGCGCCGGTACTGGGCGACCTGATTGAGTTTGTGGATTTCGATTATGTGGCACAGGTGGCGCGCCTGAACGCGGCAACCCTAGCCACATTGGCCTTTGCTCCAGGAGAGCCGGAGAAGGTGACGATCGTGAACAGAGCAACTGAAAACGACACTACCCTCACCTGGGAACCGCCGACCGGCGGCGGAGCGGCGCAGTACGAAGTGCTCTGGCGCGAGACGAATGCGCCGGACTGGCAGTACGTGAAGGAGCTGCCTCAAGCAGAAACGACCAAGGGACAAGGGTCCGTGACACTTCCCATCTCGAAAGACAATGTCATCTTCGGCGTGCGGACGGTGGACGCCAAAGGTCACCGCGGGCTAGTTGTTGTTCCTTGAGCGGTAGCCGGTGTGTGGTTGTGAACCGGAGCCGATGACACACACACACCGTTGCGGTTAACCTGTTGACTATGCCAAGGCTGGGCGCCACTCAACTCTCGTTTCCGGGCTTTCGCGGTGCGACTCGCCTGCTCGTGCTCGTCAATCTGGTGGCGTTCTTCATCCTGATCATCCTCCAGTCGGCAAGCCCAGGGCTTTATGGATGGCTCGTTGTGCATCTCGGCCTCTGGGCGCAGGCCTTCCTGCATGGTTGGATATGGCAGCCGCTCACCTACAGCTTCGTCCAGCTCGGCATCTCGTCCACCTTGTTCGCGCTCCTCTCTCTCTGGTTCCTGGGAGGTTTTCTTGAGAACTTCCATGGACGGGACTGGGTACTCGGCCTCTATGGGACCTCTGTTTTCTTTACCGCGCTGGCCGGGATTCTCATCTATTTCGGCAGCCTCGTTTTCGGATACTCTCTTCCAGAGATTCCGCTTTACGGCTCCTTCGGCGGAATCTTCGGGATGCTGGTCGTCATCGGTGTGCTCTACGGCGACACAGCGTTCATGCTCTTTCCGCTTCCGATAAGCATCAAGGCTCGCTACATCGCGATCGTGTACGGTCTGGTCGCGATCGCCTACTTCTTCACGAATTCGCGAATGTATGCCTTCGCCCAACTGGGCGGAGCGCTGGGCGGCTATCTCTTTACGCGGATGGCGCCGCGGCGCGGCGTCTCATTCGCGCTGAGCGAGCGCTGGTATGGAATGCGGAACTCTTATTACCGTTGGAAGCGCAGGCAGGCGGCCAAGAAGTTCGAGGTCTACATGAAGTCGCAGGGCCGGACGGTACGCTTCGACGGCAGCGGCCGCCAGATCGACGACGACCAGGACGACAAGAAGCGCTGGAACTGAGCCGAAACCGAAAAGCGATTGCCTGAACGAAACTCATTTCCTCGAACACCATGACAGGAAATCAGCTTAAGACAGTTCGTGCGGACTACGATCGTCTGGCGACAGAGTACGCACGAAGGCTATTCCGGGAACTGGAGGACAAGCCTCTAGATCGGGAGTTGCTCACACGCTTTGCAAGCGCTGTGAAGGGGCGCTGTACCTCATGCGACATGGGCTGCGGCCCAGGTCAAGTGACACGTTTTCTTCGGGATGCCGGAGCCGATGTCTTCGGACTCGATTTGTCACCGCAAATGATTGCTCAGGCACGAGAATTGAATCCGGACATCGAATTTCGCGAGGGTGACATGCTATCGCTTGATCTGGACGACGGCGCATTAGCTGGAATCACGGCGTTTTATGCGATTGTGAATATCGCGCCGGATTCTATTCATCGCGCCTTCCACGAGATGTACAGGGTTTTGCAGCCGGGGGGCTCCTGCTGCTCGCGTTCCATGTCGGCGACGAGGTGATCCGGCCAGAGGAGTTATGGGGCACCCGGATTTCAATCGAGTTTTACCATCTGCAACCGGACTGGATCGTTGACCTGCTTACCACAGCAGGGTTCGAGCTTGAGGAGCTCGTCGAACGCGAACCGTACGCACCTGACGTCGAGTACCAGAGCCGACGAGCCTATGTCTTTGCGCGGAAGGCGACTGCTTTTGCGTAATCGTGAAGAGGGTTTCGAGCGGCTGAGTGCTTCGTTCGTTCACGGTTTCTTGGAGAGCCCGCACGGCTCCGCCAAGGCAGTTCATCATGCGCCGGCCGGAGGCTTTTCGGCACCACGAAGGAGCGGAAGAAGGAGAGCCATCAACAGCAATGCCGCTGGAATCGTGAGCATGCCGGCTCGCAGATTGCCCGTGTGCGTCGAGACGACACCGGCAATCCATGGCAGCACAGAACCGCCAAAACCCGCGGTAAACAGAATCCATCGCGAGTCGGACGTTTGCTGCGTGCGCGCAAAGAATCCTGCGAGAACGAGCGGGTAGATCGGCGCAAGAGCAGTGCCGAGGAGAAACATTGCCACATTGCGTCCGCCGGCAGACGGCGCGAGGTCCAGCAGCAATGCCGATGCAAGTCCCAGGACGATGACAAATCGAAAGATACGCGGGGGTGAGGTGCGCAATAGCGCCAGCGACGAGAAGCCTCGTGAGGAAAGAAACCCAACCCAGTAGAAGGAGGACGAAGCAGCAGCAAGAACCATTCCCCTGCCGGCCATCCGCAAGGCATAGCTGGGCAGCCATGTAGCGACAGTGTTTTCAATGCCGACCTGCAAGAAGGCTGCGAAAGCGAAGACCGCTACAAGCTGAAACGCGCTGCTCGTTTTGCTGTCGTACGGGGAGCGTACGGGTTCTGGTCCATCCCGAAGAACCAACCCGCATGCGATGGCAGCTGCCGCCGAAGCAAACGCGAAGACGATATAGGCCGCGCGGTAGCTGTGATGCATCAGGATGCGCGCCGCAATAAGCGGAGCAGCAAGAGCTCCGACGCTCCAGCTGAAGTTAAGGAACGTCAGCAGCGGTGCACACCGCTCGGGGAAATATCTGCCGATGAAGAGCGTGACAGCAGACATCGGTACACCCACACTGATGCCCAACATCAGAAAGACCGGTGCAAGAAGAAACAGTGGAGACCATGCAACTGCGAGGCACATGCCAGACATTGCAGCAAAACCGACGGTCATCGTGCGTGCGTAGCGAGTGCGGCAGAGAAGCGCCCCGAGAGAGGTCCCCGCGAAGTAGAGAAGAAACAAGAGCCCCGAGGCAGAGTCGCTCAGATGAAAGCGGGCGACCAGCGATGGAAGAACTGCCCCTCCGACCGTGTGCAACACGCCAGTAAGCGCGAATACCGGATGAAGGACGCCGAGCATACGTCCCGACGAAGGTTTGATTGCCAGCGACATCGGCTCAGACTCGCTTAACGCGAGCACGTTTGGGATTGGGTGGGCTGGTCGATTCGCGGATGATCAGCTCGGGATGGATGGGAACAATGTCAGGGAACGTGGCCTGAGCGCGAATGCGCTGGAGTAGGATGCGCGCAGCTGTCGAGCCCATCTGAAGAAGCGGCTGACGTATCGTGGTAAGGCTGGGATTGTGAAATGCAGCGCCCTGAATATCGTCGAAACCAATGATCGAGACATCATTGGGGACCTGAAGACCGTGGTTTATGAGAGCGCGAATCGCACCGATTGCTGCCACATCGTTATAACAGACGATCGCGGTGAAGTCGCCCCTGCGCTGGATGAGTTCGTTGGCGGGTTCGAATCCGAGTTCCGGCGTTGAGACACGAAGCTGGAGTTGCGCCACAAGTTCGGACGGCACGGCGAGTTTGAGATCGCGAGCGACAGCCATCAAACAGTTCCAGCGATCGTCGGCGTCGGAGCTATGGCTGCCGCCTCGCATGAACGCGATTTTGCGATGGCCGAGTTGATACAAATGGCGCAGGGCCAGATCGGCGGCGCGTCTCTGGTCAAGGACGACACTGGTCACGCCTTCGATCCTGCGATGACCAGCGACAGCAACGGCCGGCAAGGCACCCAGGCTCTTCTCGAGAGCCGTATCGATAAAAATAAATCCTTCGACCGAGCGATCGAGGAGGAGCCGCGGATACTCCTCGATGAGATCAGGCTTCCGACGATGGCTCGCCGTGAGATAGAAGTAGCCCTCCTCTATCAGGTGCTCCTCTACCCCGCTCAGTACCTGAGACGAGTAATCATCGCTAAGCTCCGGCACAAGAACACCAACCGTGTAGGTCTGTCGCTTGCGAAGAGAACGCGCATAGAAGCTAGGTCGGTAGTCGAATTTGGCTGCCGCCTCGATCACGCGCTCGCGCGTCTCCTGAGGAATGGAACGGACTCCGGGAGCGTTGTTAAGCACGAGCGAAATTGTGGCCGGCGAGAGGTTGAGATACTCGCCGAGAGTCCGCAGACTGATGGGCTGGCCGGGTTGCGGCGCTGACCCAGGGGTCGATCGCTTAGGCATGCATTCCAGTTGTAACACCGCTGACGCCCAGTGCGCAGTGATTTCCCAATGCTTGCGGCGAGCCGACGTCGGAGCGCCGGACAAGCCCCTCGCTGTTCCCTAATCCCTGGTCCCTTATCCGTGGCCCTTTCATTTCACCTCAATGGTCTGGGTTTGCATGTTCCATCCGCGAAGACCGATTACCGGCCGGGCATCGCCCGCTGGAAATGCAACTGTGAGGTTGCGCTCTTCTCCGGGCAGTAGAGAAACGTAGTTTTCGCTATAGTACGCCGGCAGAATCCGGTCTCCTGTGGCTGCATCTTTCAGCGTCAACTTGACCATGAGCGCCGGTACCGAGCCGCTGTTACGAAGCCTCACAGCTACCTTGCGCTCACCTGCAGCAGAAGAGGGCGATGCAGAGACAGAGAGTTGTGCGGCGGACAGACTATTCAGCTCGCGGTAGCTGCTCTCATCCCTGGCCCACCAATAGAAATTATCGCTAACCGGCGTTCCATTCGGATCGGTAACCTTGAGGGCAACGAGCACCGTATGTCCTTCGGCCAGCTTTGCCAGGTCGGTCTTGCCAATCGGCGTACGTGCATTGGCGGCAGCGTCAACCTGATTCGTTTGATCGCTCAGGACCTTGCCGTCCAGACCAACCACGCGCGTCTCCACCTTGAGTGAACGTGCCTCGCCGAGGTTGATGAGATCGACGGAAGAGTCGGTCAGATCGAGTTGGGCATGGACTGGCTCGCAAGCCTTCTGCGTGCCGTAGAAGCTCGATTGAGTGTCGTAATCGTGACCGAGGAAGTTCCATTCCGTGCTCGGCCACGCCGGTTGCGTCATCCAGATCATTCGCGCGGAGTTAGGCTGCCACAGGTGTGCGGCAAAGCCTTCGAAAATTGCGCGGTGAGCAGCGTAGTCGATCATCTGCGCCTTGCGCTCAAAGTCTTCGAAGCTGCTGGGCGATCCGAATTCCGTAGCCATGTGTTCCATATAGGGCGCGACGGCTCCGTTCCCCTGCTGGTGCCAGTCGTGATAGGCCCATGTATCGCCGATGGGCCAGCGATCGGGTTCGGGGATGAACGCCTCGAGCCCTTCGAGCGTGGGCACGCTGGGGATCCCGAGTTCGACGGAGAATCCGCGATTGATGCGGTAATAGGTATCAAGCGGCTGGAGCTGATAAGGACCGGAGTTACGCAGATTCACCTGGTTGGAACTGCCGGTGTAATAGCGCGTGTGATCAAGCGTGCGCACGAGGTTAGCCAGACCCTCGTTGATGATTGGTTGCGGAACACCTTCATTGCGTCCGCACCACACGACAATCGACGGATGATGACGATAGCGAAGAATGCTATCCCGCGCATTTTCGAGAAAGAGTTGCGGGTCTTCTGCTTCAAGGTTGTAGCTTTGGGTGGATTCCCAGAAATCGTTCCAGATCATCAGACCGTATTTGTCCGCCAGGGCGTAAAAGCTCTCTTCGGTGTCCTGGCCCATCCAGTCGCGGATCATGTTTACGTGAGCGTCGCGATGAAGACGGAAATATGGCTCGAGATGCTCTCCGCTGACGCGTTTGCGGCTGTCATCCATTCCCCAATTGCCGCCTCTGGCGGCAATACGCACGCCGTTGACCTTGATCACAAGGTCTGTACTCGGCCAGCCGCCTTCAACGGGACGGATGGAAGCGGAAGCCTCGGCCGCCGGCAAAAGCGTGTGTACCCAGGTGTGCGTCAGCCACTCAGGAAGATTCGGAGTCTGGTTGGGCGTCTTATCCTCGATCTGGCGGATGCCGTTATGCGACTCATCGATGAGTTGCAGGGCCTCGTCATGGGTGCGGCTGGGCAGAATTTCGACGCGGCGAAGATGTCCGGTCTGATCGAATAGCGAGAGCTCGTAGCTGACCTCACGCATTCCGAAGTGAATGTTGCGCTCCGAACTCAGCTTGCCGCTGACGCTGAAGCTGACCTTGAGCGCGTGGAGTGTGGGTTCACCGTAGCCGTTGGGCCACCAGAGGCGTGGGTTTTGCACCCGTAGCTGCGCAAACTCCTCCGGCTTGAGACGAATGCTCGTCTCACCCGGATCGACCTTTACCCGCTTGGTGACCTTCACGTCGTCGAATGCTGCGGTGATCTCGCCATCGACCGCCGAGTCAGACGTGTTTCTGAGCGGGACTTCAATTTCGACATCTCCTTCGCTGCGGTCGGGCTTGGGCAGAGTCGTAATGACATTCAGATCACCGACGTCAACTGCACCGGATGCCGTGAGCGTCACGTCCTGCCAGATGCCGGTGTTGCGATCGCGAATGCTGGGGATCCAGTCCCAGCCTTCGGTCGCAGAGAATGTGGGTCCGTCAAGAACCTGGACGCCGCCGTTTTCCCCGGGGCCCGCCTTGATTGACTCCTCCTGCGCCAGGCCGGGATGCGGCGGTGGACTCACACGTACAGCCAGCACGTTCTCACCGGATTCGGAGAGAACAGAAGTGACGTCAAACTTGCCGCGAATAAATGCGCCAGTGATGCCGCCGAGTTTCTTGCCGTTCAACCAGATTTCAGCGGCATAGTTGATCCCCTCGAACGTGAGTGTGAGGTGCTGCCCGCGCGCGGCAGCTGGGGCCTTGAATTCGACGCGATACCAGTAGTCCTGGTGCGCAAGACTCTCGGGAATGGCAAGGTTGTTGAGGCCGTAATCGGGATCGGGATAGATGCCACGATCGATCATCGTTGTAAGCGCTGTTCCGGGAACCGTTGCAACCATCCAATTGCCGCTCGCAAGACCCGGCCTGGAGATCTGCTCGCCCGTTGCCTTCACTTCAGGCGCAGCGGCAAGCTTCCAACCGCCCCGAATGGTCCATGGATTTGTGCCGACGAGTTGGCTCTTCAGGTCTGCGGCGCCCGGCTTCTTTGCAACCGGCTTCTGGATTCCCCCCTTGCCGCGCGGGAGAGTCGCTGGATCCTGAGGCTCGATCTGCCCGGCCATGCCGCGCGTCTGCACGGCCCAATGCGGTGTGGCTTCCTCGTAGGTCGGCAACGCAAAGTCAGGACGTGCGGCAACGAGTGCTGCGACCTGTTCCGATGAGAAGACCTCGCGATAGATCTTGAAATCGGCGATCTGGCCGCCGAAGTGGCGCCCGTCTTCGCCGGGCTTTGGCTGAGGCGCGAACTCGATAAGCGGCGCGACACTGCCCTGCGCGAGAGGAGATGCTGCAACCTGCTTTCCATCTGCATAGAGCACGACCTTTTCGCCATCGCAGGCAGCTACGGCAGAGTGCCACTCGGCACCGCTCAACGTGCCCTCGCCGACGATCGGCTTGCCTGCAGCATGACCCATCCATAGCGCAAGGTGGTTGCCGCTTACGGCGACGTATCTGGCGTCTTCCGCATTGGGATCGCCGAACCCTGCGAGAAGCATTGTTCCCTGTTGGACGGAGTCAGACGGACGAAACCAGAAACTCAGTGTCCACCGTGCTCGGCCCTCGACAAGGGGCTCGCGCTGCTCGGGAGCGTGCACGCCAATGCGATCCAGAAATCCAGCGGTTCGCGGATCGATCGCGGCGGGGGGTGCGAGCGGCTTTGACAGTCCCGAACCATCGGGGAGAATCATCACGTGATAAGGACCGTACGCTTCCTCTGGAATCGTTTGGGCGCTCGCCTTGTATGCAGTCCCCCAAAAGACCAGGCCAATGATGAAGACAAGAGTTCTGACTCTGCGAACGCACGGATTCCCTGTTTTTGAAGACGCTTTCAAATGATTTGGCATGTCGTTGACATCCTAAAGAATCAGCCGTCAGCTGCACAATTTCGCCAACTGCACAACTCAAGATGGAACGCCGTGTGCTGCAGATGGGTCCTCGGTCCAATCACATGACTACAATGTTTTGAATCAATCCCCGGGGGACAAGTGCGACATGGACGCAAAAGCATGGTTGCGGTCAGACAGGTTGAAACTCGGCACAATCATCACAATCGACAATCCAGCGGTCGTGGAGATTGCCCGTCTGGCTGGATTCGATTGGTTGTGGATCGATGGAGAGCATGGGCGCTTCAACGAGGTCAGCGCAGCAACGGCCTGTGCAGTCAACTCGGGAGGTCCGCCAATGTTTGTGCGACTTCCGGACCGCTCAGCCACCGCGATCAAGCGATTTCTCGATACCGGCTGCGACGGAATCATTCTGCCCCAGTTGTCATCGGCTGCTGAGGTGGACGAGATTGCGCGTGCTGCGCTGTATCCCCCGAGGGGAGAACGCAGCGTCGGTATCGCGCGTGCGCAAGGCTATGGGACGAGGTTCGCTGAATGTTTGCGGCGTCAGGACTACGCAATCATCGTGCAGATCGAAACCGCCGCCGGGGTGAGGAACGCCGAGGCGATTGTCGGGCATGAAGCTGTCGATGCTGTGGTGATTGGTCCTTACGATCTGAGCGGCTCACTGGGTATCCCGGGCCAGATCGAAGCGCCACAGGTGGTCGAAGGTATCGCAGCCGTGCAGGCATTCTGCAGCAAGGCCGGCAAGCCTTGCGGAATCTTCGCTGCCGATTCAGAGAAGGCGAAGGCATACGCCGCAGCGGGATTCGATCTAATCGCGGCCGGCATGGACTGCAGCGTTCTGCTGAACGGGTTCAAGACGCTTCGTGACTCGATTGCCTGAGTCAGCGCACACAATCAGGACCAGGGTCCAAGTTAGGCTAAACTGTTAGTTAGTAACGCTTCCCGCCCGCGGAGAGCTGGGGCAAGCAGGTAGGCAGCTATCTGGGGCTGATTCCGGCCGAGGCATCCAGCGGCAAGCATCAGCAGCGGATGGGGCACATCACCAAACAAGGCAATACACTGCTGCGCTGGTTGCTGGTGGAGGCTGCCATCAAGGCGGTTGCACGGTCTGCATGGTATTTTCGTCGTTCTCGTGTATATATTCATTTTCCCCATTGAGTGAAACACCATGCTGACCATGCGACCATGCATGAATTCGTCTGGAAGTATGGATTTTGGGTAAGGGTTTTTAGGCTGATTGGAAAATTGGGGGTTGGGTCCCTAACAGGCAGTGCCACCATAAAAAGGCGCGGGCCAAACCCCGTATAATTCTCGGCACTGCTAGGTATACCGCTAACTGCTGGCACTCT
>DATFSO010000066.1:0-38827 GCA_035262585.1 Occallatibacter sp. | reverse complement strand
CAGGAGGGTGCGGCGGGGGAGTGCCATAGCGGAACCTCTCATGTACGTGCGTTTGGCTAGATTAGCTCAGATGGCGATGAGAGGCGAAGGGTTACCCTTCCAAGGGTTTACTTAGCTGACGAGGTGGCGCGGTTATTTTTGCGGGCCCGGTGCCCACTTATCGAAGAGAGCCGCAACAGCGTCGTAGTCGTAGAGATTTCGTTTGGGATCCACGGCGATCGGGTCCCTCGATGCGTCATGGAGCAATCTGCCGTCGGGGGCGAGGATGAGTAGGTGGGGAACCCCCTTGAATTTTGGGTAGCGCTGCATGACGGCCTTGGTTGGCTTGTTTGACCAGACACCAACGTCCACGAGAACAACAACGTAACCCTTTTCAAGCCGGGCTATCAACCTTGGATCTTCATGCAGGTATTGATCGAGGGCGACGCAGGAACGGCACCAGTTCGCGCCGAAGTCCAAAAAGATGTTCTTGTGTTCGGCTGCCGCCTGTTTCTCGGCTGATAGCAGATCCTGCTCAGCGTCGCGATGCGAATCAAATGGTCCGCTCGCAGCGAACCCGTATTGTGGCAGGGCAAGCGAGAGCAAAGCTGCAGTGAGACATAGGGGCCTGAGCATCGGCATAATCTCGACAGCATAACCCGGCTGGCAGCTTTGCGAACTGGTTCTTTCGTGGGATTAGCTGACGAGGTGGCCCATCTTCTCGCGCTTGGTCTTGAGGTAACGCTCGTTGGTGGGTTCGGTGGGGACTTCGGCGGAGATGCGCTCGACGACCTTGACTCCGGCGAGTTCGAGGGCTTCGACCTTGGCGGGGTTGTTGGTGATGAGGCGGACGGCGGGGACGCCCATCTGCTTGAGAATCTGAGCCGGGAGCTCGAAGTGGCGGCAGTCGGCTTCGTAGCCGAGCTCGAGGTTGGCTTCGATGGTGTCGAGGCCTTTGTCCTGTAGCTCGTAGGCCCGGAGCTTGGCCATGAGCCCGATGCCGCGGCCTTCCTGCTGCTCGTAGAGCAGCATTCCGGCGCCTTCCTGCGCGATCCTGGTCAGAGCTAGCTCAAGCTGCAACCGGCAATCGCAGCGCAGCGAACCGAACACATCGCCGGTGAGGCATTGCGAGTGAATCCGCACGATCGGCGGCGCAGATTTGATGTCGCCCATGACAAGCGCCACCAGCCCTTCCACCTTGCCGATCTGCGCAGGCGATCCGGACGCTGCCAGGCGCGTTCCTTCGAACCCGATGATGCGAAACGCTCCCCAGCGAGTGGGAAAATCCGCCTCCGCGATTTTCTTTACGCTCTCCAATGCCATGAACCCATTTTACTTGGTGCTGGCATCGGTCGCCGCGACGCCCTTCACAACGCGGAATGCCCACCTCAAACGCTCAAGTATCGTTTGTTGTTTGGGCGGTGCCTGTTCACCGCGATACATTGGTTTGGTGACCGTCAGGCTTATCCTGATCACGCTGCTCGTTAAGGCGGGAGTGATGGCCTCCGTGGCCAGCGCGCTTGCCCGCGCCGCCAGCTTCCGCCGACTGTTCTTTGCCGAACGCCGCACCGCCCGCGAGACGCTTGGGCTTCTGGCGTTCTTTCTTGTGCCGCTTACACTCGGCGTCTGGATCCGCACCTCCGTTCCGAATTTTCTCGCTGCTGACATCTCCTTCGAGACGATCATCCTTTTCGGCCTGCTGGTCGGCCCGAGCTGGGCCATGTTCGGCGGGCTCGTGCTCTCTCTGCCGGCCATGCTGCACGGCGAATACCTGACGCTGCCGTTCAACGTAGCGGTGGGTCTGTTGACCGGAGTACTCGGCTGGTTCGTTGAGCCTGAGGACATCTGGTCATTCACGCCATTCATCGACCTCAGCCTTTACCGCTGGGTCCGCCGCATCCTCCGCCGCCCGCGCATCGACCGTCAGTTCCTCATGCTCTTTCTCATTGTTGCGGCCGAGGCCTGCCGCGACTGGCTTGCGCGGCTCTTCCCCAACAGGCTTTTTGCTCTTCTCGCTGACAAGCTGTGGGTACAGGTTCTCGTGTGGCTCAGCGCGCCTATCGTCATTGGTATCGCGCTCAAGGTATGGAACGCTCTGCGCATCGAGATGAAGCTCGAAGAGCAGAAGCATCTCCTGCTCGAAGCACGCCTTGATGCCCTGCAGCGCCAGATCAACCCGCACTTTCTTTTCAACACGCTCAACTCCATCGCATCGCTCGTGCGCGTCAATCCCGAGCTTGCTCGCGAGATGACCGTAAAGCTGGCCAACATCCTCCGTGCGCTCCTCAAGGACCATGACACTTACGTTCCTCTCAGTCACGAGCTCAGCTTTACCGATGACTACCTCGACATTGAGGTGGTTCGCTTCGGCGCCGACAAGCTGCGTGTCGAGAAGCAAATCGATCCTCAGACACTGGACGTCATGGTGCCGAGCATCCTGCTCCAACCGCTGATTGAAAACAGCATCAAGCACGGACTCGAGCCGCGTATCAACGGCGGTACGGTAACCCTGCGCAGCCGCCGCAAGGGCAATCGCGTGCTGATCGAGGTAGCCGACGACGGCGTCGGCATGGGCGACCGGCCTCAGACCGGGCTTAACCGGAACGGCACCGGTATCGGAATGAAGAATGTACGCGAGCGGCTCGACGTCCTCTACGGCAAGCATGCCAGCTTCAAGGTGGTCAGCAACCCCGGCCGCGGCACACTGGTCTCCATCGAAATCCCGGCCGTCTATCCGGAGCCGGCGTAAGTCAGCGCCTCAGCGGCGCACCCAGCGTCCCGGATGCATGCGGTAGCCGTTACGGTAACGCTCGTAGGTGGGTCTCCGCCAGACATTCCCCGGATGCGGTGGCCGCGCCCATCGCCCCGGCTGCCACACCCAGCTGCTGCCGCCCCAATTGTAAAATCCATCCGTCCATACCCAGCCGGAACCCGGCGCCACCCCAATCGGACCCCCAAGAGGCGGCGGTGGAGGGACGCTTACGCCAGCCCAGAAGACGGTATGCTCGCAAGCCGACAAAGCCAGGACGCCCGCCAGCGCCATTCCTGATGCCGCAAGTCTGAATCTGCGCACAAACTCCTCCTGCCCGTAGGATTCGTTCTGACGCTTGGATGAAGCATGGCCCGTCGACGGGTGGATGAAGCCCTTTTTCGACCGCCACTCAAGCTAAAAACGCAATGGCTAAGTTATCTCAGCAGGCTGTCGTCGCCGACGTGTGGGATCGCAGGCGCCTTTCAATCTCGAAGTACTCGCTGCCGCAGGCCGACACTCCGCTACTTATCCACCTGTGGCGCCGGGCGCGGATTGCACTGTGTACACAGCGCAAAGGTCTCTTCGAGACGCTCCTGAGCACCGGACCTTCGCGCAACTCCGCTCAAAAAAAGCCACACCGGAGCCTGCGCGATGCCCAGATGTTCCAGCACTCCCATGCGAAGTTGCTCCAGTTCTCCGGTGCGGAAGACTCCTGTGGGCGTGTGGTAGTTACTTCTGGCCTGAGCCGAATTCCCATGAAGCACATCAGATGTTTAGCTCACACCGGGGCTTGGATTTTATCGGCTGGCTTGAATTCAGAAGAGGAGAGGGTATGTCGAGACGCAAAGACCGGAACGGAACGGCCCCTCGAAGACAATACCGCATCGAGGGGCGTTCGGTGCGTTGGGTATCGGCCGCTGCTTCTGAGCGGAGCAAGCGGAAAGTACCTGACAAGGCGACATGGGCCTTATATTGAAACTGCATCACGAAATTGGAGGTCGCTCATGAGTCAGCCTGACATCGCTCCCGCTACGGTCACTCTTGAAAAGATCGGTCAGATTGCTGTCACCGTCGACGACCTTGCGCGCGCCAGGGACTTCTACGGGCACACGCTGGGCATGAAGTTTCTCTTTGAGACCGGTCATCTCGCCTTTTTCAAATGCGGAGAGATCCGCTTCATGCTCACTACGCCCGAGAAACCTGGTCCACGCGGCGGCACCATCGTCTACTACAAGGTCGACGACATCAATGCAACCTATGCTGCCCTCAAGCAGCGCCGCGTCAGCTTCATCGACGAGCCGCATCTCATCGCAAAAATGCCCGATCACGACCTCTGGATGTTTTTTCTGAAGGACACCGAAGACAATACCATCGGTATCATGTGCGAGGTTCAGAGGCCGTAATTCGCTGACTTGGACTGGCGCTTGGACGCGCATTTTGAAAGGGCACGACTTCAGTCGTTCCGCAACAGGCGCCAATTAAAATCGACAGGGCTTTAGGCTGCGGGATGCCTTTCTCATTCTCGAAGCTGACTGTCGAGAACCGGTTAGCGCCCGGCCTCGATCGCCATCACAGCATAGCTCGTCGCCGCATCACTCATGAACTTGCCGACCGGCGTTTCCAGGTCGCGGTTCTTGTTCAGCGACCAGGCCGGCCACGCGCCCGTGGTCTTGTTCTGATTCGACTCGAGCCAGGAGATCCCGCGGGCAACGTGAGGATTCTTTCTCGCGTTCGGCACGATTTCTTCCCGCACAAGCACAATGAGCCCCGTCGCATAGCCGTCTGACCGCATCTCCAGCGGAGTATTATCGCGGCGCTTCCATGTGCCGAGATCGGTCAGACTCCAGCCGCCGTCGGCATGCTGCAGCCGATCGAGCTCGTCCAGGAGTTTCCGTTCATCATCGTAAGCAACGATGCCCGGGGAATACTTCTCGGCCCACAGGGCGACGAGCTTGTTCACCAGTGGCTGTGCGTCATAATGGCTCCGCAGATACCCGGTCAATAACCGCAGATTCGATGCGATCTTCGGATCGTTGCGATAATCCCCCGGCGCCTTGCCCACCGCGACCGCCATCAGCGCGGCCCAGTGATATTGCGACTCCTTAGCTTCCCACGGCGTGTAGTCGAAGTTCTGCCACACCCAGGACCCCGCATCGGACCCAGCCGGAGATTGAAGCGCCCATGCGTTATCAAAAGCCAAGCGCGTGCGCTCGCTGAGTTCCTTCTTGCCGGCGTCATAGCTTGCGAGAATCACCGCGTTCAGCACGGATTCGGCATTGCGCGACTCGATCTCCTTCCCTGTCCCGTAAATTGCGTCGCTGTAAAAGGGCTTCATCTCCTTCCAGTCACGTACGCGCTTTTCAATGCTCGAGAGCATCACCTGCTCCTGCGCGGAGACCTCGTGCTCGCCCAATCGCCTGCGCAGCACAGGCCGGACCAACCCATACGTCGCCTGCGTATGGCAGCTGATACAGAGTGTTCCTTGATCCTTCTGCGCGCGATCCCAACCCTGCCACCACACTTCCCGGTCGTCGAGATAATGCGCGGCGGCTTCGGGGCTCCAGGCCTCTTTCGGCGCTGGCGGCTTGTCCACAGCGAAGGCCGAAGTCCAGGTCGAAGCTGCGGCTACCGCAAGGCCACAAAGGATCGCCCACGCCGGGCGTTGATACAGGTTGAATCTCAACTCGGACCTCCAGACCGGAACGTAAAAAACCAGGCAGAACGGTCGTCTTCAGCCAGCATACGGCGCAGAGCCGGATTGGAGGAATCTCTTTCCGCCAATCCACCGGAAGATGGCCTGTTCCTTTTCCGTTACCCCACGGCTTCGTATTGCACAGCCTCACAGGGTATGCTCACTGCATGGTGCGGTTCACGGTGTTGGCGTCGGGGTCCAAGGGCAACTGTACGGTGGTCACTGGCGGCAAGACTAGAATCCTTGTTGACGCCGGCCTCAGCTGCCGAGAGCTGTTCCGCCGCATGCGCCTCGCCGACGAAGACCCGGCAACTCTGGACGCGATCATCATCACCCACGAGCACTCCGATCACGTCGCCGGGCTGGCCGTTACCGCGCGCAAGCTGGGGATTCCTGTCTACTTCACCGAAGACACGCATCGCGCATGGGTGCGCTGGCTCTCACCGCGCCGGCAGATGACCTATTCCCAGTGGTTGGAGCAGTGCCGCAGTCAGGCAGTTGCCCTTATGGCGGAAACCGATGCGCCCACCATTGAGGATTGCGACCCTGAGGAGGCTGAGGCTGCCTGCGAAGAGTCGGATTTGGAAGCCGGCCGCGACAACTCCGAGCAGCCTGAGCAGGCGCATTCCAAAAAAACCAAGAAGAAAGAGCAGAAAGACCCTACCTGGCTGCCCAAGGTTGAATACTTCCAGGCCGGAGAATCCCTTCAGATTGGCGACATTTCGATTAGCCCGTTCACGATTCCCCATGATGCCGCAGACCCTGTGGGATTCGTCTTCCAGGCCGAAGGTGTGCGCATGGCAGTGGCAACCGATCTCGGCTACATGCCGACGAACGTGAAGGCACAATTGAAGCGAGTGGACCTGATGCTGCTCGAGTCCAACCACGACCTTGAGATGCTGCGCGACGGGCCGTACCCGTGGTCAGTGAAGCAGAGAGTGCTTTCGCGCGTCGGTCACCTCTCCAACGAGGCCACGGCAACGTACCTCGAGAGCGAGTACGACGGCCAGGCGACGTACGTTATCCTCGGGCATCTCTCCGAAAGCAACAATCTGCCCGAACTCGCCCGAATCTCTGCCGAGCGAGCCCTGAGCGGCCGGGCCAGTTTGCTTGCCAACCGCCTGTTACTGGCAGGGCAACACCAGCCCCTCGAACCTATTCTGTTTTGATAAAGGACGCGTTACAATTGTAAGTAACCAAACCTGTGCTTTGTACGGGGGTGTGGGTTTTGTCTATTTTCGTAAGTTTCGGCTCCTCAACGAGTTCAGTGAGTTTCTGCATCGCTCGCAGGGTTTGAGGCATCGTAGGAGTCGGGCCCGTTTTCCTGTGTATGATGACAGGCGAAGGCGGACAATTCAGGTAGATTCTCGATAAGGTGAGTCCAATCAGTATGCCGAAACCGCAATGTAACGATCGTGTGGTGGGCGCAATTCTTGCAAGCTGGCGGTATGACATCTCAGGCATTTCGCCGGAGATGCGCAAAGATTACGAACAACATTTCGCTGGATGCAACCGCTGCCGCGCCCGGCAGAAATTCCATCGCAGCCTTGACGTTGCCCTCGTCGTCCTTACGTCGCTCTCGGTCTTCTTCTCGTTGTTCGCGCTCGCGGTTCTGCGCCACGTCAAGCCGCTGGAGCACGTCGCGATCAACATCCTGGGGCTAGACATCGCCGATACCTATCTCATGCTCGTCTCGGCAGCCATCGCGGGGGTCTGCTTCTCGGTCATTGCATTTGTGCTGGTCCTGACGGCAACGCCCGTGCCGTCATACCTCGGCGGAATCGCCGCCGAGCGCGCGCGTATCCTCGAAGAACGGTTTCCGGAGACGATCGAGCGCCTGCCAAATGCCATCAAATCTCTGCGACCGCGATAAGCGCAGATCCGGATCAATGCCAAAGGCCCCCCAACTCCCCGGGAGGCCTTCCTACATAAACGAAGTGCATATGAATAGACGGGCGCAATTCCCTATCGCCTGGATGCGAACGAGCGCCTAAGCAGGAAGTACTCATTAACTGGACGGTCATCGCTCAGTACAGGTATTCCGCTGTCCTCCTGCACAAGTTGCTGCAAAGGAATCTCTCGCGACAACACCAGGTCGAACTGTTCTTCCACGTTCGCCGATGGGCCCCACTCTACAAAATCGGACTTCGCAGCGGCCGGCATGCGAGAGGTCAGTGTCCTCCCGTCCAACGTCCCGATTGGTTCCAAACCGGCCAGATAATGAATTCCATATTGTCCATCGAAGGAATGGTACGCCCGCACGTACGGAAACGACTGGATAAGGGCCTTGGTCATCGAAGCAGTTGTAGCTCGATCGCCGAGAAGGGACGGGTACCAGATCTGCAAGACGCCGTCGTGATTCAGATGGCGCTTGATGACCTCGTAAAACTCACGCGAATAGAGCAGACTCGATCCGGGTGCTTCAACCGGCGGCGGCGGATCGACAACGATTACGTCGTATGTCCTGTTCGAGCCATCTAGAAAGCGTCGTCCGTCATCGACGACGACCTCGGCGAGCGGTGAATGGAGTAATTCCTGAGCATCGGCATGATAATAAGGAAACAGCTTCGGCACACTCGGAATCAGATCAACGGCCGTGGTAGGGATGCCCCACGAAAGCATGCTGCGAAAGCTGGTGCCCATGCCAAAACAGATCACCAGTCCGTTCCTTGGGGCGCGGTCCATGAAAGCCAGGGGCAGATGCACCATGTACTTGGTATGCGGCGTCAGTGCCGTCATCCCGGCCCCATTGACCATGAGCGTACGCCCAAACCCGGTTCCGGTTGCGATCACGGTTGCGGCATAATCTCGCTTCACTTCGCGAACCCGGAATTGCGTCTCAAAGTCATCGCTAAAACAGACGAGCAGAAGACCAACAGCGACTGCCGCAATGAACGAGACCTTGGGGCGCCTGTAGCCCTGAGAATCTGCACGCGAGCCGAAGGCGATTACGCCGGCGATTCCGAACAATGGCAGCGAGAGCACCAGAATCGACCATCTCTCACCAAGCCAGCTTACAAGGCCGAATGAAGCGATAACTGGTCCAACAATGCAGCCAAGGATGTTGAAGGCATAGGCCAGACCTGCCCTGTCAGGTTCACCTCGAGACCAGGTATCGACAAGAAGGGGCGTCAGGAACCCTGTAAGGCAACAAAAGAGCGCAATGGACAGAATGCGCAGTCCGTTCATCTCGCCCCGCGCAAGATGGAGCAATGGGTTAGCGCCGACCACCGGGATCAACGCAGAGACGGCAAGCCAGCTCCATGCACTTGCGCTGTCACCCGGCTGATGAGATCGGGTCCAGTTTCGGTAATCGCGGGCTCCCAAAGCCGTTGCGAGCAGGTAGAGTCCCAAAATAACTGCAAAAGCATAAACAAAATTCCCTAAATATGGGGTGAATTGCCTCATCCACACCACTTCGGAGCCCATGCTGACAAGTCCGGTGACGAAAAGCATTAGGAGGATCGCTGATCGGCGAAGACCATATAAGCTGATTTGCGTTCCAGGCCGCTCCCCGCGAGTTTCAGCTTCTACTGAGCCCGAAAGGCCGAAGCTCATGCGAAAAGCAAGGAGGGCCAGCATGAGATTCAAACTGGCAGCGGCCCAGAGGGCACGCTCGAATCCCAGCAATTCAATAAGAAAGAAGGCAGAAACCAGTGTTCCCAGCAACGCTCCCAGCACATTTGCGAGGTACAGATAGCTGAACGACCTGCCGTATGTCGAGGGGTAAACTTCCCGAATCGCCGCCATTAAGAAGGGATAGGTCGAACCAAGAAGAGTGCATCCGGGCAGCAGTGTCACGGCAAGCCAGAGACCGGTGACAACATAGTAGGACCAGCTCTGCCACGATCCCAGATAGTGCATGTGAAGCATCAGTTCGCGACCAAACTTCAGCTCGATCGGAACGAGTAGTGCTGAGCACCCGATGAGCAACTCAGTTAATGCGTAGAATCGAAGGGCCCGGCGCGCAATCGTCGAGGAGCGTTTCCGGAATATGACACCGGCGACCCACGAGCCCAGGCCGAGGCCGGCCATGAAGATGGAGAGGACAATCGAGACCAGCGCAGTCGTGACACCGAAGCTGGCCATCGCAAGCCGAACCCAGACAACTTCGTAGACAAGTCCGCAGAATCCCGAAATGACAAAGAAAGCGAAGCACCACGCCAGACTGATTCTCGGCGCAACGATAGTCTCCGCTCGATTATGGACTGCGCGAACGACGTCCGAAGGCATTTTCTTTCGAGTGTAACGCAGAGATTGTGCTTCCCTTAAGGTAGCGCAGCCCCCGCCGCCCTATCTACTTCGAAAGTTGTACCCTCAGGTCGCCGCCGGTCATCTCCTTGGGAAGTCCGAGCTTCATTAAATTCAAAATCGTCGGTGAGATATCCCGCAGCGAGCCGTCGGGACGCAAGCGATAATGGCTGGCCTCTTCGCTGACGTAGATGAAGGGCACCGGGTTGGTGGTATGTGCTGTGTGCGGGCCGCCGGTCACCGGATCGACCATCAACTCGGCGTTGCCGTGGTCGGCGCTGATAAGCCAGCTTCCGTTCTTCTCTTTGATCGCCTTGTAAATGCGGCCGAGTTGCGCATCGACGGCTTCAACGGCGCGAATGGTCGGCTCCAGCTTGCCGGAGTGCCCCACCATGTCGGCATTCGCAAAGTTCACCACGACCAGATCGAATGCCGTGTCGCTGACCGCCTTAACAACTGTGTCGCCAATCGCCTCAGCTTTCATCTCCGGCGCGAGGTCGTAGGTCGCCACCTTCAACGAAGGAAGCAGGGTGCGGTCTTCCCCCGGAAACGGCTTTTCGATGCCGCCGTTGAAGAAGTAGGTCACGTGCGCGAACTTTTCCGTCTCGGCCACGCGCAGATTGCGAAGATGATTCTGCGAGAGGATGTTCGCCAGGATATTGTCCATCGACTCCGGCAGGATGACCATCGGCAGTTCGTAGAGCTTGTCATACTGGGTCATGCAGACATAGTGCAGGTGCTTCGGAATTTCAGTACGCGGAATGATCTCGTCGAGCGACTCCCAGCTTTCGAGGTTGCGGCCGTCCTCCTTGTTAAGTCCGCTCTCGCGTGCGAGCACGCGGGTGATCTGCCTCGCGCGATCGGCACGGAAGTTGAAGTTGATGCAGACGTCTTCGTCGCGAATCTGTCCTACTGGCTTCCCTGCTCCGTCTACAACGACAAACGGCACGACAAACTCATCGGTCACGCCGTTGTTGTAGCTTTCCTTGAGCCGTGCAACCGGATCGATGTACGCGCCGCCCTCGGCTTTGCCGTTCACCATTGCGTCAAAGGCTTTGCGCTCGCGCTCCCAGCGGCGGTCGCGATCCATCGCATAGTAGCGTCCGTTGACCGTGCCTACCTTGCCGACGCCGTACTCGCGCATCTTTTGCTCGAGCTTGGCAATGAAGCCTGCGCCGGAATCGGGGGCTGTGTCGCGTCCATCCATGAACGCATGCACGAAGACGTGTTGCAGCCCGAACTCACGAGCGGTGCGCAGGAGCGCGTAGAGATGCTCCTGGTGCGAATGCACACCGCCGTCGGAGACGAGGCCGAACAGATGCAACTGCTTCCGCCCGTCGCGCGCCTTCTGCATTGCCTGCACGATTGCCGGCTCCTTCGAGAACTGGCCGGAGGCGATCAACGCATCGATGCGCGTGATATCCATCTGCACGATGCGGCCGGCGCCGATATTCAGATGGCCGACTTCGCTGTTGCCCATCTGTCCGTCAGGGAGACCGACGAAATGATCGGAGGCCTGAATCAGCGTGTTGGGAAATTCGCGCAGAAGCTTGTCGTAGGCCGGTTTGCGCGCCAGCGCGATTGCATTGTTGGCTGTTTCGGCACGGTAGCCCCATCCGTCGAGGATGGTGAGAACGAGAGGATGTTTAGATGAAGCCACAGGCAGGATTCCTTCCCAGCGGAGTTAGCGAAGTTAGCATGTCCAGCAAGTCAGCGCGAAAAACAATCGAAGGACTTCGATCGCCGCGACGACCTCGGCTCAGGATGACAATGCGTCGATGGGCTTCGGAGTTTCCCAGGTCTCCGAAAGCAGGAGACCTGGGGCACCCACTTGTATAACTCAGTCGTAGTTCAGGCTCTCGAGTCCGAGATACACTGCGCCCGAGCCCAGCTCTTCTTCAATGCGGAGCAGCTGGTTGTATTTCGCAATGCGGTCGGTGCGGCTCGCCGATCCGGTCTTGATCTGACCCACACCTGTCGCAACAGCGAGGTCGGCAATGAATGTGTCCTCGCTCTCGCCCGAACGATGTGACATCACTGCCGTATAACCGTAACGGCGCCCGAGTTCAATCGCTTCAAGTGTCTCGGTCAGCGTACCGATCTGGTTGACCTTGATCAGAATCGAATTCGCCACGCCCTCTTCAATGCCACGCTGCAAGCGTTTCACGTTTGTGACAAAGAGGTCGTCGCCCACTAGCTGGACGTGACCGCCGATTTTGTCTGTGAGCTGCTTCCAGCCTTCCCAGTCGTCTTCGGCCAAGCCGTCCTCGATCGAGACGATGGGATACTGGTTGGCCCAGTCCGACCAGAATTCCACCATCTGCTCGCTGGTCAGTTCGCGCTTGTCGCTCTTCTTGAAAACGTACTTGTTCTTTTCCTTGTCGTAGAACTCGCTCGACGCGGGATCAAGTGCGATCGCGATCTGTTCGCCGGCTTTGTAGCCCGCTGCTTCAATCGCTTCAAGGATCAGCTCCACGGCCTCGGTGTTCGATTTGAGCGATGGAGCGAAACCGCCCTCGTCACCAACAGCCGTGTTATAACCCTTCTTCTTGAGCACGCCCTTGAGGGTATGAAAGGTTTCAGCAGACCAGCGTAGGGCATCGCTGAAGCGCTCCGCGCCGACCGGCATGATCATGAACTCCTGGAAGTCGACATTGGAATCGGCATGTGCACCACCGTTCAGAACATTCAG
This sequence comes from Occallatibacter sp., assembly GCA_035262585.1. Classification (GTDB taxonomy): domain Bacteria; phylum Acidobacteriota; class Terriglobia; order Terriglobales; family Acidobacteriaceae; genus Telmatobacter. Next base: position 26,461 of record DATFSO010000066.1, on the reverse strand, counting down.
CATCGGCGTCGGCAGGATGCTTGCATTCACGCCGCCGAGGTAGCGATACAGAGGAACCTCGAGGGTTTGAGCCACGGCGCGCGCCGAAGCCAGCGAGACGGCCAGAATTGCATTCGCGCCCAGCTTGCCCTTGTTTGCCGTACCGTCCAGCGCAATCATCGTCTGGTCGATCATGCGCTGGTTGGCGGCGTCCATGCCTTCCAGTTCCGGGGCAATCACGGTTTCGACATTCGCCACGGCCTGCAGCACGCCCTTGCCCAGGTAGTGACTCTTATCGCCGTCCCGCAGTTCCACAGCTTCATGCTCGCCGGTCGAAGCACCCGAAGGCACGATAGCGCGGCCCAACGCGCCGCTCTCAAGAATCACATCGGCTTCCACGGTGGGATTTCCGCGCGAATCCAACACTTCGCGCGCGCGAATCGCAACAATCTCAGTCATTTCAGTCCTCGCAATGCGGTGCTGCAGCCGGTCGTTCAGTTTCGGACGGCGATCCACGGCAACGGCCTCTCCGGCGGCGCTCTGAATTGTTTCCAGAAGCTGATGCACGTGTGTAACTCCTCATCCGTCCAGCGCAAAAAATCGCGTTGAAAAAAGAAAATGTTCCGTTCGGATTCTAGCAAACAGGCCAGCTTTACCAGTTGTGGCAGCGGTCACAACCGCGAATCGGCCCTGCAGCGAACGTGATCCTGGTTTCCGAAGTCTGCAACGAAGGAAGCCTGTCGCTCCGCTCAGGGCGGGCGCGGGCGCCCAATCCTTCGATTGCATCGCGGGTTATCTGGGTTGATTCGTGCCGGGCAAGGAACATTTATCCGGCCGCTGTAGCCAGCCTCGAACACCTTGACGATAGCATCAAGTTGGGTGCAGTTTGCGCTGAAATGATTTTCACGCATCACTGCGCGGAACTTTTTTTCGCAGGCCGGGTCCAAAAGAGCAAGGGGAAAGCACCGCCTGCAGCATCAAGAAGTACAAGGAGTCTCGGATGAACCGGCCCGTTCTCGCATGTGCATTCTTCGCGCTGGCCAGCACAGCGCTCGTGGCTCAGGACGCAAGCCAGTCCAACCCCTACCAGGGAACTTCAAATCCTCCCCCAGACGACACCATCATTACCAGCGAACAGGCGGCGCCGGTTCCCAAGCCACCAGCCGGCCATCCCATGCAGTCGCAAACATCGACCGCCACGCAGCCGGGACAGATGGCCGCGCCGCAATCGATGGCGACGAACCAGAAGCGCGGGCCCATCCCGCAGTCCTATGGCGATGGCACTGATGCAGGCATCGTCGGCGTAGCCGCGCAAACTCCGACCCTCACTGCACGCTCAACTGCCGTCGATCCGGACAGCGATATCGTGCACCCGGCCCCGCTCCCGCCGGGAACCATCGGGGAAGGAACCTTGATTCGCGTGCGTCTTCTGAACGGCGTGTCCAGCTCGTTCTCCGCCAAAGGCGAGCCTTTCCGCAGCCGCGTTTCAACCGACGTACTGCAAGATGGACAGGTCGTCATCCCGGCGGGCGCCGAAATCAGCGGGCGCGTCACCGAGGTTTCCGCTGGCCGCTTCGGTGGACACGGCTCCATTCTCCTCATGCCCGACACGGTGATCTTCGAGAACGGCAACAAGTTCCAGCTGCACGCGGTGGTCAACTCCACGCCCGGTTCGAACACGCGGGTTGGATCGGAGGGGGTCATCACTCCCGGCTCGCGCCTCAAGAAAGACGGCTATGAATATGCTGGCGTAGCCGGCGGAGGCATGATCGCCGGCGCTGCTCTGGGCGGTCCAGCGGGCATGCTTGCCGGCGGCATTATCGGCGCGGGACTCGTCACCACACATCTGCTCGTGAGCCATCCGCAGGCCAATCTCGATGCCGGATCGTACCTGATGCTCACGGTCACTGAGCAAGTGCGTCTCCTACCGGAGAGCGGCGTACAGGGAAATTGAAATTCGCGGTCATTTCAGCGCGGCTTTGAAGCTTTCGACAGGGGCATTGGCGGAGTGATATTCAGATGCGTAGCTCTTCCGACTCGACACCGGAAGAGCTACGAGGTTGCCTCCGCAATCGCAAAAGAATTCACTTCTGCTGGGGGTCTTCTTTTCTTGTAAGGGCGTCTCCGGAATCCAGATAGAAAATGCCGAGCCGCGTCCCTCACGGCTTCTTACATGAAGCGAGGCGTGATGCTTCTTCAGGATCTCCCCGCTCACCCACAGCCCAAGCCCGGTACCCTTATCGCCCTTCGTCGTAAAGAACGGCTCGAACAGCCGCCTGCACGTGGCCTCATCCATGCCGGTCCCGGTGTCGGCGATCGAGACACGAACTCCCCGCACGCCCGTTCGCGGATGGGTCGCATCTCGCGTACGCAAGAGCAGTTTTCCGCCGCGCTTTGAAGCATCGAACGCGTTAGCCACGATATTGGCGAACACCTGCCGCAATTCCGAGCCGAAACAGAGAATGCGCTTCGTATCCTTGTAATCAGACATTACGGCAATTCCCACGTCCTTCATGCGCGGCTGGTAGATGGCACTCGCCGATTCGAGAAGACTGGACATCTTCTCGCGGGACGGCTTATGCGACTGACGATTGAATCGCAGCGTATGCGTGACGATGTGTGAGACGCGCGCCAGTTCCTGCTGCGCCGATTTGCTGAACGACTTCACCAACTCCTCGTCCGAACTTTCCTGGATCAGATACAGCAGGTTGACCACTGCTTCAAGTGGGTTATTGATCTCATGCGAGATGGCTGCGGCGAGTCGTCCTACGAGAGCCAGTTTCTCACTCCGAATCAGCGCCTCGCGCGTCTGCTTCAGCGCCGTTACGTCTTGAGTCACGCCATCGAACCAGATTGGCTTTCCATTCTTGTCGTATGCGGTGCGGCCCGTGGCGCGAATCCACTTCTGTTTGCCTTCAGGTGAGAGGGTCCGGTATTCGATGTCGTACCGCGCGTGGTTTGCGATCGAGTCCTCTATTGCGCGGCGCGTCGGTTCACGATCGTCGGGGTGGAGCCTCTCGTAAAAGAGGCTGATGTCCACATTAGTATCCGTTGGCAGCCAGAAATGTTCCTTCACACGCGCATCCCAGACCAGCTTGTCGAAGGGCAGATCGCAAAACCAATACCCTATCTGGCCGGCGTCGGTTGCGAACTCGAATCGTTCGCGCTGTTCGCGTATCTGCTTCTCCGCGGCCCTTTTCTCAGTGACGTCCAGGACGACGCCAAAGAAGCGGGTACTGCCCTGCATGCGTCGGCCCTTGGTATGAAAGGTTCTGAGGCCATGTTCGGGATGCAGGTAACGATATTCGAAGTCCAACGTCCCGGCTTCCTTCGCTTCGACTAGTATCTCTTCTACCCTTGGCCAATCTTCCGGGTGGACCCGCGCAACCCACGCTTCGAATCGCTCCCCGCCGACCTGCGCCTCGTCCGTGCCGAACATGCGGTGAAGTTCCGCCGAAATCTCCAGCGAGTCCTCCACGGGGTCCCATTCCCACGTCCCGACGTGGGATGCCTCGTGCGCCAGACGGAGCCTTGCCTCGCTGGCTTCAAGCGCGCGCCGGCTTAAGACGCGGTCCGTCATGTCAACCGCGTGGATCATGATTCCTTCCATAGCGCCTGTATGATCGAACATCGGCTGGCACACAAAGTCGAAATAACCCTCCAGCGACGTTCCTTTATCGGGCGGGATGAACGAAACCTTGAATTCGCGCCGGCAAATGGGTTGGCCCGTCCGCGCGACTTCATCAATGATCTCGAATGCGCCACTTTCTTCGAGTTCCGGCAGGCCTTCGCGGAAGGTTGTACCGAGCAGTTCGTCGGCCGACCTTCTTCCCGTGACACGAACCGCGAGCTCATTTACGTAGGAGCACCGCAACTCGGGACCGCTCAGAAACGCAATCGCAGCGGGAGCATGTTCCAGCAGTTCACTCAGTTTTGGTCGCTTAGGATGGGGCCTGGAGTGAGGGGAGTTTCCAGTCCCCTTGTTTCCGATCGTTCCGCTGTCGACCGTCGCCATGTGTAATGCTCCGCCAGGTTCCACATATTTTCAGTGACTCGCGACCGACGTCAAGCAGCCGCAGGGCCAGTTCCCCCAGCGCCTCAATCTGAGCGAAAAAGAAGTCTTGTAGATGTGGAAAGGTTCATATTTCTCGCTGATGAGCCCACGACGAGTTGTCATAGGATGCAGCTTCTTTCGAGCCGGTTGCCTATGTTTGCCTGTGGTTGCGTCCCACAGTTATCACCCTGCTACACTTCGATTTGCTCTCGGAGGAATTGATGGCAGAGATCAAGACGGTAGCGGTTATCGGCGCCGGGACCATGGGATCAGGCATCGCGCATGTATTTGCCCGCTCCGGGTTACAAGTGGTGCTCTGCGATGTGGAGCAGCGCTTTCTCGATCGTGCTATTGACTCGGTCCGCGTCAACCTTGGCCGCGAGGCAGCAAAGGGTAAGATCACCGAGCCGGAGATTAGCCTCGCCATCAACCGCATCACGACATCGGTCGATCTTGAGTCGCTGGGCGGCGTGCAACTTGCGGTTGAAGCCGCACCAGAGCGCTTCGACTTGAAGGCCGGCGTCTTCCGCGCGCTCGACCGCATTCTTCCGGAGGCGGCGATTCTGGCCACCAACACTTCCTCCATCTCGATCACCCGGCTCGCGGCGCTCACTCGTCGCCCGGCACAGGTCATCGGCATGCACTTCTTCAATCCCGTGCCGGTGATGGCGCTGGTCGAGGTCGTCCGGGGTCTGGCTACGAGCGATGCCACCTTTGCAGGCGTTCGCGACCTGGCACTCAAGCTGGGCAAGACACCGGTCGAGGTGAACGATGCCCCCGGATTCGTCTCCAATCGCGTGCTGATGCCGTTGATTAACGAAGCAGCTTTCGCGGTGATGGAAGGGGTCGCAACACCCGAAGCTATCGATCAGGTATTCAAACTCGGTATGGCGCATCCGATGGGACCACTCACGCTCGCAGACTTCATCGGCATAGATGTTTGCGTCGATATTCTTCGCGTATTACATGAAGGTTTTGGCGAGCCGAAATATTACCCTTGCCCGCTACTTGTTCGCATGGTCGACGCCGGCTGGCTGGGAAGGAAATCCAGCCGGGGCTTCTACAGCTACGAGAAGTGATCGACGCAGAGAGTAACCCGCGCATTCGTGATAGGAATCAACAGCGGCTTGTCCGGTGTAGTTTGGGCCTGCCTGATCATCTGCACCGAGATAGCGATACCAAAGGTATCTTAGCGGCGAGCCCGTCGCCGATGATCAGGTGACGCGGCGGGCAATCGGAATTAAGGTCTTTGCCGGTCTGGGCAACAGAACCTGTCCGACCTTTAATCTGCAGATTCCGATAATCCAAATGCATCATCAGGGCACGGCCGGATTTGAGCCATTGTGACGCCTTCTGCAAAAGTCCAAGCTTGTCGCCGATCTAAGTGAAGTCCGTGAACGCACGAACGAGATCGAACCGCTGAACAAGAGGAGACTGGCCCAGCTCTTTCTGGTAGCTGCCGACTCCTGTTAGGTTTTGCGTGCGATTCATCTGGGCGTTCATGACCACTTCGGATCGCCAAGTGCTGCAGCGTCGAGGAGGTCCACTTTCGGGTTACCCACGCATGGCCTTCAACACCTTCGCGGTGGTTACCACCTGGCCCACATGCCGCTGGGTATGATCGGCCACGTGTACGAGCGCACCGCCAATCGAGGTCGGCAGTTGCTTGCGACCGACTCCGCGAAAGGTGTTCATATCCGATGCAGCCAGCGCACGTACCCGATCCGACGCATTCCGTAATGATGTCTCCACTTCCGCAAGCAGGGCCGCCAGCGTCTCCCGCTCATCATGCTGCGGGCCGATCTCTTCGGACTTCAATTTCGCAAGTTGTTCCGGTGAAAGCTGGTTCCCCTCAGCATATGTCAGGATCCTGTCGACCGAGCGGGCGATGTGCCGCAGATGAAACGCGATCGGCGGCAGTTCCAGGGGCAGGGTGTGAATCTCCAGGTCAGAAAGGCCCTCGGTCCACTTCCTCAGGTCCTCGAGCGCGAGATCGAGCGCGTGAAGCACCGCGCGGCCCACAGCCGGAATCTCGCCATGCGTCCCGCGCAGCCAAGGCTCAACATAAGGACTTGAACTAGTGTGAGTGCTCAAGGGTCCACTCTCCGCGGGCAACAAACTCCAGGTTTTCGTAGCACCTCAGCTGATCGACCGGTACAAACGTGTGGCCGGAGATCGCGGGATCGTGCACCATCACCCCGCCGCCATACTGACTTACAAACCAGCCGTGTTCGGGATCGCCAAGGTCCTCGGCGGCAAACTCAATCTGCGCCGCGTGGCCGTGGAAGTTCACATGATCTCCCTTGCAGATCTCTACACCGGAGCAGTATTTCAGCGGATCAGGCATATCGCCTCCAAAACTTCAGGCGTTTGGCTTCCTCGTTTCTCATGGCTGGCTCAAAATCGACCCAACCCGCCGAAGATTGCGCATCACTCTTGGGCACTGTCTGTTTCCTATCCCTGAAGACCCGTATCTCGAGCCCGCTTGCGGGCCTTAGCCCTCCCGCTTCACCCGCACCACAGTAATCTTCGCAAATCCTTCCTCGAAGACCGGCGGCTTCAACTTCTCTGCCATCTTGCGCATGACGTCTTCGCTTACCATGCGGTCGCGGGAGCGGTTGCGCTCCAGGCAAACATCCAGCGGCACGTCGAAGAACACGCCCTGTACCTCGTAGCCGAAGCTCTTCGCCATCTTGATCCATTGACGCCGCTCGTGTACCGAAAGGTTTGTCGCGTCCACATAATTCCATGGCATCTTCGCAATCAACCTGGCGCGCAGCAGCGAGCGCAGCGTGGAAAACACCAGCCCCTGGAATCGCTGCTCCTCCACGTCATCAAAGAGAATATTGCGCAGCAGGTCGCTCGATAGCGGCGTCACTCCCCTGCGTCTGAACCATGTCGTTTTGCCCGAACCGGGCAACCCGATCGCCAGCACCACGTAGCCCTTGGGAGCCTGAGGCGAGCGGTCGGCAGGCTGCACCTCCGGCGGGGGCACGGATGGCGACTCCGGTTGCGTCTCCATCTCCAGGCGCCCTGAACCCGCCGGCTCATTCCACTCCGGCCGAGGCTGCTGCACGCGCGGTTGGCGCTGCGGCACGGGTGCGCGATCCTGCCGTTGCGATCCCGAGCCCTGCGCTTTCTGTTGTGATATGGGTTCGTCCATATAAGAAGGCACAAGCGGCCGGGGTTGATTCTGCGGGATTTCCTGTCCGATCTTGCCTGTGGATTCTGAATTGTTCACGCCGCGTTTCGACCGTCGTCTCATGCCTCGTTCCGCACCCTTCGGGTTCCCCACGAACTGGTCTTCGTTCGTGTGGTGATTAATATGGGGATAACACACTTATCCAGACCGCTGCAAACGGCGTGGCCTCCGTCACATACAGTCCTATGCCAGGAACCCTCAAACTGTCGATGAGCGCATTTTGGGACCGGGGCGTCCACGAACAGGTGCTGCGTTCGTGGGGTAGCTTAGTGCGGGAACTCGGCACGCAACCGATCATTCATTTGGTTCCTGTTTGACAACAGTGTTAGCCTGATGGGTTTGGTGGATTGACCGGCGCGCGACACATTGCGCCGAATGCCATCACTCGCAGCTGACAAGATTCACCCATAACGAAGGAGAATACACATGGCAGTTAAGGTTGGCATCAACGGTTTTGGCCGGATTGGACGCAACGTTTTGCGCGCCGCTCTCGGCAATCCCGAGCTTGATTTTGTTGCCGTCAATGATCTGACGAGCCCGGCAACTCTCGCCCATCTCCTCAAGTACGACTCGATCCTGGGCAACTTGCCGAACGATATCAAGGCCGGCGACGATTTCATCTCGGTAGACGGAAAGAAGATCAAGGTTTATGCCGAGAAGGACCCGGCCAAACTCCCCTGGGCCGACAACGGCGCACAGGTTGTCATTGAGTCCACAGGCCGCTTCACCGATGCAGAGCAGGCGAAGGCTCACCTCGGGAAGACCGTCAAGAAAGTCATCATCTCCGCTCCCGCCAAGAACGAAGACATCACGATCGTCCTCGGCGTCAACCAGGACAAGTACGACCCGGCCAAGCACCACATCATCTCTAACGCCAGCTGCACCACCAACTGCCTTGCGCCCGTGGTGAAGGTGCTGGTCGAGAACTTCGGCATCGTCAGCGGCGTAATGACCACCATCCACAGCTACACGAACGACCAGGTAATCCTCGACTTCCCGCACAAGGATCTGCGCCGCGCCCGCGCTGCCGCGATCAACATGATCCCAACCTCGACCGGCGCCGCCAAGGCCCTCAAGCTGGTCATTCCCGAGACCGCCGGCAAGCTTGACGGCTTCGCCATTCGCGTCCCAACGCCGAACGTTTCCGTGGTTGACCTCACCTTTGTGGCTGAGAAGCCTGTCACCGCTGAAGCTATCAACGCGGCGATGAAGGCTGCCTCCGAGGGCGCGCTGAAGGGCATCCTCGGCTACGAAACCAATGAACTCGTCTCTAGCGACTTCAAGGGCGACAAGCGCAGCTCGATCTTCGACTCACCGCTGACCAAGGTTGTCGGCAACAGCGCGAAGGTTATCAGCTGGTACGACAACGAATGGGGCTATTCAAACCGCGTCGTTGACCTCGTCAGCTTCCTGGCCAAGAAGGGCCTTTAACGACAGTTGTCAGGGATCAGAGATCGAGATCGGTTTTGTTCCTAGGACCGACCGTACTGATGTTCTCTGATCCTTGATCCCTGATCTCTGTTCTCTGTTCTCTCGTATGCGCCAGAACATCAGCGGCGGATCACCCTTCGAGCCGATCATCGGCTTCTCGCGCGCTGTCCGCGTCGGGAGCACGGTCCACGTTGCCGGAACCGGGCCTGTCGGCGCCGACAACGAAGATGCGGCAGGCCAGACGCGCCGGATTTTCGCGATCGTCGAGAAGGCCCTGGCCGAAGCCGGTGCTACATGGAGCGACGTCGTTCGCACCCGCATGTATCTCACCCATGTTGAAGACTGGGAGGCGGTCGGTCGGGTGCACGGCGAATTCTTTGGCCAGATCCGGCCCGCTGCCACCATGGTTGTCGTCGCTGCCCTGCTGAATCCGTCATGGCGCGTCGAAATCGAATTCGACGCGGTGCTCCCTGGTCCGAGTCCCCTCGTCCCTTCGTCCCTTTAGTCCCTCAGAAAGGTTCCTCCCATGTCCAAGCTTTCCATTCGCGACATAGAACTCAAGAACAAGCGCGTCTTCATCCGCGTTGACTTCAATGTGCCGCTCACCGAGGACGGCTCGACCATTACGGACGACACCCGCATCGTCGCCACGTTGCCTACCATCGAGTACGCGCTGCGGCATCACGCGAAGGTCATTCTTGCCTCGCACCTGGGCCGCCCCAAGGGAAAGCCGAACCCGAAGTACTCGCTGCGGCCGGTCGTCGACCGGCTCCGTGAACTCCTCGACAAGCAGATCGGCGAATCCGTGAACGTAGCCTTTTCGCCCGATTGCGTCGGCGAGATTGCCGAGGAGATGGCCCGCCAGCTCGAGTCGCGCCAGGTGCTCCTGCTCGAAAACCTGCGGTTCCACGCCGAAGAAGAAGCCAACGATCCCGCATTCTCCAAGGCTCTCGCTTCGCTGGCCGAAATCTATGTCAATGACGCTTTCGGCTCCGCGCATCGCGCCCATGCCTCCACTGAGGGCATCACGCACTATCTCAAGCCCGCGGTAGCCGGCCTGCTGATGGAGAAGGAGATCACCTACCTCGGTAAGGCGCTCGAGTCACCCGAAAAGCCCTTCGTCGCCATCATCGGCGGCTCCAAGATCTCCGGCAAAATCGACGTTATTCAGAACCTTCTCGACAAGGTTGATACGCTGGTCATCGTCGGCGGCATGGCTTATACCTTCTACCGCGCGCTCGGCGTCAGCGTCGGCAAATCCCTCCTCGAGGAGGACAGGATCGGCCTCGCGAAGGAGACTCTCGAGAAGGCGAAAGCAAAGGGCGTGAATCTGCTGCTGCCGGTCGACAACATCCTCGCCGACAAGTTCGCCAACGACGCGAAGACCCAGCCCTGGGATACGAACAAGGACTTCCCCGCCGACTGGCAGGGACTCGACATCGGACCCAAGTCCGTTGCAGCGATCGAGGATGTCGTCTCGCGTGCGCGCACGATCGTCTGGAACGGACCCGCAGGCGTCTTCGAGTTTCCGAACTTTGCCAAGGGAACCAACGCCATTGCCCGTGCGGTTGCAGCGAACAAGGCGGCCGTTTCGATCATCGGCGGTGGCGACTCGGTCTCGGCTATCAATCAGGCCGGCGTAGCCGACAAGATCACCCACATCTCCACCGGCGGCGGCGCCAGCCTCGAGTTCCTTGAAGGTAAGAAACTGCCCGGAGTCGAAGCACTGACCGACAAGTAAATATCCGAGTGGAACCAATCTGTACTAGGATTGGTTCCACTGTCCTTTCGAGGAGAAGCTTCGTACCACCGCAGGGCTTTCCTCAATGACGAGATCCCAGCGGTATAGACGGCCACTTGGCTTGTTCAGGGACCGAAACCTATCTTAGGAATCGTCGACGGAATCGCTTCGTGTCAGGGCACGACTTTAGTCTCCGATCCCCCAGAATTCGATTCGTCAGACACTGCATGGGTGGGAAAGCCTAGGTGCAGCGGGAATGAACAAAACCTCGTTCTCCACAGAAGACATGAGAGTCTGCTATCCTTCGCTCAGGAACGGTAGCATGGAAATTCTCGCTGAGGCTCTGATAGCGTTCGCGACTCTCGTCGCTTCTTCCCTTGCAGCCTTGATCTCGCTGGCTATCCCGCCGCTGCGCCGGTTTACCCTCGCTATTCTCATCACCCCCCCGGCAGCAGTTTCGCTCTACTTCATCTGCGGGCTCCTTCCCAATACCCAGACTGTCTGCGGCCCTGACCTCATTTGGGGCAATTGCACCAGCACCCGGGCCGAACTCGGCGGCTGGGCCATCTGGCTCGTCGCCTCTCTCGTCGCCTTGGCCGTCGGATACTGGGGCCAGCGCGTCCTGCAAAGCGTACTACGCCACGGATTCGAATCTGCCCCAATGAGCATCTATCGCCATCGCCCTCGCTGGAGCCGTGTGGGATCGTATCCGCCAGATTCCGGCTCCTGACGGCGGTTGATCCTTGTTCCTCATCACTTGCCTCTTCCTCCAAGCGGGGCTGCTAGGGTCAGTGCTGCTGTTCCCTACTCCCTACTCCCTACTTCCCTCCTTCCTGCTTTCCTGTGTCTCTCATCACCCGGCCGCGACTTTCGCTCCGATAGAATTTAGTTCGAGGATCCCAACCAAAATGTCCCGAAAGAAACTGATTGCTGCAAATTGGAAGATGTACAAGACGCCCTCCGAAGCCAGGGCCTTTGTCGATGCATTTTTGCCGCTTGTCGCCGGGCACACGCGCGATGAGATCGCAATTTTTCCATCTCCCGTTCTTTTGCCTATTGTCATTGAAGGCGCCAGAGGTTCCAACGTAGCTGTCGGCGCGCAAAACATCTATTTCGTCGAGGAGGGCGCCTTCACCGGCGAGACCTCGGTTCTGCAATTGAAAGCGGTCGGCGGCACGCATACGCTCATCGGCCACTCCGAGCGTCGCCAGTACTTCGGCGAGAACGACGAGATCGTCAACAAGAAGCTTCACACTGCTCTCAAGCATGGCATCATTCCGGTCGTTTGCATCGGCGAAGTCCTCGCCGAGCGCGAAGCGGGGAGGACCGAGCAGGTGCTCAAGACGCAGGTGACGGGAGCGTTCGCCGGAATTACGCCCGAGGCCGCAGCGCCTATCGTGATTGCGTACGAGCCCGTATGGGCTATCGGCACGGGCAAGACCGCGACACCCGAAATGGCAGTAGATGCGCACCGTATCGTTCGTGTCGAAGTAGCCAAGCTGCTCGGAGGCGATGTGGCAGCGAAGATGCGCATCCTCTACGGCGGCAGTGTCAAGCACGACAATGCTCACGCTCTCTGCTGTCAGGAGGAAATCGACGGAGCGCTCGTTGGCGGCGCAAGCTTGAAACCCGACTCCTTCACCGCAATTGTGAAGTACTAGCTGCGCTGCCTAAAATCCGGGGTCTCATAACCAAGACCCTGGGGCATCCGTTAGAAACTACCGAAACGGCGCATACGAGTCCCTCATTTGACCCGAGTGAGAAGATAGCTGGATCCCGATTTGCCCTGCTGCTACCAACAGGAAGAAGAATCCCATGAAGTACACGTGGTTGGTGACGGCAAAATGAAGTCAGAAGGATGCTCGACGGCTTCGACGAAGCATGCAGTTCGTTATAGAACCAACTGCCGCTGGCGCCCTAAGTGATCGCGGTGTGATGCAGCAATACCAATGCAGTCACGAGGAGGCAATCGACGTAGAGATCACGCGTGTCGGCAGCAGGCTTTGACACTTGTTACCACGACGTCTGCGTTGGCGGCGGCACTAGATCATCCGGCCATGCATCATGATACGAATCCTTGCCGAGTTTGTTTACGGTTTTCATTGGGGTGCGTGTAATGCACGTCACCCAACCGTCGAGAACAAACAACTCGCCTTCAGCCGCCTGCCATCTGACTTCCGCAGGAGAATAGTTATGGCAACAAGGAAGGCGACCAAAAAGAAATCCAGCAGCAGTTCGAAAGACGGGATCTCCCGCTCGCGCACCTCGCGCAGCAGTAGTTCGCGCGATGGCAGAAGCGCAAAAAAGAGCACACGCACTGCCTCGGCTAAGAAATCCACCGCCAGAAAATCTGCTGCAAAGAAATCTTCGAGCCGCAGGTACTCGCCCTCTGCCGGCAAGAACGTCGAGCGCGAAATGCGCGAGATGAAACAGGGAAAGCTGAAATCGGGCCGCACCGGCAAGAAGGTTACGAATCCAAAGCAGGCCATCGCGATCGGCCTCTCAGAGGCGCGCAGAGAGGGCAAAAAGGTGCCGGCCAGAAAATCCTGAACGCAGTTCGCAGGCTTCTAAAGTTTCACGCGCAATTCGCCATTTTCAACCTTGGCCTCAAGAACCTCGGCGTGAAGGCCCGGATCTTCATCGTTCGAGCCTGTGTGCAGGTCGAACGCATAGGCGTGCCACGGGCATACCACTTTGCCGCCTTCAATCGACCCCTCTCCCAGCGGGCCGCCTTCGTGCGGACAGGTTCCGTCGAGCACGCAGATTGATCCTTCCAGGTTGGCTACGCACAGTGGCCGCCCCTCGACGGTGAATTCCTTCACCAAGCCTGCGGCAGGCAAATCTGCCTGTGAACAGATCCGCACGAACTCTGACATGTATGCTCCCGATGGCGAACAGACTCGCCTTGAAGTAAGCGGTCCAATTAGCATAAATCTGAGCCGCCCATTATTTGCAAGTTGAACCGGCAGGAAGAGATTGAGCAGGCCAAAGCCATCCCGAAAAGACCCCAACCGGCATGCCTCCCGGAGCACCGCGCGCGTGCCTTCCAGCATAGGCAACGTCTCCTCTGCGCCCACAGTATCGGCCAGATGGCTGCTCTCTGCTATTGCGATCGCCATCGCCGCAGCGCTGATCTGCGCCTGGGCGGCATTGTGCATCTTGTTCTGGCAAGGCAGCTGGCAATTGCTCTATCACCCGACATCGACCGTCGGCCGTACGCCGGCCAGCGTTAACCTTGCGTTTGACTCCGTCGGATTCGCCACCACGGCCTCAGGAGAGCCGCAGCTTCATGGATGGTGGATCCCGGCATCGTCACAAGCGCGTTTCACCGCGATCTATCTTCACGGCGCGAGCGGCAATCTCAGTGACACGGTCGATGCACTGGCTCAGATCCATTCGGCCGGTATCAACCTCTTTGCGTTCGACTATCGCGGCTACGGCCAAAGCCGCTTTGTCCACCCCAGTGAAACTAGCCTTCGCGAAGACGCGGACGCGGCCATTCACTATCTGGTGGCCACGCGCCACATCGCTCCGAGCGCAATCATCCTCTTTGGTACCGGACTCGGCGCCAACCTCGCGCTTGCAGTGGCATCCGTCCATCCCGACTTGGCTGGCGTAGTCCTGGATCAGCCGCTTGACGATCCCGCAGCCGCCATCTTCAACGATGCACGCGCGCGCCTTGTTCCCGCGCGCCTGCTTGTGCGTGATCGCTGGGATTTGAATGCCGCCGCATCGAACCTGCTGATACCTTCATTGTGGTTCCGTCGGGCTGGGATCAAGGATAGCGGCGTCCCGCAGATGTTCGAGAAGGCTCCGGCGCGCAAGACGATAGTATGGCTGACGAATTCGCCCGATGAATCAAAGCGCTTTAACGAAGCGTTCACACGTTGGCTCAACGAGCTGCCTGCGCTCGCGCGATAAATCACCTCGGCATATCGCGGTGCGCCTTTTTTACCTGGTATCCGGATTTCGACAACCTCTTCGCCATCTCCTCCGCCATCATCACACTCCGATGTTGACCGCCCGTGCAGCCGAAAGCAATCGTCAAGTAGCTCTTCCCTTCTTTCACATAATTCGGCATCAGGTAGAGGATGAGATCGGTCACCTTGTCGAGAAACTCCCCGGTCTGGGCATAGCCTTTTACATAGGCTGCTACATCCGGGTCGAGGCCAGTCTTGTCGCGAAACTCCGGCACGAAGTGTGGATTCGGCAGGAATCTCACGTCAAATACCAGATCGGCATCGAGGGGAACACCGTTCTTGAATCCGAAGCTCAGACATGAGACCAGCAGCTGCTCACTCTGATCCCCGTGCCCGAACCTCTTCTGAATCTCCGTCCGCAACTCGTGTACATTAAAGCGCGAGGTATCGATCAGCGTGTCGGCCACGTTGCGAACCGAATCAAGAAGCTGTCTCTCCTCGACGATCGATCGCGAAACCGTCTCCGAGCGCCGCAGAGGATGGGGTCTTCTCGTCTCCGAGTAGCGCCGCACAAGCACCTGGTCTTGCGCGTCGAGAAAGACAACGCGTGTCGGCAGGACGCGTTTCACTCGCCTGATAATCTCCGGCAATCGATCCAGCGCTTGTCCTTCGCGCACATCCACCACGATTGCCGCGCGCTCGATCTCCTTCGACTTTGCCACAATTCCGGCAAACTCTGGCATCAACTCCAGCGGCAAGTTGTCTACCGCCTGGTAACCGAGGTCTTCAAAGGTTTTGAGCGCCGAAGCCTTTCCCGCACCGGAGATCCCCGTCAGGATCACCAGTTCTTTGTTCGCTTTCTTTTTGAGATTACCCTTGCCCCTGTGGCCTGCACCCAACGTCGAACGTGGTGGACTCATGCGCTCATCCTATACCTACAGCGCGGGTTTCCCGCTCACTGAAACGCTCGTTTGGGTGCCGGAGATCAAGGAACTTCAACCAACTCCATCTGCCCGTCGCGCCGCCGATGAAGCACGAATAGATCGCCCGCGCGGTTACGGAAAATCAACAGATCGCGGTCGCGAAACTCAGCGTCTTTGACCGCCTCCTCGATGGTCATGGGTTTGACGGCAATGGCTTCGCCGCTGGAGAGAATATGAGGCTCCACGATAGCCGAACTCACCGGAAACGAATGGACCGCAATGGCGGTCTTTGCCTTGGCTCGCGTCAGCTTGCCGTTTTCAATCAACGATGACTCAGGCACAACACCGCGTTTCGGAGGGGCTACCGGCGGAGCGGTCAGAGCTTTTTCAGGTTTCGGCAATCTCTTCCGCTCGAACTGGCGGTCGCGATAGCGGAGAGCCTGATTCTCAGCGTGCTGAATTGCGATACGCAGTGCAGCTTCCAGCGTATCCGCCTTCCCTGCTGCTTCTATTGACTGCACTCTCGCCTTAATCGTAAGCTCTGCGATTTGAAGATGTCGTTGCGCGCGGAATGTAATACTGGCGCGTGCGGTACGGCCCAGGATGCGAGCGATTCGCTCCAGGCCTTCCTGTGCCTGCGTACGCACCGATTTGGGAACACTGACATGTCTCGCGGTGAACTCCACTTCC
Source organism: Occallatibacter sp. (assembly GCA_035262585.1). GTDB lineage: Bacteria > Acidobacteriota > Terriglobia > Terriglobales > Acidobacteriaceae > Telmatobacter. Next base: position 10,521 of record DATFSO010000066.1, on the reverse strand, counting down.
ATGGTTAGCCTCCGCTCTTCTCTCCCGGGCGAAAAAATCACGCCCGGAAAGTTCGGATTGTATAGCATTTCGCTGTTGTGGGAAAACGTCCTCCCAACCCGACTGTTGAGGAATTCTACCTTTTTTGACCACAGGCCATCGAGGCGATGTCTTTTACAGATTCGCAGCAGGATCAAATTGAGGATGTGCAGGCATCGAGATCGCGGAATGGCGATCCACAGCTCTCTCCGCAACCGCCGCCTCAATCTGAGTGTTGACTTCAGCGCCCAGCAGGAACATCAGTCCAGTGATGTAGAACCACATGAGCAGGATGATGACTGCGCCGAGCGAACCGTACGTCTTCGTATACGTGTTGAAGAAATGCAGGTAGACGCGAAACCCGAGCGAAGCCAGCAGCCAGCCTGCAATCCCGATTGTCCCGCCTGGCGTAAGCCAATGCCAGCGCGTCTTGCAGGCCGGCGCCCAGTAGTAGAGCACGGCGAAGGTCAGAGCCAGAAGTGCACTGGCGACAACCCAGCTCATGAGTCTGACGGCAACGATAGCTGCGAGCAATAACAGATGATCCGAGACGCGGAGTTCCGCAAGCCTCGCAAAATAGTCGCCCGCAAGCATCGAAGCAAGACCCAACGTTAAAACGATCGTAAGGAGGATGGTCAATCCGATCGCCTGGATGCGCGCCACGATGTACGATCGCGACTCTCGAATGTTATAGACGGCATTCAGCGTATCCTGGATCGCCGAAATGCCCACCGATGCTGACCAGATGGCTGCGATTAATCCGAATGTTACCTTACCGGAACTTGCAGCAGCGGTCGTTTCGTTGAAGGTCTGCAGCACCGTGCCAAGTGCGGAGGTTGGTATCACCACCGCCAGATAATCCAGCAATCGGATGTAAAACTGATCGGCTGATCGAGCTGCGAGCCCCAAAACCGAACTAGCGGAAAACAGTGTTGGGAAGAGCGCAAACAGGAAGTAGAAAGCAAGTTCAGCGGCGTGCCCGAAGACTCGATCTTCGAAGAGCGCTTTCCAGGTGCGCGTTGCTACAACTGCTGCCGGTACACCCTGCAGACTCCACAGCGATTTCAGTGGAGACTGAAGCACGCGCCCCCAGATCCGCCGTTGCCGATGGTCCAATCGGTTGTCAAGGCTGGGCTTGTCAACTGAGATATGTCCTCCTCGCCTCGGAGAACCTGGCTCTCAATCGATCTCGTCGTGACCCTTAGATGCGGCGCTGGCAGAAGCGATGTCTAGAGCTATCAGAATGCCTTGAGATCGATGCGCATCGGGCTCAATCCCCGGGTAAATACCTGGGAGCAAACAGGTCATAAATGTGCGCATCCAAACGGTTAATGATGTAACCGAACGGGAAATCGCAGGTGATCTCTCTACGCGAAAGGCGAGGTACGAGGTGGCTGGCAGCCATGATTTGCAGCGCTGCAATCGCGGCTGGCTGCCTGCAGACGAACGCGCAAGCCCCGAACACATCGCTGGAGGACCAGATTCTTTCCTCCTACGAGGGCCAGGCCGTGACGTCGGTCGGACTCGCCGGACGTCCGAACTTGCAGGAATCGCAATTCGAATCGGAGATTGCCCAGAAAGCCGGGCAGCCATTCGCGAAACAACAGATTGACGCTACATCCGCTGCACTCAAGTCGGCCGGCATACAGGATGTGCGTGTTCGTGTCGCCCCTGAGGCAAACGGACTCCGCGTTGTGTTTGTTCTCGAACCAGCCATGTACTACGGGATTTATCAATTTCCCGGTGCAGAGCGGTTCCCCTATGCGCGGCTCATTCAGGTCGCCAACTATGTAAGCCAGGCTCCCTATGACAGTGCCGAAGTGGAGCACGATCGCCAGCGACTCCTGCGCTTCTACCAGCAGGAAGGCTTCTTCGAGGCGCAGGTCACGACCGAACTCAAGGTCGACGAGCAACACGGAATCGTGAATGTGATCTTCCAATCTGCTCTCGGCCATAGAGCGAGGTTCGGAGAGATAGTGGTGGAAGGACTCTCCTCCGCCGAAGCAAAAGACTTTCAGAACAGGCTCAGATCGAAGATGGCTCGATTTCGCGGCGCCGCCATTCGCGAAGGCAAGACATACAAACACTCAACCCTGAACAGAGCGGTCAACTTTATGCAGTCCCGGCTTCAAAGCCAGGGTTTTCTGGCCGCGGGGGTGAAACTGGCCGGCGTTGAGTACCATGCCGATACCAACCGCGCCGATATTCACTTCACCGCAAATCCCGGTCAGAAAACCGAGGTAAAGATCGCCGGCGCACGTCTGTGGCCATGGACCAGGAGGGACCTTCTTCCGGAGTACCAGGGCGTTGGTGTTGACGATGAGACCGTGCATGAAGGAGAGCAGGCCCTCGCCTCGTATTTCCAGGCGAAGGGCTACTTCGATGTAAATGTCACGTCAAAAATGTCAGGCGATGCCAGCCATCGCACGGTTCTTTACAACGTGACAAAGGGCAGGAAGCACAGAGTGACAGCCGTCCGGATCACGGGTGCAAAACAGCTGAAAGAGTCTGATCTCAGCCCCCGTGTCACGGTTCGGCAGAGACGTTTTCTTTCCCGCGGCCAATTCAGCGACCAGCTTGTTCGAACCAGTGTAAAGAACCTTACGGCTGTCTATCAGTCGCAGGGATTCAGCACGGTTCAAGTGACACCATCGGTTGCCAGGAACAACGGAAATATTGAGGTATCGTTTCATATCGTCGAAGGTCCGCGCGATATCGTCAATTCCCTTGCAATCGACGGAGCCGATACGTTCCCGCAATCTCAATTCGCGCCCAAAGGCCTAAAACTCGCCGTCGGCCAGCCTTACTCGCAGGCAAACGTCCAGACCGATCGCGCCGAAATCGTCGCCAATTACCTCAAGGCCGGCTACCTGAACGCCAGCTTCCGCGAGACTGCCGCACAGGTCTCCAAAAATGATCCGCATCTCATAGATGTCGTCTATCACATCTACGAAGGCCCGCGCGTCTTCACCGGCGATATCGTAACCCTCGGCCGGGTCCGCACCCAGCAGCGCCTCATTGATCAGGACGTCGCAGCCATCAAGCCTGATCAGCCGTTAACGGAAACCAAGTTGCTCATGGCCGGCACCCGTCTCTATGACCACACCGGCGTCTTCGATTGGGCCGAGGTCAATCCAAAGAGCCAGATCACAACGCAGACCAGCGAAGACGCCCTCGTCAAAGTCCATGAGGCAAAACGAAACGAACTGACCTATGGCTTCGGCTTCGAGATCCTGAAGCGTGGCGGCAGCATACCGAGTGGAACGGTTACACTACCCAATCTTCCCCCGGTGGGACTGCCTCCAAATTTTGTAACCAACGAGGTCACGTTTTATGGACCACGTGGTTCCTTTCAGTACACGCGCAACAATCTCTGGGGAAGGGGGCAGTCCCTTTCCTTCACCGCGTTCGCAGGGCGCCTCGATCAACGAGGCGCCGTCTATTTTATCGACCCCTATTTTCGTTGGTCGTCATGGAAATCCACCGTCTCGTTCTCGGCAGAACGAAACGAAGAGAACCCGCTTTACTCTTCCCAGCAAGTGCTTGCCTCCTACCAGCTTCAGCGCTATATCGACGGTGCAAGACACAATCTCCTATTTCTACGCTACAGCTTCAGCAAGACCGATCTCTATCGAATTGAGATTCCCGAACTGGTGCCACCCGAAGACCAACACGTGCAGCTCTCGGGATTCGCCGCAAATCTCACACGGGACACACGAGACAACGTGCTCGACGCGCGCAAGGGCGTTTTGGGTTCCATCCAGATGGATATCAACTCAAGCAAGCTCGGCGCGAACTTCGATTTTGCAGAGCTCTCCGCACAGGGCGCCTTTTACAAGGAAAAGTTTCATCACATCGTCTGGGCCGAGAGCATCCGGATCGGCCTGGCTCAGCCGTTCGCCAATAGTACGGTCCCGCTCAGCGAAAAATTCTTTACCGGCGGCGCCGATTCATTGCGCGGCTTTCCTCTCGATGGAGCTGGGCCGCAGCGCAAAGTTGGTGTCTGCACTTCCACAGCCTCTTGTGATTGCCCAAATGTAAATTGCGCCTTCATCACTGTTCCGGCTGGCGGAAATCAATTGCTGCTCATTAACTCTGAAGCCCGCATTCCGCTGCCCTTCAAAAAGGGGCTGAGCGTCGTCGGATTCTACGATGGCGGCAATGTTTTCCCAGGGATCGGCTTTCACGACTTCACAGCGCTCTACACGAACACCATTGGCTTCGGATTCCGTTATTCCACTCCCATCGGCCCAATCCGCTTTGACCTCGGACACAATCTCAACCCAGTCCCCGGCGTCAACCCAACACAGTACTTCGTCACCATCGGCCAGGCATTCTGAGGATTTTCCCGTGGCACCCTTCTTCTCATCCGACCACACTTCGCAACCCGACGGATCTCAGCCAACTCGACAACGCCGTTTGCTCAAGGCCGCCACATGTGTTGCAGCGGTTATCGTTGTTCCCATCCTGATTGGGTTTGCGATTGTTTTGTTCCTTATCAACACCGGACGCGGACACGCGTACCTCATCAACCTCATCCAGAATCAAGCTGCAGAGGCCCTCGGCGTTGGCGTACACCTCCAAAATTTCTCCCTTCATCTTTCCAATCTCAGCGTCGATCTCTACGGTTTGCGCGTCGACGGTGCGAGCCCATATCCGACTCCCCCTTTGCTGCAGGTGGAACACGCTCAAGCCGGAATTCGCATTGTGTCGCTCTTTCAGCGCAAGTGGTACTTTGAGAAGATCCAGATCGACAACCCAGTCGCCCAGGTCTTTGTCGATAAGGACGGCATCTCGAACCTGCCGACCTTGAAAAGCAGCAACAACGGCAGCAATACAAGCATCTTTGACCTTGGCATCCGACACGCCGTTCTCGCGAATGGAACGGTTCTCTATAACAACAAGCCCATTCCTGTTGCCGTCGATCTGCGCAACGTGAACTTCGGGTCCACATTCAACAGCTTGCTTCGGAAGTACTCCGGCACACTCACCTACTCAGACGGCGGGATCAACTACGCAGGAACGCAGGCGCCGCCTCACAATCTGAGTGTCAGCTTTGATGCAACGGCCGACACATTCCACATCTTTTCGGCAAAAATCGAAAGTGGAAAGACGCAATTGGCCCTCATCGCCACGGTGGAGAACTATGCAGCTCCGGTTGTCCAGGCACAGTACAAAGCGGTTGTCGACGGTCAACAGCTCGCCGATGTTCTGCACAATCCATCCCTTCCAGCTGGGCTCGTGTCGCTTTCCGGAACCGCCCAATATCAGTCGAACGCGAACCGTCCGCTGCTTCAAAGCATCGTCGTGAATGGCGACATCAGCAGTCCTCGGCTGGCTTCCAAAACAGCGTCTATTCGTGCCGAAGCAGTCGACGTCACCGGCCATTATTCACTTGCCAATGGCGATGCCACGCTTCATGACTTTCGCGCTCGACTGCTCGGCGGCGAAGTCAATGCCCAGGGCACGATGAAGAACATCAGCGGAGATTCGCGCTCGAATTTCGCAGCGACTCTGCGTGGAATCTCCCTCGCGGATACGCAGCATGCCTTTGGCTCCGTTACGTCCACGGGCACTGTCGGCCTCTCCGGAATACTCAATGCGACGGCAACAGCCTCCTGGGGCAGGACGTTCGCGGATCTCGTCGCCCGCACCGACGCTACCATCCAGGCTGGGGTTCAGAACCCCCAAGCTAAGCCGCGCCCGACGCCAACGACGGTCCCCGACTCACCGAACTCCAACACTCTCCCGGTTGATGGTGTGTTCCATGCCACCTATTCCGCGAAAACGGGGCAAATCGCTCTCGATGACAGCTACCTTCGCACCCCGCAAACGAACCTGTCGATGAATGGCGCGCTCAGCAAAAATTCGAGCCTCGCGATTCAGCTTCAGGCCAACGATCTGAGCGAAGTTGAAACCGTCGCTAATCTCTTCCGCAGTTCCGAACATGGCTCTAGGCCGGGCCAGTCCGTCAAGCATCTGGGACTTGCCGGCACCGCCTCATTCGTCGGAGTTGTTCGAGGCTCTACATCCGCACCGCATGTTAATGGTCAGTTAAGCGCTCACAGTGTTCAGATTCAGGGATCCGCGTGGAAGCAGATTCGCGTCACTATCGATGCAGATCCTTCACATCTGAGCCTGCAACGCGCCGAGCTCGAGCTGGCCAGCCAGGGCCGGATCACATTAAATGCAGCTGCCCAATTGCGCCAATGGTCGTTCTCGCAGTCAAGTCCTATCCTGGTCCAGCTCAATGCCTCTCAGTTGGAGTTGCACGAGCTGGCCAAGCTTGCCGGCGAGCAGATCCCTGTCAGCGGAATTCTTGCGGCCAATGTTGCGGTCCATGGAAGCGCGCTCAACCCGATAGGCACAGGCAACATCACACTGACTGATGCGACCGCCTACGGCGAGCCGCTTACTTCGGTAAAGGTGACATTCAATGGCACCGACGACCAGGCGCGCGCCAACCTCGCAGTCTCCGCTCCTGCGGGAACCATCAACGGTGTGGTCGCGTTGCGCCCCAGAGACAGGACATATTCCGCCAAACTGGCCTCATCCGGCATCGACGTCGCCAAGCTGCACAGCCTGAAGAGCAGCAACCTGAACCCCTCGGGCATTGTCACAATCGATGCCCGTGGGCAGGGCAGCCTGGACAATCCGCAACTTGACGCAACCGTTCAGATACCAAGCCTTGTCCTTCAGCAGCAGAAGATCGCAGATATCCATCTGAAAGCCAGCGTTGCCAACCACATGGCAACGGCCCAGCTCACATCCACGGCCATGAACAGTGCAGTCAGCGCGAACGCAAAGATCTCTCTCACAGGCGATTTTCCCATTGACGCAACGCTCGACACGCAGGGTATCCTGCTGGGCCCTATTCTTGCTGCCTATGCTCCGGATCAAGCTGAGAACATCTCCGGGCAGACCGAGCTCCACGCCACGTTGCACGGACCGCTGAAGAACATGGAGCAGCTTGAGGCGCATGTCACCATCCCGCAGCTGACACTTGCTTATGGCAACAACATTCAGCTCGCCGAAGCCTCGCCGATTCACGCCGACTACAAGAATGGCGTAATCACAATTCAGCGTTCGTCGATCCGTGGAACCGACACGGACCTGCAATTCCAAGGGACGATTCCAACTTCCGGAGGTGGCCCCATTTCTCTCCTGTTGCTCGGTTCGGTAGACCTTCATCTCGTGCAACTCTTCAATCCCGACTTCCACACTTCCGGTCAGCTCAAATTCAATGTCAATTCCTACGGCGCCTCCAACAACCCGGACGTAGGCGGTACGGTTGAGATGGTAGAGGCTTCCTTCACCACACCGGACTTGCCCGTGGGGCTGCAACATGGAAACGCTACTTTCAAGGTCAGCAGAAATCGTATTGACATCAGTTCGTTCAAGGGACAGGTCGGCGGCGGGGCGGTCACGGCCCAGGGCGGGGTCGCGATCAGCCCATCGATTCGGTTCGACCTGGGCATGGCGGCGCACGACATACGCATGCTCTATCCGCAAGGCATGCGCCAAACCATCAATGCCAATCTTCGCTTTTCCGGGACTCCGAAATCCGCGGTTCTCGGCGGCACCGTCGGCCTGGCCGATCTCTCGCTTACGCGCGCGTTCGATTTGAACAGCCTCATCGACGAGTTCAGTGGAGGCGTCACTCCTCCGCCCACGCAGGGATTCGAGCGGAACGTCGCGCTGAATCTCGCCGTGCATTCGACGAATAACGTGAATCTCGTGAGCCGCACGCTCAGTATCGGCGGCGCCGCCAACCTTCAGGTACGCGGCACCCTTGCTGAGCCGGTCATTCTAGGCCGCGTGAATCTCACCGGAGGAGACCTCATCCTCAGCGGAAACCGCTTCGTCCTGACTGGCGGCACGATTCAGTTCGTCAATCCCTCGATCACCGAACCCGTTGTCAATCTGAACGTCACCACCACGATTCAGCAATACGACATCAATCTGCGTTTTGAAGGTCCGGTGGAACGGATGCGCACACAATATACCTCGAATCCCTCACTGCCTACGGCCGACATTATTCACCTGCTTGCCTTCGGTCAAACCACGGAAGCTGCCGGCCAATCCTCCACCACCGCAAATCAGGCTGCCCAGTCGCTCGTGGCCAACCAGGTGTCAAGCCAGGTCACCAGCCGGATATCCAAGGCAGCGGGCATCTCGCAGCTGTCCATCAGCCCCGTTTTGTCCAGCGGGACTAACCAGGGGATTTCAGGCGCGAATATTACCGTCCAGCAGCGAGTCACCGGCAACCTGTTCGTTACGTTTTCCGGAAACCTTGGCTCTACGTCGGGCCAGACCATCCAGGGTCAGTATCAGGTGACTCCGCGGGTCGCGGTGAGTGCAACGCGTGACCCCAACGGAGGATTCGGATTCGATGCGTTGATCAAGAGAAGCTGGTAGGCAATCGCCAAAACAAGACTTGCTGTAATCCCGAAGCGACGATGCAAAGTCGACGCGAACATCAGGGAGCGGCGACCTTGACAAGGATTGGCCAGGATGCACCTACTCCTTCTTTTGCCGTAAATTTCGTTTCGCGTCCGGCGGCATGGCCATCATAGAATGTGCTCGATGGCTCTTACGATTTCAGCGCCCAGTCTCAGGTATACCGATCTCGATGGAGAACACTTCTTTGCGATCAAAGGGGAATCGGCTTCGATCGGGCGTTCGCCTGATCGCGATCTTGTTCTCAAGGAGGCATTTGTCTCGAGGCGTCATGCGCTCATCACGCGGCAAAACGGCAACTTCGAGATCGTGGATCAGAGCAGTTCTCACGGAACGTTCCTCAACGGAACGCGCATCGAACGGGCGTTGCTGAGATCCGGAGACACCCTTCAATTCGGATCCCTGAACGCGCCCTGTTTTCGTTTTCTGCTTCCCTCCTCGCCATCGGACAGCATCTCCGGTTCACGTGCCTCCGATATTCTCTCGGCGCTCTCGGTCTTCGCTCCCACCGAGAGAAACATCCCCAAGCCCGCGCGCGAGATGGAAAAGCTCAGCTTCCTTCTCGATGCTGCTCGCCAGCTAAACGCCGGAAGCGCCATCACGGACATCTTTCATGCGCTCCTGCAGCTCTCCATCCAGCTCACCGGCGCCGAGCGCGGCTTCGTCTTCCTGCGAGAAGGCGAAGATCTGCGCCTCGAGGTCGGGCTCAGATCTGACGGAAACGCCGTCAAAGAGGATGCATCCGTTTCGCGGCGTGCGATGCAGAAGGCGATCTCAAGTGATTCGAAGTTCTACCTCAGTGACACCCTGGCCGACGACAGCGCAGCCGGATGGGCCAGCGTTCAGGCAAACTCGATCCGCAGCATCTACTGCATCCCGCTCCGCAAGCACATCTCACCTGCCGAACCAAACCGTCTTTTGGGCATGCTCTACCTCGACAGTCAGATCGGCTCCGGAAACTTGAGCGAAATCGATCACCGCCTCCTGGACACACTGGCGACGGAAGCCTCCACTCTTCTCCACAACGCCCTCCTCGCCGACACGGAACTCAAAGCCCGGCAGGCCGAGGAAGAGCTGTCAATTGCCGCCTCAATTCACTCCGGGTTGATGTCGATCACGCTGCCAAGTCTCGACTACGCGGAAATCCGCGCGCGCAGTCTTCCCTGCCATGCCATCGGCGGAGACTTTTACGATGCTATCGTGCTCGACGATTGCCTTTGCATCATCATCGCCGATGTCTCCGGGAAAGGTGTGCCTGCGTCGATCGTGGCCGCGACTCTCCAGGGCATCATTCACGCGCTCATGCTCACCGGCCAGTCCCTTCCTGAGACTGCAGACCTCGTCAATCGATTCCTCTGCACGCGCCAGGTGGGCAAGTATGCGACGATGATCGTGCTCAAAGTATTTCCCAACGGCAGCGTTGAATATATGAACTGCGGCCATATCCCGCCGCTTCTGATCGCGCCGACCGGAATCCGCTACCTAGAAGAAGCGAACCTGATCGTCGGAATCCTCTCGGAAGCGACGTATACCTCATCGCACTTCACGATGCAGCCCGGCGAGCGCATTCTGTTGACCACCGACGGAATCACTGAAATCGAGGACAAAACCGGTGAACAGATCGGAATCGACGGTCTCGCCACCCTGGCGCATACCCCGACGCTCGACGCTCTCATCGAGCACCTCGCCACGCTGCAAGCCTCAGAAGAGGCTCAGGACGACTGGACGCTTCTCGACGTTCGCTTCACCGGAAAATAGCTGCCCCAACGGAGCCGGGATGGCCTGCCTGACTCCACCCTCGGCGGTTCCCGGCAATAAGCTCGCCTTCTGAAAAGCTAGTCTTCAACACCGCCAAGGCAGACCTCGATGCAGATCAAAAGAAGACCTTCCACGCATGCTTTGGTGAACAACCGTCGCCTAAAGGGCGACGGCTTCTTGGGGCACGCATGAGACAGCATTCTCTACGTTAAGCCCCAAAAGCCCGTTCCGGGCTCTGGAAAGGATCAGCTGAGCACTGACATGATCGCGACTCTGAGACAATCC
>DATFSO010000065.1:0-10913 GCA_035262585.1 Occallatibacter sp. | reverse complement strand
GCTGTTTTTCCTATATCGTTCGCTCATTCGCGGCAAGTATACAGGTGCCGCTCAACTAACACAAAGCGAGCGACCCTTCGCACCGCACGCCTTTTCCGCTGTCGCCTGAAGGCGACAGTCCCCAAGGCGTAACTTCTATGGCAGCCCGGTTTTGCAGGGCATCTCGGGGTGATAGATGCCATGAGTCCATTCGAGACTTCGTCATGGATGGGGCCCTCAACATTCAATGATCAAAAGCTAAAACCCCATCCTTGCGGATGGGGCTCAGTGTTCTGCACTGCCAAGCGGCGCCGCTGCCAGGACGGCCTGTCTCCGGGGTCCCCAAGACAGGTCTTTGTCCTTGGGGTGGCTAGTCGTAGTATTCGAGGCCGAGGTGGGTGATCAGGTCGGCGCCCATGATGTGGCGGAGCGTGTTCTTGAGCTTCATCGACTGGATGAAGAGGTCGTGCTCCGGATAAAGTCCAGCGGCGGTCTGCGGCGACTTCAGGTAGAAGCTGAGCCACTCCTGAATACCGATGGACTTGAGCGACGGTGTGCGCTTGGCCAGGTCGAGGAAAAGCACGAGGTCGAGCGCGATGGGCGCAGCGAGAATGGAGTCCCGGCAGAGGAAATCGACCTTGATCTGCATCGGGTAGCCGAGCCATCCGAAGATGTCGATGTTGTCCCAACCCTCCTTGTTGTCGCCGCGCGGGGGGTAGTAGTTGATGCGGACCTTGTGGAAGATGTCCTTGTAGAGGTCGGGATAAAGCTCCGGCTGGAAGATGTATTCGAGCGAGCCGAGCTTCGACTCTTCCTTGGTCTTGAAGGATTCGGGATCGTCGAGAACCTCGCCGTCGCGATTGCCGAGGATGTTGGTGGAGTACCAGCCGGAGACGCCGAGCAGACGCGCCTTGAACGCGGGCGCAAGGACCGTCTTCATGAAGGTCTGGCCGGTTTTGAAGTCCTTCCCGCAGATCGGCGCTGAGTTCTTCTTCGAGAGCTCGATCATCGCGGGTACATCGACGGTGAGGTTCGGTGCGCCGTTTGCGTAGGGCACGCCCTCGCTGAGCGCTGCGTAAGCGTAGATCTGCGAAGGTGCGATTCCTGGATCGTTACACTCGAGCCCCTTCTCGAAGGCTTCGATGGATTGGTGAACGGCGGTTGGCTCAAGGAAGATCTCTGTCGATCCGCACCAGATCATCACGACGCGGTCGACGTTCTTCTTAAATTCCTGGATATCGGAACGAACCTGGTCGGCAAGGTCCTTCTTGTTCTTGCCCTTCTTGACGTGCGTGCCATGCAGGCGCTTGACGTAAAACTGGTCGAAGACCGCAGGCAGCGGCTTGATCGTTTCGAGATAAGGCTTGAGCTGATCGAGCGTTTCCTTGTCGAGCACCTTGGCGTGGGCAGCGCTCTCGTAGACGTTGTCCTCGAAGATGTCCCAGCCGGTGAAGACGATGTCGTTCAGATCAGCGAGCGGAACGAAATCCTTGATCAGCGGGGAGTTGTTATCTGTGCGCTTGCCCAGGCGAATCGTGCCCATCTGCGTGAGCGAGCCAATCGGCTTCGCGAGTCCACGCCGCACTGCCTCAACGCCGGCGATCATGGTGGTCGCCACGGCGCCCAGTCCAACAACCATTACGCCCAGCTTGCCGCCGGCGGCCGCGGGCCTCTCAATTTTTGTTGTCTTCTGGTCGCCTTGTTCCGTAGTGCTCATTCCCTTTTTCCTAACCTTCCTTTGATTGCTTACCAATCAATGCAAATTCCAAATCTCGGGGACGCAACAGTGTACGCCCACCAGGCCGGAGCTTTCCGGGAGCGCGTTCTCATGCCTCGCTGGTTCGTCGGAAGCGGTTGATGTGTGTCCACACAAACCAAACCACCGCAGCGGCGAGCGCCAGTTCCACCACAAGATGAAAACGATGGAACCACTCATGAAAGCGAGGGTCGGTGTGCCAGGCTTCGCCCAGCTTCATGCCGACGTAGGCGAGCCCGAAGCACCATGGCCACGAGCCGATAAACGTGTAGATATGAAAACGAAGCTGTGGCATCTTTGCGACGCCCGCGGGAAACGCGATAAACGTTCTGACCACCGGCAGCAGGCGGCCGAGCAGAACCGTGATGCCGCCGTACTTCTCAAAAAAGCTGGTGATCCGATCCAGATCGTGATGACTCATCAGAACCCAGCGGCCATATCGCTCCACCAGTGGACGTCCGCCGGCCGCGCCGACCCAGTATGCGACGACCGATCCGAGGTTGCACCCGATTGCGCCAGCCGTAGCGGCCCAGAAAAGGCTGAAGTGGCCCGTATAGACGAGGTACCCAGCGAACGGCATGATGATTTCGGACGGAAGCGGAATGCAGGCCGATTCGATGGCCATGAGAGCGACGATCCCTGCGTATCCTAATGAGCCGATGACCTGGGTGACGAACTGAACTAGAAGGGGCAGAATGCGCTCGGTCATGGGCGTTCTCAGTATATAGGCTCGTGGTCGGGCGACGACCGCCCTGCTACGATTGACTTGATTTCATCGCGCGCACGAGGTGCTTGACGTTGGCTGAGTTTCCCCCAGTTCCACTTACGCTGGAAGGCTCTGCAGTTCTTCACCAGTTTTTTCGCTTCGACTGGAAGGCCTGGCGGTCCTCCGCGGACCGCGAGCGTAAGAAGATTGTCGATGAATTTACGTCGGTGTTGAAGAAGCTCGAGCGAGCGGGACCAGACAAGCCTGTGCAGACGGCGCTGTTCTCGCAGCTCGGCCACAAGGGCGATCTCATTCTCGTTCATTTTCGTGATTCGCTTGAGGCTCTGAACCAGGTGGAACTGGACCTGGCGCAGACGGAGCTATACGATTTTCTGACGCCGACTCACTCTTACGTATCGGTGGTCGAACTGGGACTGTACGAATCAAGCCGCAAAACCTATGAGGGGGCTGCGGCCAAGGGGTTCGAAGCACATTCGGTCGAGTGGAATGCAGAAATTGAAGCCTCGCTCAAGCGCAGCACCGAGGCAATGAGACCACGACTCTTCCCAGCCGTTCCAGACACGAAGTACCTCTGCTTCTATCCCATGGACCGCAAGCGCGGCGAGCAGGTGAATTGGTACGCGGTTCCGTTCGCCGAGCGCCAGCGCATGATGCATGAGCACGGAATGATCGGCCGCCGCTACGGCGACCAGGTCAGGCAAATCATCACCGGCTCCATTGGCATGGACGACTGGGAGTGGGGCGTGGACCTTTTCGCCGACAATCCTGTCGTCTTCAAGAAGCTGATCTACGAGATGCGCTTCGACGAGGTCAGCGCCGTGTACGCGCTGTTCGGGCAGTTCTACATTGGGGTGCGATTGCCGATTGAAAAGCTGAGCGAATGGCTCGCCGGCAAGTTATAGAGCATCAGTGCGGAGCCGTTGCTGCATCTGCCTCTACGTCGATTTCGATCTCCACATCGGCTCCAGGCGCCGGCGGAACGCCCAGTTCCATCGGATTATCGCGAGTCATCCCAAAGTCTCCGCGGTGGGTTGCGGCCATTGCGTGAAAGGCGGCACGCGCAGGCTCTCCAGCAGGCGTATCGGGAAACATGCCCTTGAACGTAAAGGTTATCGGGACCGGTTTTGCGACGCCGCGTATTGTCAACTGGCCATCCATTGTCCATGCGCCGCCGGCGCCGCGCCGGATACCGCGCCCCCGGTAGGTCGCCACCGAATGGTTCTTCACGTCAAAGAAGTCCGGCCCGCGAAGGTCTTCGTCGCGCCGCGCATTTTGCGTGTTGATGCTTGCCGCATCGATCGTAATGTCGACGGCGCACTGAGCAGGGTCGTCCGCAGCGGTAATCGTCCCGGTCACCTTGTCAAACCGTCCGCGCACGCGACCCACTATGTGATGCCAAGCGCTGAAATACACAAAGCTGTGGGCTGGGTCAATCTTGTATGTTCCCGCTGCGGGTAGCGCGACATCCTTTCGTGCAGTCTCTTTGGCGCCGCGCGCCGACGCATCGTGCACTCCCATCGCCCAGATGGCGATCATTACCGCGCCCAAGGCGAATGCTGTAGAAAGACTCCTCATCATCAAGTGGCTTCCGGCGATTCGGCTGCTCATGAACCTCTCCATTCGGTCGTTTTGCAATCGAGTTGTAGCAGCTAGGGACAAGAGAAGTCCTGAACTCGGTCTGAATCATTCTGAAAAGCTCTGAAATCAAAGCCGCGCCCGCTCAAAGCAACCCATTGCTACAATCTTGGAATTGCTACTGCCCGCGAATCGTCAGGGGCGCAATGGCGTCGCATGGAAAACCCATCCACATCAAAGCTCCGCATCGGGGACTGGCGAGTTGACCCAGCCGCAGGGACGATTGCGCAAGGCGAAAACACGCTGCGCCTTGACGTGCGATCGATGCGCCTACTGCAATGCCTTGCCGACCAAGCCGGCCAAGTGGTCAGCATCGACGACCTGATCAACCACGTTTGGGCCGGTGTCGCCGTCTCATCCGATTCTGTCTATCAGGCCGTGACTTCGCTTCGGCGGCTACTGGGAGACGATCCACGGCGCCCAGCATATATTGAGACTGTTCCGCGTCTTGGGTACCGCATGATCGCCCCAGTCACGGTCTGGGAAGAGCCCTTGGCGCCGTCAGCAAACGCAAGCTTGGCAGCTACCGACGAGAAACCGGAGCCGAGCGTTTCGAAACGGGCGAGTAGCCTGCTGTGGCTAACCGTTGCACTTTCTGTTGCTGTTGCACTTGGTTTCCTGCTGCACGCGAGATTCACTGGGAGCGACCGAGCCGGTTCGGCTGCCGCAGCCCCTCCACAGCAGTCGGTTGGCGTGCTGCCATTTCTAGACCTCACGGAGGGGATGCACAATGAGGAATTCGCCGATGGCATGACCGAGGAGCTGATCGATAAACTCAGCAAAATACAAGGCCTGAGTGTTCCGTCGGCGACATCCTCGTTCTACTACAAGGGGAAAGAGCTGCCCGTTGGCCAGATCGGCAGGGAGCTGAACGTGACCTACCTGCTCGATGGAAGCGTACGTAAGTCGGGCGGCAGGGTGAGAATCGCCACGCGGCTTATGCGCGCCGAAAACAGTTACGTAATCTGGACCGAGACCTATGATCGTCCTCTTAGCGATCTCATTCGGGTTCAGGATGATATTGCTGGCGAGGTTGCGAAGGCGCTAAAGTCTATCGCCGCGCCGCCGTCCCAAGGCAAGTCCTTTTGAGGAGGAATCATTTTAATGCCACCTGCAAAGTTGCCGACGAAGACTGTCAAGAAGAATTCCTCCTCGAAGGCTTCGAAGCCACGAGCGGCAAAAAAGACAACCGCGAGGAGTGACAGTGGACGATCATCAAAAACACCGGTGCGCTCAAAGCAGCTCGGCGGCGATCTCGCTCCGGAGAGGGTGGCGGAGATTCTCAAACGACTCGATGAGGCGTATCCGGATGCGGTATGTGCGCTGCATCATCGCACGCCATGGGAGTTGCTGGTGGCGACAATCCTGTCGGCTCAGTGTACCGATGTGCGCGTGAACATGGTGACGCCGGAGCTCTTTCGCCGATTCCCTACTCCCGAAGCGATGGCCAAGGCTCCACTGCCGGAACTTGAGGACCTGATCCGCACAACCGGGTTCTTTCGCAACAAGGCCAGGTCGATCCAGGGCGCGGCAAAGAAGATTTCGGAGCAATTCGGCGGCAAGGTTCCTGACACACTCGCTGAGCTGACGACGATTCCCGGTGCAGCGCGCAAGACGGCGAACGTAGTCCTTGGTGTGAGCTACGGCAAGGCCGAGGGTGTTGTTGTCGATACGCACGTCTTTCGTATCACTCATCGCCTCGATCTGACCAAGTCCGACACCGCCGAGAAGGTCGAACAGGACATGATGCGGATCCTTCCGAAAGATCACTGGATTCGTTTCTCGCACCAGGTGATTTATCACGGCCGGCAGGTCTGCATCGCGCGGAACCCGAAGTGCAGAGAGTGCAATCTCGAAACGCTGTGCCGCTCGAAAGATAAGACCTGGGAGAGCTGAAGAACAATGGATTAGGGACCAGGGATTAGGGATTAAGTGTTGGTTGCATAAAGTGCTTTGAAGAGTGCTCCTCCGGGGCTAAAGCCCAGACTTTTGTTTGGCCGTTTGCGGCACGACTAAAAGTCGTGCCCATTCACAAAGCCCTTATGAGATTCAGTTCCCGGGACAATTCACTTTTGCGCGTTGTGGACGTAGTAGATGAGACCCAGGTAGTCGTCGGTCAACAGAAAGCGGTCGTTGCCGAGCGGAAGGATCCCGCAGGGCCGCCCGTGCACCGTGGCTTTACCGTGTTCGACCGTCAGGAATCCGGTGATGAAGTCGCGCGGTGTGCGATCTGTTTGCGTGAAGCGAGCTACGCGATAGCCGGTACCGATGCGCGGATGGCTCGCGCCGTGCAGCGCCACGAGAAAACTGCCTGCCAGCACGGCGTTTCCGTGCCCGAAGTATGCGAATCCAAGCGGCGAACTGTGCGCTGCAAACGTCGTGTACGCAGCGGGCACCCGCGTGCATGACGTCAGGGGTGCGGGCGCGTGTCCCAGGGCGGCGGCGTTTGGATCTGCAACAGGCGAGTGTCCCCCACCGGCTGCGAGATTTGTGCCTGCTGCCGCGGCGCCCGTCTGCTTTCCGTAGACGGAATCGTCGGTGTAATTCGGTGCTGCTGGCTTCGCCGCGGTGAGGCCGGCACCGCGGGCTTCGTTCAGCGCAGGAAGTTTGGTTGTGTCCAGCACAGCTTTTCCGGATGAAAAGTAGCAGGTAGGCCAGCCGTAGTTCGGCGGGGTGCTCGCAGGAGAGTTGAGCTCGAAGAAAGTGTCTTCGGGGAGCTTGTCGCCGAGGTGGTCGTCCCCCATGTTGGTGGCGAATAATGCGCCATTATCGATTTCGGGAACGGGATGGAGATCGACGGCGTTGCGCATCCCCTGCGCTTCGATTCGCTGATGCTTGCCGTCGGGGTCCATGCTGATCACTGTGGCACGCAGAACCTCATCTTCGCGGCAATAGTTGCACGATGAACCTACGGATACAAATATCCGCGGGGCGCCGTTGATCCGGGCGACGCTCACCGTCCGCGTGAGGTGCCATCCGCCGTACTTGTAGTTGAGACCGTAATCGGGAAACCGAATCAATGTCTCCGGGGCAGAAGTTGGAGCGGTGTCGCTCGCGTCGTATTTGTAACGGACGAGCTTGTCGGTCAGTGGCAGGTAAAGCCAGCTCTGCTTCGTCTCAGGATCGGTCCAGAAGGCGAGGTTGTTGGGATTTCGCAGGTGATCGAGATAGGGCGTAACGCGAGTGAAAGCATGCCTCTGTTCATCCCAGCCCTCGAGGATGAGCACGGAGCCGCGACGGTTGTCTGCCAGGTTGTACATGGTGGTAACGAAGATGCGCCCGTCGGGAGCCTGTGCGAAAAATCGGGGCCGTTTGAGACCGGAGACGGCGATGTGGATGTCGAGTACGGAAGGAAGCGAAAGCGTGATGGATTTGCCCGGCGCATAGGTGAGCGTGTGCGCGGTCTGGCCCCTTGAGAAAAACGCCGAGGCGAAGACAAGCAATGCTGTCAGCAGTCTGCGGGGGAAAACTGGGCGCATGGGAAGAGTTTAAAGCGCCAATAGGAGACTAAGAAACTGGAGGTACAAGTAACGCGGCCGTTGCAGCAATCAATCCTGCGATGTTGTGGGGGTGGGCTTCAGCGTCAGGTTCCCAGCCGAATTCGCGCAGCGTGGCGCTGGTGATGGGGCCGATGGAAATTGCTGGAACATCTGCGAACGGAAACGCGACATCGGCGGCGCGGGCAACTTCGGCGAGGTGTGTGGCACTGGAAGAGCTGGTGAAGGTGGCGGCGTCAAGGTGTTCGGCTAAGGCAGCACGGAGCTGTTCTGGCGCTGCAGCGGGGATGGAATTCTGGTAGGCGTCAACCACTTCGGCGAAGGCGCCCTGCGCACGCAACGCATCCGGAATCACATCCCGGGCGATGGCGGCGCGTGCCAGTAGAACGCGTTTGCGCAAGCCGTGTTCAGCCAGTGCTTCGATGAGGCTCTCGGCCACGTATTCTTTGGGAGTGATCGCGACGGTGAAGCCGGCTTCGCGAGCCGCGTCGGCTGTGGCTTTTCCAACAGCAGCAATCACGGGCGTACGGCCGGAAAAAACGATGCCGCAGCTTGCCGCGCGCTCCACGACCGCGCGAACGGCGTTGGCGCTAGTGAAGATGAGCCAGTCGTAGGTGCTGAGTTTTCGCAAAGCCCCATCGAGAGGATCGAAGCTTGCCGGCGGCTGTATTTCCAAAACGGGAACTTCGACGGGCACAGCGCCGAGAGCGCGAAGGCCTTCGCTGAGCTTGCCCGCCTGATGCGCGGCACGCGTGACGAGGATGCGTTTGTTGGCAAGAGGTTGCGTCATGTCAGTGGACAGGGAACGGTGGTCAGTAATCAGTTTCGGTCGTCAGTTATCAGTTCTCAATCGCTGTTTGTTACTCCCTAATCCCTAATCCCCAAAACCCTGCTTTTCTCACTTGGGTGTGATATTCGTGACGGGCAGATCCCAGTGGGCGGCGAGGATCTCAAAGCGCCGTTGCTCTTCGCGTTTGTACATCGCCTGATCGGGCCAGAGCTGCTTGATCAGGCCTTCTTCTTCCGGGTTTGCCGTAGTCGCGACCGTAGAGTTTTTGAATGTGATCGTGACGCGGTAGTCCCAGCGGCCATCTTCGGTGGTGTGATAGGCAGGCGACTCAATCTTGATGTTGAGCATGCGCCCGGTGGATTGAATTTTCTTTAGCAGCGGATAGTGGTTCTTGAGGAAGAGATCGAGGAACTCCTGCTGATGGCCCCATTGCACCTTGTAGTAGTACTCGATCGTGTAAGGCTGATCGGCGCCGCCCTGCGGTGGAGCTCCCTGCGCAAAGGCCGGCGCGCTGAAGCAAGTTGCGATGATCAGGAAGAGAAGTATCGGAACCACTCTGCGCATGGAAGCCTCCTTGAAAGGTGTGGCAGATGTTGGCTGCCATTGTAACTTGGAGGCTTCATGCAGCTTGCGGCTGTTCATTACATGCCGGCGACGGACTCGAGAGCTCCCTTGCTGGGGATCGTCAGCATCGATCCGTGGAAGGCCACGAGGCGTCGATTCTTGAAGCTAGAAAGCGTCCGCGTTACGGTTTCGCGCGACGCGCCGATGAACTCGCCGATCTCTTCATGCGTGAGCGAAAAGCGGAAGCGGGTGCCAGCCTCTGTCTTCTGGCCGTTCTCGCACCACTCGAGCAACAAACGGGCAAGTTTCTCCGGCGCCGATCCGGAAAGAGCAACCGTGCGGAGCTGTTCGCAGGCGACCTTGTACTGCAGGCTGAGCTCCTGCGTGACCACCTGGTAGACCTCCGGATGGCGGCTCATGAAGCCGAGAAACTGATCGCGCTCGATGACAGCGATGCGAGAAGGATATAGAACCTCGGCGGTCATTTCGCTGGGCAGTCCGGAAAGAACTGACGAGAGGCCGAGCACCTCGCCCGCCCTGGCGATGCTGAGAATCAGGCGCTTGCCGTCGCTCGAATTGATCGAGAGCTTTATCTCGCCCGAGACCACAATAAAGATGCCGGCCGGTATGGCCTTCTCGGAGAACAACAGCACGCTCGGTTGATACAGCGTCGGAAACTCCATGGATTCGAGATCGCGCTGTGCAGCCGGTGAAAGCTTCTTGAAAAACTCGCCGGACCGCTGCGAATAGCCTCTCATCGTGTTTGTAGTTTCGCGTGTGGCGTGCATCGTCAGTTCCCTTTCTCGCTTGCAAGTGTGGTCAAGGTGACTTCGTCCACCAGAAACCGGCTCGATGGAGAAACGGCGACAAACTCGGCGTTGGTTTGGGTGTAGATCTTTTGCAGTACGTGTTTTCCAGCCAGATCTGCATAAGTGACGTTGTGCAGGTCGATGATGAGCTTCTTCGAAAGAACTCTCGGAGCAGTCTCCAGCCAGACACGATCCAGTTCATCTGCCCACGGCCCGGCCACTCGTCCTTCGAGCTTCATCTCGACAGCGGTGTTCGTCTCTTGAAATGTGATTCGCAACGTATGCCGGCCCCCATCGGCCTCGCTGCCTATAACGGCAAGTTGATTGCCAAACTCCCGTGACGAGTGAACGCAGCTTGTGTTTTGCTGATTTCGAAGGGGTTAACGTTTCACGTAAAGGTGATGGCCGGCACTCGCGACGACGATCGAGAGACGAAGTGACGATGACGAGATTTCGTCACGAGACGAGATTTCGTCACCTATTGCCAGACGTGATAAGACTGCTTGCTTAACTTCCGTGTATGACATCGTCGGCTTCTGTCAAGACCCTTTGGCGCATAAGATCCCTGAGGTGGTCGGGACGGGGTCAAGGGCGCCGTTCTTTGGCGTTCATCTTGACCCTTGACCCCGTCCTGGCCACTGCGACAATTCGACCTGGGAACAAAGATCAGATGTTTTTTCTGAGCTTTGTTCCCTATTAGAAAAACCGTCCTGCATGCTAAACGACCCAAGCTCGCACCTTAAATCTGAATCATTTTCGATGGCAACCGTTCAGGTTCCACCAACCATGTATTCGGCCTGGTAAAGCTCCATGATTTCTTGTTCAAACTCTCTCATCTTGCGAGAGAGGCGGGGTGTCCAATCAGTTAGTCGGCCTGAGACTGCGCCTACCGGAAGTTACGGACTGCCCCGCATGCGAACCGCGCTCCATAATCTGCTCGTAGTTCTGCCCGGAGCGCAACATCCAATACAAACGAACCGCCAATTTGTGGGCGATGGCCACCTTGGCCACACCATGATGCTTGTTCTTCGACAGCCGCACATACTGCCGGTGCCAACTGGGATCCTTGCTCTGCGCCTTGATGGCAGCTTCCACCATCAGCCAGCGCAGCAGTGTATTGCCCTGTTTGGTGATGTGCCCCATCCGCTGCTGATGC
>DATFSO010000064.1:0-48352 GCA_035262585.1 Occallatibacter sp. | reverse complement strand
TGATGCAGACGCTGGCTACCTGATATCGAAGAGCCAGCGCACAACCCTCCTCGAGTTCCTGCGTGGTGAGGGATGGATTGAGCAGGGAGTGATCCAGCATTCCGGCGACGTCTTCATAGGTGTAGGGAAGCATCTCGAGGCCCTCCCATTGAGCAGTTTAGGAAATAGTGTGAGTTCGCAAAGAGGATAGTAGGCCGCCGCTTGCTGCTGGTCGCGCCGGCTCGGATTCAATCGCTCACCTTACAGATTTCCTAAACTGCTGCAGCCAGAAAAGTATCGCACCAAATGATCTGTGCGGACCTGTAGAAATCAGGGAACAAATTGGCTACGGAGCGAGCTGTTCCGCAGCCGGTTTGTCGTGCGTTTGTCGTGCACCGGCCTGGTTATCACTGCTTGGTGTCGAGCGGATGTTTGGCGTCTTCGAAGAACTGGTTCTGCAGCTTCAGACTCTCGTCGTCGGCCTTGATGGCTTTGAGGGCATCTGCAATCTGTTTTGACCAGGCTTTCTGGTCGAACTCCCCGAGTTCCTTGTTTGCTGCAGAGGCGTCGCCGGCATAGTGATTAGGGAAGCGCGCATACCACCAGATGCCGGTGTAAACGGAGCCGGGAAGGTTCTGGCGATGCTGGTCGGCGCCAGACTGCTGGTTGGCGCGATCGACGTGAACGAGGTCAGGGCGCGCGATGAGCATGTTGGAGGTTTCGACTTCGCCGCCATGCATGTCGAACGGCGTCTTGAGCGCGGGGCGGCCGGGCACGTTTTGGTTCGGCAGGCCGAAGACGTAGACGACGTAGTCGCGCTGGCTGGCGAGCTGTGATTGCGCGAAGAGCGGCAGAAGCGACTGATTGCCGCCGTGGCCGTTGACGATGACGATCTTCTTGCAGCCGTTGCGGGCCATTTCGCTGACGGTTTCCTGGAGGAGCGTGAGTTGGGTGGACAGACTGTACGCTACAGTGCCGGGTTGCTGGCGGGCTTCGAAGATCTGGCCGAAATAGTACTCAGGGAAGACGACGGCGTATTCCTGCTTAACGGCATTCATGACGGCGAAGCGGACGTCGAGGAGGTCAGTGCCGAGAGGAAGATGAGGGCCGTGTTTTTCGATGATGCCGAATGGCAGGACACATACGCCCTGCGACTGATGGATGGCCTGCACGAAGTCGGGAGCAGTGAGTTCTTCCCACTTTGCGGAGAGTGCGGATTGCGAGACCGCGTGGCCTGTGAGGAACGTAACAAAAAGGGCAGCTACAAGAACACTTTGAACAGATTTCATCGATCACCTCGGATGCTCGGAACACGCGATTGTAATTGGTGGCGCGGCGTGCGGTCACGGTGCGGGACTCTGCTGGCTCGGGTCAGCTTGAAAAGTACATCCATCGGGGCCTAATGCCCGGAGAATTCTCTGCGATTCTTCGGCACGGCTAAGGCCGTGCCCTTTCAAAACGAATTCAAACTGGCTCAGCGCCGAGTCTACGGTTCGCGGTACGGCTGATTGTCGGGTGGCGGAACGAGCGGCGGGAAGCTCTGACTGTGGCCGTTGAGCACCTGGTCGGCGGCGAGCGTGAGGAACATGAAGTTGGAGGAGCCACCGCCGAGGACGTACTCCATCTGCTGCCAGAGGAAGCCGAAGTCTTTGAGTTCGGGAAAGTCGGGGCGGATGAGCGCGGTGCCGCTGACTACGCCACCGGGGATGTAGGACGAGTCGGCGCGGTTGAAGCCGTAAGCGATTGTTGCCGAACGCGCGCCCACGCCGGATGCAAACGATGCGGTGTTGGAGCCGGGATGTACGCCGAGCATGAAGTTGAGGGCGTTGAGCATGTAGTCGGCAGAGACAATGTCGGGGAAGGCCTGGTGGAGATAGTACTGCTGCACGCCGAAGCGTTCGATGTCCCAACCGGCGCCCCAAATGTACGGAGTGTAGGGAACGCCGAAAGGGGAGTCGGTGGCCTGCTTCTTCTGGAGTGCGGCGAAGTCGTGACGGATGGCCTCGCGGAGATCGTGGAGGAAGGCCTCGTCATGTAGGTTGGCGGCAACGGGCGCTACGGCCCAGGCGATCTTTGCGGAATCGGCGATAACGTGCGCGCGACTGGAGAGGATTTCGGTGCGGTAGGAGTCTTTGCCGGTGGTCTTGAATAGCTGGACAGCGGCGATGATGCGCTCGTCGAATGCCTTGGCCGGGTCGGTCTCGGCACCCCACATGGATTCGGCAGCGGCTGTGCATTCGGCGGCGAGGGTGGGATTAGTGGCCTTGAGCACGCGACCGGCGGAGGCAAGCGCGGCGATGGCTTTGTACTCGTGGCCGGGATTCTGCTCCGTGAAGATCCATCGGTCATCGGGCTTGCCGCTTTCGGTGCCGGTGCGCTGATCGGGCTTCAGTGCTGAGTTGTAGAACAGGTTGTCGGTGGCGTTGGCTGTGTCGCCGAGCAGGACGTATTGCTCGAGCGTGGCCTCCTGGATGCCCCGATAGACACGGCCCATGGAGCGGTAGCCGCCGAGGATCGAGAGAATGCCGTGCTCGATCTGCTGGAGCGCATCGGCCTTGCCATCGGGAACATGGATCTGAGTTCGGTGACCTTGTTCGTCGACGGTGGTGTCGTCGTAGTCGAGATGGAAGTTTTCGTAGGCCGAGGCGAGGATGGATACCTCATCGGCCTGCGATTCAATGCGAAGGTCGCCATCGCCGGCATCGTGCCAGCCACCCCGGTTGAGCCCGGGGATCGTCTGTCCGGGCTCGAATTTTGTGAGTGTGGACGGGCCCTGCGAGTAGCCGTCGAAGTGATTGTGGTTGGTGAGAGACATGCGCGCGTCGTCGAGGTGGCAAGCGCCGTGCCACACACGGTACTGCTGCTCGACGCGCATGTGGCACATCTGGACCGGAAGGAAGTACTCGAGGACGGGCTGCCAGACTCCGCGCTGATAGACGTCGGCGGCGATGCGGAAGGAATTTGAAATGGTATCGCGATAGGCGACCTGATACATGCCAGGGTCCGAGATTTCTGTGAAGTCGAGTTCGACGTATTTGTAGCGGAGGAAGTTGCCCCATGAGGTTGGCTTTGCGGCGAACACCTCGCGCGTGCCGCCGATGGGCTCGATGCGGAGGACACGGACGCTGTCGGCGGCAGGATCGCCGCGATCGAGTTCGATGATGGCGAGTTTCTTTTGCGCGGGGTGATAGCCAACCTGGCTGACGTGAACTACAGGCTCGTAAGTCCAGCCGGGGATGGCATGCGGCGTGATGATCCACTCAATGGCGTTGGTTGTTGCGCCGGCGGGAACAAGCGAGCGCACGACGAACCAGCCGTTGTTGCGCTTCGAACGCGCGTCGACAAGCTGCAAGTCGCCAGTTTTTGACTCGATGATCATGCGCTGGGCATCGGATTCAGGCGCGACAGAGAGGCGTTTGCCGAACGCGAGAGGCGCTGGTTGAACTTGGCCGGAGTCGTCGCGGAGTTCGGGTCCGTTTGCCTGGCGTGGAAAGATGCCGGAGGCGGAGTCTAGATACCACGTCTTGCCGAAGAGATCGTTGGGGAAGAGTTCGAAGTTGAAGCCGACCCTGCCGATAAAGGCGGCGGGAATGGGTTTGTCGAGATCGACGGTGATGCGGAGGGAGTCGCCTTCGCCGTGCACGCGAACCTTATATGTGAAATTGAGATCGGGGTAGTTGATGGGGTTAAAGCCGGTGCGATTCTTTGTGGGGTCGGGGTAGGAAAGAGTCGTGGTGATGGTGTTTGTTGCTGCGTCGACGACGCGCGCGTTCTGGATCGGCATGGGCTGCCACTGGCCAGGCGCGGGGTCAAGGCGCACGTCGCCGTTGGTCGCGACGCGAACACCGTTCTGGATGATGGAGACGCCGCCCTGGTGGCCGTCAGGATAGATGTCCTGGAAGGCCATGACGTTGATGCCGGGAGCTTCGAGGTACTCTTTCTTGTTGAGGTGGAGGCCCGGTGACTGCGCGGGGAGTTGTACTGCCGAAAGGAAGGCAACAAAAAAAGGGAGGAGTGCGCGGCAAGCCATTGATAAATATGTTTTGGAAATCACTCACCTTTATATACCAGCGGAGGCTCCGCTCAGGATGACAGCGGCGCACCAACAACTATTTCTACTTCCAACTCCAGTTGGGCATGAAGTTGTTGCCTGTAGTGGTGAGCTGCTTCTGCTGTGTGCCGTCGACGAGCATCGACCAGATCTGCGATTTGCCGCCGATTGTGCGCTCGAAGACGATGTGACGGTTGTCCGGCGAAAACGAAGGGAAGTCGTTGCTGCCGGATTCGTGGGTGAGCTGAAGCCACTTCAACGGACGGCTGGAGATGTCCATCAGGTAGATGTCCTGCCCGCCGGGCGCGCCGGGGCCATACTTGCGGTTCCAGGCAAATGTGATCCACTGGCCGTTGGGCGCCCATGTCGGCGAGACCGCGTAGCCCCCGTCGGTCAGCCGTTCGACGCTGGCGCCGTCCTGGTCCATGGTGTAGATCTGCGGCAGGCCGGTGCGGCCGCTGACCCAGGCAAGCTGGGAATTGGTCCGCGGATTCCATGTGGGAGCCACGTCGGGACCGCGGAACGAAGTGATTTTGTGGGCAGTTCCGCCGGCCGCATCGGTGATCCAGATCTCCGGATCTCCCGAACGCGAGGACGAGAACGCGATCTTGCCGCCGTCCGAAGACCAGGCCGGGCTGGTGTTGCTGCCGCCGACAGTGCCAGCTGGGAAGCTGACAAAACGGCCAAGCTCAAGCGACCACACGCGAATGGCCCAGCCCTGCTTGTTGAGAGAGGCAAAGGCAATGCGCGAGTTGTCAGGCGAGATGCGCGGCGAAAGAGAGATGGTACCCAGATGCGTGATGGCATGCTGATTCTGGCCGTCGTAGTCCATCACCCAGATTTCCTTCGAGCCTGTGCGAGAGCTGATGAAGTAGATCTTGGTTTCGGCGATGCCGTTGATGCCGCCGCCGAGACGGTAGATGATTTCGTCTGCAAAGCGGTGCGCAATGGTGCGGGCCATGTCTTCGCTGGCGGCCTCGTTATATTGCTTGCCGAGCACCTGCGGGTTGGCGGTGTTGCGGGTGTCGTGGAGCCAGCCATAGACCACAAGGCGGCCGTTTGTCGCGGAGAGCGCACCGAAGGCGACCATGGCGGCGTTGGCGGGGTCAGTGGACCATTGGGAGAGATTGATCTCCTGCGGGGAGCCGGGCGTGCCCTGGGGATTGAAGCTCTTCGAGACCATGTCGAAGATGCCGGCGTTCTGAAGGTCATTGAAGAGCGTTGAATCGAAGGTGGCCTTCAGCGCGGGAGTCTGCGGATCGGCGCCTACGAGCTTAAAGTCGGATGCGGCGAGGCGAATGCGCGCATTGCCGAGATTTGATCCGGTGTGCACCCAGTCCTGTGCGTGGGCGGGAAGGGAGGTCAAAGACGCAACGAGAAGCAAGATGGAGAAACCAAATCGCAACGTGAGTTTCATGAGAACGCTAAACCCTTCCTGGATGGAGTGGCGGTTCTAGTATTCACAGTAGTACGAAACCATCAGGTTATTCCCGCGGTACTGGCCAGGCAATGGACCAAAGGTGTCAACGCGCTGCGCTGCGCGCATGCAGGTGCTGTCCCATGTGGTGCTGCCGCTGGAGCGATCAAGACGCACCTGGCTCACCGAGCCGTCTCGGGCAATCATGAAGGAGATGTATGCCTTGGCTCCCTTGGGCGTGCGCGGGTCGGCGAGGGAGCGATAGCCGTTTGCCTCCATCTTCCTGTTGATATTGTCGACGTACCAGCCGAAGAGGCTACCGAAGTTCGCGTCGGTAACGGACGTAGGGCCGTTGGCTGCACCCTGCGCGGCGGTGCGTGGAAGGTTGCTGCCGGCCTGCTCGCCGTATTGAGCGCGGTTCTGGGGAACTTGCTCGGGCTGGCGTTGCGGAGTGCGCTTGATCTCCTGCTGCTGCGGTTTTTTCGGCTTGCCCTGGATGGGGATTGCGGTTTCGTCCTCGGCCGTTTTGGGTTTTGGCTCAGGAGGCGCAGGGGCTTCGCTGGGCTTCTCCGTGGCGAGAACATTTTGGTTCGGCGGGTGATCCGAGGGCAGGGGGATCGCGCTCGTGATGTTGACCTGAATCGCGCCGCCTGGTCCTGCGCCACCCCATAGATTGCGATGGAAGTAACCGCCGATGATGCCGTAGAGAACGATGGCAATCACAACGCCGCAATGCAGCAACACCGCGCCCGCGGCCGGTCTTGCAAACGGCTCGGGAGCCAGCTCCTGCTGGAGATGATCGCCGCCTTGGAAGAAGTTGCTGCTCATCGTTCTCGTTGTTCAGGGGCTAAAGCCCCCATCATCATCGGGGCATTTGCGGCACGACTAAAATCGTGCCCTTTCAAAACCGCGAGCTTTCTGCAGCCCGTGAAGTCGTGCTCTTTCAAAACAGCTCACCGTTCGGGCCCATTACTTGCCCTTCTCTTCGATCGGGCGCGTCACGATCGAGATATTGGTAACACCGGCTTGCTTCACCGCGTCCATCACGCTGGCGAAAGCGCCGAAGGGTACACGTTCATCAGCGCGGAGATAAATCACCTGCTTGCTTGAAGCGCCGCTGGCACTGTGCAGCTGCCGGCCGAGATCGTGTACGTTGACCGGCTTGTCGCCGAGGAAGACCTGCTGATCACGGTCGATCGTGACCACGAGGCGCTGCTCGGTGATCTCCTTGACAGTGCGTGTCTTCGGAATAGCGACCTCGATGCCGGATTGCAGCACGGGCGCAGTGATCATAAAGATCACCAGCAGTACCAGCACCACGTCGACCAACGGCGTGATGTTGATATCCGCGAGGGAGGATTGCGTTCTGCCGTTGTTAGTCGTGAAAGCCACGGCCAACCTCTTGAGGCTCGTCGCGCGGCGGCGCGGAGTTGCGCACCGGAATCTCTTCGAGCGAGTTCAACAGTTCCCGGCAGAAGTCGTCGGTTGCCGATGCGAAGACGCGGATACGCGCGGCGAACTGGTTGTAAGCGATAACCGCTGGAACTGCTACAAACAGGCCGGCGGCGGTGGTGATAAGCGCCTCAGAGATGCCGGGGGCAACAGCACGCAGCGTTGCGGCGCCGGCGGTGCCAAGGCCATGAAATGCGTCGACCACACCCATGACAGTGCCGAAGAGACCGATGAACGGGCTGGTGGCGGCGATGGTGGCGAGCCAGCTGAGCCGGCGTTCGAGCGCGGTTACGGCCTCGCTGGCCGCGGTCTGGGCGGAGCGCTCCAACGGCGCAAGCTTGCGCGGCGGGCCGGAGCCGCCAGTCTGGCGCTTGTATGTCTCGTAGACGTCGACGTAAACCTGTGCCAGCGGGCTGGACTTGTAGTTGTCGGCAAAGGCGGCAACTTCCTGAAGGCGAGTGGCGCGGCGGAAGGCATTGATGAAGTTGCGGCTCTCTCGCGTGACCTTGCCGAAAGTCGAGATTTTGCCGAGGATGATGGTCCACGAGTAAAGGCTGAAGATGAGCAGCAAGAGCAGGACGCCGAGTGCGACAGCTCCAATATTGCCCATCATCTCCATCAGCGCGCCGGTGCCTTGCGCTACAGCGCCGGTTGGAGCGGGTGCGCCAGCATCAGTCTGTAAGGCGAGGAGAAGGATAGATGTAAAAATCGGTATTCACCTCAATAGATCAACGGTATCAGACGCGTTCCCGCGATCCAAGTTATCGTTCTGGTGCCATTGATCCAGCGTACTTTAGGCACGTTCGCCGTAACCTGAGCCATTCATGCTATGCTGCGCTCGGATTCACCCTCTCATGCTCGTTGAATTACGCGCCGAAAACTACGCTGTTATCGATCACGCCATTGCCGTTTTTGGTCCAGGACTGAACCTGCTCACGGGCGAGACCGGCGCGGGCAAGTCCATTCTTGTCGATGCGTTGGCGCTGCTGATGGGCGGTAAAGCCTCGACAGATATCGTCCGGCACGGGGCCGAGAAGGCCGTGGTTGCGTGCGTGTTTGAGTCGACACCGGCTGCCGAGGCGATCCTCGAAGAAAACGGAATCGATGTCGAAGGCAACGAGATCATCCTGCGGCGGGAGATTCTCTCCAGCGGTAAGGGGCGCGTTTTCGTCAACAATCAGCAGGCGACGGTTGCGGTGTTACGGCAGCTTGCGCCCGAACTTGCGCTGGTGCATGCGCAGTCCGAGACGCTGGCCAGCTTCGATCAGACGCAGCAGCGAATCCTGCTCGATCGATTTGCAGCGATTTCGATAGATGAAGTTGCGAGCGCGTACGAGGCGTGGCGCACTGCACAGTCGAAGCTGGATGAGTTACTGACAAACGAGCAGGACCGGCTGCGCATGGTCGACCTGTGGAGCTACCAATCGAAGGAGATCGTGGCTGCAAACCTGGTTGCGGGCGAAGACGAGGCTCTCGAGACTGAGAAGCGCGTGCTGGCGAATGCGGAGAAGCTGTATGGCGCGGCCATGGGAGCATTTGATCAGCTGTACGAGAGCGGAGCGTCGGCCGAGACCGCGCTGCGTGCGGCCGGCAAGAATCTGGATGAGCTGGCGCGGTACGACGAGAAGTTCGGTGAAGCGGCGCAGCAGATTGCATCGGTGAGGGCGATCGTCGGGGACGTGAGCGCGACTCTGCGCGATTATGCGGAGCGCATCGATGCATCGCCGGAGCGGCTGGCAGAGATTGAGGATCGGCTGGCGCTGCTCGATCGGCTGAAGCGCAAGTACGGCAAGACGGTAGCCGAGGTGATTGCGCTGGGCGAGGCAGTGGCGCGCAAGCTTGCAGAGGTTGAGGATCGCGACGAGACGCTGAAGGTGCTGCGCGCTGCGTTAGGCAAGGCTGCGGAGGCGTACAGGCATGCCGCGACGGCACTATCGGCGCAACGCAAAGATGCGGCTGCGAAGCTGGCCAGGCTGGCCGAGATGCAGATCAATTCGCTGGCGATGAAGGTCAGATTTGAGATTTCGGTTACGAGCAGCGAGCAGGAATCGGCGTGGGCCGCGCCCGGCTGGGACGAGGTGGAGTACCGCATCGCGACGAATGCGGGAGAGCCGCTGAAACCGCTGCACGAGATCGCATCGGGCGGCGAGATGTCGCGCGTGATGCTGGCGCTAAAGGTTGCGGTCGAAGAAGCCGCGTCCAAAACAAGAAAGAAACTGCCGACACCGCGTACGCTGGTGTTTGACGAGATCGATATCGGCATCGGCGGGCGCGCTGCCGATGCGGTTGGGCAGAAGCTGAAGGCCCTGGGACGGGCGCAGCAGGTGCTGTGCGTGACGCATCTGCCGCAGATCGCCGCATTTGCGGATCAGCACTTCGTTGTCGAGAAGAAGGAAGACCATGGCCGGACGAAGATGAATATCCGGCTGCTCGACGACCGCGCTCGGACACACGAAGTGGCGCGGATGCTTTCCGGCGCAAAGGTGACGGAGACAAGCCTTCAGCACGCGGCGCAGATGATCGCTACGAGCCGATAATTGCCATACGATCCGATTCGGGCGGAACTGCAATGGCCCCACCCGGGCGTGCTCGTGGGGCCATCATAATGTCGGCTCAGGCCGAGTAGTCGGCTCAGGCCGAGTAAAGGTTAGTCGCGATCGTGGCCATGGCCGTTGTCATGCTTGTCGTCGTCATGACCGTGCCCGTGGCCCTTGCCGTTGCCGTGGTCGTCATGGTCCTTGTATTGGCCATAGTGGTTGCCGTTATCGTGACGGGCCTCGTCATGATACTCGTTGCCGCGGAAGTGGTTTTCCCAGCCACGATGACGACCCCAGTCGGCATGCTCGCCGCGTCCGGGGAACGGTCCGCGGTAGCCGAAACGTGGATCGTAGTCGTGATTGATGTAGCCGTGAAAGCCCTCTGGGCCGTGGAACCATTGCCCGGCGCCGATGAACACACCGCCGACAAACCATTGCGGGCCATAGTAGCCGAAGGGCGCGCACTGGTACGGCGCGTAGCTGAAGTAGCCGTAGGGGCAAACGGGCGCTACCCCAATGTTGACAGTGATCTGCGCAGCCGCCTTATTTGGAGAGGCAGAGAGACAAAGAACAGCGAGAGCCGAAACGGCCAGTAGCCGAAAGCACTTCATGAGTTCCTCCCTTGCGGATGGGTGCTTGTGACAGTGTACGAAACCGGCCGACTCTTCCAACTGCCAAATAGGAGAGGGCCCTCTCGAAAGTCACATAGCAGAGGGTTTTTCGCACAGGAAAGATGACGAAAACTTCATGTCCTGATTGGGCTTAGAACCTTCCAATCTGCGCGTTTGGTGTGGCATTCTCTCTTTGTTTGAGCGCGAGATAGACTCGCCTGTCCCCGGTCAGGAGAAGCGAATGTCGATCTACAGGGGAGCGTTGGTTGCGGCAGCAGTGCGCCTGATACTTTTTTGCTGCCTCGTTGTTCCTGCACTCGGCCAGACTTACACTCTCTCGGGCAAGGTCAGCGATTCGGCTGCTCATGCTGTGCCCGGCGCCACGGTATCTGCGAAGAGCATCGCGTCCGGCAAGACATTTACGGCGCAAACGAATTCCGACGGCATGTACTCGATCCCCGATCTGGCGGCAGGGGACTACGAAGTATCAGCTGCCGCAGGAGACCAGCAGGCTCAGCCAATTCAAGTGACGCTCGCGGCCTCGCAAACCACGGACCTGACGGTGAGTCCGGCTGCCAAGGGCGTGCCGGGGGCGCCCGGTCCCGCGGGGCAGCAACAAAACGCACCAGGCAGTCCAAGTTCCCCGTCGCTTTCCGATCTCGGCTTCACGCCACAGCAAACACAGGCGAATGCTCAGCTTCAGGCAAGGCTGCAGAAGCGAACCGAAATGCTGAAGATCCATCAACGCCTGGGACTCATTACGACGATTCCGATGGTGGCTGCAGTGATTACCGGTCCAATGGCGAAGGCGAAGGGCAAGAACGGACAGACAATCACAGAGCCGACGCAAACGAATCTGGATGTTCACGCAGCGCTTGGCGGGCTGACAACGGCGCTTTACTTCACGTCGGCAGGGTATGCAATTTTCGCGCCGAGCATCCCCAACAATCCCAAGCACGGCGGGATCAAATGGCACGAGGCGCTTGCGTGGGTTCACGGGCCGGGAATGATCCTTACCCCGGTGCTTGGCTACATGGCCTACCACCAGGAGACCTCAGGCGAGAAGGCACATGGCATTGCCGCACAACACGGGACGGTTGCCTACATAACGGCAATTGCTTACGGGACATCCATTGTGGCAGTGTCGTGGCCTATTCACGTGAAGTTCTGGGAGCATAAATGAAGCTTGCATCGGTGATCGGCCTTCTGGTTGCGGCGCCGCTCATGGCGAGCGCGGCATTGGGACAAACGGATACGCAGTGGGTTCTCGAGCAGTCGACGCTGACGTATCACATGTCGCATCCGATGCACGAGGTGGATGGGACAAGCCATGCGGCGAAAGGCAGGGGAGTCTGTCACGCAGGGCAGTGCAATTTTCTGATTGCGGCTCCGGTGAAGTCGTTTGACTCGGGAGACACGAATCGCGATCTGCATATGCTGGAGGCAACGCGAGGCGCGCAGTTTCCAATGGTCGTTGTGCGAACGCTCTTTCCCGCAGCGGAGACGACTGCATCCACCATCGACGCCGATCTCGAAGTGCAATTCGCCGGGCAGACCGCGCACTACAGTCATCTGCAGTTTCAACGGTTACAACAGGGAAAAGAGGTACATATTACAGGGAGTGTCCCTGCGACGTGTTCGGACTTCAAGATTGATCGCCCGTCGTTTCTCACTGTGCCGATCAAGAACGAGATCCCGGTGCGTATCGACATGACCTGGAAACCGCAGTGACACAACTCTGCAGCTGGCCGCCGAAGCGTCCGTGGTGGGTCAGTTTGGAACCTGCATCCCTCAGGGGCTAATGCCCAGGCAATTCTTTGCGAACACTTCGGCACGGCTGAAAGCCGTGCCCCTTCAAAACAGATTCATACCGACCCACTACCGAAGCATCGAGTCGATTGCTGAATGCGATTGGCTGCTCATACAATTCAGGAATTATGCAAATCTCACGAAGGCTTTCCCCGGCGGTTGCGATTTTTCTGTGTTCGTGCGCTGCTCTGGCGCAACAGCGGCAACATATCTTCTTTCGCGTGACTGTCGGTCCACAGTTAACGATGCCTGTATCGGGGCGACTCCTGGTCTTCCTGACCGCGGGGACGGGATTGAAAGCCGTAGACGAGAATCCGTTCAAGCCAAGTGAGGTTTATGTTGCGGCGAAAGAGGTAACGAATCTAAGCGCGGGTTCGACGGTGGATGTTGATACGGATGATGTCGCCTTTCCGTCTGGGTTCTCTTCGCTGAAGGCGGGCGACTATGACGCACAGGCTGTTCTGGATGTTCACCACAACTACAACTACGGTGGTCGCGAGCCCGGCGATCTAGTCAGCGACGTAGTCTCACTTGTCTCGTATACGCCAGGGCAGGGCCCGGAACCTGAGTTCACGCTCAACCAGGTTGTGCCGGAGCGCTCGATCCGGCCCGTTCCCCCCGGATTTGAGAAGAGCGCTCATCTCGAGGATTTCGTGAGCCCGGCTCTGACAGCATTCTCGGGCCAGCCGACGCATGTGCGTGCCTGGGTGATTACACCGCCGGGATATGACGAGCATCCGAAGGATCGATATCCGACGGTTTACTGGACGCACGGTTTCGGCGGCGACCTGAACGGGGCGAGATCTTCCGGCGCCATCATTCTCGATCTGATGACGAAGAACAAGGTGCCGCCCATGATCTGGGTGATGCTCGACGAGTCGTGCCCGACGGGGACACACGAGTTTGACGACTCGGTGAACAACGGGCCGTGGGGAACAGCGCTGACAACGGAATACATTCCGTTTCTCGAGAAGAAGTACCGAATGGATGGGCGGCCCAGCGGGCGATTCCTGCAGGGACACTCTTCAGGCGGGTGGGCAACGTTGCAGTTGCAGATCGATTATCCCAAGGTGTTTGGCGGAACCTGGTCCACATCACCTGACCCGAGCGATTTCCATGATTTCACGGGCATCGACTTGTACGCTCCGCATGCAAATGTGTACAAGCGACCGGATGGAACGCCATATCCGATCATTCGGGATCACGGCAAGGTAGTCGCCACATTTGAGGAATTCGCGCACAACGAGGTGGTGCTGGGGCCTTACGGAGGTCAGATCGCGTCGTTTGAGTGGGTATTCTCGCCGCGCGCAGCCGATGGGCGCCCATTGCCGATGTTCGATCGCAAGACGGGCAATGTGGATCCTGCAGTGATTGCTTACTGGCACGATCATTACGATCTTGCTCATATCGTGCAAAGCACGTGGCCACAGCACGGAACCGATCTGCGCGGCAAGATTCACGTGTTTGTGGGAACGGCCGATACGTTCTATCTGGATGGAGCGGCGCACAAGATGGATGCGGTGCTGCGTGCCCTGAATGCGGATGCGCACTTCACGTACATTCCGGATCGAACGCACTTCGATCTGTACGCCACCTATCCGCCAGGAGGCAGCTCCAAAGGCGAGCCCCGCGGATTATTTACCCAGATCGGCAAGGAGATGTACGCGGTAGCGAGGCCGAACAGCATCTGGACTCCGGCGGAATAGCGGAGCATCCGGGAGATCGCGGGGGTGTCCAACTTGGAGCCAAAAGGGTCTGCCATAGCTCCCTGAGAGAGGGATAGACGCCTAGACAGGCGCCGGATTCGATCGGGCCATTCCCGGGTTATCGCTTCAGGATCGAGCATCAGGTCCCTTTTTTCGAGTCACTTGGCGTATTTCACAAGTGCAATTGCCTTAATGAAATCGGGGGCCGATCGCCGTTCGAGGTATACTAGCAGGCTTTTCGGAGCATCGTACTCTCCATGGGGAACCGGGGCGCTCCAAATGATTTTGCAGCCTGGGAGACAGGCGAGGTCGCGGACCGAGGAAAGGGCAGCCTGACGGACACGAAGCTTGACCGCGGAGCATCGTCACATAATTCTGGCTTCATTGCTTCGAGTCCGTCCAACCATGAAGAGGTGTCCCGCGCATCTGAATTGATCAATGTGACGAATATGGCGATCCAGAGGTTTAGCCGGAAGATTCTGATCGTCGATGATGAGGCCGCCATCAGCGACACTCTGGCGTTGATTTTCAGATCACAGCGGTATGACGCGCGCGTTGCCTACTCTGCCGAACATGCGATCGAAGTAATCTCAGAGTGGCGACCAGATCTGGCAATCCTGGACGTCATGCTACCGGAGATGAACGGGATCGATCTTGCGATCGTGATCAAGGCGAATCATCCTTGCTGCCATGTGCTTCTGTTTTCAGGGCATTCCAACACGACGGTTTTGCTGGAAGAGGCAGGAAGAAAGGGGCACCAGTTCGAGGTGCTCGCGAAGCCCGTGCATCCGAATCTGATGCTCGAGCGCGCCTCCGCGCTCCTGGCCGGTTCCAGCGAACCGGTGTACGACTAGTGCACTGTAGAAGAATTAGGCTGACACTCTAGCAGGTTCTTCTCGGCTGTCGGTTTCCAAAATTTGCAGCCGCCGTTTGATTCCGTCCGAAATTGAATCGGCAATCTTGCTGGGAAAGCTAACTGGAAGGTCTGCGTTCACGCGATCAAGTGCCGCCATTAGATCGCTGCATAGTTCTCCGATAATCGAGGGCACGACATCTTTTGCAATGCCGGCGCTGATTGCGGTCTGGAGGAAATGACGCGGAGCGATTTGTTTCATTTTGTAGTGGGGTTTGGTTCCGAAGGACATCGCCAGACTAAAGTTTCTCCAAGGGATCTGTTTCGAATCGACGCTTGGTTGAGCCGAGATCACATCGTACAGCGGCGTTAAGCGGAAGCGGCCACCCGGCCGGAGGAACACGCTGAAGTTTTTCGCGTGTCCGTCTGTCGCTCCCATGAGCCAAATGATGATGTTTGCCTTTAGAAAGGCACGCTGATCGGCAAGCGGATCGTCGCTGCCACGAAGCAGCTGAAGTATCTGCACAATGCCTGGGCCACCATGTGACTGGTATTTGCGGGTTGGAGAAATGGAAAGCGCTTGGCAGCAATCTTCTTGGGGCAACCTAAGGAGTCTTTCATCGGCGGTCCATCTTCGGTCGAATCGTTCCACGACTAGTACGGTTCTGTTCCCGAAAGTCATCATTTGCGGCTGAGCCGCCTCAATTCCAAGCGCTGCAACTGCCTTCAGGCAGAAATACTCATTTTCAACACTGCTTGTGAGGTCGACCCCGTTTGGAAGCTTACCGATGGACGGCTTGAAAATGTGAGTTGTTGCGGTTGTGCCACGTGGCTTGCACCACTTTTCATCCCGGTATAAAAACGCGGTCTTCTCTTGAGCACCGGCGATCGAGATTCTGAAACTCTCATCTTCTGAGATGCCAAGAGGCGCAGTGGCGAGGTTTTCGATGATCAAGGCGATTTCGTCGTGACTGATAGGATCTCCTTCGACAGCGCCCGCAGGCCCAGGTTCGATGCTCTGAGGCAGAAACTGGAGAGCGCCGACGCAATCGTGTCCGATCGCTCCCAAAAGGCTATATGCATCGGTTCCTTCTGCGTGCGTGCGCGCGGCGATCAGACGCCGGAGATCATCATTATCGGGAAGCAGGTTGTCAAAGACTGCCATGACTGGGGCGCCGCTGTATGTCTGCACTCGAAGGGGAAGTGAGAGTGAGACTGGCAAGACGAATTCCCATTCCAACCACGATCGATCGTACTGGAAAGATATGGCTCCAGAAATATCGCGACGAAGCTGGCCGACTAAGCGGCTGTTGAGATAAACATTGAGGGGCTCGTAACGCGCGCGCGGCATTAGAAGATAGCCTCAATGTCGTTTGCAGAACTTTTGGTTCGCTGACGGACTACGAGTTCGAGGTCTAGTGCGCTGAGTGCCCGCAGCAGTGTGTCGAGTCGTCCTGCGCCAGCACTTTCGATATCCGAAACCGTTTTCTGGCGTACGCCAACTTTTGCGGCGAGTTGTTCTTGGGACAAACCCAGTTTTCGCCGCGCCTCACGAATGGAGTTTCCGAGTTGAAGCGGAGTGCGAGCAAGGGTTTCCATGTCTTTCCTCCGAACGTGGCATAAGGCGCTTTTTCGCCTAAATCAACTTTAGGCGCTTTTCCGCCTTAAGTCAAATAAGGCGCTTGTCCGCCTAATTCGATTAAACCGGTTTGTTGCGTAAACGATGATCCGTCGGTTCGCAGGGGCCGGAAATTGCATGGCTAACGTTCTGTGTCGCGGAGTGACTTGGGGTTGAGACGTTGTTTGACCCTACCCATGTCGGCCCAGGGGTCCCCTGCGAGCCGTTTCTTCCAGGAATCGAAATCCGTTACATGAAAAACAGGCCTGGCTCTGGCATTGAGCTCCTTCCACTCGAGAGGGAGCGCAACGGGTATGCCGAAGCGTGCACGCGATGAGTAGGGGGCGATGGCCGTGGAGCCGCGGTCGTTGCGCAGATAGTCGAGATAGATGCGGTTCTTGCGCAGAGCCTTGGTCATTTTGGTGACATAGAGGCTGGGGTTCTTGCGCTCCATCGAAAGCACGATGTTGTGGGCGAATTCCTTGATGGTGAGCCATTCGTCATCCGGCAGGATGGGGACCACGACGTGAAGCCCTTTGCCGCCGGTCGTTTTGAGATAGCTTTCGAGGCTGAGGTCTTCGAGGAGAGACCGGAACTCCTGTGCGGTTGCCGCCAGAGTTTTCCAGTCGATAGCCTCGTCGGGATCCATGTCGAAGACGATCCGGTCGGGCTTTTCGAGCGAGTCGTTTTTCGATCCCCATGGATGGATCTCGAGCACACCCATTTGTGCGAGGCCGACAAGGCCTTCAACCGTGTTGAGCGTGACGTATTGCTCGACGACGTTGGTCTTCTTATCGCGCACCGGAACGCTACGGATGCCGGAGGGAAGTCCCTTACCGACATGCTTTTGGAAAAAGCAGGGCTTGGCGGTGCCTTCGGGGCATCGAACGATGCTGAGCGGCCGGTCGGCGATGTGCGGCAGCATATGATCCGCCACGGCGAGGAGATAATTCGCCAGCATCAGCTTCGTCATGCCGGATTCGACATCGAGGATCTTCTCGGGGTGCGTGATGGGCAGGTCGGTTCCGGATGCAGACTTGCTCGCGGCACGACGCGGAGGTTTTGATTCCGACATGGATTTTGCCACCTCGGCCTTGGCTTCGGTTGACGAATGGGGGGGGTCGGCTTTTTCGCGAACGACTTCCCTGGCCGGCTTGTCTTCGCGTAGGCCCTTGAATGCGGCTTGGCGCAGAATGTCGTCGCGGGTCCAGTTGGCGAAAGTGATTTGAGCAACAAGCTCGGGCTTGACCCAATGAGCGCCGCGGGAGATGCCCTTTGGCAGGTCTGCGAAAGGCGTCCTGGATTGGACAAGCTTGTCGAGTTGCTCGCGCAAAGTCTGTTGCGTCTTCTGCGTGAAACCCGTCCCGGATCGGCCAGCGTAGCGAAGCTTGCCCTCATCGTAGTAGCCGACAAGCAGGGCTCCAATGCCTGGTTGGCCGGACGACGGATCGGTGAATCCTCCAATGACGAATTCCTGTTCCTGAAAGCACTTCGCTTTGAGCCATGAGCTGCCCCGCGTTGAAGAGTAGGGGGCGGATGCAAGCTTGGAGACGATGCCTTCCGCACCGAGAGCGCAAGCATGGTCGAAGACTTTCTTTCCGTTCGCTTCGAAATGCTCACTCAAATGGAGGGGTGAGTCCTCATCGAGGCCGGCGAGGAGTTTTGCAAGTAACTCTTTGCGCTGCAGGAGCGGGAGGCCGCGCAGATTGTGGCCGTCGAGGTGGAGCAGGTCGAAGGCAAAGTAAGTGAGATGAACTTTTGCGCCCTCCTGGAACGCGATCTGAAGGTCGGCAAAGCTGGTCGCGCCCTTCTCGTCGATAACAACCACTTCGCCATCGAGTATCGCGCTTTCAAGGGGAAGGTGCGCGGCTGCGCGCGCGAGCTCGGGCATCCGATGCGTCCAATCGAGGCCCTTGCGGGTAAAAAGCGAGACGTTTTTTTGCCGAGAGCGTGTCGGGGGCCGAATCAGGATCTGGATTCTGTAGCCGTCGAGTTTCAGCTCGTGAACCCAGTCGTCACTCGTTGGGGGGCTGGTGGAGGCCTTGGCGAGTTGCGGGCTGATGAAACCAGGGAACTCCTCTTCCGGGACGGACTTGAGGAGCACGCCGAAAGAGGGTTTCTTTGGAGCTGCTTTCTTGTTATGAGTCCGCGGCGCCATTGTTGGCTGCGACTGCTCCCGTTTACGATCGCTGTTCCAAACGCGGTCATTGTCTTTGGCAATTTGCTCGATCGTGCGTTTTGTGACGGCGCTGTCGGGCTCGCGATCTGTGATGGAGGGCTCGTCCGCTTGCCGGGCGTATTCGTCGCGGTCCTTGATGAGCAGCCAGTTGGGTTTGCCCGGGCGAGCGTCGCGCGTGTTCATGCGAACGAGCGCCCAGCGGCCGTGAAGCTTCTGCCCTGTGAGGTTGAACTTGAGCTGCCCGTCAGCAAGGCCGCGATCGACATCGACGAGCGGCTCCCATTCACCGAAGTCCCAGAGCATGACGGTGCCGCCGCCATACTGGCCCTTGGGAATGGTGCCTTCGAAATTTCCGTATTCGATGGGGTGGTCCTCCACCTGCACAGCGAGACGCTTGTCGGCGGGCAGATCGCTGGGGCCCTTGGCAACGGCCCAGCTTTTCAGGACGCCGTTCCAGGCGAGGCGAAAGTCGTAATGGAGGTGCGAAGCGTCATGCTTCTGAATGACGAACGGTAGTGCGGCGGCCTGTGTTGCGGCCTCGATGGCTGCCTTGCCGCCGCGTGGCTCGGCGGTAACGTTGAAGTCCCGCATTTGGCGGTAGCGAGCGAGCTGGTCTTCTAACGTTTTGGCAGGCAGCGTTTTTGCCGGGTCGTGCCGACGGCTTGATCTTGCCATGATTATGCGACCTGTGGGAGCGCCTTCCAGATTCGACTAGTGTAAGCCCTTGCCAGAGAGCGCGTGCGTCCAGCTTAATGAAGTCAAGTGAGGGCACATGCTTTACCATGCGCTTGTAGGTGACGAGCGCGTCTCCAACTTCGGTATCCACTGCGCTGACCGGCTCCGTCCTGGTGCTGATTCAATTTGACGTGTGCGAAGAACTGCGTCTGGACCGCTTGCAGACTGCGAAGGAGCGAACGGTCCAACAGCAGCCGAGGATGAAGCACGCGGCGCCGGCGTATGTGCGATATGAGCGTCCACCGGTGGTCGAGCCGATTGAGCCGTTGCAACTGGAGAGTGGCGAAAGGCTCGGTGGCGAGATCAAGTACTACGACTACGGCGTCGTGAGTGTTGTCTTCCACCTTCCTTTCAAGGGCGATTGGGATAACCTGGTGCATCTGGCCAGTCGGTGGGTCTGGGATATTGACTTCGCCTCGCGGGCCGAGCCGGTGGTGAAAAACCGGCTGGCGCAATCTACCGAAGCAATGGTTCGTCCCTATTCAAAATGGCTCGTCGAAGACTACTTCATCTTTCACGTAAGCGAGGCGCCGGGAGCACCTTCGGCGAATGAGCTGATTCGAGACCATGGATTCGAAATAGCCCAGGTGGTCAGGGGTGATCGGCAGCGCCTTTCTGCGGGAGAGTGCAACGAAGTTCTGCACTCGCAGATTTCCTATTACGCAAATGACGTGGCTGTGATCGGATGGAACGCGGCATTTCTGTACGACAGCACGTCCGGAGCAGAGATGGCGATCCAACTCCTCGAATACGCAAATTCGCAGTTGCTTGAGTTTCGGCACTACGATGAACTGCTGACCGAGATTCTGGATCGGGCGTATGCATTGCTGGAGCAGAAGACCGGATTCCTGGCGCGATGGCGCCTGGCGAAATCCGCGCGGAACCTGCACACGACACTGCTGGATGTCTCGGAGTTGACCGAGCGAGCGGATAACGCGATTAAGTTTCTGAGCGATATGTTCGCGGCGCGGCTGTATAAGCTGGCCGCTGCAAAGGTAGGAGTTCCGGATTACAAGGAGCTGGTGTCGCGGAAGGTAAAGACGGCTGATGATCTTTACAACTACATGGTGGACCAATTCAACCAGAGCCGGGCATTCTTCCTCGAATTTGCAGTAGTGCTGATTCTGCTCATCGAGTTGTTCTACCTCTTTCGCGGCAAGCCTTAGCGCCACAACCTATTTCGTTCAAGCAGGTTTCCGATCATGACATTGCTCATCTTCTCCGGACTTCTTTTTGCCGGTTCGCTGCTGGCGGGTCTGCTTGGCGCGCTCACCGGCCTCGGCGGCGGAATGGTGTTGGTTCCGCTGTTGACATTGGGCTTTCACGTGGACATTCGCTATGCAATCGGCGTGTCGCTGATTTCGGTGATTG
Organism: Occallatibacter sp.; assembly: GCA_035262585.1. Taxonomy (GTDB): domain Bacteria; phylum Acidobacteriota; class Terriglobia; order Terriglobales; family Acidobacteriaceae; genus Telmatobacter. The sequence goes on along the minus strand of DATFSO010000064.1, from coordinate 28,034 downwards.
CGACCTCGTCGGGTGCGGCCGCTGCGTATGTGCGCGAGGGCTACTCGAACGTCCGGATAGGGATGTTTTTGGAAGTTGCCACAACTGTGGGCGCTGTTGTCGGGGCCTATCTGGCGACTGTGGTCCACACGCAGATGCTGGCGATCATCTTCGGCGTGGTGCTGATCTACTCTGCATTCTTATCGTGGCAACAGTCGCGCCTTCCAGAGCAGCAGTTGCAGAAGGGAAGTCCCTGGTCAAGCAAGCTTGGTCTGTCCGGCGACTACCCCGGACTGGATGGAACGCGCCACAAGTATGAGGTGGAGAACATTTCGGGCGGATTCGGCGTGATGTTCATAGCGGGAGCACTCTCGGGACTGCTCGGCATCGGTTCGGGTGCGGTGAAGGTGCTGGCCATGGACCGGATCATGAAAATTCCTTTCAAGGTCTCGACCACCACGAGCAACTTCATGATCGGCGTAACGGCGACCGCAAGCGCAGGTATTTATCTGCATCGTGGACTGATTGCTCCGGGGCTGGCGTTTCCCGTGATGCTCGGTGTGCTCGCGGGGTCACTCCTGGGCGCACGCTATCTTGCCCGCGCCCATGTCGCCGTACTGCGCACCATATTCACGGTCGTTATTCTGGCGCTTGGCGTGGAGATGATCATCAACGGGGTGGCGAAATGGTTCTAGACGAGAAAACAGCAACAGGAAATCAGGATCATTTCGATGACCGCCGGATGGAAGCGATCATGGGACGGCTCCTGCAGTTTGGCGTTCTGTTGGCCTCATTTGTGATGCTTGCCGGCGGCGTCTTCTATCTAATGGCTCATCGTTCGCAGAAACCTGATTACAGGGTGTTCACTCGAGAACCCCAGACTTTTGGCCATTTCAACAGTGTTCTACACCGGGTTGCCACCGGCGACCCCACAGCCACCATTCAGGTTGCCGTGTTGCTGCTCATCGCGACACCAGTGGCAAGGGTGGTGTTTGCGCTGATTGCCTTTGCGATCGAGCGCGACAGGTTGTACGTCGTCGTCAGTACGGTAGTTCTCGCGGTATTGCTGTATGGATTCTTTCGATCTGAGTGAATCAAAACTTCCATGGAGAGTGCTATGCAGCGATTTCAAGGGAAGGTGGCCGTCGTAACGGGAGCCAGCAGCGGGATCGGACAAGGGATTGCCGAGAGACTCGGTTGTGAAGGCGCCAAGGTGATCGTGGATTATGCCGGCAATCCTGAGGGGGCGGCGGCAACGGAAGCGGCCATTGAAAAATGCGGTGGCGAAGGCAAGATCGTGAGGGCAGATGTGACCCGGGTCGACGACGCCAAGTGTCTGGTGGATACCGCATGGAATCGGTTCGGTTCCGCGGACATCCTTGTGAACAATGCCGGGATGGAGAAGAAGTCGGACTTCTGGGACACACCGGAAGCCGACTATGACAAGGTGATGGCGGTGAATCTGCGCGGGCCGTTCTTCCTGACGCAGGCTTTTGTTCAGCGCTTGCGCGATGCGAAGAAGCCGGGGCGGATCATCAACATAAGCTCGGTTCATGAGGACATGGCCTTCCCGGGATTCGCTTCGTACTGTTGCAGCAAGGGCGGTCTGCGGATGCTGACGCGCGATCTTGCGGTGGAACTGGGGCCGCTCGGCATTACCGTGAACAACGTCGCGCCAGGAGCGATTGCAACGCCGATCAACAAATCGCTTCTTGAGGACAAGCCGAAGTTGAATGCGCTCATGGCAAATATCCCGCTGGGCAGACTCGGCACGCCGGCGGATGTTGCCGCGCTGGTTGCATTTCTGGCGTCGGACGATGCCGCCTATGTGACCGGCTCTACGTTCGTGGTCGACGGCGGCCTGATGCGGAATTACCGGGAGCAATAAGCAGGCCATGGCAGCGAGGATCGAAGATTACGGGGTGATCGGCGATTGCCAGACTGGCGCGCTCGTAGACGATGCGGGCTCCATTGACTGGCTCTGCTGGCCGGCATTTTCTTCGGAAGCATGCTTTGCCAAGCTGCTCGGTTCGGACGATAACGGCTACTGGAGAGTCGCGCCAGTCGAAGGAAATTGGAAGACGACGAGAAAGTACCGCGAACATACGCTGATTCTTGAGACCGAATTTGCGACCGCGGAGTGGGCGATACGCCTTATCGATTTCATGCCCGTGCGCGGTAAGAACCCTGACGTTGTGCGCATCGTAGAAGGTATTCGCGGTACGGCGCAGGTTCGAATGGAGCTCTGTCTGCGTTTCGATTATGGCCGCACTGTTCCATGGGTTACGGGCATCGAGAATGGAGTTCGTGCGATAGCAGGTCCGAATCTGGCGATTCTGCGCTCCTCCGTGCCGACTCACGGAGAAGACCTCAAAACGGTTGGGGAGTTTCCGATTACGAAGGGAAGGCGGGTCTGGTTCACGCTGACATATGGGTTTTCACACCAGGAGGATCCCGCCGAGATCGATGCCGAACAAGCGCTCAAAGACACGGAGGCTTTCTGGCAGGAGTGGACAAGTCATCTGCAATACGAGGGAGAGTATCGCGAAGCTGTCGAACGATCGCTGATTACCTTGAAAGCGATGACCTACATGCCAACCGGAGGTTTGGTGGCAGCGGTGACAACGTCGCTGCCTGAATGCATCGGTGGGGTGCGGAACTGGGATTATCGATACTGCTGGCTGCGCGATACGACATTTACGTTGCTGGCGCTCGCCAATGCGTGCTACTTCGACGAAGCGGCGGCTTGGCAGGACTGGCTGCTGCGCGCGCTTGCCGGCAGCCCTGACCAGGTACAGATCATGTATGGGCTCGCCGGAGAACGGCAACTGCCGGAGTGGACCGCGGATTGGTTGCCGGGATACGAGGGCTCAACTCCGGTGCGCATAGGCAATGCGGCATCGAGGCAGGTTCAGCTTGATATCTACGGAGAGATGCTTGATTGCTTTTATCATGCGCAGCACAAGATGGGACGCCACACGGAGCAGGACTTTCGCATATTGGTTCTGTTGCTCGATCACCTGGAGAAGATCTGGCGCGAGCCGGATGAGGGGATATGGGAGGTGCGCGGCGGTCCACAGCAGTTTACCTATTCGAAGCTGATGTCATGGGTCGCATTCGACCGCGCCGTTCTGCTGGCGGAGCAACTGAATTACGCCGCTCCGGTCGAGGAATGGAAGAAGACAAGAGACGCGATCCGGCAAGACATCTTCGAAAAAGGATTCAGCGCGAAGAAGAACAGCTTTGTGCAGGTCTACGGGGGAGACGAGCTGGATGCCTCGCTGCTGCAGATTCCACTCGTGGGATTTTTGCCTGGGAGCGACCCACGGGTTAAGGGGACGGTCGAAGCCATTGAACGCGAGTTAATGCCGGACGGCCTGGTTCTTCGATACAACACTGCCAGGGCGCGCGACGGGCTTCCACCGGGAGAGGGCGTGTTTCTCGCTTGCAGTTTCTGGATGGTCAGCAGCCTGAAAGCGGTGGGACGTAAAGACGATGCCATAAGGCTGTTTGAGCACCTGCTGTCGCTGCGGAACGATCTCGGTCTGCTCTCAGAGGAATACGACGTCAAGACGCGTCGAATGCTGGGGAACTTTCCGCAGGCGTTTTCGCACATCGCACTCGTGAACGCAGCATTTGAGTTGGAGGACCGAGAGGGTGCGCGCGAGTGTGCCCATCGTCATGCAAAGGATTGAGTCTTAGAAGAGCCCAGTTGCCGGGCGTCACATCCGCGTTGTTGAGCGCGATGCTGGCTTCCTCATCCAAAGCGCCGCCGTCAGCCGCACGATCCTCATCGCCGTTTGCGCGCTGGCTGATGAACCTCGGCCCAGTTGGGCTCTTTGGGCTGGCAGTCGTTGACTCTTCGGTCATTCCGATTCCGGTGCCCGGAAGCACTGACCTGATCTTGCTGCTTCTTACCGCCTTCCGAGCGAGGTCCGCTTCATCGCCGATCATCCTCGCGGCTTCGGCTTTTGCAGGTTCTGCGATAGGTGGTTATCTGGCCTGGGCTGCCGGGAAGAGAGGTGGAGAAGCAGCACTCACAAAACTGGGGAAGGGCCGATTCGTACGCAGCATTCATGGATGGGTGAGGCACAAGGGGATGCTGTCGGTAGGTCTGGCTGCAATTCTTCCTCCGCCGATTCCACTAACGCCCTTCCTGCTTGCGGCCGGCGCTCTTGGACTTTCTCGCAACCGTTTTTTGATCGCTTATTGCGCAGGGCGCGCGGTCCGATATGGAGCCGTGGCATGGCTCGGCTATCGATACGGCCGAGCGGTAGTGGTCATATGGCAGAGGAGTCTAAGCGAATGGGCTGTGCCGATTCTGACTGCTTATGTTGCGCTGCTTATTGTAGGCACCGGCTACGGGATTTGGAGGTACCGCAGAGATCACGGGAAAGGGCGCTAGCACGCCCTTTCCCGCGCCTGAGCCGCGTAAGGACTACACTCGCGCGTGCCTGAGTGACGGAGCAGCGAGCTGCTTGGTTGCCAAATAGTGATCGACAGCGGCAGCGGCCTTGCGGCCCTCGGAGATCGCCCAGACCACGAGAGACTGGCCCCGGCGCATATCACCGGCCGCGAATACGCCCTCGACCGAGGTCATGTAATCACCGTTTGTCTGCACATTGCCGCGCTGGTCAAGAGCGAGGCCGAACTGCTCGATCATTCCGCCCTTTACTGGACCCAGGAAGCCCATTGCCAGAAGTACGAGGTCGACATCGAGGGTGAACTCGCTTCCGGCAAGTGGCTCAAACTTCGGCGGAGGGCCAACGCGGACAGCGTGAACCTGCTTCACATTGCCGTTCTCATCGCCAGTGAATTTCAGGCTGTTGATGGCCCAGTCACGAATTCCGCCCTCTTCGTGGGCGCTTTCTGTCCGCAGCTGCAGCGGCCAGAGCGGCCAGGGTGTGGACCCTGCGCGCGTCTCAGGCGGCTTGGGCATGATCTCGATCTGATGTACGCTCTTTGCGCCCTGGCGGTGGCTGGTGCCGAGGCAATCGGCGCCGGTGTCACCACCCCCGATGATGAGTACGCGTTTGCCCGTCGCGGTGATCGAAACGGCTGGGTCGACGAGGTCGCCTTCATTGCGACGGTTCTGCTGCGGCAGGAACTCCATGGCGAAGTGGATGCCCTTGAGTTCGCGGCCTTGGATCTTGAGATCGCGCGGCTGCTCGGCTCCGCCGGCGAGAAGAATGGCATCGTAGTGGCTGGTCAGCGTCTCGACCGGGATATTGTCGCCGACGTGCGCATCTGTAAGGAAGGTGACACCTTCGGCGCGCATCTGATCGAGACGGCGGTCGAGGACGTGCTTTTCGAGCTTGAAGTTAGGGATGCCGTAGCGCAGCAATCCGCCGATGCGGTCGTTCTTCTCGTAGACGGTCACGGAATGACCGGCGCGGCGAAGTTGCTGTGCAGCGGCGAGCCCGGCGGGACCGCTGCCGACAACGGCTACGCGCTTGCCTGTGTTGTTCTCGGGCGGTTCGGGGTGAATCCAGCCCTCGTCCCACGCGCGCTCGACGATGCTGCGTTCAATGAGCTTGATGGAAACCGCAGGCTGATTGATGCCGAGGACACAGGCAGCTTCGCAAGGAGCGGGGCAGATGCGGCCGGTGAATTCTGGAAAGTTGTTTGTTGCGTGCAGGCGCCGGATCGCGCTCTGCCAGCGGCCATTGTAGGCGAGATCGTTCCAGTCGGGGATGAGGTTGTTCACCGGGCAACCGGTATGGCAGAAAGGGACGCCGCAATCCATGCAGCGCGCGCTCTGTTCGCGCTGCTTCTCCTCTGGAAACGGCTGGTAGATTTCAAACCAGTCCTTGACGCGCTCCTCGACATTGCGACGGATGGGTTGCTCGCGTTCGATTTCCAGAAACCCAGTAGTTTTACCCATGCTGCACCTCGGCGGCTGCCTCGACCTGAGGCGCATTATTGATTGGCGGTGAGTAGACGGTATCGACGCGCTCGATGCCGAGCACTCGCTTGAACTCGTGCGGGAAGACCTTGATGAACTTCGCCTGCGCATCAGCCCAGTGCTCGAGGATCCATGCCGCGCGCGGGCTGCCGGTGCAGTCGCGGTGGCGCTCGAGCAGCGCGCGAACCTCAGCGACATCGGCATCGGTAACCAGTGGCTCGAGATCGACGCTGGCCTTGTTGCAACGGCGCGAAGAAAAGTCGCCCTGGTCGTCGAAGACGAAGGCGCGACCGCCGCTCATGCCTGCGGCGAAATTGCGTCCCGTAGTGCCAAGCACGACGACGGTGCCGTTGGTCATGTATTCGCAGCCGTGGTCGCCCACGCCTTCCACAACGGCCGTTGCACCGGAGTTGCGAACTGCAAAACGTTCGCCGGCGATGCCGTTGAGAAAGACCTCGCCGCTCGTTGCGCCGTAGAGCACGACATTGCCGACGAGGATGCTTTCTTCCGGCAGGAAGAAGGACGCCTTTGGCGGGTAGGCGATGATTCGCCCGCCGGAGAGGCCCTTGCCGAGATAGTCGTTGGCATCACCTTCGAGTTCGAGCGTGACGCCTGTTGGCACAAACGCTCCGAAACTCTGGCCCGCGGAGCCTTCGAACTTGAACTGGATCGTGCCGTCGGGCAGGCCTGCCGAGCCATAGCGACGCGCGATCTCGCCGCCCAGCATACCGCCCACGGTGCGATGCACATTGCGAATGGCGAAGCTTCCGGTCACGGGAGCCTTCGATTCGAGAGCGGGAGCAGCCTTGGCAATCAACTTGTGATCGAGTGCCTGGTCGAGGCCGTGATCCTGTGGTTGGACCTTGCGGCGAGCCACGCGTGAGGGGACAGTGGGCGCGTAAAGGATCGACGACAGGTCGATACCCTTGGCCTTCCAGTGTGCGTCGGCGATGGAGGCATCGATCTTGTCGACGCGTCCGATCATCTCGTCCAAGGTGCGGAAGCCGAGCTTTGCCATGTGCTGACGCACCTGTTCGGCGATGAAAAAGAAGAAATTTACCACGTGCTCCGGCTGGCCGGTGAAGCGGGCGCGCAGAACCGGATCCTGCGTAGCAATGCCGACCGAACAGGTGTTCAGATGGCATTTGCGCATCATGATGCAGCCCATGGTAATGAGCGGCGTGGTGGCGAAACCGAATTCTTCAGCGCCGAGCAGAGCGGCTATGACGATATCGCGGCCGGTCTGCAGCTTGCCGTCGGTCTGCACGCGGATACGCCCGCGGAGATCGTTGAGCAGCAGCACCTGTTGCGTTTCAGCGAGACCGAGTTCCCAGGGGAGCCCCGCGTGCTTGATAGAGCTAAGCGGCGAAGCGCCGGTTCCACCGTTGTCGCCGGAGATAAGCACGACATCGGCATGCGCCTTCGAAACGCCCGCGGCGACGGTGCCGACGCCGACCTCTGAGACGAGCTTTACGGCGATGCGGGCCTGCGGATTGACGTTCTTAAGGTCATAGATCAGCTGGGCGAGATCTTCGATGGAGTAGATGTCGTGGTGCGGCGGCGGCGAAATGAGTCCGACGCCGGGGATCGAGTGACGAGTCTTGGCAATGACTTCGTCGACCTTGTGGCCTGGCAACTGGCCGCCTTCACCGGGCTTTGCACCCTGCGCCATCTTGATCTGCAGTTCGTCCGCGTTGACGAGGTAGTTGGTGGTAACGCCAAAGCGGCCGCTCGCGACCTGCTTTACGGCGCTGCGGCGAGAGTCTCCGTTCGGATCACGCTTGAAACGCTCCTCATCTTCGCCGCCCTCGCCCGTGTTCGACATGCCGCCAAGACGATTCATGGCGATCGCGAGCGTCTCGTGCGCTTCCTTGCTGATGGAACCGAAGCTCATGGCGCCGGTCGTAAAGCGCTTAACGATCTCCTTGGCAGGTTCTACCTCTTCGATGGGTACGGGCGCGTCGCTGTATTCGAGCTGGAGCAAACCGCGTAGTGTGCAGAGATTCCGATTCTGCTCGTCGAGCAGGTCTGTGTATTCCTGGAAGGTTGTCGCGTTGTTCGCGCGAACCGCGTGTTGAAGCTTGCTGATCGTTTGCGGATTCAGGAGGTGGTACTCGCCGCCCTCACGGTATTGATAGTGGCCGCCGACAACCAGCTCGGTTTCGGATTCGGTGAGCGGCTGGAATGCGTAGGCATGCTTCATCTGGGCTTCGCGCGCAAGCACGTCGAGCCCGATGCCCTCGATGCGCGAGGCCGTACCGGGGAAGTAGGTCTCGACCAGATGTTGGTTGAGGCCGACAGCCTCGAAGACCTGTGCGCCGCGATAACTTTGCAGCGTGCTTATGCCCATCTTCGAGAAGGTCTTCAAGAGGGCCTTGTTGATGGCCTTGATGAAGTTCTTTTCGGCGTGGGCCGCCGAGACACTGTGCGGCAACAGACCTCGGCGCTTGAGGTCGTGCAGCGTCTCGATCGCGAGGTAAGGATTGATGGCGCTGGCGCCGTAACCAATCAGGAGGGCGAAGTGCATCACTTCGCGCGGCTCGCCGCTCTCGATGATGAGTGCGACCTGCGTACGGGTCTTCTCCTGCACAAGGCGGTTATGCACCGCGGCCATGGCCAGAAGGCTCGGGATCGGCGCATAGGTGGAGTCAACGCCGCGATCGGAGATGATGAGCAGCGTGTATCCCGAGGCGACGGCGTGCGAGGCACGAGCGCTGAGCTCCTCGAGGGCATTGCGAAGGCCGGCCTCGCCATCGGCCGCGCGGAACAGGGCCGGCAACGTGGTGGCCAGCAGATCGCCGGAGGAGACACGACGCAGCTTCTCCAAGTCGCGGTTGGACAGGATCGGATGGGGAAGCCTGAGCGTATGGCAGTTTTCCGGCTTCTCGTCGAGAATGTTGCGCTCCGTCCCGATATAGCTGATGAGCGACATGACGAGTTCTTCGCGGATGGGGTCGATCGGCGGATTGGTCACCTGAGCGAAGAGCTGTTTGAAGTAGTTGAAGAGCGGCTGGGGGCGGTCCGAGAGGCAGGCCAGAGGCGTATCTGTGCCCATCGACCCGACAGGTTCTTCGCCGCGCGCGCCCATGGGCGCAAGCAGAATGCGCAGATCTTCTTCGCTGTATCCATAAGCGCGCTGACGGCGAAGGAGCGTCTCGGGATTCGATGCGATGACCCGAGAAGGCTCGGGCAGGGCGTCGAGCGAGACCTGCTGCTCTTTGAGCCAATCGGAATAGGGCTGGCGCGCGGCGAGGCTCTTCTTAATCTCGCCATCGGAGATGATGCGCTTCTCCACCGTATCGACGAGGAACATACGTCCCGGCTGCAGGCGACCCTTTTTGCGAATCTCTTCAGCGGGAACATCGAGCACGCCGGTCTCCGACGCGAGAACGACGAGATCGTCCTTTGTGACGATGTAGCGGCCGGGCCGCAGTCCGTTGCGATCGAGGGTGGCGCCGACCACGCGACCGTCAGTGAATGCAATCGCAGCGGGACCGTCCCACGGTTCCATCAATGAGGCGTGGTACTCGTAAAAGGAGCGCTTGTCCTCGTCCATGTCCGGATTGCCGGCCCAGGCCTCGGGGATGAGCATGGCCATGACGTGCGGCAGCGAACGGCCCGACTGAAACATGAATTCGACGGCGTTATCGAGCGAGGCTGAGTCGCTGCCACCCGGAACGATGACCGGAAACAGATCCTTGATCTTGTCCCCGAACTGCGGGCTGTCGAGAACGGACTGCCGCGCATTCATCCAGCTGACGTTGCCGCGAACGGTGTTGATTTCGCCATTGTGCGCGATATAGCGGTAAGGGTGCGCGAGCTTCCAACTCGGAAAAGTGTTCGTCGAGAAACGCTGGTGGACGAGGCAGAGTGCGCTGGTGACGAGCGGGTTGGCCAGTTCGAAGTAGAACTTCTCGATCTGCGGAGCCAGCATGAGGCCCTTGTAGATGATCGTGCGACAGGAGAAGGATGGAATGTAGAAGTCGTCTTTGCCCTCGATGTCCGAAACAGCCATCTCGTTTTCAGTCCGACGGCGGACGATGTAAAGTAGGCGCTCGAAATCATCCTCGTTCATGCCATCTGGTGCAGCAGCGAAGAACTGCTCAATGTAGGGTTGCGAGGCACGGGCCTCACGACCGATGGCGTCGCCGTTGACGGGAGTGTCGCGCCAGCCAAGAACCTTCAGACCCTCCTCGGCTGCGATGCGCTCGAAGACACCTTCGCATTGCAGGCGGCTGTGCTTGTCGACGGGAAGAAACACCATCGCCACGCCGTAGGCGCCGGGACCGGGCAGTTGAATGCCGAGTTCACCGCACTCGTGCGCGAAGAAGACGTGCGGAATTTGAATCAGAATGCCGGCGCCATCGCCCGTCTCGGGATCGCAGCCCGCCGCTCCGCGATGGGTGAGATTGATGAGGACCTCAATGCCCTTGCGGATAATGTCGTGGCTCTTTTCGCCGCGAATGCTGGCTACCAGGCCCATTCCGCAGGCATCGTGCTCATTCTGCGGGTGATAAAGACCCTGGGGGCTCGGTAAGCGATGACGATGATGCAATGTCTGCATTGGTACCTTCCCTAATGAATAAGGTCGTTCTGCGCCTTCAAATTGTCAGGAGCGGCAAAGACACAATCAGCATGGCGCTCGCAAAAACTGGAAGCGCCTGGGCTATTCTGGTCGGACCCGTCGTGGCAGGTCCTGCACGCGGGGATAGTGCTTGAACTTCTTATGATAGCTGAATTCCTGCCGTGTTAATCCCCTATTACAAGACTAGTGATTTCCGGCTGCATTTTCCACAACTTAGTGCACGAAATGAGACGCGGTAGTGAAGCGATCAGAGCTTGCAGATGAGCAATTCACGCTCGTAGATCATCTCAGGCGGCAGGTGGTCGTGGAGTTCGATGAAGAGTTCTTCGTGTGCGATGACTTCCTTGCGCCACGCGGCACGGTCGACTTCCATCAGCTCATCGAAGTCTTCGCGGGAGAAATCGAGTCCAGTCCAGTCGATATGTTCATAACGAGGCACCCAGCCGATGGGAGTCTCGCGGCCACGGCCGTGGCCCTGTGCGCGCTCTACGATCCAGCGCAGTACGCGCATGTTTTCGCTGTAGCCGGGCCAGAGGAATTTGCCGTTCCCGTCTTTTCGAAACCAGTTGACATGAAAGATTCGCGGAGTGGCGTCTAGGCCGCGCTGCATCTTGATCCAGTGACGGAAATAGTCGCCCATGTGATATCCACAGAAGGGCAACATGGCCATGGGATCACGGCGCACCTTGCCCACTGCACCGGTTGCAGCCGCGGTGGTCTCAGAGCCCATGGTGGCGCCGATGTAAACGCCGCTCGACCAATTGAAAGCCTGGTAGACGAGCGGAAGCGTGTGGGAGCGGCGTCCACCGAAGATGATGGCGCTGAGGGGCACGCCATCGGGAGATTCCCAGTCGGGGTCCATGGTCGGACACTGGGAGGCAGGCGCGGTGAATCGCCCGTTGGGATGCGCGGCGGTGGTGCCGTTCTTCTTGCCGATGGCAGGATTCCAGCGTTCTCCGCGCCAGTCGAGGCATTCTGCAGGGGGCTTGTCCGTCATGCCCTCCCACCAGACGCCGCCATCGGGTGTAAGGGCGACATTGGTGAAGATGGTGTTGCGCGAGAGTGTGGCAATGGCGGCCGGATTGGTCTTTGCGCTGGTGCCGGGGGCGACCCCGAAGAAGCCGGCCTCGGGATTAATGGCGCGCAACTGGCCGTTCGCGTCAGGTCTAATCCAGGCGATGTCGTCGCCTACCGTCCATACCTTCCAGCCCGGCATCGACTTGGGGGGGATGAGCATTGCGAAATTCGTCTTACCGCAAGCGGAGGGGAATGCCGCAGCGACGTAGGTCTTTTCGCCTTTGGGGCTTTCGACGCCAAGGATGAGCATGTGCTCCGCCATCCAGCCTTCGTCACGCGCAATGTTGGAAGCGATGCGAAGCGCAAAGCACTTTTTGCTGAGCAGCGCATTGCCGCCATAGCCGGAACCGTAGGACCAGATCTCGCGCGTTTCCGGGAAGTGAACAATGTACTTGGTGTCGTTGCAGGGCCATGACACATCCTGCTGTCCGGGCTTCAGCGGCATCCCGACGGTGTGCATGCAGGGGACGACGCGCTTCACGTCCTTGTCGATCTCCGCGAAGACCGGTGCGCCGATGCGTGCCATGATCCGCATGTTCACAACGACGTATGGCGAGTCCGTCAACTGTACGCCGATGCCCGACATCGGCGATCCGACGGGGCCCATGCTGAAAGGAAGTACATACATGACCCGGCCCTGCATGCAGCCTTTGAAGAGCTGCTTCAGGCGCCGCCGCATGACATAGGGATCTTCCCAGTTGTTGGTGGGACCGGCGGCGTCGCGCGAGAGCGAGCAGATGAAGGTGCGATCCTCGACACGCGCCACATCGTTCGGGGCAGAGCGGGCGTAGAAGCATCCGGGCCACTTCTTCTGATTCAGCCGTACGAAGGTTCCGGCTGCAACGAGCCGGTCGCACAGAAAGTCGTACTCGGCCTGCGAGCCGTCGACCCAATGGATTGAATCGGGCCGGCAAAGCTCAGCCATTTTTTCCACCCAGCGGATCAAATGCTTGTTTGTCGTGGGGGGAATTTGGACGGAGGAGGCCTCGTGGTTCAAACCGGAGTGCTTCATCTTTTGTAGTCGTGCTCCTGCCTGCACTTACAGGCTATCGAATTAGCGGTGTTAATGGAATGGTAAGCCCTATCAGATATTCAGCTCGGATGCGGCCGTGTGTCTTAGGGCAGTTTTGTGTTGCCGTGACCTAGAACTCGTGGTGGCGATCGATCACCTCTACGATGTTGTTTGGCTCATTCAATCCCGGATTAGCCGCCTCAGCCTGGTTTCGTACCTTTGCGACCGCAAGCCAGTTGTCCTTGTGGGGCTGCTCGGCCATCCAGGGCGGCAGCGACATACACAGATGTTCGCTGAGAGCGCTCGCATAGCCCTCGTAGAGCGCGCGTAGGTTACGAAGTCTCTCGTAGGATTCGCCGTCGCGGCAGACGCTTACGCCACTCTTGCAGAGCATCTGATAGAGCTGCTCATAACGCTCCGGCGGCAGCCGGTCAGGCATGTTCTTAATGGGTCGGAGGGAGAAGACCTGCGCAAGATCGACGAGGGCATGACGGGCCATGGCAAACGTGAGCTGCGCCTGCCGCGCTTCGTGCCCGCGGACCCCGGCGATGAGCAGTGCTGACGTGTCCAGAATGGAAGTCAGGGCGCCGATCCAGCTCTGGTTCGTGTGCTGGGAACGGAAATAGCACAGCAGGGTGTACGAGATGTGGCTTTCCAGCAACTCAGCCGACCAGCGTTCCCACTCCGATAGCAGACCGGAGAGTTCGTGCTCGGCTCCACTGAACGAGTGGCGACGCATCAATTCAGCGGCTGTAGGCGGAGATCCTGCCCGGGCGTCGAGCAGGGAGATACTGACCTCGCGCCGTGAAAACGCCCCATAGAGAACCGGAAAATAACCCATCACTACGGCAAGGAACCCGAAGCCGGTGCCGGCCTGAAGCGTGGACAGCGCGCGCGCGGCATTGGTGTGCGGTGTTACATCGCCCAGACCGAGGGTGAAAAAGTTGGTGCCGCTTACATAGAGATCGGTGAGATATGCAGCGGGTTGCCGAGACGGGTCGTTGAACGGGGTTCCAAGGGAGTAATAAATCAAGGAAAAGCCAACGACCATTCCACACGCCCAGACAACGAGGAGGAAGATCAGGGAGAGTGGACCGTAAAAACTGAGAGCGGTTTCTCGCTTGCGCGGATGGTGCATCCTGACCGCAATGAATCGCCAGGGTACCCAGGTGGCGATGTAGAAGATGCGCGTCAGCCGCAGGCGCCCGGCGGCACGGCGCGGCAGAATGACGGTCTGGAAGGCATCGAGCAGAACCACCACAACGCACAAAATGCCGACGATCATCGTGAGGGTTCGCATCGACCTCCTTCGGGGGGACGCCTGGATGCCAGTCGTCGATCACTGTATCCTAGTCGTGCAGGCGGGGGTGTTTCAAAGCCCCATGGTTGAACTTGGAAAACTGATTCTCGGGCTTGGAATCCTGCTCGTTATCGTTGGAGCGGTAGTGCTGCTGGCTGGGCGCATCGGCTTGCCGCTTGGCAGGCTGCCTGGAGACATCTCGTACCGTGGCAAGAATGTCTCTTTCTTCTTTCCGCTGGGAACTTCGATCCTGATCAGCGTCGTTCTATCGGTAATCTTCTATCTCATCTCACGATTTCGGCGTTGAGGGCATAGAAACCCGTCACGAGATGACCGGACGCCGCGCCTTAAAAATTTCGGCTGCCAGAAAGATTTTCAGGGAAGACGTTGGCGTCTTGCTGTGGTAAAGCACAGCGACGCCCGATGGGGCCACAGGAAGAAAAAAGAGCGCCTCACAGAGATGGCCCTGTGAGGCGTGAGGCGCGGAAGGACCGCAAACTGTTTCAACGCTTTACGATCTTTTCCAGGCGTGGGTCTGTCCAGAGCACCGCGAACTCCTGGTCTTTGTAAACGCGGCCCATCTCGGGGAATCTCCCGTCTTTGGCGCGCTTCAAATACTCCAGAGCGCCATCGATGTTGCCGCGCTTCGCGTAGGCCTTTGCAATCAGGAAGTTGACGCGGGCGCGCTGTTCAGGGGTGCTGACACGCGCTGAAACCCCAGATTCACTCTCAGTAAGGATGTCGGCATCCAGCTCGAGTGCCCGGGCATACTCTGTCATGGCGCGATCGACTTCGTTCAACCCCAGCCAGGCTTCAGCCAGATTGAGGTGTGCCGGTGCGCTCGATTCATTCAGTTCCAGCGCCTGCTTCAGATACTTGACGGAGTCCTTGTACTTTTTGTCGAGGTATGCGACGGCGCCAAGGTTATTAAGGGCCGAGATATTTCGCGGATCGTATTTCAACGCCAGCTTGAAATGCTTGCGGGCGGGGCTGCGGTCACCGATCTTCAGTTCGGAGATGCCGAGCTTGTTCAGTATCTCCGGATTCTTCGGATCGGCCCGAAGCGCCTGGTTGTAATAAGAGATCGCCAGGAAGTAGTTGTTGTGTATCCGCTCGAGGTCGCCCCTCAACTCAGCCGACTTTGAGACCTGCAGTGCATCAGGCCTGGGCACATCAAGTGAGGAATCCGCTCTGGAATACGGGGCCGCACAGACTGCCAGGCTCGTGGCTGCAAGAAGTGTCATGAGTCTTCGCATGTTCTTACCTTCTTTCCACGAGGAGCATTTCGCTCGATCCGGTTTTTCCGATCCGCACGCGATCTGCTCAACGTCGATTTCAAGTAAAGGACACTCGGCGGCGGGCAACAACGCTATTCCTGCTACCGGAGGGTTGCCGAAGCAGTTACATCCGTTTGTGTTGATGCATATCGTTGAGGGCACAGGGTTTCCGTTTCCTGAAAGAATGGGGGTTAGATCGCGCGACACGTTTGTGGGGGGGAGGTTAAGTGCCGTTACATCCCTGATTGAGCCCGCTACCTACACGGTTAAGTCCGCCTGATAACAAAAAGAGGAACTAAGATGGGTGCGAACCGCGAATATATAGGTGGATGCCCGCGGGTGAGAGCGTCAGAACGATGACGGCGGCAAACGCAGAATCGGTCGATATGGAAGTGCAGCGGGCGGAACTGAGAGCCGTGCTCGCTTCACCGGAATTCGTGCGCGCCCCAAAGCTCGCGCGTTTGCTCAACTATCTGTGCGAAAAGCTCTTTGCGGGCGAAGCCAACCAGATCAAGGAATATTCGATCGCGCTGGAGGTCTTCGACCGGGGCGCGTCGTTCGACCAGGATTCCGATTCAATTGTGCGCGTCGAGGCGAACCGGCTGCGTAAGCGGCTTGCTGAGTACTACGCAGGCGAGGGTGCATCGCATTCCCTGCGGATCACGATACCGGTTGGGCAGTACGTGCCCCGATTCGAGGCCCAGGCAGTCGAACGCGACTTGGCGAACAAAGTACCGGACAATGTGCCGGGTAAAGTAATTGAGATTTCAACTCAACCTGCCGGACTTGGAAACTGGGTGCGGCAGCGGTGGTGGCTGGTTGCTGGCGGAATGGTCATCCTGATCGGAGGCTGGATCGGATACGCCGTGTTGTCTCGCAACATGGAGCAGAAGACCGCCACTGAGGCTGGACCTCAGCAAGTGCAGCCGGCGATTGGCGATGCAAGTGTTGGCCCTCCGGGAGGAGAAGAGGTCAGGATCCTGGCGGGAGCTACACGTAGTCTTGTCGATCACGCCGGTAAGCTGTGGAGCGCGGATGCCGGCTTCAGCGGCGGAACGGCGGTGAAGAACTCAGTGCTTCATTTCGGACGGACTCTGGACCCCGGATTCTATCGCACGAGCAGGCAAGGCCAGTTCCGCTACGACATTCCGCTTAAAAATGGAGTTCACGAACTTCGACTGCATTTTGCGGAGACGATGTTTGGGCCGGACGCCACCGGAACCGGGGGAGAAGGCAGCCGGGTGATGACCGTTCGTGCCAATGGCCAGACACTGCTTGACCATTTCGATGTGATCGGGGATGCCGGCGCGAGTCGCCTGGTGGATGTGAAGGTGTTCGCAGGCATCAGCCCGGCGCAGGATGGAAAGCTGCATCTAGAGTTCATCGGAGAGGACGGGAAGCAGGCGTTGTTGTCGGCGATCGAGATTCTGCCGGGGATTAAGGGAAGAATCCGGCCAATACGGATATTGGCGCGGTCATCTCCTTATTACTCGAATGACAGTCACTGGTGGAGTCCGGATGACTACTTTGAAGGTGGGCAGCTCGCCACATACGCGCAGGAAGTGACGGGAACGGACGATCCCGAGCTCTATGAGAGCGAGCGATGGGGGAACTTTTCGTATGCGATCCCGGTGACGCCCGGAAAATATGCAGTGATTCTGTACTTCGCTGCACGCCTCAGCAGTCCGGGTGAGCCTGCACCGGAAGGTGCGAATGCGGCGCATGTGTCGCACGTCTTCAATGTGTTTTGCAACGGAAAGACGCTGCTCGAGAACTTCGATCTGGGACAAGAGGCGGGAAAAACAGATGTGGTTGTTCGAAAGTTTTCCGGCCTCGAGCCAAACGCACAGGGAACCCTCGTATTGAGCTTCGTGCCCGTGTTGGGATACGCGACGATAAGCGGGATTGAGGTGCTGCCCGAAGGCAGGGATTAGGGATTAGAAGCATTGCTTCCCGGAGGTCGTGAAGGCATCATCATGTTGCTGCAAGGATTGCAATATGCTGCGCGATCGGGTATTCGCCGCTCGTTGTGATTGTGAATCGCAAACTGGCGGAGCAGGTGTGGCCAGGGCAGGATCCGCTTGGAAAGCGGATGCACCTTGGCGCGCCGGAGTCGCCGCTGCCCTGGATTCGTGTAGTTGGCGAAATCGCGGACGTGAAGCAGGGAAGCGCCGGCGAGGAGACCCTGCCACAGCTCTACCAGCCGGTCAGCCAGACACGCGCCTCGGCGGGTTCGTTTGCCGATCCCGACCCTGATTCCGAGGCGGTGTCGGGCACAATCGTGATGCGGGCAGATTGGAGCCGGAGAAGATGGTGGCCTCGCGGCGGGCGACTGTGCACTCGATCGATCCGCTGCTGCCTCTCTCGCGCCTGGAGTCGATGGAGCGCGCTGTCGAAAGAGGACAAGCTTCGCGGGAATTCGACACGATCCTGATCTCGCTGTTCGCTTGCATCGCGGTCTTGCTCGCAGTGATGGGTTGCTACAGCGTGATTGCGGCGGTCGTCGCACTTCGAACGTAAGAGATGGCAATTCGCCTCGTATTGGGCGCCCGCCGCGCAAGCGTGGCGTAGTTGGTGCTGGCTTGGAGCGTCAAACTCGGATTCGCCGGCTGTGTCCTTGGGATCATTGCAACGGTCTGCGCGACGAGGTTGGTGCGGTCGCTTCTCTTCCGCGTTGATCCACTGGATACTGCGACGATCATCGGGGCTGGACTGCTGCTGGTCTTCGTCGTCGCTGCTTCACTTATACCTGCGCTGCGGGCTTCCCGGCTGGATCCCCTGCAGACCCTCCATGTTGAGTAAACGCTATCTGCCAGAGGCGCGTAGGGGTGACATTCATCACATACAGGAATGTAATTCGCTGAGTTAGCGTATTTGCTGGTTACTGAAACGTTTTAGGACGAGCTGTCTTCGGGCCTCCTGGCAGTTGGATCTAGCTACGTTCGTGGTGGCTGGTTGGGATGTCTGAAGTGCTCCCGTCCCCATGTGCGAGTAGCCGTCAAAGGCATGAGTCTCGCAGGCTGATGCCAACAGAGAGAGGCCTTGTGGCCTGAAGGAAGGCAACTCGAAAAACAGGGGTTCAGCCGAGCTTCCCGGCAGCGGGAGGCAAGAGGCACTTCCCAGGCTGCATTAACCAGGAAGTACCGCTTCTGAATAGGAGAGTCAGATGGAAGTAAGAGGTAGTCGAACGAGCTACAGGTTCATCCTGTTGCCGTTACTGTTCGCGTTGGCGTGCGTGGCAGCATTTGCGCAGGCGAACTCGAACGTCACCGGCATTATTACGGATCAGATGGGAGCAGTTGTCGGAGGGGCGAAGATCACTCTAACTGATCCAGCCACTGGCGCAATTAAAACGACCATAAGCAGCGACACCGGCTTGTATGAGATTGCGGGCTTGAACGCCGCTACCTACAACATGACCGTCGCGGCCAAGGGATTCCAGACGTTCATTCAGAATGGAATCGTGGTCAACGTCTCCGCAACCTTCCGCGTCGATCCAAAGCTGACGGTCGGTGCGGAATCAACAACGGTTACTGTGCAGGCGAATGCTCTCACTGTTCAGAGCGACTCGAACGTGGTGAGCACCCTGATCAACGAGCAGCAGATCACTGAGCTCGCAACTAATGGCCGCAACGTTGTGGCGCTTGCTGCACTGGGTCTTGGGGTCAGTGGCAACCTACCCGATTCGAACATACCGACTTCGGTTGGATCGAACTTCGCCATCAGCTTCAACGGTCTGAACCAACATCACAACGTATGGCTGCTGGATGGCGGCGAATCATACGACCGCGGTTCGGGCGGCAAAATGTCCGTCATGCCGTCGCAGGATGCGCTGGCTGAGTTCCAGGTGCTGGCCAGCAACTACCCGGCTGACTATGGCATCTCGTCGGGTGGCACCGTCTCGATGTCGATCAAGAGCGGCACCAGCGGCTTCCACGGTGAAGCGTGGATGTTTGACCGCAACGATGCATTCAAGGCGCACAACTATTTCGACAACAACAAGGGTCAGCAGAGGAAGATCTCGGAACTGCGTTACAACGTATTTGGCTTCAACCTGGGCGGACCGGCGTTCATTTCGCATGTCTACAACGAGGGAAAGAAGAAGACCTTCTTCTTCTACAACGAGGAGTGGCGCAGGATCATTCAGGGCCAGTCTTCTTCGCCCATCAACACCGTTCCACAGGGCAACGACCCCACGACGGCACAGAGCTTCGTCTACAAGGTGCCGGCGTTCAATAACAAGGACCAGATCGCTGCAGGTGTGGGCAACCAGCTGTTTGTGCCACAAGTCAGTCCCAATTCGCGGATTGGCCAGTTGCTCGCGATCCATCCGGAACTCACTCCGGGCCAGCCTTTCCCGGGCAACATGATTCCGGGCGACCTGCTGGATCCGAATGCCCTGATCTTCAACGGCATGAAGAATGTTCCCGCAGCCACGAACCCAGGTGACACCTTCACACCCACCGCGGGTAAACTGCCCACGTTTGTGCGTGAAGATCTGTTCCGTATTGACCACAACATCAACGACAAATGGCAACTGTTCGGGCACTTTGTGCACGACGCAGTGAGTCAGAACTACGCGACCATTCTGTGGGGCTCCGACAGCTATCCGTCGGTCGGCTCAAACTTTGTCAATCCTTCATACATGTCGGTAATCAAGCTGACAGGCACCATGGCGCCGAACATGCTACTGGAAGCGGCGTTCAACTACGACGGCAACAAGATTGTAATTTCGCCGGTTGCGGCGGGCGGCGGGTCCTTCATCAAGCCTTCGGGCTGGAACACGGGGTCCTACTTCCCAGCGAAGAACAACGATCTGAACCGGCTGCCCAATCTCTCAATCTCGACCTTCGGCACCACCTGGGGTCCTGGAAACGACCCGTGGAAGAATGGAGCCGAGGACTATAACGAGCTCGCGAGCCTCTCGTGGACGACAGGCAAGCACTCGCTGAAGTTCGGCGGCGGCTATAACCGGTACACGAAGAATCAGATCAACGGCGCTCAGACCGAAGGCACCTACACCTTTGGCGACGGATGGGATTCGACCAACCACAAGCCTTCCGGTCTGCTGACGGGCGACTCCTACCTGGACTTCGAGCTGGGCCTTGCGACCGCCTTCAACCAGGCGGAGACCAATCCTACTTTCCATTACGTGAACAACACCATCTCGGTATATGCCACAGACAATTGGCACCTCAACAACCGGTTGAGCGTTCAATACGGTATTCGCTATGACGCGCTGCCGCACGTATGGGAACGCACAAACTCCATCTCCAACTTCGTTCCGTCGCTCTATCAGTCCGCTCTGAAGCCGATGTTCAACTCCAACGGCTCTTTTGCCGCCGGCAGCCCTGGTTTGCAGACGATCAACGGCCACCAGTACTACATGAATGGCATCGCGATCGCGGGACAGAACGGAATCCCGCGAGGCGTCGTCCGGAACGATTTCAATACATACCAGCCTCGCGTGGGCTTCTCGTATGACTTGCTGGGCGATGGAAAAACCGTGCTCCGCGGCGGCTTCGGAACGTTCTTCGAGCGCATGCAGGGCAACGACATTTACAACATCGCAGGCGGCGCTCCGTTCGTTAACACTCCATCGGCGTCTAACGTCGAGCTAACCAACACCAGCTTCAACTGGCAGAGCGGCGGCGCTGCGACCATACCGCTGTTCACCCAGGGTCCCACCAGTGAAGCCATGGGTTACCCCCCACCGGCCGTTGCGCAGTACAGCTTGGGTGTACAGCGCGAGCTGGCGCCTTCTCTGGTCCTGGTGTCGCAATATGTAGGCAACATTGCGTGGCATCAGAACACCAACTACCCAATCAACCCCTTCCCACTGACAACGCCGATGGCGACCAGGCAGGCCGCCGCAAACGGCTCGCTGTCGACCGTCGACTCGCTGAATGCCCGAACATATCCCGGCTTCAACGGCATGAACCAGATCTCGAACATACTTACCGGCGGCTATAACAGCCTGCAGGTGGGTTTGCGTCAACAAAACAAGCACGGTCTCAGCTACGAGGTGGACTACACCTGGTCGCACGAGATCGACGACCAGGTTGGTAGCGTCGATCTGAACACGAGCACCAATCCCTGGAACCTGAAATACGACAGAGGATCCGGCAGCCTCGATCGCCGTCACATCCTGAACATCAACTACACCTACCGGCTGCCGATCTTCGCGGGCTCGACCGGCCTGGTGCACTCCATCCTTGGTGGCTGGGAAATCTCCGGCACGGAGATTACCGAGTCCGGTATGCCCTGGGCCGGCAACAATGCTCCGGGCGGCGGATATGCCGACACGGTGGGCTTGGGCGGAAACTATACCAACCGGGCCAACTTCATCGGCAAGGTGAAATACACCAAGGGGCAGGCTACTGTGGGACAGAACTCAGGATACCAATGGGTTGCTTCCGACGGGTTCTCGGCGCCCACGGCGTCGTGGCTAGGCGGTCCAAACCTCGGATTCGGTCAGTCCGGAAGGGATATCGTAGTCGGACCGGGCCGCACCAACTTCACCACCTCGCTGTTCAAGTCGTTCGCGATGACGGAACGGTCGCGCTTTGAACTTCGCGTGGAGAGCTTCAATACGTTTAATCACACGCAGTTCAATAACTTCAATCGCACTGTGGCGAACCAGAACTTCGGCTTTGTCACGGGCGCGCAGGACTCGAGGGAACTCCAGTTCGGCGGCAAATTCATCTTCTAACTCAAGTAAATGGTTTCCACTCCGGGCGCGGTGGCATTGCTGCCGCGCTCTTTTTCTTTGGACTGAGAAGGCCATCGAAGACAGCCGAGTGCCCTGGTCATTCAGGATACGGTTCGCCTGGCCTTGACACGCGAATGAAATGATCTGTGAACTTGGCGTGGCCTCCGGGCAATTCAACCTTTGGCATGTGACAGCTTGAACAGTTCTGTTTGGCAACAGGGCAGGTCTTAACGGCGGGTACTGGCGCTGTCGACGCGGTTTTTGTCTCCGCGTGGCATGCGAGGCACTTCGCATCGTAGTACGCGGCATTATGATTCACCGGCTGATGCGGGTTGTGACACGCAAGGCAGCTAATGCGCGGATCGCTCCCGATAAAGCACTTGCTGAGTTCGAGACGATACGGTTGAAAGCGCACGAATGCTGGGCCGTGCCATTTGTTGCGCATCACGGAATCCCAGGTGCGATGGCACTGTCCGCAGAAATCGGAAGTCTGTTCGGCGTCGAGATGCTTGAGCGATTTCGGAAGCGTTTTGAAGTTGTCGTTCACGGCGTCGGCCATGTGCTGCTGCGCTCCTGCATGGCAGCGTTCGCAGTTGAGGCCAGGTGTAATCCTGTGGGGGTCGAGTTTTTCGCCGGTCGTGACGCCGGTGCCGTGGCAGTTGAAGCAGGTGCGGGTCTCCCAGAGAGGCAACTGGCGGCCCATCGCCTCAATCAGATTGTGGGGCGTGATCTTCTGGTCGCCGGGAGTGATTGCGAGACCATTGGCGCCCGGGAAGTAGCTGACAAGGCTCTCGTAGTAATGGCCGTCCTTCTCGAGTACCCACGTCTGGGCATGCTGACCGAATATCCAGTGGATCGGAAGCGTAAGGGTGTCCGCTCCGTCGGATACCGAGTAGGTGCTTTGACCGCCTTTGGTCTGCACGCGATAGGTATAACCGCCGAGCTGAATGGTCAGATCGGGATGGGCATTCAACGCAGGATTCGCACCCAGCGGCTCCATCCCGTGACGCATCGGTGCGGTCTTGTACGAGCTGGTGACACCGTTATGACAGGTTGCACAGCTGACGTTGTCCTTCGACGGCTTCGCCTGCTCTGCGTGCGCGGAGTCATGCGCAGGAAGCAAACAGGGCAGAATCGCCACTGCGAAGGCGCACACGGCGGCGGCAAGAGCCCGAGAGCTACTTCGCCAGATCACGGCAGACTTTGCGCTCACGCTCTGCATCCTGTCTGTTTCCGCTACGGGAGTAAATAGAAACGAGGCCCAAATGCGCCTCGAGATTGCCTGGGTCACGTGCGATTACCTGGTTCAGTAATTCGGCGCCGCGCTTCATCTCTCCAGTCTCGGCCAGCGACCGCCCAAGCGCGATCTGCGCCATCTCCATGTCCGGAGCATTGTCATATGCCCTCTGCGCAGGCTGAAGCGCCTCAGCGAAGCGGCCTGCGATCACGAGCGTGAGCGCAAGCATTGCATTCGCGGTCTCGTTGGAAGGATTGACGGCAAGTTCGCTGTTGAACTGATCGATCGCCAGGCTTGGATCGTGAGGGAAGAGGAGGAATCCGTAGAAGTAGTGAAGATTGGGCGCGGAGGAGTAACGGGCGAAGAGCTGCGAGAAGAGATCGTCGGCTTTTTCGTTGTCTCCGGAGAGGAAGACATAACCTGCGTTCCCGGCAGCCTGGTAAAGTTCGCGGTTCTGTGCGGAGACGTCTTTCGGAAACGACGGATCGCGCATGCCTGCGAGGCCAATTCCGATCAGCAGATCCGAGTCGGGTGCACCCGTGCGCAAGGTGGCAAGGCGTTGGTATTGCTCGAGTGCGTCCTGGAAACGGCTGGCGTGGGTGAGCAGTTGTGCCAGGTGATAACGGATGATCTCTTCGTTGCGGGGTTCATTGAGAGCGCCGTGGGCGGTGGCCTGCTCGAGGTCGCGGAGCGAATCGTCGTATGCGGCGGTCTCAAATTCGCACAGGCCGCGCAAGGCCATCGCTGGCACGGCCGTGGGGGCAAGTTGCAAGAGGCGCGTGAAGGCGTCGATGGCGCCGGCGTACTGATTGGAGCTGTATTGCAGGACGCCGAGATACCACCAGCCTTCCTGCCAATCGGGCTTGAGCTGTTCGGCCTGCGCGTAGAGCTGGATAGCAGCAGGCACGTTCTGCTGATCGCGGGCGGCAGCCGCGCGGGAGGCGATGTCATTGAACTGTGGAGATGGGTCTTGTGCGGAGCAGACCATGCAGGAAAGCGACAGGACAGCGACGAGGAACGGGGCGCGGGTTGCCGAATTGGGGAAGACGGGAATTGCCACTTTCTGCCTGAAGTGCCGAAACAATTTCTGTGATGGAGGACGAAAACGGCACAAAAACATCGCCGGACAGGAACTCCTCAGGAGGATTCAGATCCGGCGCTTGACCTCTCGCACCGAAATTCATGGTAGCAGGTAGTCCGGGGGCAAGGGGCAGGGTCGAGGCGCACGGGACTTTCGTGATCACCGGAGAGTGCAATGCGGGATGGGTCGAAGGGTGTATTTGGCTTGCGTCGGAACGGCCCTAAGCTGTAAGCAGAGCAAGTGTTTGCACGGGCCCTGCATGGCGTCTTCGGGCGCCATCTGCACGTTTTGTGGTTATTCGAAAGCTTAAACTTGAGAGGCTCGCCAAACCGGCGGGCCTCTCATTTTTCATGGAATAGCAATCGGTTTTCGATGCTCAATCGGCACTCGTCGCGCGAACGGGAGCCTTGAAACACACAGCTTCAGAGGTCGATGCTAACCTGTTGATGGCCTCCCTTTTCCCGTGGCCCCGTAGCTCAGGTGGATAGAGCAGCAGTTTCCTAAAACCCCTAAATTTAAGAATCTAAAGCATCCCAACTCACCGAAAAGCCGTGAAAAGTGCCGAAAAGTACGCTTTGTAGTCCCTTGTGTGAGTGCGAAAGTGAGTGCAAATTCGGGCTTGAGCAGAAGGATTTTGGGCGGGAAAATACTGACGCTCACCGCAATTCAGGCGGCTTTTTAGGCACAATTCGATTTTGCCGGTGAGTGCCGGTGAGTAAAGTGCAAACAGTGTGCCAATTCCCTCAGAGCACACTTTCACGCATCGAGTGCCGTGATGTCGGCGAGTCGAACTTCCGCCACGCAGTTTAGGAATGTGTTTCATCATTCGTCTGTACGTGCAAATAATTGATTTATATAGCATTTGTTAGACATCATTCGGCATTGTTTGTGCTGTTCGTCAGCCGATAGTGGATACATAGTGGATGGCTCAGTGGATATTAGGCCAGCGTCGAACGTAGCTTGTCATTTTCCGGTGCCTGTTGCTCCGTAACAACTGCGCCCAGGATTCTCAACCTGATATTTTCCAACATAATTATCCTTGCAATTTCCGGCGGGCGGTGGCTAAAATATGCAGCAAGATTTTCCAGAAACTGGAGGCAGAAAGAAATGACCAAGATTATCGTCTACGATCCGGGGTTATCCAACTCTCCCGGGTGGGATGATCTTTCTAGCTCGAAGAAAGAGCGGCTTCAGGAAAAAACCTCTAAGATCAAACGCTTCGTCGGGGTTGAACAGCTGGCGCAGGTCAACCGATGCATCGAGCTTATAGAGGTCAGGAAGCTACTCCAAGGCGAATCGATGACCTTCACTACTTACGTGAAGACTGTCTTTGATGCGTCGAAAGCCACCGCATTTAGGATGCTGCAACAGTACGAGCAAATCCAATGGCCAGAACACCTTACCAAGTATCTGGCCGAACGAGGCGCCGTGCTCCTGAGGGGTACGACAGGAATCGGACTGATGGAGCTGGCGAACGTCTCAAAGGAACTCCCTGCCCCGAAAGAAAAAGACCCTGCCACGCTCGACGCGTTCATAGAGAACACCCTCAGACCTGCGCTCAGGGAGCGCAAGGTGGCTCGAAACGCGGGCAGAATCGTCAGCGTGACCACCGACGACGCAGCCAAAGACTTCTTTAACTCTGCTCGGCAGATTATGAAGCGTGCTCGGTCACTCAACACCCCGGCGCAGAACAGGGTGTTCCTCAAGCAAGTAGTTGGCTGGCTCATGGAAGAACGCAACATCTCCGGCAACCTCGAATGCAAACGGACCACGATCCCACAGGGTGTATGCGCAAAGCGGGGTCGACCGGTCGGATCGGGCAAAAAACAGCGGGAAGAAGCCGCGTAATTTCAAAGCAGCCGGACGCGAACGCCGGGGGCTTCGCTGGATTCTCCACATTTCGCGCGATTTCGCACAGCAAAATCCTCCGAAATGCACTCGTTTTGCGCCTTGTACGGGTCTGGAATGTCGCAATAGGCTTGTATTCAGCGGACACGTAGTACGCGGCGCGGGCGTGGTTGTTTGACGTTGTTGTTCGTCCGGGGATTCACAGCCCCCCCCTGCCGGTACGCGTTATCCTCCGTGTGCACCCATTTATCCACATAGAAGGGTGCACACGAAATAAGGCACTCTGTAAATAGGAAAGCGCCAGAGACTCGTGATCTCTGGCGCTTTCAGGATGGCCCCGTAGCTCAACTGGATAGAGCACCTGGTTCGTACCCGGCGTGATGAAGGTCCAAGTCCTTCCGGGGTCACCGCCCAACCGAATGCTAAGAAACAGCGCCCTGTGCAAGCAAGTGTAAAACGCAGGTAAAACCACTAAGGGCGCAGTTGTTTGCTTAGACGATCTGGTTCGCCTGCCCATGTCCAGCAGCAACGCCGCTGTGAGCGGTATACGAGCCGGTGGTGCCGGTCACGGTGCCTCCGGCTCAGGCCGGTCTCACAATCCGGCATAACTTCCGGTTTGCCGGTCACTCGCCCATAACGGAAAACAACTCGTGTGCAAGAGCCGTTCCTCTGAGAGAATCACGGTGTATTCGCATGACGATAAGAGTGAAGCGAGTGTCGGACGATCTGTACACCGCGTTAGCGGTTACCCCGCAATGGAGGGGTGGAGGGAGCTGGTCTACTTCGGAACCGATGGACGGCAAGAGCCTCGTTGAGGAACTGATGCGACGCGGATTTCATGTCCAAGATGTCACCGACGCGATGGCGGAAGTGGACCCAACATGGTTTGAGAAGCTAAAGAACCAACCGTAAACCCCGGTTCCGGTCGCCCCGGGCGCGTAAGTTCCGGTTTGCCGGTCACTCGGAAACTATCCAAGAGCAGTGCAACAATTCAGCCCAAATGACCTACGAGAATTGGAGTGTGACCACTGCAACAATCCAAAGTTGTGAGTGGGAAGACGCTCCACCGCAGACTCAGAGCAGCCTATTCGTGGGGTACTTCGTAGTTCGTTTTTCCTATGCCGCACCTGAAAAGCAATACGGTGGCAAATTCTATTCCTCACGCAGATGGGAAAAAGGGGCAGTCCTCGGGATGCTCTATAACCCACAAAACCCAGAGGAGAACTGTGTTTGCGATGAGGATGAATCGAATGGGATTTTCGGATGGCTCGAAGGAATTCCCTTCGACCTCGCGCCGTAACAATCGGCGGCTTCGGAGATCCCAGACCAGCGTAACTTCCGGATTGCCGGTCACTCGCCCACAAACGAAAAACTGATTGGCATTCCCACAGCAGCGCCCTCTACGACGGCTGCTTCACGTAACATAAATGACAAGCCATGAAAGCGCTGCCATCTCTGGTCGCAATCGGGATTATGCTCTCGGCTGCGTGCTATGCACAGCGTTGTCCCGACCCGAAATCGCAGCAGGCAGCAATCGTTGGAGATACGATAAACGGCTATGTGAGCCTACAGCAAAGGCCGCTAAAGTCCGCCCAAGTTCGACTTCTTTCCGATGGCAAGACTATTTGGGTCGGTTCGACCGACAAAACTGGCTCGTTCCAAATCAAGGGCCTTCGGCGTGGCACTTACCGTCTCACCGTAAAGGGATGGGGCAGTGCAATCATCCGCATTAATCCAGACCTGTCGAAGCCATGTGGTAACGGGCAGACGCCAATCCACATCGTGTGGCTTGCGGACAGCGAATGCATATGGACCGTCACTGTCATGAACTGAACGATAGAGACCTCTCGCGCATAACCTTTCCCACCGCTACGAGCGAATTGTCGGCAAACCGGAAGTTTTGCCTCAGACACTCTGCTGGAGTGCTCCGATAGCAATCATGTTCAGATCATCTTTCTGAAACCGTTGATGCAGTTCTGGATGAGGAACAGTTGGCACAAACACGCGTACATAAAATGGCC
>DATFSO010000063.1:0-2396 GCA_035262585.1 Occallatibacter sp. | reverse complement strand
GGTAGCGAACAGGTTATTGTTGCGCTTGAGGGCGATGCTGGCAATCTCGACAAGCTGATCACGTGCGCTCGCGAATGCGGGTTCCGCAAACTGCTTTCTGCATTGGTTAAAGATCTTCAGAAGGCGCAAGCCGAGACGATCGAGATCATAGCGATGGCCGCAGCCGACGAGTTGCGGGAGCCGGATTGTCAGCGTCTCAAAGGCTCGAATTGAGTGATGGCCGTCCCTTCTACCGGCACGAACATTCCTACGTGTCTCTGCTGAAGATCGAGCGAAGCACAGTACACAAGGTCGGACAGGCCGACGTGTGTGGTCTCGCCGAGGGCGTCGCGTTCAGCCGGACGGTCGCTTTCTTTGAATTTGTGTGGAGAACGAAAAACCGTGCGGAATTTCCCGGAGTGACGGGCCGCTTGTCCATCTAAAAACAGCGTGGGTTGCTCAACCATGAAGCAACGTCCACCCCAATCCGACGTGGCCATGGAGACAGCCCGCATTCTCCTTCTCACGTACGGGCGCGATTCGGTTGAGATGGCGTGCTCAGGTGTGCCGAATTAACCAAGGCCGGTGACAAAGGAGGCCTCGCGTCCTGGAAAAAGATTCTAAACAACGTCCGGAAACTGGCAGCCGCAAACCTGAAGCACTCTGGCGCGGTCAATTAATTCGAGCGTGCCTTTACGACTTCGAGCAGGAGACATCTTCATGCCGATCCCTCCCGATGCTAAAAAGGTGCTCGACGAATGGGGAATCCACATAGTTAAGTCGAAACACGATAAGGAGATATTGGTCACCGATGATCCGGACAGGCTAATTCCGTTCGGTAATGAAAAGATCAGGCTGGGTGATGTGCAGGAGTCGCTGAAAGAAGCCGCGCGCACAAACATTCAGGCGGAGCCCAAGCTCGGCGATGCCGTGATACTTAGACCCTCCTTGTGGGGGATGGGTATCGATCTGCCTAAAGCATGGAAGTGGATGCAGGACAAATGGCGGCGGCCGAGCCGTCTCTGATTGCGCAAAGCGAGCCGTGCCTGTTGCAGAATTCAAGATCTCCGACCGGTTTTCCTGAGCCAGCCGGATCAACGGGTTATTCGTTGCGAAACGATATGTCCGAAACTCACCCGCAAAATCAGAGCGGAGGCGACGGCGATTTGGCTGACCGCGGCCGGCTCGAGGTGAATGCCGACGCCGCCACGCTCATCGATAAAGGTGCACTCGGCGGCAATTCGCCTGACCAAGTCTGTCAGCCGATATCGGCGCTGTCCTGCACGCGCCTTGAGACCCGGCCGGGTCCGGTATTACGTAAAGGGTCGTTGGATCCTGCGTCAGGATCGGATCAATGCCCGAAAAAACTCGGCACGTGCCGCTGCGCGATGCGATCTGGAGCGCCGACGAGGCCGCCAGGGCGATCGACGAGATCGTGTCGGACGCGCTCGCCCATCTCGACGCAGAACGGTTCTGGCCTGCGCACCCCCTCGACGACGGCGTGTCGGACGGAAACACCAGTTTCTACTTCGGTGCAACCGGCGCGATGTGGGCACTCGACTATCTCAGCCGAGTGGGTGCGACGAGAGCAGATTTCGACCTCCGCCCCTCCGTTGCGAGGTTAATTGAGGCTAATCAGGCAGAGTTCGCGAAAGGCCCTTATCCGGAGCACGGCTCGTTGCTCTTCGGAGATCTCGGGACGGGTCTCCTCGCCATGCCCGAGACAAGCCATCGCCAACAGCGTCTATGCGCGAGCGGAAGCCAATCTCAGCCTGCCGATCCGCGAGCTGATGTGGGGCATGCCCGGCTCGATGCTTGCCTGCGTGCACATGAGCGAGATGACCGGCGAGCCACGTTGGCGCGCGCTATTCGAGGCTCAGGCGGCGCGCCTCTTGGAAGAGCTCGAAGAGACCCCGGAGGGGCCGCTGTGGACACAGGATCTGTACGGCAGTCGCCACCGTTGGCTCGGACCCGTCCATGGCTACGCCGGAAACATGATCCCGCTCATCCGCGGTTGGCACTGGTTGACGGAGGATCAGCGCGCCCGCATCGCCGAAGCCGTGCCGCGCACATTGGCTGCCAATGCCTGGCGCTCGGAGCTCGGAGCAAACTGGGGAGCCATAGCCGGCAGCAGCACTTCGCCCCCGGTGCTGTGCCAGTACTGTCACGGCGCCCCCGGCATCGTGACGACATTCGCCGACGTCCCCTTCGCGTTGCCCGCGCTGGACGCTCTGTTGCTGGAAGGCGGCGATTTCACTTGGGCTGCGGGCCCGCTTGCGAAAGGTTCGAACCTCTGTCACGGCACCGGGGGCAACGGCTACGCGTTCCTCAAACTCCATCGCAGGACCGGCGATGCGCTCTGGCTCGACCGTGCACAGGCTTTCGCGATGACCGCGGTTGCCCAGTTTCAGGAAGCA
>DATFSO010000062.1:0-69515 GCA_035262585.1 Occallatibacter sp. | reverse complement strand
TGGGATAGCCGTTCTGCCCGCCGATGAATGCCTGCGGCGTTCCGCTGCGCAGGTCGAGGTTGCTGTTCGTGTACTTGATGTCCACCAGCGGGCTCATGAACTCGTACCGCACGCCATATGTCAGCGTAGTAGTTGTCGTCACGCGCCACGCGTCCTGCCCGTACCCGTCGGCATACCACTGCCGCAGGTTCATCTGCGGAACGCCGGCCTGTCCCTGCCGCGCTGCCGGCAATCCAAGCTCGAAGCTGGCCAGCGCCGACCCGGTGGCTCCGTCGTTCAGCGCGTACTGTGTCGTAAATCCATTCGTGAACTGGTAGTACCCGCGGTTCTGGAAGAAGCCCCACATCGGCCAGATGAACTTCTGGTAAGCACCGCCGAATTTCGCGCCGTGCCTGCCGACCTGCCAGTTCAGAGTGTCACGGCCTTCAACCACGGTATCCCATGCATGCATCGGTGTGGCCAGATAGCTGTCGCCCAAAGGGGAAAAGCCCTGCACGTTGAAGTAAGGCGCACCCCAGGCAGCAGGTCCACCAAAGCCGGTCCCGGTGATCCCCAGCTCGGTCACGATATCGTTCTTGTTGGCACTCTCGGTGGAATGCATCATCACCAGCCGCGAGACCGCAACCGACGCCGAGTTCACCAGTCGCGACGAGAACACATGGTTCCAGGCCAAGATTCCGTTCTGAGAGAGGTCATCGTGATAGAAGCCGAACCCCGGCAGACCCTCCGGCATGAACCCGAACTCACCGCCGGCAGAATAACGGAAATATGCCAGGTCGCCATTGCCGAAGCTGTGGTCAACGCGGACAGTACCCTGGTCGTTGTTCATGCGCTGCTTGCGCAAATCCAAATAGTTGTTCGCGTCATTGCCGGCGCCGATGACCGTTGGCTGACCCATCATCGTCATACCGCCCATGTTCATCGTGTTGGGCTGAGGCGTGTACTTGGTCAGCATGACTGTGGCAACATGAGTGAGCCTTCCCGGCGGAATCACATTCTTGACGCCGTTGTACTCGAACTGTTGTCGGATGTATTGCGGATTCGACTTGCTGACGGGCAGGCTGGAATTGAAGTTCGGGTTTGCCTGCGTGGTTGTGGGGTCGTAGATGTCCACACCACTCAGGCTGAAGTCGCCCGAGGCCTCTGCCGCAGTAGGCACAGTGTCGACCATCGCCATGGTCTCAACGTTGCGCAGTCCTTCATAGTTCAGAAAGAAGAATGTCTTTCGCGCGTGCCAGACCGGCCCGCCAAGGGAGGCGCCGAAGTTGTTCTGGACCAGGAAATTCGACTGTCCCATGTCGTTGAACGAGTGCGCATCCATTGCGCTATTGCGCAAAAACTCGTAGGTCGTACCGTGGAGGTGGCTGGACCCTGAACGGGTGACGATGTTGATCTGGCCACCGCCGGCGCCGCCCATTTCGGCGGAATAGCTGCCGGTCTGCACCTGGAACTCCTGCACCGCGTCGGGTGAGGCGCTGAGGTTCTGGGTGCTGAAGGTTGGATCTGTATTCGTCGCGCCGTCCAGCAGGAAGTAGTTTCCATTGGGCCGGCTCCCGCCGATGCTGACCGCCGAGCGTTGCCCGGGACGCCAGTAGAGAGGGTTCATGTCGCCGGTTGCAGCGCCGTGGCTGACGTGCGCACCGGGAACCGTAAGGACGAGATCAATCATCATCCGGCCGTTCAGGGGGAGGGAATCGACCGAGCGCTGATCCACGACTGCGCCCACGCTCGAGTCCTGCGTCTTCAGCAGCTCGCCGGATGCCTCCACGTTCACCGTCTGGTTGTCTCCGCCGACGCGCAACTGGAGATCGATAGTGGCCTGCTGCCCCACTTCGAGATCGATGGTCTGCTTCGCCTGTGCAAAGCCCTTGCTCTCGACCGTGAGCGCATACGTGCCCGGCTGCAGACCTGCGATCTCGTACAGCCCGGTTGCGTTTGAAACTGCTTCGCGTTCCATGCCGGTGCTTGCCTCGTTCGCATGAATACGTGCGCCTGCAATGGGACGATGGTGCGGATCGAGGATTGATCCACGCACGACCGCGTAATTGCTTTGTGCGATGGCAGCCGTTCCGGCTAGAAACAGGCAAAGGGGAAGTTTGAGAAATTTGCGCACTTTGACGCTCCTAAGAAGCGGGTTTGCCGGGGAATCTTCGCCCTGGACCATCTACCCGCAAACGTGTTTCACCGTTCGACACACTCGTTATGGCGCTTTTCGTGGACCTGCATGATCGCAAACTACAGGTAGGCGCCGCTTTGGCTGCAATCGAGCATGAGGCTTTCGGCGTGGGGTGGGCATCGGCGAATGGATGGGCGGCAATCTCCACCCTTCGATTGACCCAAAAAAGCCACTCCGCGATGGAGTGGCCTTTTGACCGCAAGAACCTGCGGGATCGCTAGACGCCGATGACAGCGCAGAGTTCTTTGACAGCTCCAGCGCTCTTCTTCAGCGCAGCATCTTCTTCAGGCGTGAGCTTGATCTCGATGATCTTCTCAAGGCCGGCCGCGCCCAGTTTGCACGGAACGCCAATGTAGTAGCCCTCGATGCCATATTCGCCGGTCAGATACGCTGCGCAGGGAAGGATCTTCTTCTTGTCCTTCAGGATGGCCTCGACCATCTCCACCGCTGCAGCTGACGGGGCATAGTATGCACTGCCCGTTTTCAGATGCTTCACGATCTCGGCGCCGCCGTCGCGCGTGCGCTGAACGATCGCTTCCAGCCGATCCGGCGCGATCAGTTCCGTGATCGGAATGCCGGCTACGGTGGAGTAGCGGGAGAGCGGCACCATCGTGTCCCCGTGTCCTCCCAGCACGAAGGCTGTCACGTTCTCCACACTGACGTTGAGTTCTTCGGCAATGAAGGTCCGGAACCTCGCCGAGTCCAGCACACCGGCCATGCCGATCACGCGCTCGCGATTGAAGCCGGCCTGCCGGTATGCCGTCTGCGCCATTGCATCCAGCGGATTGGAGACGATGATGAGAATGCACTCCGGCGACTGCGCGACCACCTTCGCAACCACGTCCGACATGATCTTGAAGTTCGTGTGCAGCAGGTCGTCGCGGCTCATCCCTGGCTTGCGCGGAATGCCGGCCGTAATGACCACGATGTCAGAGTTCGCTGTCGCCGCATAGTCGTTTGAACCCGCGACGTGTACATCTCGTTTCTCAATCGGCATTGCTTCCAGCAAATCCAGCGCCTTGCCCTGGGGCACGCCTTCCACAACATCAATCAGCACCACGTCGGCCAGTTCCTTCGCCGCAATCCAGTGTGCTGCCGTAGCGCCCACGTTGCCGGCGCCCACAATGCTTACCTTCTTCCTCATAGTTCTTCTCCTCGTTCACAGTTCAAAGTTCGTAATTCACAGTTGTGGAGAGCACAAGACCCGATCAACTTCGAACTATGAACTTCGAACTACGAACTGGGTTTACATGTTGCCGATGATGCGACTCGCAAACTCGCTTGTTCCGACCTTGGTCGCTCCAGCGGTCTGCCGCTCGAAGTCGTACGTCACAAACTTCTGCTGGATCGTCTTCTCCATCGCGTCTTCAATCATCTTGGCTGCTTCCTTCCAGCCGATGAAGTCCAGCATCATCACTCCGGAGAGAATCACAGATCCCGGATTGATCACGTCCTTGTCCGCGTACTTTGGCGCGGTTCCGTGCGTTGCCTCGAACACCGCGTAGCCATCGCCGATGTTCGCGCCCGGCGCGATGCCGAGCCCGCCCACCTGTGCCGCCGCGGCGTCAGAGATATAGTCGCCGTTCAGGTTCGACGTCGCAAGCACGCTGTAGTCCGAAGGCCGGATGATGATCTGCTGGAAGATGGAATCGGCAATGCGGTCGTTTACCAGGATCTTCGACTTCCACGCGCCGCTTCCGTGCGTCTTTCCAATCGCATCCAGTACGGACTTCACCTCGGCGTAGACCGAATCACGGAAGCTCTGCGGCGCAAACTCCAGCCCAGGCTCGATGAGCGCTGCATTCTCCTCGATCGAAATTGCCGGATTCGCCTCGACATTGCCGAGAATCCAGCTCTCGCGCTCTGTCACCGTCTTGTCACGGAACTCCTGCGTCGCGACCTCGTAGCCCCACTCGCGGAACGCACCCTCGGTGAACTTCTGGATGTTGCCCTTGTGTACCAGTGTCACCGTCTTGCGTCCGGTTTCGAGCGCGTGGCGGATCGCATAACGCACCAGCCGCTTCGTGCCGAAGATCGAAATTGGCTTGATGCCCACGCCGGAGTCTTGGCGAACCTTCTTCTTACCGCCCTTCAGCAGATCGTCGTTCAGGAAGTCGATCAGTTTCGCTGCATCTGGCGAGCCCTCTTTGAACTCGATCCCCGAGTACACGTCCTCTGTGTTCTCGCGGAAGATCACGATATTTACCTTCTCCGGACTCTTCACCGGGCTCGGCACGCCCTGGTAGTAACGCACTGGGCGAACGCACGCATACAAATCTAGAATCTGGCGCAGCGCCACATTCAGCGAGCGAATGCCGCCGCCCACCGGAGTCGTCAGCGGCCCCTTGATCGACACGCGCAGATCGCGCGCTGCGTCCACGGACGCGTCCGGCAGCCAGGTGCTGAACTGCCGGAATGCCTTCTCACCCGCATAAATCTCGAACCACTTGATTTTGCGCCTACCGCCATAGGCCTTTTCGACAGCTGCATCGAATACGCGCTGCGAGGCCTTCCAGATGTCGCGGCCTGTACCGTCGCCTTCAATGAAAGGAATAATGGGATTGTCGGGAACCTGATATTGGCCGTGGCTATACTCGATGGGCTGGCCGTCTTGCGGCAGCTCCAGCCCGTTGTAGGTCTTTTGCATTTGTTTTCTGGAGTTCCTTCCCTCGGTTTGCTAAGGGAAGGCTAATGCATCGTTCCTAATCGTGTACAGTGACGGATGACCTGGCTCGGGCGCCAACGTCGAGGGCAGAATTGTGCAACGAGGGCTTTCTGCACCGCAACCTCGTCCGTTGAACTGTTCAACCGCACTTTAATCGGATCGGCTCAATGAGTCGGCGCGTTCCTAAAGTCGTCCGCATCCAGCCGTGGGATCCCGAAGTGGCCGCGAAGATGAAGCAGGTCCACCGGACTGAGATTCCCGGCCACCGTCACCAGCGTCAGGCTTCTCGGCGTCTCAGCCAGAACCACTGCGCCCTTCACGTTCGCGCCGTCGAGCACAAACCAAACATCCGTGGTTCCGTTGTGAACGGGGCCGCCGTGCTCCGAGGTGGTGACTACGTGCTTCCATCCCCGCAGATGGTATGCCGCCCGGATAGCCTCGACGGCGCCCTCATCGGGAATGCCGCCGTCACCGAAGCGCATCGTATGGACGCTCACTCCGTCAAGCTTGTTGATCGCCTGCCGCGTGGGCGCATCCGAGTCCGGCAACATCCCTGCGGCTACGCCGAGCAAGGTTCTGTCGAGAGTGAAGTTTGACTTCACTGGGGCCGCCGAACTTAGCTCTGCTAAAGCCGGGGGAACCCACTCCAGCGGCACGGGACTCGCATCAGGTAAAGCTACAGGGGCCGATTGGCCTTGCGATGGCGGAGCCGGATATTGCTGCGCTGTTGCAAGCACACAGCCCAGCGTGGCACTGAGCACAGAAATGCCGAGACGGAGAGTCAGCTTCATTACCGTTCAAACACCTCATCGGACAGAAAAGTTTTGCCCCGCGGCAGAAAAAATGCCGGAGTCTCCGGCCCGGGCCCTGGACGTTCGGTCACTTTTTCGCTTCCTGCTCTGTAAACTCAGAATTAAATCGCATTTGCGTATCCTGTGGACCTTCAAGATGCGTTAAACTCATGCGGGAACGTCGAAAAGTCGATCCATCGCCAACCTCACGGAGGGTACATCGAAATTGGGAAAGAGCATGGTCCCGAAGAAGCTTTTCTTCACCAAGGGTGTAGGCAAACACAAGGAACGTTTGACCTCGTTTGAGCTAGCCCTTCGGGATGCCGGCATTGCCTCGCAGAACCTGGTACGCGTCAGCTCCATCTTTCCACCGCGCTGCAAAATCATTTCGCGCAAAGAGGGCGCAACATATCTGAATCACGGCGAGGTTGTATTTGCAGTGATTGCCGAGAACTCGACGCGCGAACCGCACCGTCTTTGCGTCTCCAGTATCGGCGTCGCCATTCCGGCGGACCGCGATACTTACGGGTATCTCAGCGAACATCACAGCTTCGGAGAAACCGAGGATCAGGCCGGCGAATACGCCGAAGAACTCGCAGCAGAAATGCTTGCTACCACCCTAGACGTCGAATTCGATCCCGACAAGAGCTGGGATGAAAAGAAGGAGATTTACCGCATTTCCAACAAGATCGTTCGCACCAGCAACGTCACCCAGTCGGCCGTAGGCGATAAGCGCGGCCTCTGGACTACCACCATCGCCGCCGCTGTTCTGATTCTCGAAGAATAGTTACCGTGCACGTCGTGCCCTTAGAGCGGAATTGAGTCCGGACTAAGGTCGAAGCATCTACTTAGAGCAGTGAAGGCCAATCCCTTAACCGGGGTTGGCCTTGTCGCGTGAAGTGTGAGAGGAGCCGGAAGAAGACATCACGGAATGGACAACACCCGCAAGTACAAAATCGGTCTGGTCCAGATGCGGATGGGACCCGATCCCGAAGCAAATCTGGAATCTGCGATAGCCCATATCCGCGCGGCGGCAACGCGTGGCGCGAATATCGTCTGCTTGCCCGAGCTTTTCCGCGCGCAGTACTTCTGCCAGCGCGAAGATATTCGCCTCTTCGACCTTGCCGAGCCCATCCCTGGCCCGTCCACGTCGAGCCTCGCAGAGGTTGCGCGAGAAGCACAGGTCGTCATCGTCGCATCGCTCTTCGAACGCCGTGCGCCGGGCCTCTATCACAATACGGCGGTCACTCTCGGGCAGGATGGCAGCATCATCAGCGTCTATCGCAAGATGCACATACCTGACGATCCCCTGTACTACGAAAAGTTCTACTTCACCCCGGGCGATCTTGGATTCAAAGCCGTCGACACGCCTCACGGCCGCGTCGGCACGCTGGTTTGCTGGGATCAGTGGTACCCCGAGGGCGCACGTCTGACTGCGCTGCGGGGTGCGGAGGTTCTCTTCTATCCCACTGCCATCGGCTGGCACCCTGCGGAGAAGGAAGAATTCGGCGCAGCCCAGTACGACGCCTGGCAAACGATCCAGCGCGCCCATGCCATCGCCAACGGAGTCTATGTCGCCGGCGTGAACCGCGTCGGCCACGAGAATGGCGATATTCGCGGCAATCGTACCAGCGGCCCAGGTCTCGAGTTCTGGGGTGGTAGCTTTCTCGCTGATCCGTTCGGCCGCATCATCGCGAAGGCCTCCAACACCGAAGAGGAGATCCTGATCGGCGAAGTCGATCCCGCCTTGCTCGAAGACACCCGCCGCAACTGGCCCTTCCTCCGCGACCGCCG
The DNA here is from genome assembly GCA_035262585.1 of Occallatibacter sp. Taxonomy (GTDB): domain Bacteria; phylum Acidobacteriota; class Terriglobia; order Terriglobales; family Acidobacteriaceae; genus Telmatobacter. Next base: position 62,089 of record DATFSO010000062.1, on the reverse strand, counting down.
GATCGATGCCTACACGCCGATCGCCAGCCGTTTCCTCGATTCGGGCAATCTCGGAGACAGGAAATGAAAGGGTGCCCATCCACGGCGCAGTCTCGTCGCGCGATGGGTGAGAGACCTGGCTCCAGGTAAGATTCGTTTTCGCTATTTAGAAGAATGATCGAGACACCCAACCAACTCGGCTACCGCATGCCCGCTGAATGGGAGCCGCACGAGGCCACATGGCTGGCATGGCCGCACAACCCTGAGGACTGGCCCGGCAAGTTCCAGGCCATTCCCTGGCTCTACGCCGAAATCGTCAGGCTCCTCGCCGAGCGTGAGCGTGTCCATCTGCTCGTGCAGGACGAGAAGGACCAGAGCCGCTGTGCGAGCATCCTCAAGCGCGCCCACGCTAACCTTGACAATGTGAGCTTCCATCAGTGGCCGACCGACCGCGTCTGGACGCGGGACTCGGGCCCGATCTTCGTCCGAAACGTAGAAGGGCGAGTAGCCATCACCAACTGGCGCTTCAACGCCTGGGCCAAGTACCCGGACTGGCATCTAGACGACCAGATTCCGGGCCGTGCCGCGGAGCTTCTCGGCCTGCCGGAGTGGCAGCCAACTATCGATCTCCAAGGCGAGCAGCGCCGCCTGGTTCTCGAAGGCGGCTCCATCGACACCAACGGCCGGGGGGTTCTGCTGACCACCGAAGAGTGCCTCCTCAGCGAAGTTCAGCAACGCAATCCGTCCGTGAGCTGCGAACAACTCGAATCCGCGTTTCGCGACTACCTCGGCATCGAGCAGGTGATCTGGCTGGGGAGGGGAATTGCGGGAGACGATACGCACGGCCACGTGGATGACATCACCCGTTTCGTTGCACCAACTACCATCCTTACTGCCGTCGAACCGAACACCAGCGATCCCAACCACGACCCGCTCGCCGAGAATCTCGCGCGATTAAAGGCCGCCCGTGGCGGTGATGGCCGGCCGTTCACCATTGTCGAGCTGCCGCTGCCGCGTCCTGTGACCTTCCGTAATCAGCGATTGCCGGCGAGCTATGCCAACTTCTACATCGCCAATGGCCTCGTGTTGATGCCAACCTTCCACGATCCGAACGACAGGATCGCCCTCGGCATCCTCGCCGAGCTCTTTCCAGGCCGCGAAGTCATCGGCATCCACGCCGTCGATCTCGTCTGGGGCCTTGGAACTCTGCATTGCATGACCCAGCAGCAGCCGGCGGAAACTCGCAGCTGAAAGGCTTGCAGGGCGCAGGCCCAAGCAGGAGAAAAGGGAAGGAGCGGCTAAGAAACAGGGTTCAGGTTCCCTGCTGGATACTCGTTAATGATGCTTTAGCTGAACGCCGTCCCTTTTTCGACTTACCATAGGCTATGACCGCCGATTTGGAAGCCATGCGGGAGGCAGTTGCTGAAGCTCGCAAAGCAGCCTCAGCGGGCGAGGTGCCCATCGGCGCCGTACTGGTTTGCCGCGGCGAGATCATCGCCCGCGGGCAGAACTCCGTCATTCGCACCAGCGACCCCACAGCCCATGCCGAGATCATTGCCCTGCGCCAGGCGGCACGCTCCTTCGGCAACTACCGCCTCCTTGGCTGCTCACTCTTTGTCACGCTCGAACCTTGTGCCATGTGCGCCGGAGCGATGATCCACGCGCGCATCGACCGCCTCGTCTACGCCGCTGCCGACCCCAAAGCCGGCGCATGCGGATCCGTGCTTTCCGTCATCAACCACCCGCAGCTAAACCATCAGATGCAGGTGCAGGTGGGATTTCTCGCTGAGCAGTCCTCGGAGTTGCTGCGGAGCTTCTTCCGCGAACGGCGCTGAGCAGTTGGACGCTGATTCATCGATAGACTGTCATTCCGACCGAGTCGCCGCGGCGACGAGTGGAGGAACCCGCAAATTACTTTTCTGTCGCACCTTTTTCAGCACTCCAGATCCGCTAACTCGTCGTCCGTTCCCTGATTCTCTCGGCCTGATCGGGCCACTTCGCCGCTAACTCCGCATAACTTCCGTTCCGGTAATCCGCAAAGTCGAACCCCGGCACAACCGTGCATCCCAGCAGCGCTACTTTTCCGTCGCCGAGCAGCCGCGTCCCCTGCCAAACGCCTGCGGGAACGACCACCTGCACCTGTTCCCCTGCCTGCAGATCCTGTCCAAGAGTAAAGAGCGCGGAGCGCCCGTCGGGAAACAGCTGTAGCATCTCCACCGGATCGCCGAGATAGAAATGAAACATCTCATCCGACTCAAGAACGTGCATTTCGGAGAAAGTCCCGGCCTCCAGCAGGTAATAGATGGCCGTGCCTGCCGCCCGAACGCCGCGCGGCAGGTCCAGCGCGGCTTCCGAAGCGAATGTGCGCCGGAAATACCCGCCTTCCATCGGATGTGGAGCAAGATTCAGCAGCTTCTTGATCTGGTCAGCCGTCACAGAAAGATCGTACTCGACAACGTAGAATTGAGGGATGAAGAAGGTAAAGGTCTACTCCGCCTCATGGTGCAGAGATTGCCGGGCGGCTAAACAGTTTCTTGAATTTCACGGGATTGAATATACAGAGATAAACATAGACGCCGATCCGGCCGCCTCAGCGGAAGTCATCCGCCATGTCGGCAAGCGGGCCATCCCCCAGCTGGTCATCGACGGCGAATGGTTTCAACCCTACAAACCAGGCCGCGGCCTTCTCTACGACGAGCTACACAAGCGTTTCGGGATTCCCCACACACAGTCACGCTAGCCTCGTACAATCGAGAGTTGGGGATACTAGCGTCTCTCGCGATGGTAGGCGGCTTACTTTGACGCATCGCTACATTTTCGAGCTGCAAATCTCTAGCTAGAAGCTAACAGCTAGCAGCTAAAAAGCTGTCTTCAGGAGCTGCCTTTGATCAAGCGTTATACGCGCCCGGCAATGGGCCGCATCTGGACCGAGGAGAACAAATACCGCTGCTGGCTGCAGGTGGAAGCCGCCGCGAGCGCTGTTCTGGCCGAAGACGGCGTTATCCCGCAGGACGCCGCGGATGCAATCGCCACCAAGGCCTCCGCCTCTGCCGAGCGCATCCATGAGATCGAGACCGAGGTCAAGCACGACGTCATCGCCTTTACGACAGCCGTCGCGGAGAGTCTGAAGGCACAAGAGCTCGGAGAGCAGTCTAGGTGGTTGCACTACGGGCTCACCTCCAACGACATCGTCGATACCGCCCAGGCCCTCCAGGTGAAAGAGGCGTCCGCTCTCATCCGTCAAGGCATCGAGGCCCTCCTCGACGTTCTCAAACGCCGAGCCGTCCAGTTCAAGCACACGCCCACTATCGGTCGCACCCACGGCATCCACGCTGAACCCACGACGTTCGGCCTCAAGTTGCTCAACTGGTTTGCGGAGATGGAGCGTAACCTCCGTCGCTTCGAAGCCGCCGCAGAAGACATGCGAGTGGGCAAGCTCTCCGGGGCGGTCGGAACCTTTGGTCACCTCAAACCCGAGCACGAGGAACGCATCTGCGCGCGTCTTGGCCTCAAGCCAGCACCCGTCGCCACGCAGGTCGTCCAGCGCGATCGCCACGCCGCCTACATCGGCACGCTGGCCATCATCGGCAGCACCCTCGACAAGATCGCCGTCGAAGTTCGCCATCTGCAGCGCACTGAAGTCCGCGAAGCACAGGAGTACTTCAGCGAGAAGCAGAAGGGCTCCTCGGCCATGCCGCACAAGAAGAACCCCATCAACAGCGAGCAGATCAGCGGTCTCGCCCGAGTTCTCCGCGGCAACTCGCAGGCTGCCCTTGAAAACGTCGCCCTCTGGCACGAGCGCGACATCTCCCACTCGTCGGTCGAGCGGGTCATCTTTCCCGACTCAACGGTCCTCACCGACTACCTGCTCTTCAAGACAACCGACTTGATCGATCGCCTTCTCGTTTACCCCGAGCGCATGAAAAAGAATCTCGAATCTACCGGGGGCCTCATCTTTTCCGGTCAGCTTCTGCTCGATCTTGCCGAGGCCGGCATGCTGCGCGAAGATGCCTACCGCCTAGTGCAGGGCCATGCTATGCGCGCATGGAAAGAAGACCTTGTCTTCCGCGATGAGGCGGCCAAAGATCCGGCGATTTCTGCACTGCTCAGCCCCGAGAAGCTCGCCCGCACCTTCGACTACACGCGCCAGCTCGGCAACGTCGACGCCATCTTTAAGCGCGTTCTGGGAGAGTAAGCCGCATGAACCAGATTCCGGATCACGCAGCAGAACGAGTGCTGGGCACGATTCAGGAAGTCATCGATCTGGATGCAGACGGTCAGCTCGAACAGGCCGAGCAGTGGATGAAGGCTTTGGTGGACGAGTTCCCAGGGGCTTCCATCGTGCACAGCTATTACGCATGGGTACTGTCGCGCGAAGGCAAGCATCGCGAGGCTATCGAGCACGGCCGTGTGGCTGTGAAGTTTTCGCCCGAGTCGGAGATGTCGTCTATCATGCTGTTCCGCGTGCTCTGGAGCGCAGGCGAGCACAAGCAGGCCTTCGATGAAATGAATCGCCTTGAACAGTACGGCCACTCCGAGGAATACGCGCGCATGATGCAGGAGTGGAACGAAGGCAAGCCGGGGGACGGAGCCACCGACCAACCGCTGAACTGATCGCAAGAGCCATGAATCTGACCGTCGCCATAACCGGAGCATCAGGCGCAATCCTTTGCCGCGAACTGCTGCATGCGCTTGAAGCCGACGCGCGCGTGGAGCGCGTGCATTTTGTCGCATCGGAAAACTCACTGCGTGTTATCGCCGAAGAGCTCGGCGTCTCTGGCCGCACGAACTTGCTTGAAAAGCTGCTCGGCGCCGTGCCCGCCAAAATTACGCAGCACTCCGACTCCGACATTGGCGCATGTATCGCGAGCGGTAGCTATCCGGCGCACGGCATGATCATCCTTCCGTGTTCGATGGGCACGCTGGCCACCATCGCCCATGGACTCGCAGACTCGCTCATCGCCCGCGCCGCGGACGTGACGCTCAAAGAACGCCGTCCGCTTCTTCTATGCGTGCGCGAAACGCCATTCAATCGCATTCACCTCCGCAACATGACACTCGCCGCAGAAGCCGGAGCGGTGATCTTTCCCGTCATCCCCGCGTTCTACAACAAGCCAGTCGACTCGACGGAAATAGCGCGGCAGTTTGCATTCCGCGTACTTGCACACATCGGCCTCGCGCAGCCCGGAGCCTGCGTCTGGAAGGCCGATGAGTAGACGCCGGTCGATGCAGCCGATCGGCTGAAATGACAATCTGTTGACACCGCAACGTTTGACAGCCAGCTCGCCATCCGCGATACTGCCTTCAATGCTGCTTTCAGCGCACCACCGGATCGAGGCCATGGCCATGTGCATTTGTCGCGCATGCGGATCCGTCCGTGTGGGTTCTGAGAAGCGAATGCGCTAGGCGCAACCGATTCAAGAAACCAGGCGGCCCGGGTCCAGAAGTGGATTCGGGCTTTTTGCTTTTCCGGCTTGGGTGCGGTCCTGATTGAGTCCGTTCCCGCCGCATCTCAAACCGTTACGAAATCGAAGGAGAACAGGATGTCCGAAGAGAAGAAGCAGCACCTCGCCACCCTCGCCGTGCACGGCGGCCAATCGCCCGACCCGGCTACGGGCTCCCGCGCCGTTCCCATCTACCAGACCACGTCGTACCTGTTTCAGGATGCCGATCATGCCGGCCGCCTCTTCGCGCTCAAGGAATTCGGCAACATCTACACGCGCATCATGAACCCCACGACCGACGTCTTTGAAAAGCGCGTAGCGGCGCTCGAGGGCGGTGCCGCGGCTCTCGCGACGGCCTCCGGCCAGGCGGCAGAAACCCTCACCATTACCACTCTGGCCGCTGCCGGTGATGAGATCGTCTCGACGACCTCGCTCTACGGCGGCACCTACAATCTCTTCCACTACACACTGCCGCGACTGGGCATCACCGTGCGCTTCGTCGACGCTGACAACTTCGATGGCCTTCGTGCCGCCATCAACTCCAAAACGCGCGCTGTCTACACCGAGACACTCGGCAACCCCAAGCTCGACATCGCTGATGTCGAGGAGCTCGCTGCCATCGCCCACGAAAACGGCGTGCCGCTGGTTATCGACAACACCTCGGTCTCGCCTGCGCTCGTCCGCCCCATTGAGTGGGGAGCGGATATCGTCGTCAACTCGGCGACAAAGTTCCTCGGTGGCCACGGCACCACCATCGGTGGCATTATCGTCGATGCCGGCAAGTTCGACTGGGCCGCATCGGGCCGCTTCAAGGAATTCACCGACCCGGACCCCTCCTATCACGGCCTTTCCTACACCGAAGCGTTCGGCCCGCTCGCGTTCATCCTCAAGGCACGCATCCAGGGCTTGCGCGACACCGGCGCTGCACTCTCGCCGCACAGCGCATTCCTGCTGCTTCAGGGGATCGAGACGCTTCATCTGCGCATGGAGCGCCACTCCCAGAACGCCCTCGCCGTAGCCAGGCATCTTGAGCACCACCCCGGCGTCCAGTGGGTCAACTATCCAGGCCTTGAGTCCAGCGCCTACTACGCACGTGCGAAAAAGTACTTGCCCAACGGCCAGAGCGCGCTCATCACCTTCGGCATCAAGGGTGGCTATGAAGCCGGCAAGAAATTGATCGACTCGCTCGAACTATTCTCTCTCGTTGCAAACATCGGCGATGCCAAGTCGCTGGTCATCCATCCCGCGTCTACGACGCATCAGCAGCTCTCAGTCGATGAGCAGGCCGCAACGGGCGTGACTCCCGAGCTTGTTCGCCTCTCCGTCGGCATCGAGGATGTCGGCGACATCCTTGCCGATCTGGACCAGGCGATTGAGGCCGCGAACGGCCACACCACCAACGCTGCAGTTGAGACCGCCGGGCATACTGCACAATGAGCGTCATGACTGAAGGCGCTCCGGGGCCAGGCCCGTCACCGGACCGGCCGTCGGCTCTAGAGCCCACGTATGAAGGCGACTTCGTACTGGACCAGCACCTGATGCTGGAGAGCGGGCGCACCCTCGCGCAGCCCACGCTGCACTACGCGGTCTACGGAAGGCTCAACGTGGCTCGTGACAACGCGGTGCTCATCTGCCACGCCCTTTCCGGTTCGGCCCGCGTGGGCGACTGGTGGCCGGAGATATTTTCTCCCGGTGCAGTCCTTTCTCTCGAACACGACTTCGTGATTTGCATCAACCTGCTCGGCTCCTGCTACGGCTCTACCGGCCCTGGTTCTGTCGATCCCGAAACCGGCCTGGTCTATGGCCCCGACTTTCCGCTCGTCTCCATTCGTGACAACGTTCGCGCGCAGGCGCAACTGCTTGATTCACTCGGTATCCGGCGCTTGAGGCTGATCCTTGGCGGCTCGATCGGCGGAATGCAGGCGCTCGACTGGGCCATGCACGAACCTGCACGAGTCGAACGCGCCGCTATCATCGCCGTCGCTCCTCTGTCCGCCATGGGGCTTGCGCTGAATCATCTTCAACGTCAGGCGATCCAGAACGATCCGGACTGGGACAGCGGCTACTACCTTCCGCAACGCCAGCCGCGCCAGGGACTCTCGCTCGCCCGCCAGATCGGCATGCTCAGCTACAAGTCGGCGGCTCTCTTCGACGAGCGGTTCTCCCGCAACCCCAATCGCAACGGCGAGAATCCATGGAGCCTCGACAATCAGGGCGGGGGACTAATCGGCGGCCGTTTCGACATCGCCGGATATCTTGACTACCAAGGTGACCGCTTCATCGAGCGATTCGATGCCAACTCCTACCTGGCAATCACTCGCACTATGGATACCTGGGATCCGCTGAACGGCCATCAGTCGGCGCGGCAGGCCTTCGGCCGGATCCAGGCCCGTCTTACCTTCGTAGGCATCAGCTCCGATTGGCTCTTTCCGCCTGATTCCGTTCGCGAATTCGCACAAACGATTCGCAGCTCCGGTGTGTCAGCCGAGTACCGTGAAATGACCAGTTCCCACGGCCACGACGCGTTTCTCGCCGAGCAGGCAGAATTGGTTCGGCTTCTCCAGTAGCCGTTTCGCCCGGCTCAAAACCGCTCCGAAACACTCAGGAAACGATTTTCACGGATTTGGTGTCTAAAAGAGTTATGCGATGAGCAGTGGGGGCGGCCATCGCTCAGAACAAGGAGGGAGCAAGATTCCCGCCAGGTCCGCAGCTACGGCGACGTTGATTTCTGCGCCAGCGCCTCGATCTTTGTATCGGCCGTGCGCAACCCAGGGGCAATCGCTGTTCCGCGACGTGACGTTTGGCCAAATTCCTCTTCTTGTCACAATCGTTACGTCTTTCTATAATCCTTCCAATACCGCATTAGACATCGTGGGAAAGTCTATCCGCCACACCGCGATATACCGCCCAGAAGAACGGAAAGACGATTCCGCGAGCGAGTGCTTGAGTAGTATTTCCCACTTCCGCATCTCCCAGGAGCACTGAATGAAGAAGTTTGTCTTTGCATCTGTGATGGCGTTGGCGAGCTTGAGCCTCGTTCCCGCACACACGCTGCGTGCGCAAGATTCTGGCGCGATTTCGATCAAGGATCCCGCCGAGTACAACGCCTATCAAATGGCCAACTCACAAACCGACCCCAAGGCCAAAGCCGCCGCGATGGAAGACTTCCTAACGAAGTATCCGCAAACTGTGCTGAAGAAAGCAGTTCTTGGCGATCTTCTCAGGACCTACCAGGGGCTGGGTCAACCAGATCAGGCACTCGGTGCCGCGACCCGTATTCTTCAGGTCGAACCCGACAATTTGGAAGCTATCTACACCTCGGTGTTCATCAAGAAGGGCCAGTGCGCGAAGACCTCGGACCAGCAGACCTGCGACGACATGGCAGCACTCGCGCAGAAGGGGCTGAATGCTCAGAAGCCTGCCGGGCTTCCCGACGATCAGTGGAAGGCGCAAACTGACGCTGTCTATCCGCCCTTCCACTCGGCACTCGCCCTCGCTGACCTCGTGTCCAAGAAGGACCCGGCGGGAGCAGTGGAGGAATATCGCAAGGAATTGGGGATGTACGCGGACACGACCAAGGGTGCGGGCCTCGTCGATACCTTGCAACTGGCCACGGCCGAGGAAAAGCTGCAATTAGCCGATGCACAAGCCGCACGAGATGCCGACGCCAAGGTCAAGGCGACCCCCGGAGACGCAACTCTCACAGCAGCCGCCAAGGCAGCTGCCGACAAGGCGGCCCAGGATAACATCCAGGCAATCTGGCTCTTCGCCCGCGCCTGGAATTTCGCCCCCCCCAGTTTCAAGCCCCAGATCGAGCAGCAGCTCGAGTACTACTACAAGAAGTACCACGGCGATGTCACCGGACTGGACGCTGTGAAGAGCCAGGCAGCAGGAACCCTTTTCCCGCCGGCAAGCTTCACGGTCACCCCCGCCAAGACGCAGGAAGAGCTGATCCATGACCTGCTCGCGAGCACGACAGACTGGAATACGCTCGCACTTTCCGACAAGGAGACCGTGCTCTCGGGTGGCAGCAAAGAAGACGCCGACAAGCTCTGGACTCTGCTGCAGGGTAAGGATACGCCCGTCCCGGGCACTGTGATCGAATCCAATGCCAACCAGATCAAGGTTGCGGTGACTCAGGACGCGAAGGACGCCAAGACCCCTGACTTCATCGTCAACCTGAAGGAGCCCCTCGCGGAAAAGGAAATCCCGGCAGTCGGCTCCGAACTGAAGCTCCTCAAGGACGGCGGTCCCGAGCTGGACGGAACCTACGATACCTATTCGAAGATCCCGGCCTCGGCAGAGGCCGCGGCCAGCGCGCAGATCGTGCTGAAAGACGGCATGCTGCAGACCAAGAAGGCTCCGGCGCACAAGCCGGCACCGGGACATCGCCCGGCCGCTTCAGCGCACAAGGCACCAGCGCAGTAATCTCACCGCTCCTGGGTCGAAGGGCAGCCGGGTTCATGGCTGCCCTTCTTTCCTTTGCAGGACTTATCGCGATGATAATCTTGAGGCACCATGGTGCGATTCCGGTTCCCCACCTTCGCGCTTTCCGGCTTACTTGTAGGCTTTTTGACCGTACCGAGCCGTTGCCCTGCTCAGACTTCCGATCATCCAAAGCATGAACGCGTCGTTCCGGCTTCCGTTGAGCCTGGTCCGTTCCCCGCCACTGCGACGCGCCAAACACCCATGTACACCGTGGAGTTTCGATCCGCAGAGCAGCTCTCACAGCAGGATCGCCTACTCGTGGCTGACGCAGAGTCGACCATCGAAGAGCACGCCGGCTTTCTTGGCCTTGAATATCAGGACAGCAGTTGGAGCTATCAGCAGATTGTCTGTCCCGGCTTCCCCAATCATCTCTTCTTGCAGTACACGCGCAGCGATGGTGACAACGACAGGACCGTGTTCTCCGCTTCTATCCCTCGTAATGGGAACGGCCGCGTCCGCATTGTTCCCATCCTCAAGCGCAGCTATTCGCTTTTTTCGCCGGCTCCGATCAACGCGCTCACCATCTCCGCCTTCAACCGCATACGCTCGGAAGAGGGCGAGGCTGCGAACGCCGACTGGCTGGGTAACGGCCTCTGCTATGCAGCGCTTGCCGGCGCCCATCCGCAGATCCGGCCACCGGACGCAGTCCCGACCATCGGCAAGCCCATCCCTGCTCTAACGGCAGCCATGGATATCTTGACCCAAAGCCGCGGTCAGCAGGTCATCCGCTTCGATGACGCTGCGGCCTTTCCCCGTCCGATGGAGTGGACCATGACCTTTACCCGAAGCGGAAAGCTGATCAAGGCTACCCACAAACCTGCGTCAATGCTGACTGCCCGCGCAGTTCCTCAGAAATGATTAGCCGTTGAATTGGCCAGATTGAAGAGTACGGGCTTCAGCCCGTACATGCCGAACGAGAAAGGCAAACGGGCCTTCAGCCCGTAAGGGAGTTTTCCGGCCTCGACCGCGGTCACTCTCCAAGCATCAACCGCTGAATCGCCGACGCTCGCCCCGTAGTCGCATTGCACGTTACCAGCGTCGCGCACATCTTCGGATTCCCCTTGGCTGCCTCGAACTTCCCCGGCATCCCGGTCAGAAAACGATGCAGCACCAGGTCCTTCTCCACGCCGATGATGCTGTCGTAAGGCCCGCTCATGCCCACGTCTGTTTGATATGCGGTGCCTCCCGGCAGAATCCGCTCGTCAGCCGTGGGCACGTGGGTGTGGGTGCCCAATACCGCTGTGACGCGCCCGTCGAGATGCCACCCCATCGCAACCTTCTCGCTCGTGGCCTCGCCGTGGAAATCGACGACAATCACCTTCGCCGTGATCTGCGAGAGCAGGTGGTTGGCGGCATGAAACGGATCGTTCGTACCGCTCATGAAAACCTTGCCCATCAGATCTATAACGGCGTACGCAACTCCGCAGTTCGTGACGCCCTCGAACACTCCGTATCCCGGCACTCCGGGCAGCATATTGGCCGGCCGCAACACGCGCCGCGGACGCTCCTGGCTATCCCTGGGCGCTGAAGCCAAGTAGTCGAGCAACTCTCGCTTGTCCCATACATGGTTTCCGGTCGTCAGCACATCGGCGCCCAGCTCAAACAACTCTTCGGCGATCTGCGGAGTCACTCCGAAACCGCCCGCCGCATTCTCGGCATTGATAACAACGAGCCCGACCTTGTGTGCTTCGCGCACGTGCCCGATGTGCTCTCGCACAATCCTGCGCCCCGCACTGCCGAAAATGTCACCGACGAAGAGAATGTTCAAAGAGCAGCTCCTAGCTAGAAGGGGATCTGGGGTCAGTGATCAGGGATCATAAAACTTCATACGCCGGGTGTCCCGCGCCTCCTGGTTTTGGAGACCCGGGAAACCACTAGCTCGAAGCCTCGCTCCCTTGCTCCCTCGTTCCCTCGTTCCCTGTCTTTCTCATCAGCGGGAAGAGAATCACATCGCGGATCGACTTCGATCCGGTCAGCAGCATCACCAGCCGGTCGATACCTATGCCCTCACCACCGGTCGGCGGCAACCCATACGCCAATGCACGAACGTAGTCCTCGTCCATCTGGTGCGCCTCCTCATCGCCACGTGCACGCTCAGAAAGCTGCTGCTCAAAGCGCTTGTGCTGCTCCACCGGATCGTTCAGCTCGCTGAAAGCATTTCCCAACTCGAACCCCCCGGCATAGACCTCAAACCGCTCCACCCAATCCGGATCACCCGGTTTCTGCTTTGAGAGCGGCGAAATCGCAGTGGGGAATTCGTAGATGATTGTCGGCTGCGTCAGATGCTCTTCGGCTACAGCTTCAAAGAGGCTTGCAATCGTCTTACCGGCGGGTTCCCCGACTTTGAAATCGATACTCCGGCCCATTGCCCGCAGCCTTTCTACCCAGCCAACCAACTTCTCTTGGCTCGCGAACGCGCTCATCTCTGGCCGCTCTCCTGCCTCCTCGGGCCAGAATTTAGTGATCGCCTCCCGCATCGTCAGCCGCTCGACCTTTGCGAAGTCAATCTCGACATCATTGAACGTCGTCTTCGTTGTCCCGTTCACCTCGAGCGCGACAAACTTCAACAGATCCTCTGTGAGCTGAATCATCTCTTGGTAGTTCGCATATGCCTGGTAAAACTCCAGCATTGTGAACTCAGGATTGTGCTGGGTGCTGATGCCCTCATTGCGGAAGTTACGATTGATCTCGTATACGCGGTCCAGCCCGCCCACCACCAGCCGCTTCAGATACAGCTCCGGCGCGATGCGAAGGTAGAGGTCCATGTCGAGCGTGTTGTGATGCGTGATGAAGGGCCGCGCCGCAGCACCGCCGGCGATCTGCTGCATCATCGGCGTTTCTACTTCTAGATACCCGCGCTCATCAAAGAAACGTCGCAGCGCCCGCAGCACCTTTGCGCGTTTTACAAACACTTCGCGCGAATCCAGGTTTGCAAACAGGTCCACATAGCGTTGCCGATAGCGTAGCTCCACATCCGCCAATCCGTGGTACTTCTCCGGAAGAGCCAACATCGCCTTCGCCAGAAAAGTCAGCTTCTCAACATGAACGCTCAGCTCGCCAGTCTTGGTGCGAAAGAGGTACCCGCTCACCCCCACGTGATCGCCAAGGTCCAGCAGCTTATACAGGGCCCATCCCTGTTCGCCGATGGCATCCAGCCGCACATAAATCTGGAGCCGCTCGCCGCCCTGCTGCAACGTCGCAAATCCAGCCTTGCCCATCACGCGGATCGCCATGATTCGGCCCGCGACCGAGACGGTCGTTCGCGCAGCATCCAGGGCTTCTGCAGTCGCCTCACCCCATTTCGCCCGGATCTCCGGAATGGTATGCGAGGCAGGGAACTGGTTCGGGTAGGCGGCTTGACCGAGCTTCTCGATCTCCGCCAGCTTGCCCCTGCGCAAATCAAAAAGATTGCGCTCAAATTCCGAATCGAACACGATATTTCCTTCCACCAAAGTCTCTTTCCGTTTTCGCGAAAGGGCACGGCTTTACAGCCTTGCGGGAAACCCAACGGTTTTGAAAGGGCACGACTTCAGTCGTGCCGAAAGGGTCAACAAATCTGGTTGGGCTTTAGCCCCTGAGGGATTCACGTCCGGCCAGCACGAAGGATAGATGGAACAGCACCACTCAATCCACGAATCCAACCGCCAGTATATCGTTCAAGACTTCGCGTCCTTACCCGTTGATCATGTATAACCACCATGGATGCCGTTCAATCGTCCACCCCGGAGTTCCCAGTCGCGCTCAAAGATGTCCACCGGCATCGATGCGATCGTTCAAGCCGAAACGGGTATCCAGATCGCGCTCGTTCTTCCGAGTGCAGTGGTGATCTGCTGGCTAATCGGAGCATGGGCCGACAAGCACTTTCATCAGACCTGGATATCCATCTTCGGTGTTGTCTTCGGTGCGATCTCCGGTCTCGTGTACATCATTCAATTTGTGCTCAGGGCAGAAAAGGCCGACGAAAAAGCCACGCGGAATCAAACCGATGCCCAAGGAAGAACCGGGAACGGTCCGGGCGACGAATCGCAGTGAATCTGAATGACTCAGGAAGTACCGCCCTTGCTTGAGCTCTCCAATGACGCCGCTGAAGTGATGCTTCAGAGGGCCATGCGTATCTCCCTCATTTTAGGCGTGATTTCCTCTGCAATCCTGCTCGTGGCTTCGGGTTGGCGCGATGCCGCCATGCTCCTGACCGGCGCGCTCATCTCCGCCGCCAGCATCTTCGAGTGGCAGCGCCTAGCCCGCGTGATCCGCGCCAAACTCGAGGCTGAGAAGACTCCGCGCAGCGCGCCCGCCGTTGTCGTCTTTTTCGTGCTTAGGCTGATTCTCTATGCCGGAGCCATCTATGTTAGCCTAAAGTGTTTCCAGGGTTCGCCCGTGGCGCTGCTCTGCGGCTTGGGACTGGCAGCTCTCACCATCGCCTGGCAGGCTCTTCGGCTCCTCCTGGATTGACGATCATCACCCTTCTCGCTGCCCAAAACAGGGAAACGGAAAAGACCAAGTCTTCATGCCTGAACAGTATGCAGTGACCCGCCTCCTCAATGACCTGTTTGGCGGAATCGTTACCTCCATCATGCAGGCGATTGGCATTCATCCGGCCAATCCCGGTGCGCCCATCACCAACACCTTCACCGTCGAATTGCTCGTCGTCCTCGGCCTGATCGCGTTTTTTGTGGTTGTCCGCCTCACTCTTTCGCCCGACAAGCCGGGCCCTGCGCAGCACATCGCAGAAATGGTGGATCAGTTCACAGGCAATCTCGGCGAGTCGGTCATTGGCCACGATGCTCCGAAGTTCCAGGCCTGGGTCACCGCTGTCTTTCTCTTTGTCCTGATCAACAATCTGATCGGGCTGATTCCCGGCGTTCCGGCGCCGACCACGTTCCCATCTGTGCCGCTTGGCCTTGCTCTGCCGACGTTTCTTTACTACAACTACCAGGGCTTTCGCGCCAATGGCATCGGCTATCTGAAGCAGTTTGTCGGCCCCATCTGGTGGATGGCATGGTTGCTCATTCCGATTGAGCTTGTGTCGCACTTCGCCCGCATCATGTCGCTGACGATTCGTCTTTATGCCAACATGTTTGCCAGCGACATGCTCACGCTCGGATTCTTCTCGCTGATACCCATCGGAGTTCCGGCGATCTTTCTCGGACTTCACGTCTTCGTTTCGGTTATCCAGGCTTTTGTCTTCATGCTGCTGACGATGATTTATCTGTCGCTGGCAGTGGCCCACGAGCACTAAGAAACAGCTTTCAGTTCGAAGCTCACGGTTCCTAACAAGGGCCCGAGCGTACTCGGACCGGCAACTTCGAACTAAGAACTGCGAACTGAACTAAGATTCCGCCGGGGAAAGCTTCCGCCCCGGACCAACGGACCGGCTGCAAGCGTGAGGGGGCCAGCTTGGTGAGCCTCAACCACCCACTGGCAGCCAATTACAAGAGAAGCAGGAGAACTATGCGGAAACTTCAGTTTGTATTCATGATGCTGGCCTTTCTGTGCTTCGCGGTTCCCGCGTTCGCGCAGGCAGGCGGTTCAACGGCCATTGACCTCGTGCCGATCGGTGCCGGCGTGGGCATGGCACTCGCGGCGGGTCTCTGCGGACTCGGTCAGGGCAAGGCCACCGCTTCAGCCTGCGAAGCGCTGGCTCGCAACCCTGGAGCCCGCGGCGGCCTGATGATCTTCCTCATCCTTGGTCTTGCGCTTATCGAGTCGCTCACCCTCTTCACCCTGGTCATTATCCTGCTCAAGGTGAAGTAGGCAGGATTCAGCACTGAACTGCGGGTCTTCCATCAGGTCGGCCCGCTTTTCATTTCCCCCCTTTATCGCTTTGAAGCCGTCGCTTCGTCGCCCTCGCCCAAATTAGCCCCGTTGCCGCGCAGGATCGCAATGGCCTGCTGATACCGCAGGTTCCCCGGTACCGGCGAGAACCCAGTCGCATCTTCCGTGGTGTCGAATGACTTTGTCCTGAACACCACCCGAGCACTCATCGACATCTTCAAGTGCACAATTCGCCACTGGTGATCGCCAATATCCGCCTGTTCAAGCACGATCCAGCCGCCCCGCTTCAGCTGGCCAAGGATTCCCCAGCCGAAATCAACATCCTCCTGCAGGCGGCCTTCGAGGCGAGCGACCCGCTCCTGGGCGACATCGACCCAGACCTCGCCGGCCATCCCCGTCAGGGCCTGTGTTTCAAGATCCGGCGGATTGAAGTTTGGATTCGGCCTGAAGGTGAACTTCTCCACCTTTCCGGTCGGGCTGTCGACGGTCCCGGCGTCCTTGTACAGAAAAGCCTCCGGAAGTGCTCGCAACACCTTCATCGCACGAGCCGCGTCGTCGGTCTCCGCCTGCTTGCGGTGCCGCTGCTTCCCCGGATCCCCCAACAATTGGTTCAGCCGCGCTTGTTCGCGTTGTTCATCTGCCGGGCTCAGTGGAGCGTCATTGATCGCAATGAGCCGCGCTACAGCCCCATCCTTGGTCTCGCATATCTCCTTGGTAGAAGTGAGCCTCGGGCTCTGCTTCCGCAGCCGGTACCGCATCGGGTGCCGGAGATCCGTGGCGGCGCGTACCTCATTGGCAAGCGCTCTCCTCACCAGCGCGTCGCCTTCATCGCGCGTAGCCCCAATTTGGCTGGCTGCCGATACGGCCAGGGGGAAAACCAAAATAAGGGACATCAGGGGCCGCAATGCCACTTGTCTACCTTTCTCGTCTCCAGCCGTGCGATATCGCAAGTCCTGAGTCACTGTTTCCGGGACCTCCTGCACCAAGTCGACGCGACCCTCAGGGAGCGTACCCTCCACAACTCGACACAGCAACTCAGCAATTGCCGTAGGTTACCTAATGATTGGACGCGAATTCCTGACCGCGGTTTCTTGAATTGAACCAAGACGCCCCGATGCTATAGTCGATTAGAGACTTTGATGATTTCAGGCTGATTCCGGCGGGTTTCCGAGCAGCCGGCCAGCCTGACTTCTGCGAGCGGACGCCACGACGGATTCGTTCGAAATCGAAAAATCGCACCTCCGGAAGGAATTTGATTCATGGCAACCGAAAATGGTTCGGCTCGAATTGGGAAATCCGTCATCATTCGTGGAGAAGTGAAGGGCGGAGAAGACCTGGTGATCGACGGGCGTGTCGAAGGAACCGTAACCCTAACCGAGAGCCGTCTGACGATTGGTCCTAATGCAAGCGTCGCAGCTGATCTCAGCGCGCGCGACGTGCTCATCCAGGGCGAAGTCCACGGCAATATCGTGGCCACTGGAAGGGTCGAACTCCGCGCTGGAAGCGTGGTGGAGGGCGACGTACAAGCATTGCGTCTCGCGGTTGAGGACAACGCAGTCTTTCGCGGCAAGGTGGATCTCACGCAGGGCTCGAAATCGCGCGAAGGCGCCCCAGCCACTACGTAAACGTGGGTGTGTAGCAGCAGTTCAGGAAACTCCGCAAGCGATCGATTGAGTTCGATCCAACGCGACTAAGCTCCGGCGATCCCCCAACCGCAGCTTCTCGCCTGTGCGCTGGAGCACGGCGGTCTACAATCATCTTGGCGACCTTACACGATTTCCTAAACTGCTCTAGGGAGTGCACGGTCGCACGCGCTTTCTTCTCAAGGGTTCCAGAGTGATTCGCCGTTGGTTCGATAAAGGCAAGGAAAGTGGTCAGTCTGCGGCCGCCGCAAGCGGCCCCCGGATTGCACGCCATTCGGGCGGATGGTCGGCGGTGCGCTCGCGTCTGCAGACCGAGCCCGGACTCCGCGTCATCGATTCCGGAGCCACGTCGCCCACCAACATCAATTACCTTACTAGCCTGGGCCACAGCGTATTTCTCACCGACCTCGTCACCGAGGCCTGTGAAGGCAAGTGGCAAACCGGAGTGGATCAAGATGACAAACCCATCTACGATGTCGAGGGCTTTCTTAACCAGACCCTGAACTTCGCCGGCCGCATGTACGATGTCGTGCTGCTGTGGACGTCGCTTGACTACCTGCCCGAACCGCTGGTACCCGCCGTTGTCTCGCATTTGTACACTTCAATGAACCTTGGCGGCCAGGTCCTTGCTTTTTTTCACACGCGCAAGCGGCCAGAAGAATCAGCCCATTGCCGCTTTCATCTCACAGATACTGACACCGTAGACATGCAGACAGCCCAGCCTTTTCCTATCCAGCGTGCCTTCACCAATCGCAGCATCCAGGACTTGTTCAATCGATGGTCGGGATTCCGCCAGTTCCTGGCCAAGGACAGCATCTCGGAAGTGATCATCACGCGCTGATAACAATCCCAAAGCACTCCATCGCGTCCAAACCATCTGCTCTATTTCTCAGATTTCCATTGGAGCGAATATGACTTTTCTGAAAGGTACGCGCATTACCTGGCTCGGACACGCAACCGTGCTTGTCCAGACTCCCAGAGGCACAAACATCCTCATCGATCCCTTCATCGAGCAAAACCCCAAATACCCCAGGGGTTTTGAATTGCCCCAGAGAGTCCAATACATCCTGCTCACCCACGGACATGGCGATCATATCTCCGACGCCGCGCCGGTTGCGAGGAAGCACAACTCCAATGTCGTTGCGATTTATGAGCTGGCTGCTTTCATTGCTCAGCAGGGAGTCGCAAACACAACTGGGATGAACATCGGCGGCACCGTCCAGCTCGAGGACGTAGCAGTCACGATGGTCGAGGCCAAACACTCAGCCGGGGCCCAAGGCAAGGACGGTACTCAATACGCGGGCATTGCCGCGGGCTTCGTGCTGACCGTGACCGATGGCCCGGTTCTCTATCACTCCGGCGATACAACCGTTTTCAGCGATATGAAGCTGATCAAAGAGCTATATCACCCTGAGCTCGTGATGCTGCCCATCGGCGGCTTTTACACCATGGGACCCAGAGAGGCGGCCCTGGCCGCGCGATTCCTCGAGCCAAAGGCTATTCTGCCTATTCACTTTGGAACCTTTCCAGCGCTGAAAGGGACTCCAGACGAACTGGCCGGCTTCCTGAAAGGTGCGATTGAGGTCATCAAGATCGCGCCTGGAGAGTCGATTTAAACTCGAAGTCTCCATAAGACAAGAGTGGCTGGAGCATCTCCTCCAGCCATCTGCGTTTTTCGGCTATTTGCCTGCTGAGGCTTTTCTCTGTTTCTCCCAGCGGCGCCGTACAGCCTCAGCTA
Organism: Occallatibacter sp.; assembly: GCA_035262585.1. Lineage (GTDB taxonomy): Bacteria > Acidobacteriota > Terriglobia > Terriglobales > Acidobacteriaceae > Telmatobacter. The sequence goes on along the minus strand of DATFSO010000062.1, from coordinate 43,022 downwards.
TGCGCTTCCGCCCCTCGGGAGTGAGATTCCGTTTCTTACTCCGCGTCTTGTTCGCGGCCGTTGCCGCACCATTGTGTCTGTGACCACCGCCGTTGAGCAGTGCGCGCGCCCGTTGGAGCTGCGCTATCTCCCGGTCGATCTGCGAAAGTATTTCCGAGACTCCCACAATCCCTCCTTGGACGGTCGGACGCAACTATGCGTGCGTCCCCTGAGCATGAAACTGAATTTTTGCAAATAGGAATGAGTTGCTGAAGAAAGACAATACCTAACTCTTTTAGGTTTGACAAACGAAAAATCGTCGGAACCTTCAACTTAAGTTAGTTGACGACTCAAAGAAGAACTGACTTCCCATAATCTGTAACAATCTACAACTTGTACATAAATGCGAAGGCAGGCCTCACTTACTTAAGTGCTTCGGACTCCGCTGGTTGGTTTGTTGAGTATTGCCCTTAGGTAACGCTGGCACGAGAGACATAAGGGCCAAACAGGTTGGAAGCTTCGAGGTGGGTTATCGGCGCATAAACAGGGTTTACGTTAATCAGCGGGAAACAAGAAGGAGGATGTGCTCAGACTCCGCGTGGGATCCTCTTCGCTTGCTGATTCTGGTCGTGGGCTGCCGAGGGCGAAGCCACGCCGGTCAGTTCCTGACCACCTATTCGCATCGTAGGAGATTCCGATGCCCTGTAATTCCGTAGATCGCGCAGAATCTCAGCTTTTTCGCGTGCATACTGGCCGGCAAGCCGCGTGAGCGCATACGTGATGATGTCACTGTGATGAAGGTCTTGCACGGAGGGATCGCGACGCATGTTGAGCCATAACCGATGCACAAGCTGAACATCATCCGGACCGAGCGCAGGTGCGTGCGGTCCGATATAGAACACTTTTGTTTCACCATTCTGCCCAACGACGTAGAAGTTAAATTGCCGTTTTGGCTCCGGCAGCGCCTCCCAAGCCTGACCAAGATGAAACGCCTGGTCCTCTGCTGTCATCGAAGTTGACTGGCCGGAGACCACCGAGTCCACTTCCAGCGAGTTTGCCCCCTGTACCAACGCCGCAAAGACATCACCCGCCGGCACCACCAGGAGCGAAACCTTCTTCCCAAAGCTCTCCGCGATGGAAACTGCCTTCGTGAACAGTAACTGTTCATGGTCGCTGAAGCTCTGCTCTTCCGCACTCAGATACTCTGGTCCGCCAGCGCCCATCATACGCACGCTCATCACCACAACATCGCGATCCTCAGTTTTGGTGCGGGCGAGCACCCACTTCAGCGCAATGGGATTGGAAGGATCCCGCATCGTCACCATGATTCCGCCGGGACGGACGGCCACGGACTCCCTGCTGATCGTGTCCTGATGCTCCAGCTGGAAGTGGTCCTTCATCTGCCGCGCAGTCAGGGCGTGCTTTCGGAGATTCATGCGTTCCGAAACCGTGAAGATGACGAAGAACCCCGCGGCGAAGATGAGTCCGCTTACGGTAGCGACGGACTTGGTGAATAGGTTCACGGTCGCTGTCGAAAGCAGAACAAGAAAGACACAGAACAGCCCGACCGGAATCTCGGTTTTACCGATCCTGATATTCGGCGGGACCTTCCAACCGCGTTCGCCGTGATACTTCCAGCGCAGCACCAGCATTGCCAGGCTGTTGAACGTGAACGACCAGATCACGCCGAATGCATACGCCTCGCCCAACATGATCACCCTGCCGCGTGAGGCGATAATCGTGAACATCTGCAGCGCGAAGACAAGGTTCACGATCCGGTAGCTCGTCCCGAATCTCGGATGTGGCTTGCGGAACCAGTCCGTAAGCACTCCGTCCTCCGCTACCCGCATGAGCACGCCCGTCGAACCGATCATCGACGTATTGATCGCGCCCGAAAGAATCAGGAAGCCGACAACAACCACAAAGATTCGGAAGGCGATCCGCCAAAACATTGGACCGGCCATGTACATGGCCAATCCGGCAATCAGGTTGTCCTGATAAATCTGCGTCCGGGGCCCGTCCGGAATCAGCATGGAAGCGAGCAACGTCGCGCCGCCCGTGAAAACCAGGCTGTAGATGGCGATCACAATCGCCGCTCGCTTCAGGTTCTTCAGCTTGGGATGTTCAATCTCGCGATTGACCTGCGCGAGACTCTCCTCGCCGCTCATGGCCAGGATCGAGTGCCCGAACGCCATGATGATGCCGAACAGCCCGAAGATCGGCAGCCCTGTCCCTTTCAGGAAGCCGAGCGCATCCGGACTGAATCTCAGGTTCGCGGGAGTCGGTGCAGGCGGAAGGTGCACGCCGCGGAGAAACACCGAGTACGTGCCCCACGCCAGAAGAATCACCACCATAACAGTGGTGATCTGCATGACGCGGAGAGCCTTGTCGCTCGACTCCTCAATGCCCTTGATGTTCTCCCACCAGTAGTAAATCGTCACCACCGCCGCAAACACCGCGGAGGTGTAGTCCATGTCGAACTGAAACGGTTGGCCGTGCGCATCCATCAGCGCCGGAGGCAGCCAGTGGCTGTTGTTTGCCACCGTCATCAGCTCATTCATCAATCCAGTGATGTACTGCCCGGCCGACACACCTGAGATCGGTCCCGTCAAAATGTAATCGAACATCAACGCCGAGACGCTCAGCTTTGCAAATCCGCCTCCGAGCGCCTCCTTCACCACGCGGTACACTCCGCCGCGCGTGAACATCGAGCAGCTCTCCACGTACACGGCACGCACGGCAAAGCTGAAAAGCATGATGCCGAGGATGAACCACGGCGCGGCTGCACCCACTGCTTGTTCAGCAATGCCGCCGGCGTAAAAGGCTGAGGAACCTAAGTCGTTGAGAACGATCGCGGCGGCGCGCCAGAAGGAGATAAAGGTGAGCATCACCGAGGATGCCACGATGAGCCGGACGCGGTCTGACGGAGGGGCTACGGTCGTTCGAGTGGATGCCATCTTGTCGCCGGCGAGAAACGTTCCCGCCGCTCAGGGTCGAAAAGGGCTACTTTCCCGTGCGCCCTTGGCTGAGTTTAGTTCTGGACGGCACGCCCGTCAATGGTGAACTCGAAACCCTTGTAATGGAAGCGGTAAGGCCAGGTGGAAAAGTTACCGGATCGCCGGCGGCATTACTCCTCGCCCGCCAATTCCTTCGCGTCTTCAAAGAAGCTGATCAGAACCACGATAGCTGCTCCTGCGAGACCCACGAAGAACAGGATTTCCAGAAGCCGGATTACAAAAATGCCGAGTGCCATTACTCAGATTGTAATTAAATTCCGCCTATTCGTGAGCGCCGACGCGTTCAGAAGCCCAATTCGCGTTCGATTTTCGCGAAATTGCGCCGGGAATCAACGAGTTCCGAAAGGGAATCGCAAACATGCGAAACGCAAATCACGCCCCTTTAGCCGTCTCGGTCGGCTCAATGCTTTAAACTCCACCCTGTATGCGCCGGGAACAAATGAAGTTGTGGGGAGCGGCGATTCTCTCCGCCGTGTTGCTCGAATTGCCGTTTCCCATCGCCGGGCCTATGCCTCCGTGGCGCAGCATCTTTGCCTGGTTTGGTCTCGTGCCGCTGCTCTGGGCGATCCTGAGCCCGGCTTCTTACGCGTGCCGCCATCCATTGCGCCGCCCCTTCCTTCTTGCCTATCTTTGCGGCGTGCTCTGGTACATGGGCAACTGCTACTGGGTCCGCGACACTATGCAGCGTTACGGTGACATGCCCGTTGGCGCTCCAACTCTCCTGCTCATCGGCTTCAGCCTTGTCTTGGGCACCTATTTCGGCCTCTTCGGCCTCGGCATTGCGCTCGTGCGCAAGGCCGTAGGAAGTCAGCGCCTTGCCCTTATCTCCGCGCCATTCCTATGGGTCGCGCTCGAGCTCGCCGCCTCGCGCATCACAAGCGTCCCCTGGGACCAACTCGGCTACTCGCAGGTTGGCAACGCTATGGTGAATCAGCTCGCGCCGTGGACAGGCGTTTATGGGATCAGCTTCGTGATCGTTGCGGCGAATGCGCTCTTCGCCTGGCGCTGGCTGTTCCCATTGAAGCCACTCATTCCGGGAACGACTCGATGGCGATTGAGAGCTTTCTTCAGTGAGGAGACATGGGTTGCCCTCGGCGTTTGCTTGGTCGTTTTCGCGGTTGCTGCCGGATTGGAGTGGGAGCCACCCAAGCCTTTGGCCTCCGCCACCGCTGTCCTCGTCCAGCCCGACCTCGATGTTGGCGGCACCGCGTTCTGGCAGGGGCCCGGCGAGTGGGAGCAGCACATGGCCGAGTTCGCTCGCCTGGCAGGCGAGCAATGCAAGACTTACATCGCCGGGATTCCGCAAACTGGAGCGCCAAACGGCGAGGTCATCTGTCCGCTCTATCCTGCGCATCCCAATCTTGTCGTCTGGCCCGAGTCGCCCGCGCCGTATGTTGAAGTAGAGCCGCGCTTTCAGCAGTCGATGGCGTCAGTTGCCCGTTCGGTGCAGGCCCCGCTCATCATGGGTGGCCTCGGCGCGGATTTCTCCGACGAAGACCGCGCATGGCGCTACTACAACTCCGCGATAGTTGTGGGCGCCGACGGTGTGCACTTGGGCCGCTACGACAAGATCCATCTCGTTCCGTTTGGTGAATACATCCCATTTAAGAACCTGTTGTTTTTTGCCCACAAGCTTACCGGGCGCGTCTCGGAGTTCACGCGCGGGACCGACCGCAGGGTCTTCCGCCTCAATGGGCGCCGCTATGGTGTCTTCATCTGCTACGAGTCGGTCTTCGCGGACGAGGTTCGCCACTTCGCCCAACTTGGCGCCGAGGTGCTCGTCAACATCAGCGACGACGGCTGGTATGGTGACACCAGCGCCCCCTGGCAGCACCTGAACATGGCCCGCATGCGCGCCATCGAAAACCGTCGCTGGCTTCTACGAGCCACGAATAACGGCGTCACCGCCGTTATTGATCCGTATGGGCGTGTCCGCCAAAGCATTCCGCGGCATCAGGTTGACGCTCTGCCCGCCCAATACGGCTTTCGGGACGATATAACCTTCTACACCGCCCATGGCGACGTCTTTGCGTGGCTCTGTGCCATACTGAGTCTGGGCGTTGTGGGCTGGTCCGCCCGGACCCTCCTGCGGCTCAGAATTCAAGAAAAAGTCAGGTCATAAGAGCAAAGTGGCACTCAACGATCTCGAATACGCCTACGCTCCGGTGCGCGATCAAGTCCGCGACCTGCGGGAGTATCTTTGACCCTGCCCGCCTCCGCAGAGAATTAACCGACATCGAATCGAAGCTGGCCGATCCAGCCATGTGGTCCAATCCGGCTGCGTCGCAGCCTCTGATGCGCGACCGCAAGCGGCTGGAGACGCTGATCGCCGACGACGAGCAACTTGTTCGCCGCACTGGCGACATCGACGCCTACTTCGAACTCGCCCGCGAAGGCGAAGACGTTCTCGACGACCTCGAGCGCGAGATCAAATCCCTCGCCACATTTACCGAGGAACTCGAAGCCCGGACGATGCTTTCCGGCGAGGCCGATCCGCTGAACGCGATCGTCACGGTCCATCCCGGCGCCGGTGGTACCGAGAGTCAGGACTGGGCCGAGATGCTCTTGCGCATGTATCTGCGCTGGGCTGAGCAGCAGGGCTTCAAGACCGAAATGAACGACTATCAGGACGGCGAGGAAGCCGGCATCAAGTCCGCTACCTTCACGATCAGCGGTGAATGCGCCTTCGGCCTGCTTTCCGGCGAGAGCGGCGTACACCGCCTCGTGCGTATCTCGCCCTTCGATGCCGCAAAGCGCCGCCACACGTCGTTCGCGTCTGTCTTTGTCTCGCCCGAAATCGATGACTCGATCCAGGTCGACATCAAGCCCGAAGACCTGCGGGTGGATACCTACCGCTCCGGTGGCAAGGGTGGCCAGCACGTTAACACCACCGACTCCGCCGTCCGCATGACGCACATTCCGACGGGCATTGTTGTCCAGTGCCAGAACGAGCGCTCGCAGCACAAGAACCGCGAAAAGGCGATGAAGATGTTGCGCTCACGCCTTTACGAGTACGAACTCGAAAAGAAGCGTGCCGAATCGAAGAAGCTTGAAGACTCCAAGCTCGACATCAACTTCGGCTCGCAGATCCGGTCCTATGTTCTGCAACCCTATCGAATGGCAAAAGACCACCGCACGAAGGTAGAAGTGGGCGACGTGGACAAGGTGCTCGACGGCTATCTCGAGCCATTTCTGCGCGGCTATCTGCTGGCCAAGCGCCGTGGCACCGCCGTCTCCGCCACCGGCGAAGACGACCTCGATGTGTAGGGCAGGGAACTAGGGAATAGGGATTAGGGAGTAACGAGCAGAAACTGAGAACAGAAGTACTGAGCACTGACAACTATGCCTAATGATCCAGCGATCATCGACGAAATGCTTCGCAAGGCGCAGACGATCGCAGTCGTCGGCCTGAGCGATAAACCCTGGCGTGCCAGCCATAACATCGGCCGCTACCTTGTCACGCAGGGCTACCACGTGTTTCCTGTAAATCCAAAGCTCAAGGAAGTGCTGGGGCTCAGATGCTACCCCGATCTCGACTCGGCGCAGGCAGCCGCGAAGGGCGACTACCCCGAGGGTCTTGATCTTGTAGATGTATTTCGTGCGTCTGAAAAGGTCCCTCCCATTGTGGAGGATGTAGTTCGCCTCGGAATCCCCTATCTTTGGCTGCAGGAAGAGGTGATCAACGACAAGGCGGTTGCTATTGCGCGTTCGGCTGGCGTGAAATGCGTCCAGAACCTCTGCATTTTTCGCGAACACGCGCAGAGGGTGGGCTAGCTCTTTGGCTCCTTATTCGCGGTTTTGGCAAAGGTAGGAAAAAGCAACTGCGGGCTCCTCCGCTGGTCGCTGCGGCGACTCGGTCGGAATGGCAACCACCGGGGTGGCGAACAACGCGCATTTCGCGACCAATGATATCTGGCGAGCGTCCAATGGAACGACGCCTCTATGCTTCGAATGAGACTCTTCCGAACGATCGTCGCGCTACTGATTCCGCTCGCCGGAGCGCTGCCATCGTTCGCTGCCACCAGCTCTGCCGACTTGCAGCACGTGCATGTACAACTCATTGCACCGGATGCGCAGTTACGCCCAGGCTCGAATAACGCGGGCCTCTACTTCAAGCTCGAACCCGGCTGGCACGTCTACTGGAAGAATCCTGGCGACGCCGGCGAACCGCCGCACATCAAGTGGACGCTGCCCCAGGGAATCACCGCTGGTCCGCTTCAGTTTCCTGTTCCCAAGCGCCTTCCGCTCGGCCCGTTGATGGACTTCGGCTACGAAGATGAAGTGCTGTTTCCCATCAATCTCAACGTTGCTGCTGCTGCAATTCCGGGCGCAGCCGTCCTGCACGCGAAGGTGGACTGGCTCGTTTGCCGCGGAAGCTGCATTCCTGAAAAGACTGAGCTTGAGATCACCCGTCCGATGGTGCCAGGGAACACGGGTTCGAGTGCGCCAGTCCAGCCGGATCACGACATCTGGGCCCGTCTCGCCAACAACCTTCCGCAGCCGCCGCAAGGCGCTCTCGAAACCGGATTCAAGCCTACGGCATCCGGCTTTCGCCTTACGGTCAACACCGGCCGACGTGAGACCGAAGCCTCCTTTTTCCCGGCAGTGCCTGACGTCCTCTCCAACCCCGCGCCGCAGACTGTCACGCCGACGGCCAGCGGCCTCACGCTTGATCTGAAGAAGGACGAAAACCTCGTCTCGAATCCCAACGAACTAGCAGGCTTGCTCGTGCTCTCCGGCGGCCGTGCGTACGAACTGATCGCGCCTGCAGGTCCGCCGAAACCCGCCAAGGCAGCATCTGCGGAACCGGCAACCGTAACCAGCGAAGCGGCCGCCTCGGCCGGACCGGTTAACTCCACTGGCACCACAAAGGCCGCTAACTCCGCTAGCCCCGCTAGCTCCACATCACCCAGCCTCTTCAAAGCTGCCGCGCTCGCCTTGCTCGGCGGACTCATTCTCAACCTGATGCCCTGCGTCTTCCCTGTGCTCTTCATCAAGGGTTTGTCCCTGGTGCAATCCGGTGCTGAAGAGCGCCACAAACTGAGGACCCACGGCTTCGTCTACGCCGCGGGAATACTTGTTTCCTTCTGGGCTCTGGTCGGAGTCCTGCTCGGCCTCCGTTCCGCTGGCGCGCACCTCGGCTGGGGATTCCAGTTCCAGTCGCCGGTCTTCCTGTCGCTGATGGCCGCACTGCTCTTCTTCCTCGGTCTCTCGCTGGCCGGCCAGTTCGAAATCGGACTCACCCTGACAAGTGCAGGCGGCTCGCTCGCTGCAAAGCAGGGCTATACGGGCAGTTTCTTCACCGGAGTCCTCGCCGTCATCGTCGCAACGCCATGTACCGCGCCTTTCATGGGTGTCGCGTTGGGCTACGCGCTTTCGCAGACCGCCCTTGTCACCTTTGCCGTCTTCACAGCGCTCGCTCTCGGCCTTGCGGCGCCCTACCTCGTACTCACGCTTCAGCCCGCATGGACTGGCGCCCTCCCACGTCCCGGCCCGTGGATGGAGGTCCTCAGGCAAGCCGTTTCGATTCCAATCTTCGGTACGGTGATCTGGCTGGCGTGGGTGCTCGCCAATGCTTACGGCGCCGCTGTACTTGCAGCCCTGCTTGTAAGCTTCCTGCTCCTGGCCATCGCCGGATGGTTCCTGAGCCGCTGGCCTGCACGGCGATGGGCGATGATTGTCGCGGTCCTTCTGGTGTTTTCCGCCGGCTGGCTGGATTTCTACGGAGCCCGTACGTCCCAGATCGCTAGGTATACACCGCTATCCGTACAGGAGGGCTGGCAACCGCAATCGCCCGTTTCCGTGCATGGAGGCTGGCAGCCCTGGTCAGCCGAAGCTGTCGCCCGCTATCAATCCCAGGGCCGTCCCGTCTTCGTTGACTTCACCGCGAACTGGTGCCTCTCCTGCCAGGTTAACGAGCGCATCGCCTTCGGCGACCCTGCGGTCCAGAAGGCCTTTGCCGACACCAACATTATCCTTATGCGGGCTGATTGGACCCGCTACGACGACGCAATCACCCAGACCCTTAACTCGCTGGGGCGGAGCGGTGTCCCGACCTACGCACTCTACGTCCCGGGCGAAAGCAAGCCGCGCGTGTTGCCCGAGGTCCTTACTCCAGGCATAGTCACCGATGCCCTTGCGCAGCTTCCTCATTCCGCATCCCAGAGCGCCTCTGCTTCGTCCAACCAGCAGTGAGGGTGTTCAGTCCTCACGGGGCTCATCTTCTGAAATTCCCCTCAGGAGGTCTCATCCATGTTTCTGCGTCTACGGCTGGCGACTTCCGCCGCCGCGGCCTTGATGCTAATCCCGCTGGCTGTTTACCCACAGACCGCCAAGGTGAACGCTCCAGCACCTGATTTCAAAGCAACCGACTCACGCGGCCAAACCCACTCGCTCGATCAATACCGGGGCAAGTTCGTCGTCCTCGAGTGGCACAACCAGGGTTGCCCCTTTACCCGCAAGCACTACGTTTCGGGTAACATGCAGGAGTTGCAGAAGGAGTGGACCGACAAGGGCGTCGTCTGGTTCACGGTCATCTCTTCGGCGCCGGGCGCGCAGGGATATGTCACAGCCACGCAAGAGAACGATTATCTTGCAAAGATGCATGCCGCGCCGACCGCTGCGCTCCTCGATCCAGACGGCAACCTCGGCCGCCTCTTCGACGCGAAGACCACGCCCGACATGTACATCATCGATCCGAACGGTAAGCTGATCTACTCGGGAGCGATCGACAACAAGCCGACACCCGACGTCGAAGACATCAAAGGCGCCGACAACTACGTCTCAGACGCGCTGACAGCGGCCATGGCGGGAAAGTCCGTCGCCCTGCCCTATACACGGGCTTACGGCTGCTCAGTGAAGTACCGGAACTGAACCGTCGCGGTAAGCCAGGCCCGGATGCGAAATCCGGGCCTGCGCCTTTAAGCAGCTGAGTTTGTCAGGAGCTGGCCAGGTTCTAAGCGGTGAACGCCGCCTTTGCACCTTCTTCTAGTTCTTGCTGATTCGGGGTCCGCAAGGTCTGCCCTACCGACCACTTGTGACCGAAGGGATCGCGCAGTTGGCCGTAACGGTCGCCCCAGAACTGGTCAGCCAGTGGCATCGTAACTTGCGCGCCCGCGGCGACCGCCTGCTCCCAAACAGCGTCCGCGTTGTCTGTGTGGACATGGAATGTAACGGGACTGCCTCCCAGCGCCTCGGGTGTCTCGCTCTTGCCGCCCATCATCTGCGAGAAATCATCGCTCAACATCAGGTGCCCACCGTGAACCACCAGGTGCGCGTGCATCAGTTTGTCAGAGCCGGGCGCGGAGTGGCGCACCAGTTCTTCGGCGCCAAACGCCCTCTTGTAAAACTCAATCGCTTCGGCTGCATTGCTCACAACGAGATAGGGAGCAAAGGTTGGACGTTCGCTCATGATTTACCTCCGGGGATTGTATGGGGATTTGCCGAATCGGCAGGATTCAGCGCACACGGAGTCTACCACCAATATTGTTACGGCCGGATCATTTCTGTGACGGACGGCGGGACATGAGCACATACCATCCTTAGTTGAGCCTGAGCCGGAGCTGGATCGCCATTATGGATTTCGAAGACATCGCAAAGTCGGTGATGAACCCTTGGGCATGAAGCGGGATACCGACGAAACCCGCCCAAAATTCTGTGTGCGCGAGCCTTGCGGATGCGGGAAGCAGCCTCCGTATCATTGCCAATGGTGCGGCCTGGAGTTGGCTCCTGAACGCTTCGAGCAAGCACGCAAACGGGGTTGGTATCCGAATTCAGGAACGGAATCAAGATAGCTTCTTCGCTGCCCGGATCTTTCGGATCTCCTCCATCCGCTGCGCCAGCTGTTTCTCGCGGCCTTCCTGTGTCGGGTGGTAGTAGCTGCGCCCGCGCAGTGAATCCGGCAGGCAATCCATATCGGCCACCTTGCCTTCCTCGTCGTGCGCGTAGCGATAGCCCTTGCCGTACTCCAACTCTTTCATCAGCCGCGTCGGGGCGTTACGCAGATGCAACGGCACAGGCTCCTGGCGAGTGTGCTCCACCTCCTGCTGCGCCGAGGCGTAAGCCATGTACACCGAATTCGACTTCGGCGCGAGACACAGGTACACCACCGCTTCGGCGAGCGCCAGGTCGCCCTCCGGAGAGCCAAGAAAATCGATCGTGTCCTTCGCCGAGAGGCAGAGATTCAGCGCCTCCGGCGCTGCCAGGCCGATGTCTTCCACTGCCATGCGCACCACCCGCCGTGCCAGGTATAGCGGATCCTCGCCGGAGGCAAACATCCGAGCCAGCCAGTAGAGGGCCGCATCGGGGTCCGAGTTGCGCACACTCTTGTGCAGCGCCGAGATCAGGTTGTAGTGCTCCTCGCCCGACTTGTCATACATCAGCACACGCTGTTGTATCGCTTCGGTCGCAAGCGCCTGGTCGATGTGCTTCGTCGCCTCTGACGCCAACTGCGCGGCAACCTCCAGCGTGTTGTATGCATTCCGGCAGTCGCCGCTCGAGTAGCCCGCGACCAACTCCAGCGCTTCATCGTCGGCCGTAAGCTCCTTGGAGCCAAGGCCGCGCTCCTTGTCTTCCATCGCCTTGCGCAGCAGTCCGACGATCTGATCTTCACCCAGGGCCTGCAGTACATACACGCGGCAACGCGACAGCAGAGCCGAAATAATCTCAAACGAAGGATTCTCGGTTGTTGCCCCGATCAGCCTGATTGTCCCGCGTTCCACATAGGGCAGAAATGCGTCCTGCTGCGCCTTGTTGAACCGGTGAATCTCGTCGACGAAAAGAATCGTCCGCGAGTGCATCTCCGCGGCCTGTGCCGCTGCGGCCATCACCTGCTTGATCTCCTTGATCCCGCTCAGCACTGCCGAGAACTCGACAAAGTTTGCCTTCGTTCTCTCGGCAATAATCTTCGCCAGCGTAGTCTTGCCCACACCCGGCGGACCCCAGAAGATCATCGAGCCTGGATCGTCACGCTCGATCTGCACCCGTAGCGGTTTCCCGGGCCCCAGAAGATGCTCCTGCCCGACATACTCCTCGAGCGTCCGCGGCCGCATCCGTTCCGCCAGCGGCGCGCCTCCCGGCATTGCATGCAGCGGATTTTTGGACGAGGGGATGACCGAGTCCGGCACCCCGTCAAACAAGCTCATCGCGTTCCTCCGCGCCGCTCCCGCGGTCCACCGCTCTTTGCCGCCCTTTGTCGCGCCGCTTCGTAGAGCATCACGCCAGCGGCCACCGCCGCGTTCAGGCTCTCGACCGGCCCGGGGCAGGGAATCGTCACCGCTCCATCCGCCTTTGTTGCCAGGTCAGGCGGCACGCCATTGCCCTCGTTACCGATCATCAGCGCGACCGGCTGCGCCAAATCGGCAAGATCCACGGGCTGGGCGCCTTGGGCCGTCGTGGTCAGCATCCGGACTCCCGCCTCACGCAGCATCGTCATCGCTTCCCGCTCGCCGGCATAAAGCAGCGGCACGCGAAAGATGCTCCCGGCTGAAGCCCGCACCGCCTTCGGATTCCACGCGTTCACCGTCCCCGGCAGACATACTACGCCCGTCGCACCAAACGCCTCCGCCGACCGCAAAATCGTGCCCAGATTTCCTGGGTCCTGCAGGCCCGCCAGCACGACGATCATCGCGGAAGCATCTTTGCGGTCGCCGAGAAGATGGGCCCAAGTCCAGTCTGGGGGTTCGACCAGTGCTGCCACGGGTTGCGGGGTTTCCGTGGAGAGAACAGAGGCCAGGATTCCCGACGGCATCACCAGCACTTCCGTTTCGTGCGGCAACCGCACCGCCTGAACCCACTGCTGCAATCTCTCTCCCGCGAACACGGTTCTAATCCGCAGCCCCGCCCGCAGAGCTTCCTCCAGCAGGTTTGGGCCTTCAACACCGGCCAAACCATTTGCCTCGCGTCCAGGCTCGGCCAGTGCCCTGCGCAATTCCTTCAACCGCGCGTTCTGCTTACTCTCTATAATGCGAATGGGCATCTTGTGAGAATCTACCGGATCTCCTGGTCGATTTTATGCCGTTCAGCCCCCGCCGCGAGCCGCGCATTGTGACCACCAAGCTTGCACCATGGCTGGTGCTGTGATAGCTTCCGTCATTGTGGCTTTTGCAATTCGGGAACCGAGGTAGACCTTCTTGTCCGCGGAAATCTTGCGCGTCCATCCCGACGAACCCCAACTTGACCGGATCGATTACATTGTCTCGTGTTTGCGACAGGGCGACGTAGTTGCCATGCCCACCGACACTTTCTATGGCCTCGCCGTCGACCCCGTGAACCTCTGGGCGGTCGAAAGCATCTACCGCCTCAAGGGCCGGCAGAAGCAAAAACCGCTCTCGCTCCTGATCTCGTCGCTCAAACAGGCCTACGAACTTGCCCGCGACAGCGATCCGATGCTCGACAAGCTCGCCGACCGGTTCTGGCCGGGTCCGCTTACGATCATCGTTCGTGCCGGCACCAAGCTTCCTCTGCGCTCGACCGCGAACACCGGCAACGTCGCCCTTCGCATCCCCGACGCGGCCATCCCCCGCGCGGTCGTTGAGCGATTCGGCCTTCCCATCACGGCGACGGCCGCAAATCTGCAGGGCGCGTCAGAGTGTACGCACGCCGCCTGCGTTCGGGACCAGATCGGCGACCGCATTCCGCTGATCGTCGATGGCGGCCCAACCGGTCGCGCTCTTCCCACCACCATCGTCGATCTCTCGCTCGGCGAGGGCCGATGGGAGATCCTTCGGGAAGGCGCGATTCCTACACACGAAGTCGTGATGGTACTGCAACGATAGAGCCGAAAATGAGTCCGCAGTTGAGCCCAGCTTCGGAGAAGGCAAATGCAAGAAGGCCGATCCTACGCTGGATTCTCATTGCGATCGCTCTTGTTCTCGTTGCAGCATTTACATGGATCCGCTGGGTCTACGGACAGGTTCAGTGGTACGCCAACCAGGATCAGGCCGCGCCTTCCGATGCGATCGCCGTCTTCGGGGCGGCCGAGTACGACGGCAAGCCATCGCCGGTCTTCCGCGCCCGCCTCGATCACGCTGAATCCCTCTACAGCCGGGGAATCGCGCCGCTGATCGTTACTCTCGGCGGCGACGGAGGCGATCAGTACTCGGAGGGTCGCGTCGGCCAGCAGTATCTTATCGGCGCCGGCGTCCCCGAGTCGGACATCATCGCCGAAACCGAAAGCACCAGCACGAACGAGTCCGTCCGCCGCCTCGCTGTTATCGCCCGCGCCAACGACATGCAGCGCATCGTCGTCGTCAGCGATCCCACGCATCTGTTCCGCATCCACCAGATCTGCGCCGCCAATGGACTCAACGTTCTTACCTCACCGCGCCCGCGCGTGCCCATCGAAAGAAATGCCGGCGAGTACGAGCGCATTGAACACGAAATCCTCAGCTATACCCTCTGGCGGCTGCATCTCAATTGAGCAAGAAGCTGCCCACTTGTGCTCTAATCTCATTTTTCGCCGTGGTGCGGTACACTCCTCAGCGAGGTTGGCTGGTGCCCGCGACACGATCTGAACACGGAAGGGAGGACGACAATGAGTTTGAAGATGCGCACACGAGAATTGAACGGGGTGATGGTGATCGACCTTGGCGGTCAGATCACATTAGGCGAAGCCAGCGCCGCTCTTCGCGATGAGGTACGTGACCAGATTGGCCACGGATTCAAGAAGATTCTGTTGAATCTGGCCGACGTGACTTATATCGACAGTGCCGGCCTCGGTGAGCTGACAGGCGCCTACACAACGGTAAAGAACCGCGGTGGTGCATTGAAGCTTCTGAGTCTGACCAAGCGCGTTCATGACCTGATGCAGATTACAAAACTGTACACGGTGTTTGATGTGTTCGATGACGAGAGAAAGGCAATTGCCTCATTCGGCGCTTAGGCTGCACTGACAAAAGCGAAAACAACCAAAGGTTGGCCGAAAGGCCACGATTTTCTGTAATGGGGAATCCTCTTGCCTTTCAGGTAAAACAACCCATCGACATGCGGATTCAAAAGCATCTTGTCGCCCATATTCCAGGGAGTGCCGGGGTATTCGGGTCCGGCCACGCATCGAACACCTCGCCCGGAGGACCACAGATGGTTTGTTCCACACTCACTTCAATAGTCTTCATCCCAGTCGTCGCTTCTTCTTCTTGTTAGGAAAATGCGGCTCAAACTGGTCCATGCGCTCGTTCCAGAACGTTCGAACTCATGCATCCATCCCGATACGAATCGCAGCGCTCTGCTCGAAATGAAATCATCACCTCTCGCCCCTGCTATTCGCGTTCGATGAGGCCAGCTCGCTCCAGCATCTTCGGATGCTTCGTCACCGGCAAAGACAGCGAATCTGTATATCCGGTGCATTCAGGACCTAAGCACCGGTCGACGGACTCCGGGTCTGATTTGGCCGGCATGGACGGTCTCGGACTAAGAACCAGAACCACCATGCCGAAGCCAACTCCCCTCCAACCATTCCGCAGGCTATCATTGAACTATTCCAAACGCATGAAGCACCACGCCTGCCGGCCGGGCGCTTCATTGCAGTGACGAGACAATGAATTCAGTGAAGACACGGAAGGTGGAGCTATTCGATACCAGCCTTCGCGACGGGCTTCAGCAACCGAATCTCGAGATTTCTGTACCCAACGCAGTGCATCTGTTGCAGCGCATGGGAGCTTTCGGTGTTCATTTCGCTGAAATCGGATTCGCCGGAGCCAATCAGTTCGTGGAGGATCTCACGAGCGCCCTCGACTCCGTCGACACCGGGGCCATGAAACTTGCGTTGTTCGGTCGAACCCGCGGCAAGAACACAAAAGTCGCCGAATGGCCCGACCTCGAATTCATCGTGCGCCACAAGCGGCGTGTTCCTGTCGCTGTCATCGTCGTTAAGTCGCGCCTGCTCGATGTTGAGAAGTCCCTCGAATCCACTCCGGAAGAAACCCTCCGCATGGCTTGCGAGACTGTCGACTACCTCCACGACAACGGTCTCGAGGTTATCGTCGATTTTGAGCACGGAATGGACGCGAACTGCGGACGCCGCGAAAGCGGCCTCCCCTGCGATCCCGACTTTCACAAACGGAGCCTCGACTACTTCCATCAGCTCACGGAGCAGTGCGTGCGCCAGATGGTCAGCCGGATCGTCATTTGCGATACGAATGGCGGCTCCAGCCCGGAAGAAGTAACGCAGGTCTTCGCCCGGCTTACGGGCGAATTCTCGAGCGCAAGATTCGGTTTTCACGGCCATACCGATCGCGGGCTCGGCGTTGCCGACACGCGCGCTGCGGTTCTTGCCGGGGCAGTCCAGGTGCAGGGAACGCTGCTCGGCACCGGCGAGCGCTGCGGCAACGTCAACCTCACGACCGTCATCGGCAGCATGCAGCTGCGCGAGGAAGCACAGTTCGTTCCCGTGGAATCACTAGCGGCCCTTACCAGTCTCGCGCACTCGGCCTACGCGTCTTTCGGGCTCGAGCCGCCGCACGGCACGCCCATTGTCGGCGCGGGAGCCTTCGGCACCTGGGCCGGCATGCACGGCAGCAGCGAACGCAAGAATCCCGGCGCCTATCTCTGGTGCGATCCCGCACGCGTCGGCGCCAGTCCGATCGTCGGTGTAAATCGCCAGTCCGGTCGCGCCAACGTGATGCTGCTCTCACAGACGCTCGGTCTCCCGCTCAATTCCGAGCAGGCCCAGGCGCTCATCGACGCCAATGACGCCATGATCGAGGGCGGCGGATTCACCGCGAGCGAAGTTTCTTTCCGGCTGGCCTGCATCAAGGTACTCGGCCAGCACCGCAACCGATTCGCGGTCAGGAGCTGGCGCGTCTTCGACGAGTCAGACGAGATCGGCAACCGCTTCGTGCAGGCATTCATGACGCTCTCTGTCGGCGATTCGACCCTGGCGACCTCACGCGCCGAAGGCGCCGGTCCCGTCGACGCGCTCACCAAGGCCATGCGCAAGGAACTGGAGAAGTGGTACCCGGTCCTCGCCCAGATGCGCCTCGGCACCTTTACGGTTACCGCGCTCGACGTTGCCGCGCAGGACTCCGCTGCGCATGTGCGCGTCACGGTCAGTTTCCATGCCGACGGATACGAGCCGTGGATCACCGCCGGCGTGAGCAGCGACCTGAACCAGGCTGCGCTCAACGCCATCGTCGACGGCTTCGATTATTGGCTTTCGCTCAACGAACGCTGAGCCCGGCCTATCGCTGGCCTGGCCTATCAAACGTGAATCCACCTCGGGGGAGGATAACCCAGCGCTCTTTCAAATTGCACTGATGCGCGGCTATAGTGGTCCAACCATGAAGAACTGGTTCACCCTGGCGATGGTTTTCATCGCCATGTCCGTTGTCTGCGCGCAGGATGCGCCTCCTGCGAACGCCAGGCTTGTCTCGTTTCCTTCCTCCGGTGGAACCCTGTACGGCTTTCTTTACGTGCCGGAAGGGAAAGGGCCGTTTCCTGCAGTGTTGTGGAATCACGGCAGCGAACGGCGTCCCGGCTGGCAGCCTCAGTTGGCCTCGTTTTACAACGCGCATGGATTTGTCTTCTTCCTGCCGCACCGGCACGGACAGGGCAGATCTCCCGGCATTTACATCATGGATGAGATTCACGCCAACGGACCCTCGGAGGCGGTACACGCTCAGCAACTCGCCAATGAAGACGTGGTCACGGCGATGAACTGGCTGAAGGCGCAACCGGAGGTGGATCCAAGCCGGATCGTAGTGTCCGGATGCTCCTTCGGAGGTATTCAGACTCTCTTGACAGCCGAGAAGGGCCTGGGTGCGCGAGCGTTCATCGCCTTCGCCCCTGCGGCGCAATCGTGGGGCAACGGTGCGCTCGACGAAATGCTCGAATCCGCCGTCAAGCACGCGAAGGCGCCAGTGTTCATTCTGCAGGCGAAGAACGACTACAGCCTCGGGCCAGCCGTGGTGCTCGGCAAAATCGTGAAAGCGCATGGGGGAGAGGCGCGCGTCTATCCCAGTTTCGGGAACACCACGCAGGATGGCCATTTTGGATTCGCAACCACCAGCGCCGGAATCGCGGTCTGGGGCCCGGATGTGCTGCAGTTCATCGAAGGCGCCTTTCACTGAAGGTTCTGCCTCTTATCAGCTTTGAATTTTGGCCTGGTCTCCCGATCAGCTTGAGCAACTCGGACTGAATTGGTGGGAATTGCAGATCCGAATTCAGTGCAATTTACATGTGAAAAAGCGCAAATTTCGGGAGCGGGGTGGGTTGAATTCTCCCACTCTGCGAGACGGCTGAACCGACTTGCGCTTGTTGGGCATGTCGCTGTGACCATTCTGCGGGAAATTCCCTGTAAAAACGGCAGCATGAATCCGACGTTGCAAATCAGGAGCTTACCGTTGATATGGACCGGGCGAGTCTTGACTCGGCCTGAACTGGCAATGGGACGGCGGTCTCAATAGCGCACAGCCGCCAGCATTGCCAGCGCCACTCCCGCTGCACCGGCCGTCGATAGAAAATTCACGGCGTCGTTGTTGATCCAGCCGCTCCGCTCCGCCGTTGCTCCCAGCAGGCTGTCGAAGAACAGCCCGAAGACACCCGCTCCCCAGCTGATTGCGAGCATTCTCCATCCGCCCTCCATTGCCCATGCGCCGCTCGTCGCCACCGCACCGGCGGCAATGATTCCGGCAGCGGTTCCGCCCATGCTAATGGCGCCGTCAGTACCCGGCTCGGCCTTGCGAAACGTCGTAATCATGCGTGGGTGTCCGCTCAGCACCTGGCCTATCTCCGACGAAACTGTATCCGCCGCTGCCTCCGCAAGCGCCGCCAAGCCCACCGTGAAAGCGAGAGCAGGGAAGGCCTTCGCGACGGGCAGCCAGCTTTGTTTCACCATCCAGGAGATCACCAACGCGTTGCACGTCAGCGCTGCAATGCCCAGGTTTGCTGCCACCTGCGAAGCCTCGCGACCGCGCCTGCTCTCCGCAGTGCCCAAACGCTCCTTGGCCCCGCGGTCCGCACGCGTCGCCAGCGAAGTTAGCAGCAACAGCACGAGTACCGGAATCAGCGCCGTCTTCCAGGGCAGATAAGGAAAGGAGACCGTTGCAAACATCAGGCTGGCCGTAATCGCCGCTCCCGCAAGCGCCGCTCCCCCGGTTCCCGACCGGAGCTTATAGGCGGCCAGCCCAAGCAGAGCGCTCAAGCCGAGCGTCCAGATCGCCACGGAAGGCATCTGTATCGCCCACCACCGCGTCGAGAGCACCAAATCGGCGCCCACCGCTGGAAAGACGAGCAGCAATATCGTCTTCGATTGCCACAACAGCCTGGGTCGGATCACGAAACCATCGTATCGTCCCGGCCTCATCGAGACTCCTTGCAGCCCAGACGGAGCCCCGTTCATTTACACTCATCAGCGCAAATCCTTTCTTATTTTGGAGCCGCAAGTGAAAACGTATTCGATCCTTGTTCTGCTGGCCGGCGGAATTGGTTTTCTGACATCCAGAAGTCCAGCGCAAGATCCGCATCAGCAGCAGGATCCGAAACCGAAGGTAGTTTGTTGTGGCGGTCTTTACGCGCCTCCTCCGATTCGGTTCCGTGATGCGAACAAGCTCGTGCTCGATCGCAAGGGCCAGACGATCGTCCTAGAGCCCTACGCCCCAAATATCCTGCGCGTCACGCTGAGCTTGCAGCGCGACAACGCCCTTGCCAATCCCGGATACGGCTTTATCGCCGACCCCAATGTCGCTCAATGGAGCCATAGTCAGACCGAACTCAACGACGTTTACCAATCCTCACGCATCATCGCGACCGTTGAACGCGATCATCCGCCACTGTATCCCAAGCTCTCGACTGAGCTCGACATCGAGAAGTACTTCAACGGCTCCGCGCCGGATGCTCACATCACCTTTACTACGACCGATGGCCGCAAGCTTCTCGAGATGACCGGCTGGCAACAATCCGTGCCCAATCACAAGGACGGTACCGCCGGCCTCAATAATGATCGCCGCCCGACCGATCCGCCGCTCTTCACCGTCGGAGCTACGTTCGTCTCGCCCGACGACGAACACTACTACGGCCTCGGCGACAACCACGAGGGTTTTCTGGATCATCGCGGCCATCCCGTCCGCTGCTGGAACGACTATCTTTCGCCCGCCGCGCCGACCACCTGCGTTCCGTTCCTCATTACTAACAAGGGCTACGGCCTCATCTGGGACAATCCGTCGAAGACGATCATCGAACCGGGCTTCAACGAACAGACCAAATGGATCTCCGAGGCCGGCGACCGGGTCTCATTCTTCGTCATCTCCGGCAACACCGCGGACGAGATCTACACCGGCTATCGCCTGCTGACAGGCCCCACGCCGCTGCTGCCCAAGGCTGCGTACGGTTATATCCAGTGCAAGCAGCGCTACCAGAGCCAGGACGAGGTGCTGTCAGTTGCAAAGAAGTATCGTGACCGCCATCTTCCCGCCGATGTCATGGTTGTCGACTGGTTCTACTACACCAAGATGGGCCAGATGGACATGGACCCCAAGTTCTGGCCCGACCCCGCCGCCATGAACAAGCAGCTTCACGAGATGGGCTTTGAGACCATGATCAGCGTGTGGCCCCGCTTCGTTCCCGATGACCGCTTCTACGACATGTTGTCGAAGAACGGGTGGCTCATCCACACTGCGGACGGAAAGCCCATCAACGGACTCCCCTACGACCGCGCCGGCTCGGATATCGACACCACCAATCCTGACGCCGCTAGGTGGTACTGGAATACAATTCGCGACAACATCATCAGCAAGGGCTTCGATTCCATCTGGGCCGACGAGACCGAGCCCGATCTGCCACCGAACGGCTCCTACTACCACATCGGTCCCGGCACACAGTACTACAATGTTTACGCGCTCTTCCACACCGGCGCCATCTACGATGGATTTCGGCGCGATATGCCGCAGAAGCGCGGTCTTATCCTCTCGCGCGACGCATATCTCGGCGTGCAACGCAATGGCGCGATTGTCTGGTCGTCGGATATCTATCCCACCTGGGACACATTTCGCCGCCAGATTCCCACCGGCCTCGACTTCTCGGCTTCGGGATTGACCTATTGGTCCAACGACACAGGAGGGTGGCAGTATCTTCCGCCCGAGCATCATCCCGCACATCCGCCGCTGCTCGACCCGAGCGACGCCCGCGACAATGTCGGCGGCTACGATGATTACCCTGAGCTTTACACGCGCTGGTTCCAGTACGCCGCGTTCCTGCCTATCATGCGCGCGCACGGCAGCCGGCGTTACAACGAGGTGTGGTCTTACGGAAAGCAGGCCGAGCCCATCCTCGAGAAGTATCTCCGTCTTCGCTACCAGCTTATGCCCTACATTTATTCGCTGGGCTATTCGACATGGCTAACCGGTGCGCCTTTCATGCGCGCGCTCCCGCTCGACTTTCCGAATGATCCCAATGTTGCGGATCTGCGCGACGAATACATGTTCGGTCCCGCTTTCCTGGTTGCTCCAGTCACCGAGCAGGGCGCGACCAGCCGCAAGGTTTACCTGCCGGCCGGCGCAGACTGGTACAACTACTGGACAAATGAACGTATAAGAGGCGGCCAGACTATTACCGCCTCCGCTCCCATCGATACCATTCCGCTTTTCGTTCGTGCAGGATCCATCGTTCCGCTCGGTTCCGAAGTTGAAAGCACGCACGAGAAACAGACGATCGCGCAGGTGCGCATCTATCCGGGAGCCGATGCGAACTTTACGCTCTTCTTTGACGATGGGATTACCTATGCATACGAAAAAGGCGCGGGGCAAGTTACGGGCCTGCATTGGAACGAAGCCACGCATCAGCTCACGCACGACGGAGTATCGGCCTGGACGGGACCTGACAGCTCCGTCGTCGAAGTTGTCGGGAAATGATTGGCGAGACAGTTCCTGCAATCTCGGGGAATCAAGGCACCGCGATATCGATCCGCTGCTATGGTGCGTCTAAGACCAGAAGCACCGGTCCATTTTTAGCGTGCGTGGGATGAAACCCCATGCCAATCGTTTCGAACACGGACCGGGGCCGGGTTCGGGTAGCGCCCTGATTTACAATCGGAAAGTAAGCAGGAAAGAACTGAATGAGTCTTTTTTCCAGTGTTTTAGGCCAGTCGCGAGCGCGAGTGGCTCCAGTGGGTATCGCCTTCGTCGCCGCTCTCATATCTGTCGGTTGTGGAAGCTCCTACCGTCCGGTAATTACGCCGACCAATCCCACAGGCCCCGCGCCGCAACCCACCTCTTATACCGTCGTTGTTTCATCGCCGGGCCCGAATTCACCCGGCGTGGCGACGGTTGTCGACTACTCAGGCGACAGCATTCTGGCGCAGGCGCCAATTGGGCCAAATCCCTCTGCCTTCACGCTCGACTCCAACGGCAGTAACGGCTACACCCTGAACAGTGACAAAACGCTGACCAACTTCCCGGTCTCGGCAACGGACCCGCAAGAGAAGGACATCCACTACTCGACGCTGCCTGCGGGTGCCCAGGTCGTGGGTCTCTTCGCGCCGTCTGCCGGTCTTTGGGCTGCGGATCTGAACGGGAACGTGATCGATGTTCTGGCCATCAGCGGTGCGGCTCAGGCGTTCAAACTCGCCATCCCGGTCGCGCCGACCCCCATTGCCGTCGTCGGCGTTGGGACTCTGGGACAGCGCGTGTTCTCCATCAGCCAGGATGTGCCCTTCGATGTCACCTGCAACAAGACGCCGCATTCGGTCGCCACGAACGGCGAGGCCGATGCACTCGAAGTGGCGACATTCACGGTCTCAAACCGTATTCCGGTTGGCGCATGCCCCGTCTACGGTGTCATTAGCCCCGACGGCAGGCGGACCTTCGTGCTGAATCGCGGCAGCGACACAGTTACCGTAATCGACAGCCAGAACAACTCGCTCGATAACCGGTGCCCGCCCCCAACCGGGTGCGTGAATCAGAATGGCCAGACTTACTTCTCGCATCCTGCGCTTCCGCTATCGACGACAGCTGTGACTGCAACCGGCATCACGCCTCCGAATGGAACTGCAGGCTTTCCTGCAATTGCCGGCCCCGTCTACGCCGAGTACATCCAAGCTACTCAGCAGCTTGTTGTGGCCGACTACGATGGCGGCACCATCAGCCTGATCGACGTCAGCCTCGATCAATACGGCAACGACAGCCAGACCTTTGGTACCACCTTCACGATTCCCGTGGGAAAGAATCCGGCCAGCGTCACCGCTTTGGCTGACGGCAGCCGCGCCTACACTGCCGACCAGACGGATGGCACCGTCCACGTGGTCAACCTCACGAGCCACACGGTGAAGACTTCGCTGGGCGTCACTGGCCACCCCCGCACGGTTGTTTCTACTTCGAACTCGCTCTATGGCAAGGTCTACGTTGCTTCGCCCGACTCGACCTTCCTCACCATCATCCGCACTGACCTCGACATCGTCGACACGACCGTCCTGATCGAAGGCAACATCGTTGATGTGCGCACCACCACGCAGACCGGCACCAGAGGTAATGGGAACGTTACCAGCCGTATCCCTGGCGGCGGGCAACCGTGTTACGTGCCTGGAACCGAAGGCTCTTTGGCCGCCTGTCAAACGATTCCTTAAGCTGGACCTGAATACAGCGCATGGGCCATCCCTTCATCGGGATGGCCCTTCGCTTTTCGCGTGCCCTAATCGTTTTCAGTCTCGGTTGTGATTCAAGACACAGACCATCCTGACTCCGGCGGTCAAGCGTAATCGGGTGATCAACAACGCGCGGGTGTTCAGCAGACCCGCTTCACCTTTCATCGCCGAGGCAGGCTATGCGCCGGCCTGATTCGAAATTCGCGTTAACGCGCCGTCAATTTGCATTGGCAAGCGCCCTCGGCAGCGCCGCCGCAATCATCGGATGCCGCAGTGCGGCTCGCGGCGACTGGAATTTCCTTACTAACGACAGGCCAGCACTCTCGCCTCGCTTTGCGAGCAGATCATTCCCGCTGACAATTTCCCCAGCGCATCGCAGGCCGGAGTCATCGTTTACATATCTGCAAGGACCTCGTCACCGAATCCCAGTTCGAAAGGATCTTAGGGTGGGTCGGAAGACAGGCGATTTAGCATGGACGAAGCAAGGCCATGTCGAACGAGACTCCATTCCAACCTCTGAAGGAATTCCTGTCGAGAGTTCCCGCAATCAATTCCTCAATCGGATATGGACTCGATGACGACGGCTATTGGTGGTTGAAGGTTTCAATCGACATCGACCACCCACTCGCATGGAATGTGGTTCAGGAATTGGGACACGTTCTGAACTACTTGTCTCTCAATGAAAGGCTCCCGACTGTCTTCAAGCCGGTATCGCCACCTCCTTATATGAACGGGGGGGGGCCGCGCGACGTCCTTGGGTCATTGAATGCACGGATAAGGATTTCCAGCCAAGCGATTGCGCAGAATGGCTGGAAGGTCGGTTGCCACGGCCCGTCGATGATCTCGAGCAATGGAAGGTAGACGAAGAAACTTCGTGACTCAGCCGCGAGGTAGCTGGAACTTGGGGGGAACAAAGAAAATTCGAATAGATATGTTTCTCGTCGACCGAGGCCTCGTGCAAAGCCGCGAGCGTGCACGCGCCCTCATCCTAGCCGGGCGAGTCCTCGTTAACGAGCAGAAGGTCGACAAGCCCGGCGCGTCGGTTGCGGCCGATGCCGCGGTTCGCCTGCTCGGCGCTGACATGCCCTACGTCAGCCGCGGCGGTCTCAAGCTAGAGGCCGCGCTCGATCACTGGCAGATCGACGTCAACAACCGCGCCTGCCTCGACATTGGCGCATCCACCGGCGGATTCACCGACTGCCTGCTTCAACGCGGCGCCGCGCACGTCACGGCCGTCGATACCGGATTCGGGCAGATCGCCATGAAGCTCCGCAACAATCCCCGCGTTCGCCTGGTGGAGCGCACCAACGCGCGCTTTCTTGCTCCCGGCGCGCTCGCGGAGCCCGGCATGCCGCTGCTCACCTTGCTCGTGATGGACGTCTCATTCATCTCCGCGACGCTTTTGCTGGCGCCGGTTTTTGCAGCCGCGCGCGCGCTCACCGAGACCGTCATCCTGGTTAAACCACAATTCGAGGCGGGGCGGGGAAATGTCGGAAAGGGCGGCATCGTCCGCGATCCCGAAATTCACAAACTCGCCGTCGAAAGTGTCGCGAATGCAGTTGCCGAACTGAGCTGGCACGTCGTCGAAATCATCCCGTCGCCAATCACCGGTACCGAAGGCAACGTCGAATTTCTCCTCTACGGGAGGAGGGAGTAGTGAATTAGGGAGCAGGGAGTAACAAAGGGGGACGAGATCAGGAAATTAGCCTCCAGCTTTCGGCCCTCATCCCTGATCCAGTAGGGAGTAGCGAAACAATTGTCTCAGTAAAGGACTTAGAGACAGGGAGTAGAGAGTAACAAGCTGTGTCAGGTTGAAATAAGTCGCACGGAAATTGCCTGCAAACTCAATGCAACGGTTCTCTTGTTCCTTCGTTCCGTTGCTCCCTGGATTGAGCAGGTTGGCCGTGCGTAAGGGACTGCGGCTGAATCGGGACCGTAGACAGGCGTTTTCCACAGCCTTGCCTGCCCCAATATCTGAGAATCCACGGCACCGGTGGGCGTGCGGGCGACATCTTACGTGTAAAAGGAGTTTGCGATGGCACCCACGCAAGAAGTTCTCGAGCGTCAGAAGGCTCCGTTGAAGACACCGTCGGATATCGAGCCCAAGTTTGTAAAAGACCTTACCGGAGCGCTCAATGCGCTGCTGGCGGATGTGTTCAGCCTTTATCTGAAGACGAAGAACTTTCATTGGCACATGAGCGGCCCTCATTTCCGCGACTACCATCTCCTGCTCGATGAACATGCGGACCAGGTATTCGCGATGTCGGACGATATCGCGGAACGAGTGAGAAAGATCGGCGGGACGACGATTCGATCGATCGGGCAAATTGGCCGGTTGCAGCGAATTCCCGACAACGATGCGGAGTACGTGACGCCCGACGACATGCTCGCCGAACTGATGGACAACGAGAAGGCGCTGACCCTGAGCATGCGCGAGGTGCATGACCTGTGCGATGACGCCGGCGACGTTGCCACCGCAAGCCTGCTGGAGACCTGGATCGACCAGTCGCAGCGGCGTCACTGGTTCCTGTTTGAGACGACGAGAAAGCGCGGGTGAGAAGAGCAGGGATTAGGAAGTAGGAAGTAAAAAACAGCAGAGCGCCCCATCTTGATTCGTCAGGACGCGGTGATTGGATTCAACGTTAGAGGCACGGATCGACCGGTTCGCTCTCGAGTGCGAGAACACCGAAGGCGCATTGTGAGTGCGACGCAAGGGGTCCTTACGGACGAAGCGTTCGAGCGCCTCAACGCCCAAAGCAAACTCGCGACTTTGCTGATGAGGTTGAGCGGCTTGACGACCATACGTTCGTCTCCAGCGGAAGTCATTTCAGTCCACCATGTGATGGCCTGATCACAGTTTGTGGGATCGTTGACGTCAACACTGGGCGGTATGCACCCATCTCTAGGATGGCGAGCAAGTGAAACGGGGCAAACCGCAGTCCGGCCAGGGACTCGACAGGCTAGCAAAGAGAGCATTTCATTGAGAAAGGCAGCTCTGCCGACCGGCGGAATCGAATCAGGCAGCCGAGGGACTCAGTCTGCGAAGGTGCCTTCGATGTGAAGGGGGCGCTCGCTGTATTCCGCCTGCTCCATCTGGGCTCTAATCAATTCCAGGAAGGCGGTCATGGCGGGAGAGACCCACTTGTCCTTGTGCCATAGCACCCAAGTAGCGATGTCGAGAGAAGGACCATTCCAATGGAGGGCCTTGAAATGATTCTGGCGAAGTTCGCGGGCCACCACGATGGCAGGCAGCAGCGCCAGTCCCATTCCAGCTGAGACACATTGCTTGATGGCTTCTACGCTGGAGAACTCGGTGATGTGGCCGGGACGGACATTTTGCAGGGCCAGGATGTTGTCGAGCTTGGCACGATAACCGCAACCGGCCTCGGTGAGCAGCAGGTTCTGGCCGTCCAGATCGCAAGGTTTCACCGTGCGACGTTTTGCAAGCGGATGGCTGGGCTCTCCCAAGAGAAGAATCCTCTCGGTGTGAAATCGAACTGACCGGTGTGCCAGGTTGGAGGGGTTGTCACACATGTTAATGGCCAGGTCGAGTTTGCCGGTTTCGAGCTCAGCAGCCAGAGTCATATCGAGATGAGGGCGAAAACTCACTTCCACATTCGGGAATTTACGCCGAAAGCTGCGCAGCACCGGGGGCATGCGATAGGTGAGGATGCTTTCGGGCGCACTGATGAGGAGTGGGCCACTCGGTTCGGATCCGTTGCGAATCGCGCGCTCACCTTGTTCCATCGCGACAAGGGCTTGCACAGCGAATGGCAGGAATCGGCGGCCGGCGTCGGTGAGGGCGACGCGGCGGCCGAGCCGGTCGAACAGCGGCTGCCCGAGTTCATCTTCAAGCGCTTTGATCTGCGTAGTAACGTTCGACTGAACGGTGTGCACCCGCTCGGCTGTGCGGGTGAAATTCAGCTCTTCCGCGAGGACTCGAAATATCTGTAGCTGGCGGACTTCCATCTCATATCTCCGATACAGATGAAATCCATCTTAGCAATCTATTGGACAGATATTCCAAATGAATTCAAACTTGCAACATGAGAGATGATCTTCCCCACATCTCGACAAAGCGCATCTGGCGAGACCACTAGATCTCAGCGCGCCTCTCTTCTTTCGGACAAACACAATTCTTCGCAAGAAACGGATAGCCGGCCGTTTCAATGGCGGCGACTATCGACGCAGGTGAGGCTATGACTGTTTCCTTTCAGTTTCGGTTGTTGTCGTCTCGTATTGTCGTTGCTTTATCGCCGGTGATATTGGCTCTGAGCGCCATGTTACTGTTGGCCAGCAATGCTTCGGCGGAGAGTCCGATGCCGCACACGAGCCACACCACGATGGTGATCATCAGCGATCACGCGATGGCGGATGACCAGTGGACAGCACTCGTGAATCAGCTGCACAGAAGTCAGGCCCGACTGGAGGCCACAGTTCGTGAGATCTCTGGAGAACTCGACGTGATCCGCGGACGCGATGTGGAGGTGGGCGTGAGTGTGGAGGAGTTCATTGTTGTACATCTCGTCGGCGATTGTACGCTGCTGCCCGGGTCGCGCACGATTGTAGCGGGTACGCTGGGATGGGTAAAGAAGGTTGACGGAGAGATTCAGCCGTTCGTGCACGTGGACTGTGCTCGTCTGGTGGAGATGCTGCGGCCATTAGCACTGGGGATGTCGCGCGAGAGGCGGTATACAGTGATGGCCGAGGCGATTGCAACCGTGATTGCCCACGAATGGGTTCACATTGCAACACAGAGGGTGGGACACGAGAAGTTTGGAGTAATGCAGCCGCAATTAGAGGTCAAAGATCTTCTGGCCGGCGACGAGCGGATGAATCCGCAGGAACGGGCGAGCCGCGGCAGGAAAAAAACACCCGGTCTTTGAGGGACGGCAGCAGAGCTCCACGTCACCAAACGCGGCAGCGGGTGGCGTGAACTTCGGGCTGGCCGGTTTTGCAGCTGAAGGCCTTTTCGAATTCCGGCATGTTGCCGACAACATTGTTGACGCGAAGCCACGGGACGGAGTGTGGATTGGTCATGATGAGTGTTTTCGCAGCTTCGGGACGCACCTGATCGCACCATGCGGTGCCGTAGGCGATGAAGAAGCGCTGGAGATTCGTAAGTCCGTTCGGGTCCTTGTCGTCGAGCGTCTTGCCTTGCTCTTCGAGATCCTTGCTCAATGCTGAAAGGGCAAGATAAAGTCCGCCGTTGTCGGCGGTATCTTCTCCCTGGGTCAGCTTTCCGTTTTGCTGCACTCCATCGATGCCGGGAACAGGGCCCGTGTACTCCTTTGCGATGCAGTCACCGCGCTGTTCGAATTCCTTTGCGTCCTGAGGCGTCCACCAGTCACGCAGATTGCCTTTCACGTCGAACTTACGACCCTGGTCGTCGAAGTCGTGCGTAAGTTCGTGGCCAACAACTGCGCCTTCGGCGCCGTAGTTGATGACGTCGTCCCGGGTCGGGTCGAAGTAGACCGGTTGCAGTATGCCTGCGGGGAAGTTGATGGTGTTGGTCTGCGCGTCTTCATAGGCATCGACTGTTGGAGGCGTCATTTGCCATTGGGTGCGATCGAGAGGATGCCCAATGAATGCCAGCTGGCGCTTGAGCTCGAATGCGGTGGCCCGTTGAACGTTGGCGGTGTAGCTGTCACGCGCGATCGAAAGCGAGGAGTAATCAATCCACTTGTCGGGATAACCGATCTTGTCGATGATGGCGGCGAGCTTGAGGTGTGCCTCGCGTTTTGTGGTGGGCTCCATCCAGGTGATCGTATCGATGTCGCGGCCCATGGCGGCTTCAATGTCCTTGACCAACTTCTTCGCGCGGTCTTTGCTTTCCGGCGGGAACACTTGGGCGACGTACACCTGACCGAGTGCTTCGCCAAGGTATCGATCGACTGAACCTGAGCAGCGGCGCCACCTCGGCGGCTGCTCCTGCGCGCCAGTCAGTTCGCGAAAGAAGGCAAAGCCGGCATCACGCCACTGATCACCAAGCGTGTTAGAAGCGCCGAGGAGAAGGTGAAAACGCAGGTAAACCTTCCACGCGGGAAGGTCGACCTGTGCCAGTTGCTTGTTGAGCGAACGGAAGAATTCGGGTGCGCTGACCTCGTAAAGCGGAACGGAGGGCGCGCCGAGCGCCGCGAGGTATGCGTTCCAATCGAAGTTGGGGACGAGCGCCTTGACCTGGCCGAGGGTGTAGCGATTGTTGACCTTGTTGGGATCGCGTCGCGTGATGTTATCCATTTGTGCGGCGGCCATAGCGGTTTCGATTTGCAGGATGTCGCCGGCATTCCTTGCTGCTTCCGCATCGGCGACGCCACTTAGTGTGAGCAGCGCCTTAATGAGCTTCGTGTAGTCGTCGCGGATCTTCTTTGACTCTTCATCCGATTTCAAGTAGAAATCGCGGCTTGGCAAGCCAAGACCGCCTTGATCGAGACCTCCGACGACGCGATCGACGTTGTTGTAGTCGGCCTGGGGACCATAGCCGAAGAGCGCCACTGCGGTCTGGTTGTCGTTGCCGGCCCACGTCCTGCCGAAAGAACTGTGAATAGCGGCAAGGACCGTGGCGATGTCGCGCTTGTCGTGGATGGCGTCGATGCGTTCCAGCAGCGGCTGAATCGCAACCAGGTCGTCCTTCTTGCCGGTCGCCTGGTCGACGCAACTTGCGTAGAAGTCACCAATCTTCTGTTCATTTGGTGTTCTTGACGCGGCGGGGGTCTGATTTTTCTCGAGGATGGCGCGCAGGACCTGGTCGTTCCATTTGTGCAATTCGCCGCCGACACCCCAGAAGATCTCATCCGGCGGAATCGGGCTCGCAGCATTCATTTTTCCGCAGACGTACTGATAGAAGTTGTCGCAGGGATTGACGGAAGCGTCGACGTTGGTAACGTCAACGTGTCGAAGCTCAATCACGGCTTCATGCGATTGCGCAGCAGAAAGGGTGGCGGCAAAAACGACGCAGAGAATCAGGGAGCAGGTTTTCATGAATCTCTCCTTACCAGTACAGTGCGAGCTTTCGAAAAACCAGATCGAACCATCCTAGAACACAGAATTCGGTTTGCGATGGAAATGTGATCAGATGCCGAGCAGGAGAGATCAGAGACCGGAGAGCAGATATCGCGCACGCCTGCCTATACATTAGGAAGATGGGTCACCCGCGCGGCAAATGGAGGAGCGAGCTTGCGGCGATGGTGTCGCTCGCGGTGCCGGTGGTGTTGAGTGAGCTGGGGTGGATGGCGCAGGGCGTTGTCGACAACATCATGGTGGGGAGGCTGGGGCCGGCGGCGATCGGAGCGGTTGCGCTGGGAAACGCCGTCTACTACACACCGTGTCTATTCGGGATCGGGTTGCTGCTGGGGTTGGACACCTTGGTATCGCAAGCATATGGGCGGCGCGACCACGATGAGTGCCACCGGTGGCTGGCGCAGGGTGTATATCTGGCGTGCATTGTGACACCGCCGTTGATGATCCTGATAGCGGCTCTGAGCTTCGGCTTCCCACGATTCGGTGTGATTTCCGAGGTGGCGAGTCTTTCCGGTGGGTACCTGCGCATTTTGAACTGGGGCACGCTGCCGCTGTTGCTGTACGGCGGAACGCGCCGTTATCTGCAGGGTGTGGGCCAGGTGCGGGTGATCACGTTGACGTACGTGCTGGCGAACCTGCTGAACTGGGCAGGGGATTGGGTCCTGATCTACGGGAAGCTCGGTTTTCCGGCGCTTGGTGTGAACGGATCGGCAATTTCGACGGTCATTGCGCGTGTGAGCATGGCGGTGGCGATGCTGGCGTTTGCGTGGAGGTACGAGCGGAAGCGCGGGCATCCGCTGTTTGCGCATTGGGCGGGACCGCAGCTAGAGCGGCTGCGCAAGCTGGTGCGGCTGGGCGCGCCCGCTGCCGGGCAGATTGTGTTGGAGGTGGGCGCGTGGAACCTGAGCACCTTTTCCGCCGGCTATCTCACCCCGGTGGCGCTGGCTACACACACCATCGCGCTGAACTACGCGAGCGTCTCGTACATGGTGCCGCTGGGAGTTTCGGCTGCTGCAGCGGTGAGCGTGGGACATGCGGTCGGCGCGGGTGATCTGGGGCGTGCGCGAAGGGCGGGGTGGTTGGCGCTGGCGCTGGGCACGGGGTTCATGGTGTGCGCCGGAATTGTGTTCCTCGTTGCACCTCGGCCGCTGATCCAGCTCTATACGCGCGATCCGCAGGTGCTGGCGCTGGGGCCGACGCTGTTTTCGATTGCGGCGGCGTTTCAGATCTTCGATGGGATACAGACGGTATCGACGGGAGCTCTGCGCGGGTTGGGTGAGACACGCGTGCCCATGGTGGCGAACCTGGTGGGTTATTGGGGGATGGGGCTGCCGCTGGGATTCTCTCTATGCTTCTTGCTCAAGTGGGGCATCTACGGGATGTGGATTGGGCTGACACTATCGCTCATCGTGATCGCAACGACCCTGCTGATGAGATGGAATCGCGACTCAGAGCGCGTGGCGCTGGCGCAGACAAAAATATCAGGGTAGCGCTGTTGGTTGGCCACACAAACTGAAGCGGTCTCTCTAGACATCCTCAGGGGCTAAAGCCCGCCGTTTGTATACTTTTTGCGGCACGACTAAAGTCGTGCCCTTTTAAAACTCGAGCCGCGTCCTTTTCAAAAGCTAGATTTAGGCTACGGTTCGAGCGGATTCCAAAATGTGGGTTGGATCACTGAACACAACCGCCGGTTTCATTTGGATGAACAAACATTGCTGCAGAAGGTACTTACGGCACAAACTGAAGTGTCTCGAAGCGGTACGCGTGATCTTCCAAGTGACTATAATCACAAGTGAGCGAAGTTGTTTTTCGCTTTCCGTCGCGTTTTCAGGAACCCCCGACTCCGAGCCAAAGTCCGGTGGTGAATGCAACCCAAAAGGTTGCGACGATCTCTGACGGTCTTTGAGAGTGGATGACCTTGTGCGCGCGGAACTTCACCTGAAGGGAATCCCGCCAAATGGCGACAGGAGACCTAGCCCTGGGTCAAGAACAGGGCGCGGTAGGCACGCAGAAGCGCGTGGTCAATAATTTCAGCATCAACGTAGCAACGGTGAACGGGTCCGGCTCGCAATCCGCCAATAGCGTGCTGCTGAAGAGCATCTTTGGAATGGGGGTTCCCGTAAGCGGGAAAAACCTGTTTCCCTCGAATATCGCCGGACTTCCCACCTGGTACACAATTCGTGCGAGTAAGGACGGGTACGTAGCCCGGACGCGCGATGCCGAGTTTCTGGTGGCTTTGAATCCCGAGACCGCAAAGAGCGACGCGATTGCGCTGCCGGCCGGCGGCGTCGCAATTTACGAAGAGAATTTGAACCTGAAGCAGTATCGCGACGACATCGTCTGCTATCCGGTTCCCTTTGACAAGATCACTGCATCGATCTGCCCGGAAGCCAAGCTGCGCAAGCTCGTGAAGAACATGGTGTACGTGGGCGTCGTGGCGCAGTTGCTCTCGATCGACCTGGCGGTGGTGGAGCAGGCCGTCAAGAAGCAGTTTGCGAAGAAGCAGAAGGTGTTTGATCTGAACTTCGGCGCGGTGAAGGCGGGCTTCGATTATGCGGTGCAGAAACTGGTGAAGCTGGATCCGTTCGTGATCGAGCGGATGAACCAGACGGCAGGCAAGATCATCGTCGACGGCAACGCGGCTTGCGGCATGGGCGCGGTGTTTGCGGGCGTAACGGTGGTGGCGTGGTATCCGATTACACCGTCGACATCGCTGATCGAGGCGACCACGGACCTGCTGAAGAAGTTTCGAGTGACGCCGGAGGGCAAGGCGACGTTCGCAGTGGTGCAGGCGGAAGATGAACTGGCTGCAATCGGCATGGTGCTGGGCGCAGGCTGGGCCGGCGCGCGGTCGATGACGTCAACCTCGGGCCCGGGCATCTCGCTGATGGGCGAGTTCGCCGGTCTTGGATACTATGCAGAGATTCCGGGTGTGATCTTCGACGTGCAGCGCAGCGGTCCGTCGACGGGCATGCCGACGCGTACGCAGCAGTCGGATCTGCTGTCGACGGCGTTCCTGTCGCACGGCGACACAAAGCATGTGATTCTGCTTCCGGCCTCGGTAAAGGAGTGCTTCGAATTCGGCTATGCGGCATTTGACCTCGCCGAGCGGCTGCAGACGCCGGTGTTCGTGCTCACCGATCTCGATCTCGGCATGAACAACTGGATGTCGGAGCCGTTCCAGTATCCTGAGAAGCCTCTGGATCGCGGCAAGGTGCTGACCAAGGAAGAGCTCGACCGGCTTGGCGGATTCGCGCGGTACAAGGACGTGGACGGGGACGGCGTCGGATGGCGCACACTGCCGGGCACGATGCATCCGAAGGCGGCGTACTTCACGCGCGGTTCGGGGCACAACGACGCGGCGGGATACACGGAGAAGCCGGATGAGTACCAGGCGGTGATGGATCGGCTGGCGCGGAAGTTCGAAAATGCGCGCAAACTGGTTCCGACGCCGGTTGCGGTGAAAAACGGCAGTTCGCGCGTTGGTTTCCTGGCGTTCGGCACAACGGACTTCGCGCTACGCGAAAGCATGGACCAGATCAAGAAGGAACTCGGTAAGGACGTGGATTACATGCGCATTCGCGCGTATCCGTTTGCGCACGAGATTCACGACTTTGTGGCGTCGCACGATCGCGTGTACGTGGTGGAGCAGAACCGCGATGCGCAATTGGCCAGCCTGCTGAGGCTGGATCTTCCCGCGGACCAGGTTGTGAAGCTGCGCAGCATTCTGAACTATAACGGTCTGCCGATCGATGCGCGGACGATCACAGAAGAATTTGCAACGAAGGAGGGCCTGTAAAGATGGCAACGCAAACTTCAAGTCCGACTTCGGCTCCGGGCCCCAAAGTCAATCACATCGGGCTTCCGATTGTTGAGTACCGCGGCGGTAAGTCGACACTGTGCGCGGGCTGCGGACACAACGCAATCAGCGAGCGCATTATCGACGCTATGTACGAGATGGGCGTGGAGCCAGAGCGGGTGATGAAGATGAGCGGCATCGGCTGCTCGTCGAAGAGCCCGGCTTACTTCATGAGCCGCTCGCACAGCTTCAATTCGGTGCACGGACGTATGCCGTCGGTATCGACGGGAGCGATTCTGGCGAATCACCAGAATATGCTGCTTGGCGTTTCGGGAGACGGAGATACCGCGTCCATTGGCGTAGGCCAGTTTGTACACATGATGCGCAGGAATCTGCCGATGATCTACATCATCGAAGACAACGGTGTATATGGCTTGACCAAGGGGCAGTTCTCCGCCACGGCGGATATCGGCTCGAAGCTAAAGACGGGCGTGATCAATGATCTGCCGCCGATCGACACCTGCGCGCTGGCGATTCAGCTGGGTGCGACGTTCGTAGGCCGTTCGTTCTCGGGCGACAAGAAGCAGCTGCTGTCGATGCTGAAGGCTGCGATTGCGCACAGGGGGACGGTCATGCTGGACGTGATCAGCCCCTGCGTGACGTTCAATGATCACGAGGGATCGACGAAGAGCTACAAGTTCATGCAGGACCACGACGAGCCTGTGAACGAGATCGGTTTCGTGGCGAGTTTCGAAGATATCGAGGTGGACTACGATTCGGGGCAGGTATACGAGGTGGAGATGCACGATGGCTCGAGCCTGCGCCTGCGCAAGCTGCAGGAAGACTACGATCCGACAGATAAGGCCAACGCCGTGCGTACACTGATGGAGGCCGAGGAGAAGAGCGAAGTTCTTACCGGCGTGTTCTACATCAACACGGAGAAGCCCACGTTTACCGATCTGCTGAACATCGTGGATCAGCCGTTGTCGACATTGCCGGAGTCACTCAGCCGACCGCCGAAATCGGCGCTGGATCAGTTGATGGCGAATCTCCAGTAAGACAGGGACCAAGGGAACGAGGCAACAAGGGACCAAAAGAAAGCCCCGCGGGATGCGGGGCTTCTCTTTTGCGGCTGACTCTCAGGTTGAGAGAGCTGAACGAGGCTAGGAAGCAAATGCGTGGGCAGCGGCTTCGGCGACGGTTTGATCCTGTTTGCCTGAACCGCCACTGACACCTACAGCGCCAACGACCTGATTGCCATGTTTGAGCGGAACGCCGCCGGCAAAGATCATGACGCGGCCGTGATTGGAGGCATGAATGCCGAAGAATTGATCTCCACTCTGCGAATTCTCTGCCAAAGCCCTGGTCTCGATATCAAAAGCGCGGGCGGTAAAGGCCTTATTGATGGAGATATCGATGCTGCCGATCCAGGCGCCCTCCATGCGCTCGAAGGCGACCAGGTTTGCACCGGCGTCGACGACTGCAATGTTCATCGGCTGGCCGATCTCGCGAGCTTTCTCCTCGCCGGCGCGAATGACCTTTCGCGCGGCTTCGAGTGAGACACCGAGGACCTTTCCTGCTGTCTCCACTGTTCCACTTGCCATGATTTCTCTCCCGGGCACACCGATTCTTTGAGACCGATCAAAGTCGTTGAATGCGTCCCACGGGGACTTTGATGCTTTAGGAATGCATGGGTTGCCCGGTGCAAAAAACCCCGCTCGCCCATCGGGGGAGCCGGGTTTCGTTGCTGTCTTAACCGCAATTTCGACTTATTGCTGAGCAGACGCGGTCGTGCGCACTCCCATGGCGGAGAGTCTGCTACGGGCCTGCGCGGCCTCAGGAGTCTGCGGATGGCGCTGGACGAGCTGGCGCAGCTCGTGAATGCCGGCGTCGCGCTTGCCCTGCTCAATCAGGGCGAAACCCTTGTGGAGCTGCGCCGCAGCAGCCTTTGGATTTCCGCTAAAGCCCTCGAGAACAGCGTTGTAGGCGCTGATGGCTGTTGCGTAGTCTCTCTGGCGATATGCAATTTCTCCGAGATAGAACTGCGAAACACCGGCCAGGTCATCCATCGGGTAGTAGTGGATGACGTCCTGGAATTCGCCGGTGGCGACGGAGTACTTCGCGGCGTTGAAGTCCCGAAGGCCGGCAAGATACGTTTCCTTCAGGGGAGGCGTCATGGCAGCCGGTGCAGCGTTGGCCATGGGCTGTCCCGGTGCACCGGATGTGCTTCCGCCTCCATCAGGCGTGGAGGGCGCCGCGCCGGTAGCCGGTTGCGTACCGGTTGGAGGCGTGCTCTGGATGTTCTGTAGCTGGCCCTGGAGGTCCTGGATGGATTTGTCGAGCTTGGCAATACGCGACTTCAACTCGTCAACCGAGTCATTCAGCGACTGGACCTGTCCTGATGTTGTGTCGATTTTGCCGCCAAGGGCATCGTTCTGCGCATTGATCTTCTGCTGAAGAGTGGTCACCGTCTGACTCATCTGGTTGGCGCTATCGGCGGTTTGCTCGACCAGGTGCTGCATGACGCCAAACCTGGTGTCCATTGTCGATTGAAGGCGCTGCACCATATCGAGGAGCTGCTGCACCTGGGTCTGGAGAGCAACGATCTCCTTTGACGCCGCATGAGCGCGGACCGGCGCGAAGACAAGTAGCGCTGTGAGAGCAGCCGCCGCGACAGCACGATGACGAAGTTGGAAGTTTCTTTGCATCGATCACCTACGATTTTAGAGATCGCGCTGTTCTGCCGGTCGGCCGGAAGACAGCGCATTCTATGCGTTAGACGAACACTGGCGAGTGCTGCGCTGCTTCGCGGTGACATTCCACGCCGGGCGCAATCGCCGGGAACTGAAATTACGGGCGGGGAATCCGGATGAACCCGCCGCCCGTTGTCTTTACTGATCGATCGAGAAGCCACCGCGGCGATTTTGCTGCCAGCAGGCCTCTGTTGATTCCGTGCAGAAGGGCTTCTCTTTGCCGAAGCTGATAACGCGGATGCGGTTGGCCGCGACGCCCGCGGTGACCAGTGCGTTCTTGGTGGCGTCAGCACGGTTTTGACCCAGACCGATGTTGTATTCGTTCGATCCGCGCTCGTCGCAATAGCCACCGATAACGATCCTGATGTTGGGATGGCTGTTAAAGAACGCCGCGTTCTTCGAAAGCGTGCCTTGAGCGTCAGGGCGGATATCGTAGGCGTCGTAATCGAAGAAGATGTCCTGCACGTTGGTCTTGAACGCCTCTTCATCCGACATCGTGGTGGTGGGCTGCTGTACCGGCGGCGGGGCTGTGACGGTCACGCGTGCGGTGTCATCGGCGGTTCCGCCCTCGCCCTTGGCCACGAGATGGTAGTTGGTGGAGGTCGTCGGTGTAACAGCCTTGGTGCCCGACGTCGGGACATCGCCGATGCCTTCAATGGAGACGCTGGTGGCGTCAGTGGTCTTCCAGGTCAGCGTGACCTGGTCGCCTGCCGAGATTGCGCCGGGTTCTGCCGTTATATGGGCGGTGGGAGCAGGGGCAGTGACGGGCGGGGCAGTTTGTGCTACGGGAGGCGGTGCTTTCTTTTTGCAACCAGCTACGGCAACCAGGGCGATCAGCATTGCAGGAACCAGAACGCGAGCGCAGTGTTTCAATTCAAAACTCCTTCCGCGGTGCAATTTTCGAACGTTGTTGACGTTTCCATTTTAGACCCGTGAACTCGGTTAGAAGCGCTCCAGTGTGCATCGGACGCTGTTTACGAATGTTATGCCCTGGTAGCGATTTTGTTCCCGTTTCGAACGGGAAGGGCGCCCGAGATAGTCCCTGAGTCGGCGCCGGACTAGGTTACCGGACGTACGTGGCGGTAAACAATTTAGAATCAGCCATCAGGAAGTCGTTCTCGGGATTCGGACGAGAGCTAAAACTGGAGACAAGGACGTCTGAGAAAGATGCACTTCCGTAATGCTTGGCCAGCATCCATGCTGGTTGGAACGATTTTGGCAGTGATTGCAATTCCTGCAAGCGCGGGACATCAGCAGAGCGCGACGCGAGACGCGGTGACGTTCGAGCGCCAGGGAGCCGAGTTTGTCCTTGAAAACCGGACGATCAGTGCGAGGTGGTCGTTGGCAGGCGGTCGGCTGGGCAATGTGGCGATCAGGGATCGGGTACATGGGGCGGATGTTGATCTTGAGGGGCCGTTCAGGATTCTGCTGAAAGATGGAACGGTTCTAAGCAGCGCAGACCTGAAGGTCTCAGGCGAGCTGAAGCCGACGCAGTTGAAGCCGACGCCAAATGCAGCGAGACTGGCGGCGAGGATTCCGGGCGAAGCGGTTGAAGTAAGTCTCGAGAACGGTGATCGCTCGGTTCATGTCGATTGGTCGATAGCGTTGCTCGAGGGGTCGAATTACATTCGGCAGGTGGTGACGATTGCGGCTGGTGCTGATGTGGCGATCACCCGCGTGGAACTGCTGAATGCAAGTCTGCCGGGAGCGCAGGTGGTTGGATCGGTATCCGGATCGCCGATTGTGGCCGGAAATCTGTTCCTCGGCTTTGAGGACCCGCTGTCGCAGAGCAGAGTCAACGGCGAGAGAGCGAGGGCATGGATCGATCGGGAACTGCCTTTGCGCGCCGGCCAGTCTGTGACCTACTCGTCGGTGATTGGGGTAGCACGCGAAGGCCAGATGCGGCGCGATTTTCTCGCGTATCTCGAGCGCGAGCGCGCACATCCATACCGAACGTTTCTGCACTACAACTCGTGGTACGACCTGGGGTATTTCACGCCATATACCGCCGCCGACGCGGTGGACCGGATCAATGCGTTTGGGCGCGAGTTGACCGTGAAGCGTGGCGTAAGGCTCGACTCATTTCTGTTCGACGACGGCTGGGACAAACATGATTCTTTGTGGAAATTCAACGCAGGCTTCCCTGACGGATTCAATCCGTTGAGGGCGGCGGCGGAGAAGTACAACGCTGCCCCGGGTGTCTGGATGTCGCCGTGGGGAGGGTATTCGAGGCCGAAGCAAGAGAGGGTCGAGTTTGGAAAGCGTGCCGGCTACGAGATTGTGGGCGGCGGTTATGCACTGTCTGGACCGAAGTATTACGCGGCGTTTCGCGATGTCGCGTTGGAGATGATGCAGAAATACGGGGTGAACCATTTCAAGTTTGATGGGACTGGGAATGTGGACTCCGTGTTTCCAGGAAGCGCATTTGACAGCGACTTCTCCGCGATGATTCACCTGATCGGCGAGTTGCGCGCGGCGAAGCCGGATCTGTTCGTGAACCTGACCACGGGAACCTGGCCATCGCCATTCTGGCTAATGCATGCAGACTCGATCTGGCGCGGCGGCGAGGATGACTCGACGGCGGGAGTCGGGACATATCGCGAACGATGGATCACATATCGCGACGCGGAGACTTACAGGAACGTGGTGCAGATGGGGCCGCTCTACCCGCTGAATTCGCTGATGCTGCACGGAATCATCTACGCGCAGCATCATCGCGATCTCGACAAGGATCCAGGGAATGATCTTCGCAACGAGATCCGCTCATACTTCGCAACAGGCACGCAACTCGAGGAGATGTACATTACGCCGTCGTTGCTCAGCGAGCAGAACTGGGATGACCTGGCGGAGGCGGCGAAGTGGTCGCGCAGCAATGCAGAGGTGCTGACGGATACACACTGGGTTGGCGGCGATCCGGTCTGGCTGGAGGTATACGGATGGGCGGCGTGGACGCCGAAGAAGGGAATCCTGGTGCTGCGGAATCCGAGCAATCGCGAGCAGGGAATGCGGCTGCGGCTGGTGGATGCGTTCGCACTGCCGCCTGGGTCTCCGAAGGTGTATAGTGCTCGAAGCCCGTGGAAGGAAGATGCAGGGCGCCCTGCGATTGTGCTTCAGGCGCAAGAGGTACAGGAGTTTCACCTTGCTCCGTTCCAGGTACTCACGCTCGACATCCTGCCGACTCAAAATGCGCATCATTGAGAAGAAGAAGGATGGATGCCATGGTTACTCCGACACTTCTTGTTCTGGCGGCCGGAATGGGCAGCCGTTACGGCGGATTGAAACAACTGGATCCTGTTGGTCCTGCTGACGAGACGATCATCGACTTCTCAGTGTTCGACGCGCGGCGCGCGGGATTCGGCAAGATCGTCTTCGTGATTCGCAAGGATCTTCAGGAGTCCTTCAAGCGAACGATCGGTTCGCGGTTTGAAAAGCACGTCGCGGTGGACTACGTGTTTCAGGAGGTCGATAAGCTTATTCCGGGCGTTACGGTTCCAGAGAGAAGGACAAAGCCGTGGGGCACGACCCATGCCGTTCTGATGGCCGCGAATGTGATTCACGAGCCGTTCGCCGTGATCAACGCGGACGATTTCTATGGCGAAGGAAGTTATCGCGTGCTCGCGCACTATCTGCAATCGGGCTCGCCGGATTACGCGATGGTGGGGTTTGTTTTGCGCAACACACTCTCGGATTTCGGAACCGTGGGAAGAGGTGTGTGCAACGTTGGCGAGGATGGATACCTGAAATGCATAACGGAACTGAGAGCGATTGAGCGCGAGGGGATGCGCATTACAAATATTGATGACGAAGGACAGGAAACCGCGTTGAATGGAATCGAAACCGTGAGCATGAACATGTGGGGCTTTACGCCGCAGATCTTCGGGCAGCTTCACGAACAGTTCCAACGATTTTTGAAGTGGTATGCGAACGACCTGAGCGCCGAGTGCTACATACCGAGTACGATCAATACGCTGATTCAGAGCGGTGAGGCACGCGTGAAGGTTCTGCGTTCGGGCGACGCCTGGTTCGGCATGACGTATCGCGAGGATCATCCGAGGGTGGAGCAGAGCTTGCTGCGGCTGATCGAGGGCGGGGCGTATCCGAGGAAGCTCTGGAAATGATTGAGTACGCAGAGCGCTACGGCAGCGGGCACATTCACGATACCTACCTCGCAGCATTTGAAGAGAATGGACGAACCGAGCGCATCATCCTGCAGCGCATCAATACGGGCATTTTCAGGAATCCTGTTGCGGTGATGCGGAACATCGAGCGGGTGACCGCACATTTGCGGTCGAAGCTGAACGGAGTGGCGAATCGCGACAGGCGTGTGCTGCAGCTGGTGCCGGTGCGCGATGGAAACGTTCTGCATGTCGATGCGGAAGGGCAGTATTGGCGCGCATACCGGTTCATCACAGGAGCGCGCACCTATGATGCGGTGAGTTCGTCCCGGCAGGCGTTTGAAGCCGCCAAGGCCTTCGGTGTATTTCAGGCACAGTTGGTGGATTTGCCGGCACCGCGGCTAGAGGAGAGCATTCCGGACTTTCACAACACAACGATGCGGTTTGCGGCGCTTGAGCGAGCCGCAGCGGCGGATGCGGTGCGCCGTGGCGAAGAGGCGCAGAGCGAGATTGGGTTTGCAGAGTCCCGGAGGGGCTTGGCGGAGGCTCTGGCCGACGTGGGGCTGCCGGAGCGCGTGACGCACAATGACACGAAGCTCAACAACGTGATGCTGGACGATGCGACTGGCGAGGGCATCTGCGTGATCGATCTGGATACAGTGATGCCGGGGCTCTCGGCGCACGATTTTGGAGACATGGTGCGAACGATGACCTGTCCTGCGGCGGAGGATGAGAAGGATCTGTCAGAGGTGACGATGGATTTCGCGCTATTTGATGCAGTGTTGCGAGGGTACGTGGAGGGTGCTGGAAGCTTTCTGACCGAAGCGGAACGTGAGTCGCTGATTAAAGGTGCGAAGGTGATCGTATTTGAACAGGGAATCCGGTTTCTGTCGGATTATCTTGCGGGAGACACGTACTACAAAGTCAGCAGGCCGGAACAGAATCTGGATCGTTGCCGAACGCAGTTCAGGCTGCTGGAGTCGATTGAAGAGCAGGAGTACGCAATGACACGACTGCTGCATTCACTGGGCTAGTAGCGCACGGGAGTGGCGTCTGGTGCGGGTAGCGCGATGGAGTCCAGGGCAAGGCGCCGGCGGCATTCTTCAAGCATCGATTGAGTGCGGGTCGCGCCGACTCGAGTAACTCCGATTGTGCGGATTGCGAGTAAAGTATCGAAGTCGCGAACCCCGCCTGCCGCTTTGAGCTGCACGTTAGGAGGCGAGTGTTTTCGCATCAACCTGAGATCTGCGATGGTCGAGCCGCTGGGGGCGAAGCCGGTTGAGGTTTTGACCCAGTCGGCGCCTATTTCACCGCAGATCTCGCAGAGGCGTATCTTGGCGGGATCGTCGAGATAGGCATTCTCGAAGATCACCTTGATTTTTGCGCCGGCGGAGTGGGCGGCGTA
This sequence comes from Occallatibacter sp., assembly GCA_035262585.1. Taxonomy (GTDB): domain Bacteria; phylum Acidobacteriota; class Terriglobia; order Terriglobales; family Acidobacteriaceae; genus Telmatobacter. Next base: position 365 of record DATFSO010000062.1, on the reverse strand, counting down.
TGTGAGTGCGGCGAGTTCTTCCTGAACGTAGCCCCAGTCGCCGCTGCGGGCCTTGCTGATATTGATGACGGCGTCGAGTTCCTGGGCACCGTCTGCAAGAGCCTGGCGTGCCTCGGCGAGCTTGATGCCGGTGGTGTGGCCACCATGAGGAAAACCAATGGTGGTGCTGGCCTTCACCGAAGAGCCCCCGAACATATCGGCGCATCGGCGGAGAGCGAATGGCATGATGCAGACGCTGGCTACCTGATATCGAAGAGCCAGCGCACAACCCTCCTCGAGTTCCTGCGTGGTGAGGGATGGATTGAGCAGGGAGTGATCCAGCATTCCGGCGACGTCTTCATAGGTGTAGGGAAGCATCTCGAGGC
>DATFSO010000061.1:0-17975 GCA_035262585.1 Occallatibacter sp. | reverse complement strand
GTCCAGGAACGTGTGATGTCTGATTTCTTGCAGGCTTTCCTAGTTAGCAGCAGATGTATGTCTACTCGATCGCAAAGATCGCGTAAACGCTGGCCTGGCGCGTGACTCTGTGCGGTTCGATGGCGAGCGGCTGAGCGTTCGTCTCAGCGGCCCTCAGCTTTGCCATCGCCATTGGTCGCGGAACGATTGCCCCAGAGATCTGGTTGCTGACATAGATCAATGTGCCTAGCCGCACTCCCATGCCCTTGGCGAGCACCGCCGCGTTTGCCCGGGCTCGGTCGGCTGCTCGATTGAGCGCCTGTTCGGCGAGAGCCTTTTCGTCCTTCACGGTCCACTCGATTTCGCCGCTGCTTGTTGCGCCGGCGTTGATTGCCGTATCGAGAATCTCTGCAGCACGCTGAGGAGTGGTCCGCACGGTCCATTGCTGCGTGAGCTTGTACTTGTTTTGCTTGGTGGAATAGTCGCGGTCGAGGTACTGCGATTCGCTGCGGATGTCGTTCTCCGGCACTCCGGCCTGCTTCAGCGCGCTGATGATGGTGTTGGAGGTCTGCGTCCCCTGGGCATAGACCGACTTCGCATCTCCGGGCGGCGTCTGAAACCCGATGTGGAGCACCGCGACCTCCGGTTCGACCGAGACGGTATCCTCCGCGGTGACGGTGAGGGTGCGATTGCTCGAGTCGATCTTCAACTGCGGCTGCGCGGGCTGTTGCGCCGCGGCGGTGATGAAAGCAAGAGCGGAGGCAACGACGGAGAGTGGACCTAGAATTCTCATGATTAGCTCCTCGTTCTGTTTGCACCGAACAATAGCACGGAGCTGGCGGGGCAGAAAGGCAACTGCAGGTTCCTTCGCTCGCGGCGCCCGGTCGGAATGACACGCTAAGGTCCTATGCAACCAATTCTTGGAACGTGCGCCCGCTACTTTCTTGCTTGCTTTTCTCCGAATTGGCGCAGGCGGGCCAGCAGGGCGGCTGTCTGGCCGGAGTCGATGGCTTCGGCCCCCATGGAGACACCTTCTTTCAGGTCTCCGGCGATTCCCGCGGCGACCAGAGTGGCTGCCGCGTTGAGCAAGACAATGTCGCGGCGCGCGCCGGGGATGCCGGTGAGCACGTCGTAGAGCAGCGCCTTGTTGGTCTCGATGTCGCCGCCCATGAAGTCGGCGAGTTGTGCGCGCGGCAGGCCGGCCATCTCCGGCGTTATGCGCGCGGCTTTGAGCGTTGGTTCCGCGCCGGGCTCGGTCTCTTCAATGCGCGCGACGACCGACTCTCCGGTGGTGGTGAGTTCGTCGATGCCATCCGTGCCGTGCACGACGAATGCGCGCTTTGAGCCGAGCGCTGCGAGCGTCCGCCCTACAAGGAGAACGCGACTGGGAGCGAGAACTCCGACGACCTGGATGCGGGCGTGCGCTGGATTTGTCAGCGGTCCGCAGAGATTGAGGATGGTGCGGAAGCCTAGAGCGCGACGCATCGGACCGAGCGTCTTCATCGCCGGATGGTAGAGCGGCGCGAAGAGAAAGACGAAGCCGGTTTCGCGCAGGCATTCGGCGGCAAGTTCCGGCGAGAGGTCGATCGGCACACCCAGCGCTTCGAGCACGTCGGCCGCGCCGCACCGCGACGTAACGGCGCGATTGCCGTGCTTGGCCACTTTGGCCCCGGCTGCTGCGGCAACCAGGGCTGCACCGCACGAGATATTAAACGTAAGCGGACCGCCGCCGCCGGTGCCGACACAATCCACCAACTCTGCGCGCTCTTCATCTGTGAGCGGAACAGGCACGCTCTGCTCGCGCATTTCGTCGACGAAGCCGGCGAGTTCTGGCGCCTGTTCGCCGCGTGTAGCAAGGACGGTGAGCAGCGCGGCAGTTTCGACCTCTGGCACCTGGCAGGAGAGAATCTGGCGCAGCACGTCGCGAGACTGCTCGCGGGTGAGTTGCGCGCCGTCCTCCGCGAGCGGCTTCAACAGGGTTTTCAGGGAGTCCATATCTCTCAATATGGTAATCGCCTTTCCAAATCGCTGAACCAAAACGCAAAACGGCCTACGGCGGTTTGCGGGGCGTTCGTGGCGCAGGATAGTATTTTGTTACCACTGGCGCGATCGCGCCGATCGGTCAATTCGTTCTCGGTAAGAACTCCCAGGCAAAATCAACGCACAGAGCGGTCCCAACCAACATGAAAATTCACGAGTATCAGGCAAAAGAAATCCTGGCGAAGTATGGCGTGGCCGTGCCCAAGGGCGAAATGGCGAATACGCCTGAAGAAGCTGCTGCCGAAGCCCGCAAGCTCTTTGCGGAGGGCGCGAGCGGCGTCGTCGTAAAGGCGCAGATCCACGCGGGCGGCCGCGGCAAGGGCGGCGGCGTGAAGGTGGCGCGCAATCGCGACGAGGCCGAGACGCATGTAAAGAACATCCTCGGCATGCAGCTCGTCACGCACCAGACCGGCCCGCAGGGGCAGAAGGTGCAGCGCCTGCTGATCGAGGAGACGGCGGCGATTGATCGCGAACTTTATCTCGGCATCGTGCTCGATCGAGCGACCGGCAAGCTCGTTTTCATGGCGTCGCAGGCAGGCGGCATGGAGATCGAGGAAGTTGCCGCGAAGACGCCCGAAGCGATCTTCAAGGAGACGATCGATCCGGCAGTAGGATTCGGCGCATGGCAGGCACGCAAGCTGGCCTTTGCGCTGGGGCTGAAGCCGACGCAGATCAACCAGGCTGTTGCATTCCTCCAGAGCCTTTACAAAGCGTTTGTCGATACGGATGCTTCGCTCGTCGAGATCAACCCGTTCATCACGACCAAGGACGACAAACTGTTTGCGCTCGACGCAAAGATCAACTTCGACGACAACGCGCTCTTCCGTCATGCCGACATCAAGGCGCTGCGCGACATCGCCGAAGAGGACCCGCTGGAAGTTGAGGCGAGCAAGTACGCGCTCAACTACATCAAGCTCGATGGCACCATCGCCTGCATGGTGAACGGCGCAGGCCTGGCGATGGCGACGATGGACATCATTCAGTACGCCGGCGGCTCGCCTGCGAACTTCCTGGATGTTGGCGGCGGCGCAACGCAGGAGCAGATCGAGCACGCCTTCGAGATTTTGCTTTCCGATGAGCATGTGAAAGCGATCTTCATCAATATCTTCGGCGGCATCCTGCGCGTTGACCGGCTGGCCACCGGCGTGGTCGCAGCGGCGAAGAAGCTGAATGTGAAGGTGCCGATCGTGCTGCGGCTCGAAGGCACAAACGTCGAAGAGGGCCGCAAAATTCTGCATGAGTCGGGATTGAATTTCCAGGTGGGCGCAACGATGAAGGAGGCTGCTGAGCTGGTGGTGAAAGCAGCTGCCAGTCACTAGCTGCTCGTTTCTAGCCTGTCGCTGAATTGGCGGAGATCTGCAATGCAGTCAGTCAGCAGGAACCAGTTCTTTCGAACTGCGCCATGGGGATGAACATTTGGCATTACGCTTTCACTGGGACTTTTTCATTGTCCGACCACGCTGAAAATGGGGTCGTGGTTACGTCATTCAGGTGATTCGGTTCTTGAAGAAATATCGAAGGCTCTTGAATTCGAAGGTCGGATGACGAACGGTTTTCGAAAAGACGCTTGAGAGATCCAGAAACTCGAACGAAGAAATTCAACTGCAGCTTTCATTAGCCCGGGAATCGCAAATTGGAGATGAGCAAACGTTGGAGAAAACCGAGCACCTCTGCACCGACATTGCTCACCGACTTGATCGATTGATTCGATCTTCAGGGCTAGAGGCTGGAAGCTAGGAGCTAGAAGCTGATGTCTGTTTTGGTTGATAACAATACGCGGCTCATCGTTCAAGGCATCACGGGCAAGGAAGGGACCTTCCACGCGCTCGGCTGCGCGGAGTACGGCACCAAGGTTGTGGGTGGCGTCACGCCGGGTAAGGGGGGAACTACGCATGAAGGCTGGCCGGTCTTCAATACGGTGGCCGATGCGGTGAAAGAGACGGGCGCCAACGCGACCATGATCTTTGTGCCGCCCCCGTTTGCCGCCGATGCCATTCTCGAGGCAGAGGACGCGGGCATCCCACTCATCGTCTGCATCACCGAGGGCATCCCCACGCTCGACATGGTGAAGGTGTGGGCGAAGCTGAAGACGTCGAAGTCGCGGTTGATCGGGCCGAACTGCCCGGGCGTGATTTCGCCCGGCAAGGCGAAGATCGGCATCATGCCTGGCCGCATTCACAAGGAAGGCAACGTCGGCATCGTATCGCGCTCGGGCACGCTGACGTACGAGGCAGTTCACCAACTGACGCAGCGTGGTATCGGGCAGTCAACGGCGATCGGAATCGGTGGCGATCCGATTATCGGCACTACGCACATCGATGCACTGCGCCTGCTGAATGACGATCCGCAGACCGAGGCGATCATCATGATCGGCGAGATCGGCGGATCTGCGGAAGAAGCTGCAGCCGCCTTCGTGAAACAGCACGTGAAGAAGCCGGTCGTTGGATTCATCGCCGGGCAGACTGCGCCTCCGGGACGCCGCATGGGCCACGCAGGCGCGATCATCAGCGGTGGGCAGGGAACCGCCGCCGACAAGATGAAGGCCATGCGCGAGGCAGGCATTCATGTCGTGGTTTCGCCAGCCGAGATTGGCGAGACGCTGGCGAAGGTAATCGGAAAGGCATAAAAGCAAACTTCCAGCTACTAGCCTCTCGCTTCTAGCTCGATCACGAAGGCCCGCCGTTCGGTGGGCCTTCGCTGCTGAATAGCCTGTAAACACGAATTTCTTCGCGGAGAGGATTTGCGTGGAGAAGATCAGAAAACCAATTGCGCGAGCGGAAGAATTCGCCGCACTGCTGGGCATTCGTTTGCCGATTCTGTTGGCGCCGATGGCTGGTGCGTGCCCGCCGTCACTGTCGATCGCTGTGGCCAATGCTGGCGGGATGGGCGCATGCGGCGCGCTTCTGATGAAACCCGAGGAGATCGCCGCGTGGTGTACGGAATTTCGCAGCGGGAGCAACGGTGAGTTTCAGATAAACCTCTGGATTCCAGGGCCGCCGCCGGTTCGCGATGCAGAACTGGAGCTGCGCCAGCGTGAGCATCTGGCGCAGTGGGGTCCGCCTGTGGCGGAGAGTGCAGCCGAGGGCGTCTTGCCGGACTTCGATGGGCAATGCCGGGCCATGATCGAGGCGCGGCCCAGAGCGATCTCGTCCATCATGGGCCTGTACTCACCGGTTTTTGTCGCGGAGATGAGGGCGCTCGGGATCCTCTGGTTTGCGACAGCGACTACGGTGGGCGAAGCCAAGGCCGCCGAAGCCGCTGGAGCCGACGCAATCATCGCGCAGGGCATGGAAGCCGGCGGGCATCGTGGAGCATTCAACGCCGATGAAGCAGAACGACGGATGGTAGGCCTGTTCGCACTTCTGCCGCAGGTCGTGGATGCGGTTTCAATTCCGGTGATCGCTGCCGGCGGCATTGCTGATGGACGCGGAGTGGCTGCGGCGCTGATTTTGGGAGCGAGCGCAGTCATGATCGGAACCGGATTCCTGCGCTGCCCTGAGGCGAAGATCAACCCTGCGTGGGCTGATGCACTTGGCAAAACCGAAGCTGACGAGACGATGGTCACCGAAGCTTTCACTGGAAGGCCCGGGCGCGGGGTGGCAAATGCCTTCGTGCAAGCCTCCGCAGATCCTACTGCGCCTCAACCAGCGCCGTATCCGCTTCAGCGCGGGCTGACGCGGGCAATGCGCGAAGCCGCGTTAAAGGCCGGCGACGCCGATCGCATGCAGATGTGGGCAGGGCAGGCGGCACGGCTCGCGCGCACCGAGCGGGCCAGCGAGATCGCAACAGATCTGTGGGAACAGGCGAAGAACCTGCTCTAGTCAATGCACAAGAATGCAGCGCTCACCGCAGGTGGGCCTTCGTGTTTGCATCTTTGGGACGCTGCATTACTTCCCTTCGAGACCTGAATGGCAAGCTGGAAGCTGGAACAAGTAGCTAAGAGCTAAATGCTGTCGTTTCACCACACTCTGCACGCCTTCGCGCTCACCATCTTGTCGGGCAGCTTGCAGTTGAAGCTCTTCGCGAACTCGGGCAGATCCTGCAGGATGGAGTTCGTTCGGTACTCGTCGGGCGCGTGTGCATTCGTCTGCGCTTGGCTTCGTAACTGTTCCGGGCGCGTCTGCGTGCACCACTGCTGCGCGTAAGCGATCCAGAAGCGCTGGTCGGGCGTGTAACCGTCGGTCTTGGCTGTCATCTCGAGATGCGCAGCCTGCACTTTCTCCTCCCACGCCAGCCATGCCAGCCACAGCCCGCCGAGGTCGGCAAGATTCTCGCCGAGCGTAAGCTTCCCGTTCAGGTGTACGCCGGGAACTGCCTCGATTGCGTTGTACTGATCGACCATGCACTGCGCCTTCTCTTTGAACTTGGATTCATCGTCCTTGGTCCACCAGTCTTTGAGGTTGCCGTCCTTGTCATACTGACGGCCCTCGTCGTCAAAGCCGTGGGTTAGTTCGTGGCCGATGGTCGAGCCCATGTCGCCGTAGTTGACCGCATCATCTTCCTTGTCACTGAAGAAGGGCGGCTGAAAGTAGCCGGCAGGAAAGTTCACATTGTTCTGCTGCGGATCGTAGTAGGCGTTGACGGTTGGCGGCGACATGTACCACTCGTCCTTGTCGACAGGCTTGCCGATCTTCGCCAGGTCGCGATTGAAGTTGAACTGGCGCACGCGCTGCTGGTTCCCCAGCGGGTCGCCGCGGACAATGACGAGCTTCGAGTAGTCGCGCCACTTGTCCGGATAGCCGATCTTGTTCATGACCGTCTTGAGCTTTTCCTTTGCCTGTTGTTTGGTGGCTGGGCTCATCCAATCGAGTGAGTCGATATCCTTTGCCATGGCCTGCTCGATCGCGAGTGTCATCTCGAGCGCTTGTTGCTTCTCGGCGGGCGGGAAGTACCTGGCGACGTAGACCTGGCCGAGCGCCTCGCCCATCTCGCGATCGACACGGGTGGTGCAGCGCTTCCAGCGCTCCTGCTGTTTTTCTGCACCGTTCAGGATGTGCGCGTAGAAATTCCAAGATTCGGTTTCGAACGCTTCGGGCATGCTGGTGCCTGCGTAAGCGTGCAGCAGGTGCCAGCGCAGATAGGTGCGAATCCGATCGATGGGCGTGTCGGCCACGAGCGTATTAAACTCAGCGAAGAATTTCGGCTCCGTGTTGTTGGCTTTGCCGGAGGCGGGCGCATGGGCAGATTCCACATAGTCTGCAAGGGAGAAGTGGGTGAGCTCCTTAGAGAAGCGCGCAACATCCGTTGGATGATTCAGGTTCTGCGGATCGCGCGTCTCGGTGATGGTGAGCGAAGCCTTCGCCAGACGTGTTTCGACGGCCATCACAGTGTCGGCGTCCTTTGCGGCCTGCGTCTCGGGTTCGCCTGCGAGCCTGAAGATCCTGCGCACGTGGTTGACGTACTGCTCGCGCTGCTCAACGGACTTTGCATCGGTGCGGAAGTAGTAGTCACGCTCCGGCAGGCCCAGACCGCCCGCGTCGTAGGACGAGATTACCTGGCTGGCATCCGCAAAGTCCTGGGTGGAGCCCATCTCGAAAAACGCGTTCACGCCGATCGTGTGCAGGTGTGCCAGCAGTGTCGGCAGCTCAGCCGTTGACTGCAACGCTGCGATACGATCCAGCTCAGGCTTGATCGGTGTCAGGCCGAGCTTGTTAATTGCGGCAGTGTCCATGCAGCTCGCGTACTCGTCGCCGATTTTCTGCTCGTTGGGGGTGCGATTCGGGTCGGGCTTCGACGCGTCTTCGAGAATCTGCCTGAGGTGCAGGCGATTGAGCTCGGAAAGTTCCGTGTACCGGCCGTAGTGCGTCTGGTCGGGCGGCAGCGGATTGCGTTTGAGCCAGCCGTTGCAGCTGTAGCGATAGAAATTTTCGCAGGGGTTCACCGATTTATCGATCAGCGATGGATCGAAGACGCGCAACTCCGGTGCGGCCGGTGCGGTTGAAGTTGCGTTCTGACTGAAAGCGGGAGCGGCGGTCAGAAAGGCGGCGAGTGCAAGGCTGGAGGAGGTCATTACGAACCGGGACATGGCGAAACTCTAGCAGATTCGACTGAGGGTGGGCCGTTGAACGCGACCGCTACAATAGGAAATGGAAAAACACTGGATTTGAGGAGTGAACGAGTGGCGCAACGCACTTTCAGTATCATCAAGCCGGACGCAGTGAAGAATGGACATACAGGCGCCATCCTGGCTGAGATCGAGAAGGCCGGCTTCAAGATTGTTTCGATTCGGAAACAGTCGATCTCAAAGGCGCAAGCGCAGGGCTTCTATTACGTACACAAGGAGCGGCCGTTTTTCAATGACCTGTGCGAATTTATGGCGTCGGGGCCGATGTTTCTGATGGTGCTTGAGAAGGAAAACGCCATTGCCGACCTGCGCAAGCTGATGGGCGCCACCAACCCGGCAAATGCCGAAGAGGGAACGATTCGCAAGAAGTATGCAGACTCCATCCAGGAAAACGCGATCCACGGCTCGGACGGCGAGGAAACGGCTGCGTTCGAGATTGCATACTGGTTTGCGGGGTATGAGCTGATCTAAAAACAGCGGTCGGGGATCAGACATCAGGGCCAGGATCAGCGACCGGTGAGAAACCCCTTCCTTCGAGAGCTATGCGAATAGGTCATCGAAGCGCTTGCGGAGTGTCTCCACGTCTGTTTTGAGTTGAGCTACGGTGGATTCCAGTTGCGCGATGCGGTCGTCCTGCTCGGGCGTGGTCGGCACACTGTGCGCCGCGGGCTGGCTGACTACCGGCGACTGAACCGACTCCAGTAGCCCTGACAGCAGGTGCGCGTAGCGCGATTCGCGTGCACCCTGTTGGCGCGGAAGGAGCGCCACCAACGCAGGCTCGCGCTCCATCAGCCTCTGCAGGCTGGCGATTACGTCGCTCATCTCTGCGAACTCATGCATCCGCTCAGTGCGGCTACGCAATTCACCGGTCGTCTGTGGACCGCGGAGCAAAAGCACACACATCAGCGCGGTCTCCCCGCGGTTGAAATTGAAGGCCTCTCCGAGCCAGTGCTCGTACTTGGTTACGCGGCCATCCGCCGAGCGTGCGCGACCCGCAACCTGCTTGTCTTCCAGTCCGTGCAGGGCCTGGCGAACGGCATCTTCGTCCAGGTCCATCACCGGCTCGCGATTCGAGCGCTGATTGCATGCGTTGATCAGCGCATTCATCGTGAGCGGGTAATAGTCCGGCGTCGTGACTTCCTTTTCGACAAGTGAGCCCAGGACGCGGGCTTCGGCGGCGGTGAGCTTGATGGGCTCAGTGAGCATGAGTCCATTGTGACAGACCAGAGATCAGAGATCAGAGATCGAGGACCAAAGACCCGCGATTACGAAACAAAGACAGCCGCAGATCCGTCGACTCGTCGCTATACCGGCTCTTCTTGTGCCCTGCGATCCTTTGTTAACAGGAAGTACACGACCGGCGTGACAACAAGGCTCAGCACCATGGAGATCGCCAGTCCGCCGATGACGGCGATGGCTAGCGGCTGCAGCATTTGCGAGCCCGCGCCGAGCGCGAAGGCCAGCGGCAGCATCCCGCATACGGCTGCGATGGCAGTCATCGCGATTGGCCGCAGACGGCGTTGCGCGGCGTGCATCATGGCTTCCGCTGCGGAGGATCCCTCAGCGCGGTACTTCTCGTCCGCATCGAGCAACAGAATTCCGTTCTTCGCCACGATGCCGATGACCATGATGAGTCCCATGAACGAGGCAACGTTAAACGTGGTGCGCGTGATGAGCAGCGCCAGGATCACACCGGAGATCGACAGCACCGACGAGGTGAGGATGGCAATCGGCGCCTGGAAGTTGCGAAACTCGACCAGCAGGACGCCAAACACCAGCGCCAGCGCCAGCATCAGCACCTTCAGCAGATCGCTGAACGATTTCTGCTGCTCTTCGTAGGTCCCTCCGTAGGTCACGCGCACAGAGGCAGGCAGATGGAGACCCTGCACTGTCTGCCGTACCTTGTTCATTCCCGTGCCAAGGTCGGTTCCTTCGAGCCGGCCGGTCACAGCCACCATGCGTTGCAGATTTTCGCGTTTGATTTCGTTTGTAGGTGGCAGCTGCTGAATTGTGGCGAGAGAGCCAAGCGTCGCGGTATGCCCAGAAGAACTGTTGAAGACGGTGTTTTGGATAGCGTCGAGCGATTTTCGGTGATCGTCGCTGAGGCGTACGCGAATGGTGTAGGGGCGGCCGTTCGCGATCAGGGGATCGTTTGTCGGCAGGCCGTCGAGAATCGACGTCGCATCCTCGGCAACCTCGGTTGGCGTGAAGCCGAGACGTGCGGCAACGACGGGATTCACCTGGAAGTTCGTCGCCGGACCGCTGATGGTGTCCTCAATGCCGTTCTTTACGTCGACGACCCCCGGAATCTTCTCAATAGCGCTGCCCACGCGTGGGCCGAGCTGTGTCAACGTCGCTTCGTCATTTGCAAAAATCTTGATCTGGATCGGCTGCGGTGCATTCGATAGATCGTCGATCATGTCTTGCAATACTTGGGTGAACTCAACATCGAGTTCTGGCTCGGTGGTTTTAATTTGCTGGCGCACATCCTCGATGATGTCGTCGATAGCGCGGCTGCGTTTCGACTTCAACTTGACAGTGAAGTCGCCGGTGTTGGCCTCAGTCACGGCTGCAAGACCCATCTGCAAGCCGGTGCGGCGCGAAGTGCTCTCGACCTCAGGCTCAGATCTCAGGATCTGCTCGATGTGCTGGAGCACGCGATTGGTTTCAGTGAGAGAGCTGCCCGCCGGCATGATGTAGTCGAGAATGAAGCCGCCTTCGTCCATCTCCGGTAGCTGGTCAGTTCCCAGGTAGTGGTAGCCGATAGCCGTGGCGACCGCCAGCAGCAGGCATGCCACTCCGAGCCACAGCGGCTTGGCCAGTGCCCAGTCGAGCACGCGATGATGGATACGCAGAGCGCCGGCCAGCAGTTTGCCGGCCGCATGATCGTCGTGCCTGACTGTGTCGCCTCGGTGATTGCGCAGCAAAACGAGGCTCAGCCCGGGTGTCCATGTAAGCGCAAGTGCCAACGAGGTGAGCAGCGCCGAGGTCATGGTGATGGCGAGCGCACGGAAGAACGATCCTGTTACGCCGGTGACAGAAACAAGCGGGAGAAAGACAACAACCGGAGTGATCGTCGAGCCGATGAGCGGAACTGTTATCTCGCTCAGGGCCTTGCGGACGGCACTAGCGCGAGGCTCACCGTTGTCGCGATGCATCACGATGTTCTCGACCACCACGATCGCATCGTCGATCACCAGGCCGATAGCCGCTGCCAGTCCTCCAAGCGTCATCAGGTTGAAGCTTTGGCCGATCGTCCACAGCACAAGAATCGTGACGGCGATGGTGACGGGGATGACAAGTCCTGCGATCAGCGAAGATGTCCAGTCGCGCAAGAACGCGAAGAGGATGATGCAGGCAAGGATGAGCCCGATGAAGATCGCGTCGCGCACGCTGGCTATGCTGTCGCGTACAAGCTGCGACTGGTCATAGAAAGGCTCAAGCTTTACACCCGGCGGCAGCTTCTGCCGCAACTGCGCAACCTCTGCGGCGACAGCATCGGCCACAGCGACCGTGTTCGACGCAGGCTGGCGTGCAATGTTGATTAGAACCGCGTTCTTCCCGTTCGCCGTGACCGTGGTGTAAACGGGCAAGGTTGACTTGTCGACAGTTGCCACATCCGAAACATGTACCGGCGCCCCAGCGGCCGTTGTCTTCACCACAAGCTGTCGAAGTTGGTCGTCATCGTGTACCTGCGCCCCCACCAGACCAAGGATTAGCTGATGATTGGCCTCATACAGACCAGGCGAGTCGATTATGTTCGAGGCCTGGATGGCGTTGACGAGATCGGTGACGGTTATGCCGTTGGCAGCCAGAAGCGCGGGGTCCGGTGTCACGTGGTATTCCGGCACCTGCCCACCTTGGACGATAACTGTGCTCACCCCCTGCACACGATTGAGCGGTGGCTTCAGGTCGTAGGTAGCGATCTCCCAGAGCCGAGTCTGCGGCACTTTATCGGATGTCAGACTGTAGCCGAGGATCGGAAACGTCGCGAAGGTGAGCCGATTTGTGGTGATGCGTGCCGTTGACGGAAGGGTCTGCTCCACCTTGCTCAGCGCAGCGTCCGTCAGCTGCAACTCGCGATACATGTCCACGTTCCAGTCGAAGAAGAGGCTCACCTCGGCCGATCCACGGCTCGTCGTGGAACGCACGGTCACGAGACCGGGAACCGAGTTCACTGCGTTTTCGATCGGACGGGTGATCGTGACTTCCATCTGCTCCACCGGCATTACGCCGTTGTCCACCCCGATCACCACGCGCGGAAAGTTCGTCTCCGGAAAGACGGAGATAGGCACTTGCAGCGCCGCATAAATGCCAGCCACCGTGAGGACGATAGCGAAGAAGAAGATGGGGCGCGTAAATCGCGTGAGCCAGAACGACTCTTCGCGCTCGCCTCGTTTGACCGGCGCTGGAGTGGCGATCGACATCAGTCTTTGTCGCCTCCCTTTTCCGCCGCCGGCTTACCCTCGTCCTCGTCGCCCTTGCCGATCTTGACTTTCGCGCCTTCATCCAATCCGTACGATCCAGTCGTGATGACCGTATCGGCCTGAGTCAGGCCCTGCGTAATCTGCACGTCGTCGCCATCCTGGATGCCGGTTTGAACCGCCTTCTTATGCGCCGCGCTATCCGTGCCAATCACCATCACCGACTTTGATCCATCCTGAGCGGTGAGAATCGCCGACGAGGGGATCTTGAGTGCCTGTTCGACAGTGTGGCCGGTAATCGAAACCTTCACCGGCGTTCCCACTTTGAGCGCACCCGCCTTGTTATCAACTTTGAGCCAGACCTCGATCGTAGTGCTGCCCGGATCCAGCGCCGGACTGATGATGGAGACCTTCGCGGGAACCGGATCCGTGAGGCCGGGTACGGAGATCGAGGCTTCATCGCCGATCTTCATCTGCTGGGCGAGGTTTTGCGCGATATGCGCCTTGGCGATCAGCGACGAAGTATCCATTACCGTGATCAGCGGCGAACCTGCGGCCGGTGTTTCACCCGCGTAGAGAGGCCGATCTGTGACCACGCCATCGATGGGACTGCGAATCTCCGAAAAAGCAACCTGCGCCGCCGCGCCCTTGTATTTGCCTTCGGCCGATGCCAGCTGCCCCTTCGCCGTTTTTAAGGCAGCCTCGCGGTTCACATTCTGCATGGACTGCAAGTGCATTGAGGCCGTGTCGAAGGCAGCCTGTGCCTGCACAAGCGCCGCCTGTGCCGTGTCCAGATCGCGCCCCGGAATTGCGCCCTCGGCAAACAGCTGCTTGCGGCTGTTTACGATGCTCGTGTTCAGGTCCAGGTTTGCCTTGGCCTGAGCATAGTCGAGTTCGGCCTTCTGTGCGTCTTCCGGAACCTGGGCTTTGGTCGCCGTGGCATAAGCAGCCTGTGCAGCTTCAAAGGAGCCCTTGTTGTCCTGCTCAGCCGCAGTGAGGTCGGCGTTCTCAAGTTCCGCCAGTAGCTGTCCTTCTTTCACCTTCGCGCCGCGTTGGACATAGAATTTCTTTACTGGCGCGCTGATCTTCGGCTGGATAGCCGCCTGGGCGAGTGGCGCGAGAATTGCGTCGGCGGTAATGTGATCCGACATCGGACCCTGCTCCGGATGCTCGGCCTGCACAGTGATCTCCGTTGCGGGTGCTTCTTCTTTTTTGCAGCCGGCGAAGAGAATGATGGGCAGCAGCACGGCTGCGGCGAGGCCCAGCGGGGCGATTCGTAGGGTGCGATGTTCAGCGCGAGTGTTGTGAAAACTGGAGTAGTTCATCGGTCACATCGTTCCGGTCAGGGTTTGCAGTTGTGCCAGCGCAGCCTGGTATCGAATGCGTCCGTCTTCACGCGCGTTCGAGGCCGTGATAAACGCCGACTGCGCATCGACAACTTCGAGTACGGTTGCTTCGCCGCCCGTGTAACGCAGCCTTGTCAGGCGCAGGCTTTCGGCAGCGGTGGCGACGCTTGCATCGAGTGAAGCAAGCTGATTGTGTGCGGTCTCTGCTTCGGCGTAGGACTCATCGAGCTGCGCGATAAGCCGCCGTTGCGTTGCGGTCAAAGCGACCTTCGCGGCTTCGCGTTTCACTTCGCTTTGCCTAACCTTGTGCGGGGTGGCAAGCCAGTCCCATATGGGAATATCGAGTGTCGCCATAGCCGAATAGCCGAGATTTCGGACCCCATCGGGTCCGTTCGCGGCGAATTGTGGCGCGTCGATTCCGTAGGTGTAGTTCAGCGCGAGGCTGGGCAGGTATCCGGCGCGAGCTGCGAGCACATCTGCGTCGCTCACGTTGAGCGCTGCTAATGCGCTCTTCAACTCCGCATTGTTTTTTGCCGCAAGCTGGTTCACCTCTTCGCGCGAGGCGAGCAGCGCCGGCGCTTCCGGCGCGCTGACCGTGTAGGGTGTGCGCGGGTCCGGGAAGAGCAGCACAGCGAGTTCGAGCCGCGCCTTGTCGGCGTTCACCTTCGCGTCAGATAATTCGCGCTCGCGAGATTGCTGTTCGAGCTGCGCCTTCACCGTGTCGGCATGTGCGGCCTCGCGCACCTGTTCGCGCTGCGTGGTCAGCTTTGTGAAATCGGCAGCTTCATCCACTGCACGCTGCGCAATGGCGAGCTTGTGGTTCGCGGAGGTCAGGCCGTAGTAAAGCCCAGTAACCGTCGCAACAAGCCCACGGCGCGCAATCTCGAGTTCCGCCGAGGCAAGCGCTGCAGCAGCATCGGCGCGACGCACGGCGGAAACCTGCCCCAGCCCGATCTCTTCGTTGACGACAGCCTGGCTCGTGTATTCGTGAACCGCGTTGTTGGCGATGAAGATCGGCGTCTGAGATGTCGTCGCTGGAGTGACCTGAGTTTTGACACCATTCGGCTGCGTATAGAGGTACTGGTTGTGATAGACCACGGTCGGCAGCAGCCCTGCACGGGCGATAGAGCGATCCAGCCCCGCGACCTTGCTGTCGGCCAGCGCGGTCGCGAACGTGGGCTCATTGGCCTGCGCGCGCTTCATTGCCTCGTCGAGAGTGATGACGACAGGCGCATTTGGAGTCGCACTTTGCGGAACGGTCTGGACGTCTGTCTGCGCGCGCACACTTGGGGCAGCGGCGACGAAGGTCGACCCCATAAGCGCCATCACACACACACGTTTCGCATGGGTATACACAGGAAGAGGATAACGCCCGGAACCTTAATTTCACCTGAGCCTTGGATGATCCCGCCACACCCGGCCTCGCTCTGCGATACTGTTGGGTGATGCCGATCGAAGACCTGCAGCAGGCTGCACAGAAAATCGCTAGTTTCCTTGCTTCCCTTAACAAGCTGGGCGGAATGCGCTTGAAGTATCGCATTACGGCCGGCGACGGCGCGCGCGATCCCCAGGGACTTGAGGCGCGATTGATTTATGTGGAGCTGGGCGGACCTGATGTACCGATGTTGACCCAGCATAACGGCGAGTTATTGCGAGCCCTCGAAACCGTCGCGGCGCAGATGCTGCGGCTTGATTCTCGCGAACACGATCTCGTCAGCTTCGATGCAGGCAACTTCAAGGCGCTGCGTGCGCAGGAACTGCGCATGTCCGCCGAAATGGCCGCTGAAAAGGTTCGCAAGACCGGCACGCCCTACGCCTTTCCTCCGCAGAACAGCCGAGAGCGGCGTCTGCTCCATCTCGCGTTTCGCGATCTGCCCGGCGTCGAGACGGAAAGCTCCGGCGAGGGCCCGGACCGGTTTCTTGTTGTCTATCCAGAGGGCAAGACGCATCTGCCGGTTGCGCCGCCGACAAGGCCAAGAGGATTCGGCCGGCGCTAAGTCCGGTTGCCGCAGCGAAATCCCGCGCAGCGGCACCGCGATGCAGTTTGTTGCCTCGCTCTTAGAGCGGATGTCGCGCTGACCAAAGAGGATAACAGCACACTGAGAAGCCCTCTCTTCGGTACTCTTGTCACGATGCCGTCCCGCCTTGTCTACTAAGAACAAATCTCTAAGCATTTTGCAGTCCTTTCCCTGGTTGCCTTGCGTTCGCACGAAAATTACATCGAAAGAGGACAACCAATGTTTTCTTCAGCGCTCTCTGCGCGCACCCGCACTCCGCTTCTGGCTGTGGCACTGATCGTTGCATTAGCCGGATGCGAATCCAAGATGGACAAGGCGATCGACCAGGCGAAAAAGCAGGCTGCTACCAGCGGTCAGCCGCAGCAGGTCGTCGCAGTCGACAACAGTGGAACCACGACCACGGCCGTCGTGCAGCCGCCGGCGAAGGGTCAGACCGCGCAGGCGGTGTCGACCACCACCACACCTCCTCCGTCGGGCGGCCCTGTGCCGCCTCAGCAAGACCCCAAGGTGACGCCACTCGGCGGCGACCAGTCCCAAACTCAGAGTCCTGACCAGACAGGCACAGCTGGTCCTGGTGCATCACCGGCCACCGGTAAGGCCTCGGCCGCCGGACCGGTCAAAGTCACCATTCAGGCTGGCACAAACCTGGCGATTCGCATTGATCAGCACATCAGCGTGAAGACCAGCCAAGCCGGCGACACCTTTACCGGCGAAGTGGTGGAACCCGTCGTTGATCCGAATGGAAACACTATCGTGCCCAAGTTGACTCCCGTGAGCGGCGTGATCGATGCGTCGCAGAAACGCGGACGCTTCAAGGGAGCTTCGGTTCTTGAGCTGCGCCTGACAACCATGACGCTGAACGGAACGCAGTATCACCTCAAGACGGCCGACCTGAGGGAACGTAAGAAAGGCAAGGGCAAGCGTTCCGCGGCTATGATCGGCGGAGGCACAGGGCTTGGCATGCTGATCGGCGGCCTCGCCGGAGGCGGTAAGGGTGTGCTGATCGGCGGTCTCGCCGGTGCCGGTGCAGGAACTGCGGGCGCCGGGCTGACCGGTAATCGCGACCTAGACATTCCAGCCGAGTCGATCGTGCACTTCAAGCTCTCGCAGGACCTGGTCGTGCAATAACGCGAGTCTCTGAGAAATCGCTTGCCACGGATGCAGCCAGCAGGAACAATGCGTCCGAGGTTAACAAAACCAGAGTTACTGTATCTTGAAGCAACATTGCGAAGTCGACCCCGACCATCAGGAGCGGCGACCTTGAAAGGGACCCAACAGGACACACTACTCTGGTTTTGCCGAAGCTATGGCAGACGACCCCATCCTTGGCAGAAGCGAACTCGTCGCATTCGCTCCCACTACCGACGCCGCAAGAGCGCGCGCGTTCTACGAAGGTGTACTCGGCCTGCGCCTCGTGTCGGACGAGAAGCCATTCGCCATTGTCTTTGACGCCAACGGCACGATGATTCGCGTTACGACTGTCCCCGAACTCAAGCCGCAGCCCTTTACCATCCTCGGCTGGCGCGTTGCAGACATCGAAGCTACCGTTGACCGGCTCGCCGCTGCAGGTGTCGAGTTTCAGCGTTACAAGGGTATGAATGACAGCGATCCGCGCGGTATCTGGAACTCACCAAGCGGCGCCCGCGTGGCCTGGTTCAAAGACCCCGACGGGAACGTGCTGAGCTTGACGGAATTTGCGAGGTAGCCCGATCGAAGTTACAAAGCCCGAAGTGCGTCAAAGTGGGCTTCGGCTGGCTGGCTGCAGAGGATCCAGTCCCGGTTACTGCCACGGCGACGAAAAGGAAGACCGGGGGGGAAGACCGCACGTTCTCTCATGTGAACAACCGTCGGCTAAAGGGCGACGGCTTCTTGGGGCACGCATGAGACAGCATCCTCTACGTTAAGCCCCAAAAGCCCGTTCCGGGCTCTGGAAAGGATCAGCTGAGCACTGACATGATCGCGGCTCGCAGACAATCCGCAAGCAGGGCAATCGTGCCAGCGATCCCGCAGGGTCTTGGCGACGTTGGCTCCGCACAGACACGTCTGCGACGTGCCATGCGGATTGACTCGCAGCAGCTGCCTACCAGCGTTCTCAGCTTTGTAG
>DATFSO010000060.1:0-27117 GCA_035262585.1 Occallatibacter sp. | reverse complement strand
TTCCCGGGAATCGCCTTCACAACCTGCCCGGCGCCGCCGGTCCGATATACGTCCGCAACTCTGCCAGCAATTCGGGAAAATCATCGCCCGACTGCCGCAGATCGCGTCGAAGAGCGCGCATCGTGTGGAAGTCGCCGCCCGGAGCGCGGCCAGGCCAAGGTCGATCCGTCCCGGGTACAAGGCTTCGAGCGTTCCAAACTTACCCTGCGGGATCGCTGGCACGATTGCCGCCCGGCCGCATCCCCACAAGATCAAGAACCGAAACGGGTAAACGCATCATTCTTTTAGATGAACGATGCACCGCGTGGATTCAGGATGCCTCGCGACGAGCGAAGCAGATCAGAGCTTCTCCAACATCTCGCGTGCGGTTGGTTGCAAATACACACCCAGTAGCTTGCGAACCCACCACGCGCCGGTTTGGCGCCTTTCCTCAGGCGTGGTGTAGCGGTACCTGTAAAACAGCGCGCGAATGAACGCAGGCGGCTCGTCGGCAAATGGATTCCTACCGATCAGCTTCAACAACTCTCCATCTCCCGCCAGCAGCTTCTGGATGAAGTGCATGAACCATCGATCGTACCTCCAGACGCGGATACCGCTTCCATTGGTGTGGACTGAGAACGGCAGGAACCAGATCAGCCAGTCGAGCCTGAGGTGATACGGCGCAACCTGCCGAGGCATGCGCATCGAGTCGCCCGGCTTGCCCTTGAATCCGTACTCCAGCCACTGAGTCGCCGGTGTAATAACGCGGTCCCTTGTGCCTTCGATCACGATCTCGAAGCGCTCACGGCCGACATTTCCGAAGGCGCCATAGGAGCTCACCAGATGGAACGGGTTGTAGCTCCGGTTCATTGCCTGAGCCCTCGATAGCAGATTCATGGCCGGCCGCACGCTGAGCAGCACTGTGCCGACACCAATTACGTAGAGCAGAACTTCGAATGCCGCCGGCCTCGGCGTAAGCGCCGGCACAGCGATCGGCACTGCGAAGGCCAGAACGCGATCGCTGAACGCCGAAAATCCGAGAACGACGGTGAGCCAGTTGAGCCACGAATAATTTCCGCTCACGATCAGCACCAGTTGGTGAAAGATGACGAGTCCGCCCGCGACGGAGGCGATCGGCTGCGGCGCGAACAGCGCAAACGGCGCGACCACCTGCACAAAGTGGCTGAACAGCGCAGAGAGGCGGTGCATCGGCGCAGGGATACGGTGGAAGTACCAGCTCAATGGGTTCGGTAGCGGCTGGGTCTCGTAGTGGTAGTAGAGACAAGTCAGATCGCGCCAGCACGGATCGTGGCGCAGCTTGATCAGCCCTGCTCCCATCTCGGTACGAAACAGCATCCAGCGCAGAATCAGGACCGGTATGCCAGAAGGCTGCACGTGCGTCGGACCGAGAAAGGCCGTGAAGAAGCCTGCCTCCAGCAGCATAGATTCCCAGCCGAATCCATAAAAACTTTGCCCCACATTCACAATCGAGAGGTACAGGACGTACAGCAAAAGCCACGCGCCGATCGAGAGCCAGACCGGCCCGGAATCGGTGATTCCGCATACGGTGCAGGCTGAGACGACCAGGCCCGTCCACGCAACCACATCCAGAAGCCGATCGGAATATCGCCAGCTGAAGATGCTCGGAGCAGCCCGCCAGTTGACACGCTTCAGATAGGCCGGCACCGGAAGGAGGCCACGCTCTCCCAGGAGCGGCTTGAACTGGAGCACAACCGCAATAAAGGCGATGAGGTAGATTGTGGCCATGCCTCGCTGCATCAGCAGGCGAACCACCCAGAGATCGCCGACATATGCATTCATCGAGAACACCTGTGCTCCGGATGCCAAACCGCCCGCCAGAATCACTTGGATGACCGGCGGCGACAGCGCGACAGCTCCAGTTGTAAAGCAATCGCCGACGAACCTTAAGAATTCTTAAGTCTCCCGCAGACTACCTTCCGGTGTGCGAGACTTATGTGCCGTGAGGTAATGTCGTTTGCAGGCAGTGGCCGAAGTGAAGCCAAGCGAAAGCCCGGAGAGGCAGAAGCAGCTCTCGTTGTTGCTGGTCGATGACGACGTGGAGCTCTGCGGCATGATGCGCGAGTTCTTCACGGAGGAAGGGCACCGTTTGGACTGCGCCTACAATGGTCGCGAAGGCCTGGCCACCGCACTGAATAACGCTTACGACCTCGTCATTCTTGACGTCATGCTGCCGGTCATCGACGGATTCGAGCTTTTGCAGCGGCTCCGCCGGCGCAAAGATCTGCCCATCATCATGCTTACCGCGCGAGTGCAGCAACAGGATCGCATTCGCGGGCTTGATTCAGGCGCCGACGACTACCTACCCAAGCCATTTGATCCCGATGAGTTGCTGGCGCGGATCCGCGCCGTGCTACGCCGATCCGAGTCACTGACCCGCGACGAGGCTCAGGAAATCGTGATCGGCAACATTCGCCTCAATCCGACCTCCCGTGAAGCCTGGCTCAACGACGATCCCGTCGAGCTAACCGCGACCGAATTTGACCTGCTCGAAATGCTGATGCGCTCGCCCGGGCGGGTGGTTTCGCGCGACGAGATCACGGCAGCGCTCTTTGAGCGGGAGGCCACGCCCTATGATCGCTTCCTCGATGTGCACATCAGCCACCTGCGTAAGAAGCTCGAGGGTGGCCGCAGCCTGATCAGAACTGTTCGTGGAGTGGGATATGTCTTCACCGGCGCCGCCTAAGGTCCTGCTCAGACAATCGCTCTATCTCTGGGTCTTGCTGGCCATGGTGGGGATACTGTCGCTCTCGTTCCTCGCTTTCCGCGCGATTTCAGTACAGATACAGAAGCAAAAGATCGACCCTGTCTACGACCGCTTCGACGAGCTGCAACTGGAGAGTACGCGCAATATCCTGCAGGACAGCGGTGTACCGGCGCTCGCAAACTACCTTCGATCACTCGACTCGCTCTTTGGTGGATCACACTACCTGCTCGATGCAACTGGCAGGGACCTTGTCTCCGGAGTTGACCGGTCCGATATGCTTCCCGATCCACCGCTAGCGAAATCGCGCTCCATCCGGCGTGGACACTGGGAGATCACGCATCGCTCGCAGGATGGAAAATTCTGGTTTGCAGCCGAAGGCCAGGAACGCCCGCCGCGCATCTGGTCGTTTCTTCCCTACTACTTCCTTGTCATCGGCGCAACGGGAATCCTCTGCTGGATCGCGGCCGCCGGAGTCATCTCACCCATTCGCAAAGTCGCCCACAGCCTGGCGCTCTTCGGCCGCGGCAATCTCTCGGTACGCATCGGGACCGATCGCGAAGACGAAATCGGCCAGCTCGGCAGGTCTTTCAACGAGATGGCGGAACGCCTCGAGCGGCTGATCACCAGCGAGCGGCGCCTGCTGAGCGACATTTCGCACGAATTGCGATCGCCCCTGGCCCGACTCAAGTTTGCGCTGAAGCTGGCGCGCACCAGCCACGATCCCGCAGGGGCGCTCGAACGCATTGAGCGCGATGTCAACCGCATCGCCTCACTGGTCGCCGATATCGTCGAAATCAACGTTGTCGAGGGTGACCCGGTCCTCCAGGAGAAGCGCGAAATCTGCGTCCGCGATATCGTGCACGAAGTTGTGCACGACTGCAGCGTCGAGGCGCAGGTCCGAGGCTGCACCATCGACGTCAGCGGAGACGTTTGCGGCGCGATCCACGGCAATCCCGAACTGTTGCGCCGTGCCATTGAAAATGTGCTGCGCAACGCCATCCGCTATTCGCCTGAGCAGTCAGCGATCCATCTTTCTCTTGGAGAAGACGGCGGCAACGCCAGCATTGCCGTTCGCGACTATGGCCCGGGCGTTCCCAAAGAAGCAGTCGCGCGCATATTCGATCCATTCTTCCGGGTAGAAGAGGCACGCAACACCAATGGGGGCGGATCGGGCCTGGGACTTTCGATTGCCAAGCGCGCAGTGCAGCTGCATCATGGAAAAATCACCGCTGAAAATGCAACCCCTGGGTTGCGTGTCACCATTGTGATCCCGGTCACGCGTGAAGTCGCAGCGAATGCAAAGTAAGACAAGACTTCGAGTGCGCTTCAGCAGTTTACGTTTCTTAAGCTGCAGGAATCCGCATTTGTAGTTCACTTCCATTAGTGCCTCCCTTTACTTCTCAAGCTCATCGAGGCATGGAGGAGAACATCATGAAGCGCTTGTTCGGATATGCACTCATACTGGCTCTCACATCTGCCCCGGCCTTCGCTGCAAAAAACTCGCAATCGGTGAATTTTGCGCAAGCAGTGAAAGTAGGCTCAACAGAATTTCCCGCAGGTGACTGCAAGGTTAGCTGGACCGGCACTGGCGACAGTGTGCAGGTAACGCTGGCCGAGAACGGCAAAACAGTTACCATTCCAGCAAAACTCATCGAAGAGAAGCACGCGCACAAGGGCTACATCGTCAGCCGCGACAGCGGAAGCGACCAGCTGCAATCGATTCAGCTCAGCAACATCAGCCTTCAGCTTGAAGGCTCCACGGCTTCCGGCCAGTAAGTCGGCCGCCCAGGATCTGATCATTCCCCAAAGCGTTTTTGTTCATTCACGTAACCGTGACTGAACTCTCCTACCCCTTCCGGCTCATACCGGAAGGGGTCTTTTGCAAGTGTGCCGCTTGCAACTGGTTCTGCGGGTTTGCCACGCCTGTGGCCTCTTCCATTTGGCTCAAAGGCAGCTTCAGGGTTATACTGAAGACTCGGCAAGCTGCAGGGTGGGTGTGTCTTCATTCGCCCCATCGCCCGTTCCAGAGCACATGGTGGCCGGAACGGATGAGGACCGCAGAAAAGCGGATCGGGCTGCCCGGAAATACTCACAAGTTTGGAGCGAATGAGATGGCACAGGTATGTGATGTTTGCGGCAAGGGGCCGCAGTTTGGCAACAATATTTCGCACGCCCACAACGTGACCAAACGCCGCTGGAACGTGAATCTGCAGGCGGTGAAGGCACTGGTGAATGGCGCGCCGAAGCGTATCCGCGTCTGCACCAGCTGCATCAAGAGCGGCAAGATCTCGAAGGCATAGGGCTTCGTCTCTGCCCGCTGCAGCGGGCTGGACAATCAAAACCAGTTTGACGCAAAACCCCGTCCAGACCGGACGGGGTTTTGTTGTGCCCTGTGTCGGTATCCTGCCTATTTCGAGGCTTCTTTGCGTACCGACGCCGCCTCAGACAGCGGATTCTCCCATGCAAACGATGCCGCATCGAGCCCCTCCGGCGACCAGCGGCCGACAATCGCCTTGGCCAGCTTGCCCATGGTCTGCTCGGCTTCGTTATCGCCGGTCCATCGCTGATCTTCGTTGCCCCATGTGAATGCGGCAATCACGATCGGCCCTGTCTTGGCGGCAACCAGCGCGACGTCGTTGCGCACCTGGTTCAATGCTCCGGTCTTGTTGCCGATCGCCGAACCGTTCTCGCTCGTGTCGAGCGTCTCGAGATAACGCGGCAGGCTGTCGCGGTCCTGTTGATTGCGCAGCATGTGCAGAATCGCCCCGCAGATCTTTCCATCGCCGGGCAGCGGCGCGGATCCATCGAGCGCAAGATGACATGTCGCCAGCCGCTCCATCACTGACGCCATCTCGCGCGCTGTCGTCTTTCCAAGTCCGAACTTCTTCTGATCCGCCGGCATCGGATCCGTCGCGGGCACATAGACCTTTTTGTAAAGCACGGTCTGATGCAGTCCCGCAGCCCGCATGGTCGCATTGATATGCGCAAGGCCAAGCCTGTCGATGGCCATGTTGGTAGCCGTGTTATCGCTGAGGACAACCATCAGCGTAAGCGTGTCGCGCAGCGTCAACGCAATCGGCGGCGTCAGTTCGCCCAGCACGCCTGAGCCCGCAACTTGGTTCGCAGCGGTGAGCACGAGGCGCTCGTCCAGAGTGGCCGTGCCTGCGCGGACCTGCTCGGCCGCATCCAGCAAAATCCCCATCTTGATTACCGATGCCGTCTGCACCGGCTCATCTGACAATAGAGATGCTGTCTGCCCGGTTTTCAGGTTGTGGGCGTAGAGCGCGACGTGGCCATGATGCGCGTCTGCGATCGGCTTGATCTGCTGATCGAGTGGAAGATCTTCCTGAGAAGTTTGGGATTGGCCGGCTGTGGCAAAGGCCAACGCAAAGGCTGTGAGAACACCGACGAACTTCATCCCGCGCATGGAAAGGGTCATGCGCACAAGGTTAACTCAAGATGCATCCGGACAGTTCAGCCCGGTTCTCCTTTGTGAACGAACGAAAGCGAGGCCGAATTGATGCAGTAGCGAAGTCCCGTGGGCCCAGGTCCGTCGGGGAAGACGTGGCCGAGATGACCGCCGCACTGTGCGCACGTCACCTCGATCCGGTGCATGCCGAAGCTGTTGTCTTCGTGCTCCGCAATGGCCTTGGAGTCGGCAGGTATGACGAAGCTCGGCCAGCCGCATCCCGAATCGAACTTCGCGCCCGACATGAACAACAGCGCGCCGCAGCCCGCGCAATGGTAGCTGCCCGATTCGTGATTAAACGTGAGCGGGCCGGTAAACGGCCGCTCCGTCCCTTTTTCCCGCAGCACGTGATACTGCTCTGGCGTCAGCTTCTCGCGCCATTCGGCTTCGGTGAGCTTTCCGGCCATCTTCGACGACGAGTTCATATGAACCTCCAGGGGAACCTAATTGGACGCCGCCAGCGCCGCAATGGATGTTACAGCAGTTCAGGAAATCCACTAAGGTTAGCGATTGCGACTGAGCCGACTAAACTGCGCTCAATCCACTTCAGCGATGAGCTCGATTTCGACAAGGGCGTCCTTGGGAAGTCGCGCAGCTTCGATCGTGGTGCGTGCAGGAGCGACCATGCCCTGCGCCGCGAGATAGGAACCGTACACCGCATTCATGGCGGCGAAGTCATTCATGTCCTTGAGAAACACCGTTGCCTTCACTACGCGGTCCAGACTTGTTCCGGCGGCTTCAAGAATGGCCTTCTGGTTCTCAAGAACGCGGGTGGTCTGTTCTTTAATGCCGCCGGCAACCATTTGTTGACTGGCCGGATCCAGGCCGGTCTGGCCCGCAGTGAACACGAAATTGCCGCTGCGAATCGCCTGCGAATACGGTCCGACCGCATTGGGAGCGGAGGACGTGGAAATGACTCGTTTGCTCATGATGCGATTGTAGAGGCAGGAACCGCATCTGGGCTCGGTGCTTACGCTAGGCGGAGATCTATGATGCGGCGCGTTGCCTCAGAGCTATCGCCAACTGGCCAGCAACCCGCCTACGATAACAAGACCCACCAGCCAATAGCCGCTGTTGATGGCGAACAGCTTGAAAGGCCGGCCTTCGTACAGATTTTGCGGCAGGCTTGTCGCAGCAAAGAATCCGATCCAGACGATAACGCCGATCACAGCTCCCCACCCAAACCCAGTTGCATTCGACCAGATGATGATATGGTCGAGCACAAACGCCAGAATCGCGTCACCGACAAGCGAGGCGATCATTCCGAGATACAGAAACGACTTCTTGCTCTCTTCCTTCTTCAGTCCGAGAATCTGCATCCACGGCTTGGCAAACAGCGCCGGCGAATACCAGGCTGCGCCCAGAACCCACAGGACGACCGCCGAAACCAGAATCGCCAGATGGTTCAGCGAGTGATGGATGTGAATCATGATTGCCCTCCAAGCGCGAGAGCGCTGCACTTCACGACACAAGTGGCCTGCTTTGAATTGTGCCTATGACTCTCATGCTGTGGATTAAGGCTGTCAAGAGAAAATGACGCCGAAGTCAGAATTCGACCTGGGAGGAACTTCCATCTTTTCAATGCGTCGATTGTTGGGCCGTCGAAACGCAGCAGAGCAGACACACTATCGGAAGGGCGGCCTTTCACTGGCATCAAAAAAGGCCGATCCTGCAATGGATCGGCCTCTCAGAAAAGTAATGAATTGAGATGTGACGTTACACCAGCTTCGCGTCCAGCGTGATCTCGGTGTTGTTGGCGAAGAGCTTCGAGATCGGGCAGCCGGCCTTGGCATCCGCAGCGGCCTTGTCGAAGACCTCCTTCGAAGCGCCCGGCACGCTCGCCGTCGTGGTCAGCGCGATCTTGGTCACGGCAAATCCGCCGTCAACCTTGGCCAGCGTCACGGCAGCCTGCGTTTCGATCTTCGAAGGCGTCAGTCCAGCACCGCCCAGTTGCGCGCCGAGTGCCATCGAAAAGCAGCTCGCATGTGCTGCAGCAATCAGCTCCTCGGGTGTCGTGCCAGTTGTTGCGCCTTCGAAGCGCGTCGCGAACGAGTAGTTTGCATCCTTCAGCACGCCCGTCGCCGTCGAGATCGTGCCCTTGCCCTCCTTGAGCGAACCAGTCCAAACCGCACTTGCCTTGCTTGCCATAGATATCCTCCTTTGGGATTCTTCATCCGTTGCCGGCTGTGTTGGGGATTGCGCCGTCTCAAAGGGACTCCATGACGGCGTTACGCATTGGATTCGTCGGGCGCCTGCCGCGTTGCGATATGGCCGCGGCCCACATTTCCATGCTAATCTCTGACCCATGCTTCCCAACAGGCCCAGCGTCCTCGATCATGGGATTGCCGATGAAATTGCGGCGAATTCTGGCCAAAACGGTGCGGCCTGCCCGGCGGATTCGGCCAAAGACGCACAAGTCGATCATCACTGCCAGATTTGCCCCAACTGCTCGCACCGCCTTAGCAGCCACAAGTGCAAGCTCGTCTGCACCCACTGCGGCTACTACCTCAGCTGCGCAGACTATTACTGAAAGGCAGGCAGTAGCGAATAGGGAGCAAAAGGCAAAGGCGAGTGCGCTTTTCCGCCGCGCTGGCCTTCCTCGTTAGAAACAAGTTCCCCTGTCCCTGGTCCCTACGTCCCTTGGTCCCTCGTCGGTTTCTCCCTATTCCCTACTCCCTGCTTTTCGCGCTGCTTCGAACTCATCCCCCGCCTGCCACTCCACTCGCTTGGTTTGCTCGCTGGCCAGCCATCCCAGCACAAATCCGAAACGAGCCATCTTCGCGTTGCCGCGAAAATCCCAGTCGGCATGGTACTCGTCTGAGGGCTGGTGATAGTGGTGCTCGGTGAAATCGTCGGACTGTGCACGCCCCCACGCCTCGTCGCGGCCTTCAAACAACTCCCCCTGATCAACGGAAAACGCCGGAATGCCCTGTCGGGCCAGCGAGAAGTGATCCGAGCGGTAATAGTGTCCCGCCCCCGGTTCAGGATCGGACAGCAGCTTCAAATCGAAATCTTTTGCCACCGTTTGCACCGTCGGCCAGAAGTCGATGCGCTCCGCTCCGCCCAGGCTTGCTGACAGCGGCACGCCGATTGGCAGCAGCATGTCGTAGTTCAGATCGAGCGTGATGTCGCGTGCCGGAACTGGCGGATGCTGCCCGAGATACTGCGATCCCAGCAGGCCCTGCTCTTCCGCGGTCACCGCGGCAAAGTACATCGCGTGCGGCGGCTTCTGGCTCGACTGCGCAAATGCCCGCGCCATCTCCAGCAAAATGCCGCATCCGGTGCCGTTGTCCGCCGCGCCGTTGTAGATGCCGTCGCCCTTTGCGTTCGGATCGATGCCGAGGTGATCGTAGTGCGCCGTATAGAACACCGCGTTCTCAGGCCCGGACGACGAGCCCGGAACACGTCCCACTACGTTGGTCGAGACAAACCTGCGCACGCGGCTCTCGACGTGCCCCTTCAGCCGCACGTTCAGCTCCTGTGCGCGAAAACCTCTCTTACCTGCGCGATCGATCGCCTTATCCAGATCGCCCATTCCCGCCATCGTCATCAGCCGCTGCGCCACATCGTGCTGAATCCACGCCGCTGCGCGCAGCGTGTTAGCCGGATCATCCGCAAGATAGCTCTTCTCGATGGCTTGCGAGTTCTCCACCACCTGCCAGCCATAGCTCGCCAGGTCGGTCCGGTGAATGATGAGCGCGCCCACGGCTCCGCGCCGCGCGGCCTCCTCGTACTTGTAGGTCCAGCGGCCGTAGTACGTCAGTGCCCTGCCTTTGAAGAACTTTTCATCGTCGGAGGGAGGCTCATTCACAATCACCAGCACGATCTTGCCCTTCACATCGACACCGGCATAGTCGTCCCAGTTGTACTCGGGCGCGTGAATGCCATAACCCACGAACACAATCGGCGCGTCGATCTCCGCGCTCACCTGGCCTGTCTGGTCCTTCGACACGATCTCACTGCCGTACTTCAGCTCGATCGGCTCGCCGCTCGCCGGCACAAACGCGAATTTCGTCTTGTCCTCGATGGTGTGCACCGCGATCAGCGGAACCTTCTGGAAGTAAGTGCCGTCATCTCCCGCGGGCTGCAATCCATCGAGCGCAAACTGCGTCGCGATGTACTCGGCGGCAAGCTTGTCCCCGCGCGTACCGGGGCCGCGACCCTCCAGCAGATCGAGCGAGAGAAAGCGCACGTGCGCGCGAATCCTTTCAGGATCTATGGATGCCGCGGCCGCGCGCGCAGCCGGCGGCAATCCGGCCACCGCGGGAACCACCTCGGCAGATGAATCGGACTTGGATTGTTGTGTGATCGCGGCATTTGGCAGGGCGAGGCCCAGGGCCAGAACGCAAGCAAATTCGAATTTGTGCATGATTTCTCCGTGCAGATGCGGCGCCGTGGAGTGTGTAAGCAACGATGCCTGCGCTGTGAAACCTCAGACTAATCCTGCAGTCTCTGGCGCGGCAAATCCCGGTGTGTTCTTCCTCACCGAAACGTCCAGCATTCCTGCGCGCGCAAGCACCTTCCGAGCCAGCCCCGTCAGCGCCATCGCTGCCGCTTCTCGCAGAGGAACCCAGCGCCGTACGGCATCTGAGACCGCAATCTCCTCCGGCGCAACGCTCCACACGCGCACGGTGTAATTCACCTGCATGATCGCATGCCGCACGATCATAATCGGTTTGTGCTGGTTTGATCTAACATCGGCCAACGCCGGAAGCTCCCACATCCCCGGCATTACCGTGTTTGTTGTTGCACGCTGTTCTAG
Organism: Occallatibacter sp.; assembly: GCA_035262585.1. Lineage (GTDB taxonomy): Bacteria > Acidobacteriota > Terriglobia > Terriglobales > Acidobacteriaceae > Telmatobacter. Next base: position 16,161 of record DATFSO010000060.1, on the reverse strand, counting down.
CAGGACCTCATCACCCTCCGAGCATTCCCGCACCACGAGCATGCAGCCAACCTCGCGGCTCGTCATCGGCGCACGCTTCGGCGTCCTGTGCTCGCCCAGTGTTCGGCACTCCGCCGCCCATGGGCACACAAGGCACTGCGGGCTTCGTGGTGCACAAACAGTCGCACCAAGCTCCATCAGCGCCTGGTTGAAGTCGCCCGGCCGGCGCGGATCGACGAGATCCGACGCAAATGCATCTACCTTGCGCCTAACCGCCGCTTCGCGAACCGAATCGTGCGACTCCCACCCGCGAACCCGGCTGAGCACACGCTCTACGTTGCCGTCAACCGCCGCGACCGGCTCGCTAAATGCAATGCTGGCAATCGCCGCCGCTGTATACGAGCCGATGCCCGCCAGCTTGCGCAGTTCCTTCGCCGTCGATGGCATTGCCCCGAGCTCCGCCACGACTTGCTTCGCAGCCTTGTGCAGCATTCTCGCACGCCGGTAGTAGCCCAGCCCGCTCCACAGCGCCAGCACATCCTGCTCGTCCGCCTGGGCCAAGTCCTTCACGGTCGGGAACCGCTCCAGAAACACCTTGTACTTCGCCACGACCGCAGCCACCCGCGTCTGCTGCAGCATGATCTCCGACACCCAGATCGCGTACGGGTCCTGCGTTCGGCGCCACGGCAGGTCGCGCCTGGCTCGGTCGTACCAGGCCAGAAGCCCGCCGCGCATCCGGGCAATTTTCTCAGCGTTGATGGGATCGGCCATGCGCTCAGATTACGGCATTTGCCGCATAAACCCGCTAACCCCCGCCGTCTCTTCCGCATGTATGCCGTCCTGCGACCCGAGTTCACCCCTGTGCTAACCTCGAAAACAAGGGAGATATCCGCTCATGTCCACAGGAAACGCATCAGGCTCCAGAATCTATATGGATGCCAACGCCACGACTCCGCTGTTGCCGGAGGTGGTTGAAGCGATGCGCCCCTACTGGATCGAGCACTTCGGCAACGCCTCGTCCATCCATCTCGATGGGCAGCAGGCCCGCAAGGCCATCGACCAGGCCCGCGAAATTCTCGCCGAGCTCTTCAACTGCCATGACGCAGAGGTTGTCTTCAACTCCGGCGGTACCGAGGGTGATAACACCGCGCTCTTCGGCCTGCTCCATCCCGGCGACCACCTCATCACGACCTCGATCGAGCACTCGGCCATCCTGCAGGCAGCAAAGAAGCTGGAAAACTACGGCGTGCAGACGACCTTCGTAGCCCCGCAGCCCAGCGGCCTCATTGATCCAGCCGACATCCTGCGTGCCATCCGGCCTGAGACCCGCCTGATCAGCGTGATGCTCGCCAACAATGAAACCGGCGTGCTTCAGCCGGTCGAAGAAATCGGCAAGATCGCCGCCGATACCGGCGTCTTCTTCCACATCGATGCCGTCCAGGGCGCGGGTAAGGTCCAGATTGACGTCCGCAAGATCGGCTGCCATCTGCTTTCAATCAGCGGACACAAGATGCATGCTCCCAAGGGAGTCGGCGCCATGTTCGTACGACGCGGAACGCCGGTTGAGTCGCTGATCGTCGGCGGAAGCCACGAACGCCGTCGCCGCGCCGGAACCGAAAACGTCCCCGGCATCGTGGCCCTCGGCAAGGCCGCCGAAATTGCCATGCACAGCCTCGAAGATGGCGCCATGACCCGCCTTGCCGAGCTGCGCGACAGGCTCGAAGCAGGAGTTCTGGCGATGCCCGGCACTGGCCTAAACGGAGCCTTGCCTGACGGCAAACCTGCTCCGCGCGCGGCCAACACCACGAACATCTGGTTCGATAGCCTGGAAGGCGAGGCGCTGGTTATCGCGCTCGATCTGAAGGGGATAGCCGTCTCCGGTGGATCGGCCTGCCACTCCGGCGCTACCGAGCCAAGCCACGTGCTGATGGCGATGGGGCTCGACAAGGCTCGCGCCGGCGCCAGCCTCCGCTTCAGCCTGCTAAAAACTGCCACCGGAGCCCAGGTCGACCGCGTCCTCCAGATCCTCCCCGAAGCCGTTCAGAAGCTGCGCGCTCTATCGCCTGCTACAGCGGGAACGCTGGCCTAGCGCGGAAACGGACTCCGGCGGGCCGCTGGCAGCGGACTATAGATTCGAGCCAAAGGCAAGAAGACGGCCGTCGCAATCCTTCACGACGAACTCCCGGCACCTCCACGCCATGTTGCCGAGTTCCCGGACAAACTCCACACCCCTGGCTGCATACTCGGCATAAAGCGCGTCTGCATCTTCCACGAAGAGGTATGCGTCGAGCAGCTCGTCCGCGTATTTGTGCGGATTGGCGGTCGGCGGCGCGGCACAGCGGAAGTGAATCGGGTGCTCGTCGCGCGCCACTATCGCGTAGACCGGCGGATCCATCCACGTCCCCAGACACTCGAAGCCAAGCTTTTCCTTGTAGTAGGCAAGCGTACCGGGAATGTCCATGGTGAAGAACACCGGCGCGATCTGGCGAATCATGGAGCAAGTGTACCGCGGCGTTGCTCGGCCCAGGTCTGCGTCAAAATCGCAACGATGCGACAATGGAATGGGTGGGAAACGAATTTCCCCAAAACCTGACAATGCCCCAGCCGCATACCATCGCCGTCGCCATGTCCGGAGGAGTCGACTCGTCGACCGTGGCGGCGATCCTCGCCCGCGATCCTGAGCACCGCCCAGACGATGGTTCAGAAGCCTCGCGCCCTAGTGTCGTCGGCCTCACCCTCCAGCTGTGGGATCAGACACGGCTGGCCGGCAAGCATGGAATCTCCGAGGCGCCGAAGGCCGGCCGTTGCTGCAGCCTGGACGATGTGTACGATGCCCGCCGCGTCGCCGAGCACCTCGGCATCCCCTACTACGTCGTCAAGCAGGAGGATCGCTTCGAGCAGGACGTCGTTCGCCCCTTTGTCTCCGAGTACCTCGCCGGGCGCACGCCGATTCCCTGTTCGCTCTGCAACAACCACCTCAAGTTCGACCAGCTGTTGAAGACCGCGCGCTCCATCGGAGCCGACTCGATCGCCACCGGCCACTACGCCATTAACGAGTACGACCCGGCGCGCAAGCGCTGGATCCTGAAGCGCCCCACCGATCTCGCCAAGGACCAGACCTACTTCCTCTTCGGGCTCACCCAGGCTCAGCTCGCACACACGCTCTTCCCGCTGGGGCGAATGACCAAGCCCGAGGTCCGCGAAGTCGCGCGGCAGCACGGCCTGGCGCTGGCCGAGAAGCCCGACTCGCAGGAGATCTGCTTTATCCCCGGCGGAGACTACAAGCGGTTTCTCGCCGCCTATCTCGAAGAGCAGGGCGAGGACATGCCCGAGACTGCCGGGGAGCTCGTCGCCTCGAACGGTGACGTGCTAGGCCGCCACGACGGCATCTTCAACTTCACAGTCGGGCAGCGCAAAGGACTGAAGGTCGCTTCGCCATCGCCGCTCTACGTGCTCAACATCGATCCGGCGAGCCACCGTGTCACCGTTGGCGCTGACGCCGAGCTCGCCACGGACACTCTCCGCGCAAACCGCCTCAACTGGATCAGCATTCCTGAGCTGACCGTGCCGATGCGCGTCAAGGCCAAGATCCGTCATCGCCACGAGCCGGCCTGGGCCGCGCTGCGCCCCGCCGGACACGACGAGGTCGTCGCCACCTTCGATGAACCGCAGCGCGCCGTCACTCCCGGTCAGTCCGCTGTGTTCTACGACGGCGATGAAGTCGTTGGCGGCGGGTGGATCCTTTAAAGCGCTCCTCCCATCGCCAAGGTAGCTTCTTCTTGAGCAAAAACCAGTTGAGCGGTTGCGCTTCCTCTGTGCACCAAATTGAAGAACCGCTTCAGGCGGCGGATGAATCTTAGAGTTAGTCTAGGTCGAACGGGGTGAATCGTGGCCACTTTGGAGATTTCGTTCCTGCAAGATCAACTCGAGGCGCGCAAGCGGCGGCTGGAACAAGCCATTGCGTTGACACCCCAGAGCGGCGCCAAGGCCGGCGGCCTGGCTGCTCTTCTCCGCGAAGTGGATTTGGCGCTGGAACGGATGGACGACGGCAATTACGGTATCTGCGAAGAATGCCACGAGTCGATAGAACGGGATCGTCTGCTGGCCGACCCTCTGGTGCGCTACTGCCTGGACCACTTGACACAGCAGCAACGCACCGCCTTGCAGCGCGACCTCGATCTGGCTGCAGAGGTCCAACGCAAACTGTTGCCGCAGGCGAACCTCCGCGTGAATGACTGGGAGACCAGTTACCACTACGCACCGCATGGCCCGGTTAGCGGCGACTACTGCGACTTGATCCCATTCGACGGACAGCTTTTCTTCGTCCTTGGGGACGTCTCAGGCAAAGGCGTAGCGGCTTCAATGTTGATGACACAGCTCCACGCCCTGTTTCGGAGCCTGACCGGTCTCGGTCTGCCACTCTGCCAGATCATCGCCCAAGCCAACCGGGTCCTTTGTGAGAGTGCTCTAGCCGGGCAGTATGCCACCCTGGTGTGCGGCCAGGCCAGCGCGACCGGCGAGCTGGAGATCCATAACGCGGGCCACCTGCCGGTGATCGTCAACAGCCGCGAAGGCACCCTGCAAGTTGAATCGATGGGGTTTCCATTGGGGATGTTTCTCGAAGGTGAGTTTCCCGTTACCCGCCTCAAGTTGGAAGCCGGCGATACATTGTTCACCTTCAGCGACGGCCTCTCGGAGGCCGACAGTTCAGGCGAGGAGTACGGGGTAGATCGCGTCACGCGCCTCGTGCAACAGCAGAGCGGGCGGCAAGCCGCCGAACTCATAGCCGCCTGCCTCGATGACCTGCAAGCCTTCACCGGCGGCAGCCCGCAAATGGATGATCTGACGGTGCTGGCCATCCAGCGCCGTTGAGTAAACCGGTTACGCCTGGCCAGCCCACTGCTCCCTGCGACGGGGACCAGGTCGGCGGCGGCTGGATCATCTAATCTCTTCGCGGCGGCATCTTATTCTTCCAGCCGCAAGCGCCTGAGCCTCAGGCTCTTTCCAACTGAATCGCCGCACGCATTTATTCAAAGGGCATCAGCCTGTTTTTCGCACGCAAGCCATGGGAGGTCTCAATGGCACGTCGCATTCCTTCTCCGCTCCTGTCGCTCATCGCCTTTGTCTTCCTGCTCCCGATCCAGCTCAAGGGGCAGGAAACAGGCGATCAGGTTCGTCAATTGAAGTCCGAAGTCGACCAGCTTCGCGCGCTTGTCTCGGATTTGCAATCGCGCCTAGCGGTGGTGGAGAAGCGCGATCACGTCGCCCTGAATGATTCTCGTAGCGGGCAGGAGGACGCCGCAGCGCTCTCCAGCGCAGCAGCCGCATTGCGGCGGGCAGACTTCACGCCGACGGGCAAGTTTGTCCATGAGGCGACCGCCGCACGATCATCCGCGGAGGAGACAACCGACACGCCCACCGTAACCGCCCTGCCGGGCCCCGCCACGCTCAACTACTACCTCGACACCTACTTCGAGAACAACTTCAACAATCCCCCCGGGCGTGTGAACAATCTGCGCTCCTACGATGTGCTCAGCCGCACCTTCAGCATCAACCAGGCCGCCGTTGTGTTTGCACTCGATCCCGATGTCAGCAGCGGACGCCGTTACGGCCTTCGCGTTGACCTGCAATTTGGCCAGGCCACCGAAACTCTGCAGGGCAATCCCGCGAATGAGCCGCGCCCTGACATCTATCGAAATATCTTCCAGGCCTACGGCACCTACGTTTTTCCGCTCGGCAGCGGCCTCAACTTTGACTTGGGCAAGTGGGCAAGCTCGCTAGGCAGCGAGGGCAACTACACAAAAGACCAGATGAACTATACGCGTTCGTACTACTTCTACTTCCTGCCCTTCTACCACACTGGCATCCGCCTCCATTACAACCTCACCCACAAGCTTGGTGTGAACTACTGGCTCGTGAATGGAACGAATCAATCGGAGCCTACCAACGGCTATCGCGACGAACTGTTCGGATTCATATTGCAGCCCGCGAAAAAGGTGAGCTGGACCTTCAACTACTACCTCGGCCAGGAGCACCGAGATACCACGCCCGCCATCAACTGTGTCGTTCCCGTTCAGCCCGGCCTGTGTGTCGCTCCGATCTCGCCGGCGCCCAACGGCAAACTGCACATCTTCGACACCTATGCCACATGGAACGCGACCCCCAAGCTCACCTTGGTTGGCGAAGCCGATTACGTGATTCAGCGCGAATGGGCCAACGCGGAGCCGGGTCAGTCCTCCGCGCCTTCGCACTCTGACGGCGGGGCGGGCTATGTGCAATACCAGTTCTCGCCGCGTTACTCCGTCGCCGGACGCGCTGAGTACCTCTCCGATCGCGGCGGCATGTTCAGCAACGCGACGCAGGCGCTCAAGGAGGTGACGGCAACCTATCGCTACAACGTCGTCCCCACCCTCGCCGCGTTCCTCGAGTATCGCCGCGACTGGAGCAACCAGCCCTACTTCGCCACCGACAATCCCGCAGTGCGCTCCACGCACCAGGACACCGCAGGTATCGGCCTCGTCTGGTGGTATGGCCAGAAGGAGGGCGCCTGGTAGCCAATTTCGACGAAGGGAACCGAGCAGCCGGCGCAGGCGTTATACTGACCCGGCATCCTTTCGGAGAGAGATTTTCTCATGAGCAAGAAAACGTTTGCACACCCGCTCGCCTTCTGCGCCTTAGCTGCGTCTTCTGTTCTGCTGTCAGGCCAGGCGCCGGTCGCCACGCTGACACTCCATCCCAACCAGCCCACCTCGCCCGTCAGCCCCACGCTCTACGGCTTAATGACCGAGGAGATCAACTACTCCTACGACGGCGGGCTCTATGCGGAGATGGTTCGCAACCGAACCTTTCGCGGCGACTGGAGCGGCATCCTCTACTGGTATCTCATCGAGAACGGCAACGCGCGCGCGAAGATGACGCACGATGGAACCACTGGCCCAAGCACTGCGCTGCCTTCGAGCCTCAAGATTGAAATCGAGCAAGCCGACGCAAAGAATCAAGCCGGCGTCCTCAACACGGGATGGTGGGGCATGGCGCTCAAGCCCAACACTACGTATAACGGCTCCTTCTACGCTAAGACCGGCTCGGCCGATCTCGGTCCAATTTCCGTGTCGCTCGTCAGCGACAGCAACGGCAAGGCTGAGGCATCCGCGACCGTCAACGGCATCGGCACCGAATGGAAGCAGTACACATTCACGTTCCACACCGGCGCCGTTCAGCCCTCGGCTCAGAATCATCTCGCTATCACCGCCAGCCATAGAGGCACTCTCTGGCTGCAACTCGTCTCGCTCTTTCCGCCCACTTACCACAACACCCCCAACGGCAACCGCATCGACCTGATGGAGAAACTTGCCGCGATGCATCCGCAGTTCCTGCGCTTCCCCGGCGGCAACTACGTCGAAGGCAATACCATCAAGGAGCGCTTCGACTGGAAGAAGACCATTGGCCCGCTCGTCGACCGTCCCGGCCACGAGAGCCCATGGAACTACTGGTCCTCGGATGGCTTGGGCCTCCTTGAGTTCCTCGAGTGGACCGAAGACCTGAAGATGCAGCCGGTCCTCGCCGTTTACGCCGGTTATTCTTTGCGTGGCGAGCATGTGAATCCGGGCGCTGATCTGGAGCCTTATGTCCAGGACGCGCTCGATGAGATCGAATACGTCACCGGCGGACCCGATACAAAGTGGGGCGCCGAGCGTATAAAGGACGGTCATCCCGCTCCCTTCAAACTTACCTACGTCGAAATTGGCAACGAAGACTGGTTCGACAAATCAGGTAGCTACGACGAGCGCTACACGCAGTTCCATAAGGCAATCAAAGCGAAGTATCCCGACCTGCAGCTGATCGCAACCGCGCCCGTGAAAGGCGTCAAGCCGGACGTGCTCGACGAACACTACTATGTGCGTGCCACGCAAAACTTCCACACAGCGGCCCACTATGACACACCTCAGGGCGATCCACCTTCAACGCGGGTTTGGGACAACGGCCACTACGACAAAGCTGACCGCAGTGGACCGAAGATCTTCGTCGGCGAGTGGGCTACGCGCGAAGGCGCGCCAACGCCCGACATGGGCGCCGCGCTCGGCGATGCCGCATGGATGACCGGTCTTGAACGCAACAGCGATCTCATCGTGATGGCCTCTTACGCACCTCTGTTGGTTAATGTGAATCCCGGCGGCATGCAATGGGAGACTGACCTCATCGGTTACGACGCCAGCTCAAGCTATGGCTCTCCCGCTTACTACGCACAGGTGATGTTCGGCTCACATCTGGGCGACCACACCGTAGCGTCGCAAATCGAAAACGCAGGAGCAAAGCTCTTCTACTCCGCCACGATCGACACGGCGAAAAAGCAGCTCTATGTGAAACTCGTCAACGCCGCCTCCGATCCACAACCGCTTCACATCAATCTGCCTGGCGTGCATCCGGCAGCGAACGCAAAGCTCGTGCGTCTCAGCGCACCCGATACGCAGACCACTAACACCATCGATCATCCGGAGCGCATCGCACCCGTGGAATCGACAATTCAAGACGTGAGCAGCAGTTTCCAGCTCACGCTGCCGGCGTATTCCATCCAGGTCGTCGTAGTTCAGCTGCAGTAGCGCGACACCGTGGAGATGGTGCCGGGCGCGTAGGTTGCCCTGCATTTCCCGCAAGAACGGTCCCCGGGAGACGGCATGCAGGAAATCTGGAGCTTCGAACACTCGGTCGACTGTCCCGTTCCGGCCGAGTTCGCGTGGATGTTCTGGACGGATGTGCGCAATTGGGCCATCGATGCCGATGTCGCCTCGATTGAACTCGATGGACCGTTCGCGGTCGGCACGAACGGAGTCACGCGCAGTAAGAGTGCCGGTCGAATCAAATGGAGAATCACCGAAGTCCAGCCTGGGCGCGCGGTTCTGGAATTTCCTGGCCCGGGTGTCCTCGCTACGTTTGAATGGACCTTTGAGCCACGTGGGAACGATACCCACATCATTCAGCAGGCAAGGCTGACCGGCGACCAAGCGCCCGCTCATGTACTGAACATTGCCCAGAGCCTGGAGGCCGGAATGCCCGCCGGGATGCGGAAATTGTGTGGTGCGATGGAGAAGGCGTTCAGAGCATCGGCCGGACCATCATGACGCAACGACTTCCACTGCCGGGTGCCCCATCCTTCCCGCTTCTTGCCGGTTGTGACGAAATACTTTCGCTTAGGTGCAGAGCCGAGCTACCCTACCGCTGCACCGCCCACGCCAGCCCGTCCGGATTAGGACCCGCATCTATCTTCCCCACCACTTCAAGCGTGTTCAGATCAACCACCGCAACAAATCCGTCCTGCGCAAACGCGACATAAGCGCGCTGCCCATCCGGCTGCACCAGGATGCCGCCCCCGCCGCCACGGCCAATCTGCAGCCGCTTCACTTCCTTCTGAGTGGCGACATCAAACACCAACAACTCTGCTCCGGCGGAGACCAGTGCCCTTTTCCCATCCGGGGTGAACTTCAACCGGTTCGCCCCGCGCGCATTCGCCTGGATCGTCGCCACCACCTTCTTCTGCGCGGTATCGATCACCGAGATTGTGCCGTCCCATGCATTCGCCACCCACGCCTGTTTTCCATCGGGCGTGACGTCAAAGCCCTCCGAGCCTCGTCCCACTGGAATCACTGTCTCGCTCCAGTCGCCGCCCGGAGGACCCGGCGGCGCTCCGCCTACTCGTCCCTGCATTCCCGGCGGAGGCACGCCCGCGCCTTGCCACTGCGGAGTTCCTGCACCACCGGGCGGGCCCGGTGGCCTTCCTGCCGGCTGATCGCCGTGCTCCAGGATCGTCACCGTCGCCGAATTCACGTTTGTGGTCAGAATCTTGTTCGCATCGGGGAACACATAAATCATGTGGGTCCGGTTCTGCCCTGTGCCCATGATCCAGTCCACGTTGCGGCTGCCGGGATCGACTCTGCCGATCACCTTCGCCGCCTCGGCAGTGAACCACACCTTGCCATCGGCGAACATCAAGCCATGCGGCCCTCGCAATGGTCCGAGATCGACACGCGGCTCGGCCTCCTGGCCCACAAGATCGACAACCGAGATCGCGTTGAACCGGCCGAATCCGTAATTCGACACGTAGGCTGTGTGCCCGTCGGCAGAAGCGACGACTTCATGCGGATCCTCGCCCACAGGAACGCGCGTGACGACGCGCAGGGTCGCCGGGTCCACGATCGCCAGCGTGTGATCCTGTTTCGACAGAACCAGCAATGAAGTTTTGGGAGTTGGATCGTGAGCGGCTGATTGCCCGGCCTGACCCAATGCAATTGCCGCAGACAAGGCCGCACAACAGGCCGTCGCACAACAGAGGGGTTCAGCGATCTTCATGATCGCTGATGATTACACAAACATGTCCTGGTCTGCGACCACTTCGGGTTGCTCTCCCGGCCGGCGACCGGTCCGCATGACACTCAGGAAGGCCTTTGCAGCCGCCAGAAATGCACCCACTTTGCGCGCCGGTTTGGCAACGGAACCGGAAACGACATTGCTCGCGTGCTCCATGCCATCTATTGTGTTGGTGAGTATCGTATCGATGCGGCTCGTCTGTCGGTGAACGCGCTCCAGGATGTCTGAAGCGGTGGCCTGTGCCCGCACACCCTGATCCCTCGCCCTGCTCGTCAAGTCTGCGACGTCATCGGCGATCGACTCGATCTTCGGCCTGACCCTGTCCAGCGTGTCTTTGGTCTTGTGCAGGAGTGGCATTGCGGTTGTGCGGAGTTCGCTGACGTGGCTCTCCACTGTCTTCATGGTCTTGCGAACAATGATGAACGCAGCCACAACCATGATCGCCTGGACCAGCAACGCGATTGCGGTGAGGGCTACGAAGACGACCAGCCAAATTTCGTTGTTCATTTCGGCACCGAAGGATTCCAGTCTTGCTCAGGCCCGTTCGGCGCCTCCGCCAACCAGGGAGAACGCCGGTACCAGCGATTTCGGTTCTGCTGTCTACGGAACCGCCTCTAGGCAGAACCGGCCAGTACGGCCGGCTCGGCCTCGCGTTCGGAAAAGAATCTGAGCCCGCCCACCCAGGAGGTGAGGCTCTCTCAAATCAGGCTGTCGGCTCCGTGGGCTTGGCGTTCGTCTGGTAAGCCTCTTTTCCCGCATTCATCGCTGCGCTCACGCGGTTCGCCTGGTCGTTAACGATGTTTTTGCCGCGCTCCACAAAGTCTTTCCACTGGGCCTGGCCGCGATCCATCGCTTCGCGTCCCCGTCCGACTGCCTGATTGACCTGTTCTTTGCCCTTATCGACCATCTGCCCCATCTGTTCGGCGGCCTGGCGCCCGCGGACCCGGAGATACTCCTTACCTTCACGAGCTTGCTGGGCAATGTCATCTCTGGTTTCGCGACCACTCTTGGGCGCATACAGAACTCCAATCAGTGCACCTACGCCCAGTCCAGCCAGAAACCACGCTACTCCCTGCACTCCACCCGTGTCCTCACGCATAACCTTCTCCTTCTGCTCGATTTCAAGAGCCCGAGACTGTCAGACATCCATGTTACGCCGCAAATGCAAGAATGCGGAGAATCAAACGTACCACGAACAGCATACGATGAAACGCCGGGAACAGTTCCTCCGGGCTCTTCTCAGCTTGGACGCCGGTGCGCCCTATTCAGTTGTAACCTTGAGGCCCATCGACATTTGGACTCCAGCAATCCGGTGATCGCCGGTGCCCACTGGGCCGACCGCCGCTGTCTTACTTGGGCAGCAGGCCATGGGCGATTGCATCAAGAATGCCGTTAAGGAAGTTGATGGACTCCGGCGCGGAATAACGGCGCGCGATCTCCAGCGCCTCATTGATCACAATTGGAAACGGCGTCGACTTGAATCCCAGCATCTCGCCGACAGCCATGCGCAAGAGGTTGCGGTCCACGGCCGGCATGCGCTCGAGCCGCCAGTGGCGCGAGTTGGCTGCGATCAGTTCGTCGATGCGCTCCTGGTTCGCGACGGCTGACCGGAACAGGTCCTCGGCAAAACCCCGCACTTCAGGCTCCACGGGATCGCCCGACTTCCAGAACGTGTCGCGCACCTCGTCCGCCGTCTGCTTCCCCAGGTCCGACTGGAAAAGCATCTGCATCGCGAGCTCGCGAGACTTTCGCCTTGAACCGGCCGTCACGCGCGTATACTTTCCGCGAGCTTACGGCCCAGGCTCACCATTTCGATTGCCGCCAGGGCAGCTTCGAATCCCTTGTTCCCCGCTTTAATCCCGGCGCGATTCAGCGCCTGCTCCAGGGTCTCGCAGGTCAGCACGCCAAAGCTGTGCGGTACGCCTGTCTCCTGCTGCGACTGTCCGATGCCGCGCGCCACCTCGTTGTAGATCGCCTCATAATGCGCAGTCTCGCCACGCAGCAGGCAACCCAGAGTCACCACCGCGTCCATTTTGTGCTGCTCGGCTATCTGCCGTGCTGCAGCCGGAATCTCCCACGCGCCCGGCACGCGCACTACTTCGATATCCGCACGCCTGGCTCCGCTCCGAAGCAGCGCATCGAGCGCTCCATCGAGCAGACGATCGGTGACCACTGCATTCCAGCGCGCCACCACGATCGCAAATCTCATTCCCTCGGCCGACAGATCGCCCTCGACTGCAATCGGCTTTCCCTTCACCGGATCTGTCCAGGCCCAGAACGTGAAGGCGAATCCCGGCTCCGGTTCGACCGTAAAGATGCGCGATCTCCAGTTTGTCTCGGCAGGTGCTGAGAGCCGCGCAACCGCTGCATCTCCTCCATTGGCGCGTAGCCATCGCTCCGCTGCCTGGTGCGCGGCATCGAGCGATGTGACTTCGGCCATCACATCGGAAACCGACGGAAATCGCCCATGCACAATTTCAAGATTCCCAAGCGGCGCAAGAAATGAGGCGCCCGTGCTGGTGCCGAGCATCGGAGTCAGCGAAAAGCCCTCGTCACTGGGGCGATCATCGTTGGGGTGTTCAGTCCATCCCGAGCCCTTCGCGAATCCCATCGCCTCAAAAAAACTAGCGAGCCGCCGATATACCTCCGCGTCTCCGGCTGGGCGAAGGATCGTGATCCCCTTGATCATCCTCTGATTCTATCGTGCTGCAGTGACGCGATGATTCACCGCTTCTATGGTAAAGCCGGCACACAAACGCGAAGGAGAAAAGGCCGCCACCGTAGCCGGCCTTCGCTCTTTGTCTGCTTCTGCTGCCTACGTCGTGGACCTCGGCTTCACAAAGATCGCGGATGCAGGCACGTTGCCTGTGGCCGGTGTCGTCGTGATCGTGCAATCCGGTTCGGAGCCCGGTGTGCAGGCGGGCAAGGCTGGATTGAGTTGCTGGGTGTCCTGCATCGTCGATGTATTGACGATGTGAATCAAGTCATCGCCTGTTGTCGAGACGAAGAAGAACTGATTGTCGAGGCTGAACGCCCCGGCGATTGGCGCAGTGACTGCGCTGGCGCCCGTGAACTTGACGTAGCCCAGAGTACCGGCCGCGCCGCCGGAACCGGGCAGATAAAACGGCAGCTGAGCACCGGGCGTTGTGCCGGTGTACGTGAGGAAGTTGAGATTCGATGACGGCGACGCAATGATCTGATTGATTGCGGTCGCGTTGATCCCGCTCACCGGCTGCTGTTGCGTGGGATGCGGATGGTTAGTCAGCAGCAGAGGCTCCAGCTGCAGCCCGGACTGCGGACATGCGTTCGGCAGGTTAACAATCGGGGTCGATCCACTCTGGGTAAACGGAATCGACACGTTGATATCCGAAAGCTGCACGCCGCCGCCCACCGTGGCTGCACCAATGATGTGCTGCCCGTCTGTCGTGGCCGCCAACGTCTCGGTCTTCACCGGGACTGAGTCGCCCTGCGGATAGAAGATCATGCTGGCGTAGTTGCTCGCCGTGCCCGAGGGACACCACGTGTGCGCTACAGTCGGATTTCCCGCAAGGTATGCACCGACGCTCGGAATCGTCAGCGCCAGGCCGGTTGCACCGCCCGATGAGCTCAGGTCGTACGTAGTCCACCCTGTGTTCGCGTTGTAGACGTAGAGTGTGTCGGTGTGATTCCCGCCCAGCGACGCGCTGTCAACCACGTACAGCGTCTTCCCATCCGGGGTGAACTGGGCAGCCGCGCCCAAGCCGGTAAACTGCGCCGCGACCGATCCTGACGTGTTGTAGAGGAAGAAGATCCGCCGCACCTGGTCATTGATCAGAACCTGGGCATTGGTCGGCGAAACCGCCAGCACCACACCCGGCACAGCGGCATTCGGCGCAGCAGCCATCCCATTATTTGCCGTGCTGAACGTCATCAGCGCGCGGGAGGAGCCAAAGTAGAGTGTGGTTCCGAGCTTGTCCATCACCATCGAGTTCGGAACATAAGGCAACCGCACCGTTGAGCCCAGCGAGTTTGTTAGCTGATTGTACGGAACGAAGTACTGCGACTGTCCTGGAGCGGCAAACCACACCAACGAGCTGGCGGTTCCCGGCGTAGTGATGTTCACCGCATTGCTCGAGATCGACAGCCCCGTTCCGAAGAGGCCGACCTGGTTGATCGGCGCCGGATTGCACGTGCCAGGCTGGCAGATCGCGTAAACCGAAGTCGCTCCGGGGAAAGCCGGCGCGACTGCGCCGCCGCTTCCAACCGAGATGGGCAGCTGATTTGTCGACTGGTAATCGAGCGTCAGACCGGTGATCGTCTGACCGTTGGTATCGAGCACGGTCGTCACCAGGTTCTGGGTCACGCCTTGCGTAACGGTTGCGCTCGTGCCCCCGTTGAGCGTCACGGAGATGGTCTTCGGAGGACACGTGCTGAAAAAGCCGGCCGACGATCCCGAGCCGGCAACCGAAGCCGTGATCGCGGTTGTTCCCGGCTGCGCTGCCGTGATCACGTTCGTAGCGCTATTCAGCGTTGCGATTGACGAAGTGCTCACGTTGTACGTAAGCGCTCCGATCGAGTCTGAGCAACTCGGCAGCGAGGTCACGCCGGGAGCCCGGCCACCGGGGCAGGAAAGATTCGTCACCGTCGAAGGCGCGCAGAGTTCGTACTGGGTTCCATTCGCCGCGTAGCAAGCTTCCGCGTCAAGAGTTGCGCTCGTCCCTTGTGAATAACACCGCTGCGCACCCGATAGCGCGAGCGCCACCGAACTGACCTGCGCATGGACGTACACCGCAACTGGATTGGACGTCACGGAGTTGGCCGAGGCGGAAATGTATGCGATGGCGTAAGGCAATCCATTTGTCTTCGGCAGAGGGTTCGGAGGATTGCAAATCGTGTAATCTGGGATGCCGCCGCCGGAGTTGCGGTTCCAGGTTCCAGCGCACATGTTTCCTTGCGGCGTGAGATCCACCAGCTGATTGTTCGTGGTGGCGTAGGTATAGGCGGTTACATTGGCGCTCGTGCCCTTGCAGGTTGTGGCGCTGGGCGCGCTGACCTGCCGGGTCTGTCCGAACGCCAGGGATACGCCCGTCGTCTTCGGCTCAAGGTCGATCGCGAAGACATCCGTGATCTTTAGTCCATACCCCTGACCATTGCAATAATTCGCATCTGGATTTCGTGTACAGCCGGAAAACGTAATGCCTGCTGGAATTGCCAGGAACAGCATGAAGACAAGCGTCAGATACCGCCGCATGAATCCTCCCCGCCCCGCCCGATCGAACCGCGGAACGGTCTCTCCAAATCCGCTAAAGAATGTGGCTTAAAAGCGAGCCGTCCGTATGCCCGGCAAAGACCTGGTCCCGGCTCGATGCGCACAGGCTGTCGCCCTTCCGCATTCGTCCACTCCATGCAGCCGGTCGACAGAACACGCTCGATTTGCTCCACAAAAAGTGTATCAGCCCAGGATGGCCATTGATGGCCCTTCCGCCCATCCCAGGCTGCACAATTGCTTTGTACTCAGATAGACTCGTCAACTTTAGGAATGGCGAGCAATTGCCTTTCCCTAGTCCCTAGTCCCCGCCTTTAGCGCCATCCTGCGCGCTCGCCGGCATGTACTTTGCAAACCACTCGACTGCGCGGTCCATGACATCGCGCCTGTGCTCGGGGTTTACGAATCCATGCCCCTCATTGGGATAGACCACCAGCTGTGTCGGCACATGTGCGTCCCGAAGCGCGTGCCAAAACTCATACGATTGCGGCGCCGGACACTCTCCGTCGCGGTCGCCCACAACCACCAGCGTCGGCGTCTTCGCCTGCTTGATGAAGTTGATCGCCGAGCTCTTCGCA
>DATFSO010000059.1:0-3259 GCA_035262585.1 Occallatibacter sp. | reverse complement strand
GTTTCCGAATTTGAGCGATGCGTCGATTTCGCGTTTCCTCGGCGTCGCTCAATATCTAAGCAAAATCCGCAACCTTACGCTGCGCGGAAATGCCATGGGACTCTTCCAGGCCAACGTCGGGCTTTGGCAGATTGCAGCCCGCCAGGGGCAAGTTGGGAATTCCAGGCTGAACGAATCCTGGCAGAGAGTTATTGAGCCGTTCGCTGAGATTTCATCTTCGGCCCAGCTGTTTGATGCCGGGCGCAACTCACTCCAGGCGTTGGCGATAGCCGTCCGGGGCAACCCCGAGATTTCACAGGACGAGCTGATCGAGTCTCTTGCCGGGCCGCGGCAAAAGGATCCGGAAAGCCAAAGGATGCACCGAGAGGTCGCCAACAGGATTCGCGCGGTCATGGATGCGCAGCGCCTGGTTTCCCTCGACACTCTGCTGGCATTGGCTGATGGACTAGACGAGATTGCGCATGGAACTCGATCGAGCGCCGGCGACCGGCTGCTAACGCTCGCAGGAGAGCTCCGGGAATTCGAGATGCCGCGGCCGATTTTTTCTAATAGCGAGAAAACCCAATGGGCATCAGGAACCTACAATAACCGGCACACCGAACTGCAGACTCGGATGGACTTGACGAAGCTGCTGACGAGGCCGCATTCGACTTCACAATTGCAAGACGCTCGCGGTGAGCTCGCTTCCTTCCTGAGAGACACGCTCGTTGGATTGAACTATGCGTACTACGAACCCCCCGGCGCGCAGGTTCTGCACAGCAACCCTCTTTTCGTTCGCTCGCATGATTTTGCCGGTGACTCAGTCGGCGGCGTCAATCGGCTCTGGCGAGCTGCACAGGTGTTTGGCGAAGGCTCTCCTGCGGGCGGCGGTGCTCATCTAGTAGGTTCGCTGGCGGACCTTCCCTACGTGCTAGGCGAAGTGGAACAGGAATTCATCGCTCCCGAAAGCGTGCAGGCCCTGATCTGGAAACAGCTCGTACCGGGTCTTCTGACTGACGCAACGGTGCCTCGCTGGTGGGGTGTTGGTCGTGCAGAACTGCATGGCGTAGCACTTTATCAGCAGGCCGGAGAGGAGTTGTTAATTAGGGCGGGAAGCGGTGATGCAGAAGAACTTCGCAGTAAGGTACTGGACGTTCTTTCCGATCGCATGACGGCAAACAAGGCCACATTGCTTCAGCGCTCACTCCAGGGTCAGGATGCCTCTGCAGTCATCGCGCGAATGACTCCGGCGGAGACCTTTTATTTGGCGGCGCAGTTCCGCCGAAGGTTTCCCGGAGAGTTAGAGAACTCCGGATCGGCCGGGAAGGAATTGGCAAGCCTGGAGCGCGAGAATCCGCAAGAGCTGAGCTGGGAGCGGTTGTCTCGGGACTTCGGGATTCCGCATCCCGTTCTGACGCAGAGCTACGGGCGTGATCTGTCGAATATCAAACCCTTCCCTGCCATGGGCGGCTATTGCAGCCGTCTATTGGCGGAATCTTGGGATTCGAACAATCTCTACTGGGCGCGCCTGGCAGACGAAATGGGCTATTCGCCGGTGATGCTCAACCGGTTGGCACCTGAACTGACTCGTCGCATGATCGAAAAGATTTTCGCGACTGAATTGGAAGACTGGCCAGCGATACTTCGTGCGATGCGGGAGACCGGGGAGGAGTTCCGCCAGGGCAAGATTGCTTCGCTCGCCGCAAAGGAAGCGGCTGTACGCCCTTGAGTCTTGCTGTAGGCCTTTTGGCGATGACAGAAATGGACATGCTCAGACAATCGGCAATGGTAAACAACATGGATATCTTGACGAATCGAAGATTTTTCTTTTTTCTTTGCTCGTTTCTTTTCCTGTTCGCGGACTTCGGAACTCGGGCCTGGGCTCAGGTCGCTGTCGACCAGCGCATTCACGTTGTTGTGGACCTCGTACAATTGAATGTCGCAGTGACCGACAGGAAAGGAAATTATGTCACCGGCCTTCGCCCTGAAGACTTTGCCATCACCGAAGACGGGATCCCGCAGAAAATTGCAACGTTCGGGGAAGGCAACGAACAGGTCCGTGGATTGGCGGATGCCACGGCCTCACAGGACGAAACGGTGGTGCAGTATGCGACGCAGGGAAGCGAATCAGGCCAGCGTGTTTCTCAAGGCGAGCTGAGGTCCTTGGTGGCCGGCGCGAACGTTTTCGTGCTCTTTGACACGAGCAATTACATGTATCGAGGATTTGTGTTCGCGCAGGATGCGATTGCTGATTTCGTGCGCTCCTTGGAAACCGCTGACAAGGTGGCGTTTTACTCTTATAGTAGAAACCTCTCGCGTAATACGTCCCTCACTTCCGACCGGCTGCAGCTCTTGCGCGGAGTGCGGTCAACCGTGGCCGGAGATGATGCGGCGCTCTATAACTGTCTATTGTTGACCGTAAAGGATGCCGCCAAGCTTGCTGGAAGAAAGGTAGTAGTGGTGTTCTCGAACGGCCCGGACAACGCCAGTGCGGTGCCTCCGGAGGACGTGGCTGAATTAGCCCAGTCAACCGGCACGGCGATTTACATGATAAGTACTAACCAGGCGAACCTGGAACCAATTTCGACTGCTGTCTTTGAACGCATGACTGCTGCGACAGGTGGCAAAGCCTATTTCGCCAAGTCCTGGAAAGACGAAAAAAGCGCATTCACTTCGATTCGCGAGGATCTTGCGCACCTGTATTCGGTGAGCTACTACCCGCGACCAAACGCCAATCGCGGCTGGCGCACAATCGCGGTAAGGCTGGTAGGGGATCGGTTGAAGAGCTATCGACTACGCACGCGTGCCGGATATCGTCCTCAGCCTTTGCGGTTCTCGACTGCAAGCGCTCCCGCACTTCCGGCAGGATCCGTTGCACCATAGGGAGCTGCCTCCGGTGAGGCAGTTGCGTCGTCGCAAGTATCCAGCATCCTGCTAGCTGCTATCCCTGAATGCTAATCTTGCTGCTCTCTCGGTTTATGGTCTAACATTTGCGGCTACTTACAT
Source organism: Occallatibacter sp. (assembly GCA_035262585.1). Taxonomy (GTDB): domain Bacteria; phylum Acidobacteriota; class Terriglobia; order Terriglobales; family Acidobacteriaceae; genus Telmatobacter. The sequence continues at coordinate 274 of DATFSO010000059.1, read as the reverse complement.
GTCAGGCACGACTGATCCCTCTGAACGGCCTCTCGTTGAGGATCGCCAGGACATTGGCCATCCCCGAGGTACACTTGCCATCGTAATCGTCTTTGGCGCGCTCTTCATGCTAGGGTGGCTCGCCATGTATCTATTTCTGTTTCTTCAGCGCGGGGCTCCGCATTCTTGAACTCCTTGTGGTGAATGCATGAATGTTGAGTTCTACGAGAGGATTTGGATGTGGGCGGCGGTTGGGCTGCTCGTAATTTTCGTCGGCACCATTGTTTTGACTGCC
>DATFSO010000058.1:0-3246 GCA_035262585.1 Occallatibacter sp. | reverse complement strand
TGTGTACTACACAACCGGAGGAGCCGAACCGAAAGCCGTGCGTATCCGGCTTGCCGATCACAAAGTGGAAACCATAGCCAGCTTGAAGGATCTGCGCCGCGCGCCGGGCCCGGACGGAAGTACTCAAATCAGCGTTGCCCCCGACGGCGCGCCGGTTTTCACGCGCGACGTCGGCACGCAGGAGATCTACGCTCTCACATTGAACTGGCCGTGAGCAACGCGCAGCGGCTGCGTCTATGTCAATAAGAAGCATTGATTCCTTTGACCTAGAAAAAGGGCGCGACGGTGTGCGCGCCCAGAGTGTTCAGTTACTGCAGACTCGTTACCGGCGATCGGAGAGTGCGAGGACGGTAAACGTCTGGGGAGCGACGCCGCCGGTGGCTATTTCCATCGCGCGCTTGCTCGACAACGGATTACGAGCGACGTTCTGGCCGGCGGTCCAGACCTGCGCCAGGAAGTACTCGTTGCCGTACCGGTGGAAGACCAGACGGCTGCTTTCGGAAGGCGACTTGGCATAATTGGGCAGGGTGTTGACGATGGCGGTGTGCTTCCCGTCGGCGCTCACGATGCGGATCGAACGCTCCGGGGTCACGGTGAGGACCAGGTATTCGCCTTCCGGCAAGGAATGGTTCTCCGCACTGAACGCGAACGGGATGTTGACCTTCATAAGGCGCTGGCTCTCTGTCTGGGCGAAGAGGGTGGCGGCGGTGAACAACAGGCAAATCGTGATCAGGGTGCGTGCGCTTTTCATTTCAGTTTCTCCTTTTCAGGTGGCCGGTGATTCCGGCTGACAGGTCGCACTTTGCCTGCCTTCGAGTTCTCGCACAATGGGCGGGTTCTGACTTGACTCTGACTTGAGTCTGATTCGCCTGTGACGTGCTAACCTGCTGAAACAAAAGCGCAATTGATGATTCGGCGATTGGGCCTAACTCGCTCGGGACGATGCAAACCGCGCGGCTGTTACATTCCGCGAGGAGTTAACCACTCGTCCTTTGCGAACTCGTAAGGTACGAAGACGATTAGTTGGTGCGAAATCGCCCCATATAGTAATAATCCTGAGCAACCGCCGGCCGGCGAGTCTGCCTTTTCGATGATTGTCCAGAAGTCAGGTTCTGGTCCATTACGTTGTTGGCGAGATCCTTGTTTGGCACACGTCCCCGAAGCCGGTATCTCGGGAGTTGACACCAGCTGGCACTTCCGCGCATAGGCGACTCTTTGCTCATGTGGATGGATTAACAGGTTGCCAACATCTGGACAAAGCCGGAAAGCAGCCAGCAAGAGCATTGCCCTCCACTTCGAGGGTCCACGGTTCAGGAGGGCAATCGGGAGAGCAGCGTCTGGCATGTTTTGACTTTCTTGACGGAACTCAGCTCTTGCCGATAAACGATAAATAAGTTATTGTTTATCGATAATGACTCCCGCGAAGCTCACAATGGACCATTCCACCGCGCTACCCGCGACCTGGATCGCCTTGCGTACCCTGATCGTCCTCAACTGGATTTTCGGTGCCCTGATCTCCGCGCTACTCGCGGTGAGCTTCCTGACTGAGGAATGGACCTGGCGAGCGCTCGGCGTCGGTGCGATCGCCGGTCACGAGGGCGTGGTCGCCGGAATGCGCGCGATCATGGTGATCGGTATCGTGGGCACCCCCTTCTCCTACGTCGTGTTCAGCCGGCTGCTGAGGATCGTCGAATCGGTGCGTACGGGCAAGGCGTTCACCATAGACAATGCCGGGCGGCTGCGGACCATAGCGTGGGCCATGCTCGGCCTCGAGCTGCTCCACATCTGCGTGGTCGCGATCGCGTCGGTGGTGTCGACCAAAGAAGTGCCACTGCGCATGAACGGCAATATCCACTTCACCGCTTGGCTCGCCATCCTCATGCTGTTCGTGCTCGCGCAGGTATTCCTGGAAGGGACGCGCATGCGCGAGGACCTTGAGGGCACGGTCTGATGGCGATCCTCGTCAAGCTCGACGACCTGCTGCACGACCGGCGCATGACGCTGACCGAGCTCGCTGAGCGTATCGACATCACACTCGCCAACCTGTCGATCCTGAAGACCGGTAAGGCGCGGGCCATCCGCTTCTCGACGCTCGAGGCGATCTGCGGCGTGCTCGGCTGCCAACCGGGCGAGCTGCTCGAATTTCGACCCGATTCCGACGCGGCGGAGAGCACTCCGTCCGCGCCGCTTGATGAGATTGGAGATTTGAAATGACTTCGACTGCTGGCACTGTTTCACAGGTGGCTCCGGCCTCCGTCGAGAGCGAGGTTTCCCTTGTTCGGCTCTACGTACTGCGCGCGATGTACCTGGTGCTGGTCATCGGCGGCGGCATTGTGTTTGTGCCCCAGTTGTTCGGCCATGAGCCGACGGCGCGTGGGGTAATCCCGAGCATGCTCGGCGCACTTTGGCTGCTTTGCTGTTTCGGACTTCGCTACCCGCTGCAGATGCTTCCGATACTTCTCTTCGAGCTGGCGTGGAAGACAATCTGGGTCGTCAATTACGGGCTACCGCAACGGATGGCGGGCGTGAACACGATGGTATTTAAAGAGGATTTCAAAGCGATTGCGTACGCCCCCCTGCTACTCATAGTGGTTATTCCGTGGGGATACGTCTTCCGGCATTATCTGAAAAAGCCAGGCGAGCGCTGGCGCTAGGAAACGGCCCCCTGTTTTCCAAATTCAAGCAAATACGGGCCACTGGATATTTGGGCCACCTGCCGACCAACGATGGAAGCAGCAGGCCAGCGCAGCGGCGGAATGGTGATCCTAACGCGCCCTGCACCCTCGATTCAGGCAGTCGAAGAAGAAGAACAGGGTAGCAGCACAGATGGGATGATCGGGCGGATCACAGAAACCTCGCCGCGCGTCATCTGGGAGCGTGGGGGGTCAGGTCAAGGCATGCATCGAATGGGCAAGCCGACAGGCAGACCGGCTCGATCCATTTGCGCTCGAAAAGCCCTCGTCTGTGCTGGACCGCAAACATGAATTGACTGCATGGTAAAAGACTTTCACCTGGCGAGTGATGGAGGATCCGGAAGTTGGGCTGTCCGGCGTCAAGTTGACGAGAAACGCCCTATTCGTGGATGAGGCCGATGACTCCGAGTGTGTGGTCGCTAGCCTTGATCGGAAACGCCTCGGGCAGGACACTTCGGGTTGGAAAGATGTCGATCCGAGGCGTTTTCGATAAGACGTTATGCGCCTCGGGCGCACCACCAAGCATGAAAATGAGCTTCAGCGGGCTGGCTAC
>DATFSO010000057.1:0-26992 GCA_035262585.1 Occallatibacter sp. | reverse complement strand
GTCATCGGTGTTGAGCTTCCTTGGCTCTCGTGTTCGCGACGAAGGAATGACCGCGACGGGGCTCTCGGGGTTTCTGCAGCGTGAAGGCGCCAATCTGAAATCCGTGTTGCCGGCCAGCTTCAGTGAGGCGATACCGACAGCGCATCCGACAGAACCGCCTCCTTTTACAGTCCCCACAGGAGCACCGGCTCCTTCGCACCCACCGGCGGTATATCGACAAAGGCCGGTCTGGGCCTGGTTACTGCCATTGTTGGTTCTTGTTGGTCTTCTATGGTTTGCGTTTCGACCAAGACCAATACCCGGGCCAATCACCAGCCTGCCGAACCTCGGAAATTCCGTTAACCAGGCGCTGCCCGACGGTACAACACTTCATGTTCCGGCGAATGGCGTCGAGAACCGGCTGCTGGCCTTTATCCGCGATCCGAATCGCCCCCCGGATTCGACGTCATGGTTCGATTTCGATCGCCTGACCTTTGACCGCGGATCGGCGACGGTTCAACCGCAATCTCAGGAGCAGCTGCAAAACATCGCCTCCATCCTGAAGGCCTATCCGAATGTTCATATGAGGATTGGCGGCTACAGCGATAACGTGGGCGTTGCTGATCGGAATCTGAGGATGTCCAACGACAGAGCGGACGGAGTGATGAACGCGCTGGTGAATCTCGGCATCGCACCGGATCGGCTCGATGCCAGAGGATTCGGGGATGCCCGTCCTGTGGCCAACAACACTACTGCAGAGGGCCGGGCAAGAAATCGCCGCATCTCGATGCTAGTCACGCAAAAGTGAACTGAAGTAGCGAGGTCCAGCATCATTTTCAGCGTTCTCATACTTGAGAGGGGTGGCCCATCCTGCTACAAATGGGGGCCACCCGTCCTAGGATGGGTCCGCCCGCCGGATGTCAGCTATCGGTCTTCAGCATTGACCACGCCACGCTTGGGCTTCCCGAGCCGTTGATATCCCGGGTGAACTCCTCGTGCTAGTCCCTGTTGGTCTGCGATTTTGTGCAGCAGCGTTGTCAGCCCGACACGCTCCTCGCTGCTGAGCGCGGACAGAAGGGCATCCTGATGTTCCCGGGCTACTTTGCCGATCTGTTCCAGGATTTCTGCGCCGCTTTGGGTTAGCTGAAGAGAATACAAGCGCCGGTCATCGGGATTTACTTTCCGCTCCACGAACTTACGTTTCTCCAGATTGTCCACGATGGCGACGAGCCTGTCGGGTGAATTCGGAGTCGCGCGGCAAGCTCCTGTTGGCTGATTCCAGCCGACATACGCAAGAGCCGCAATACGCCTGCATCTGGCGGCGAAAGCTGAAGAGCATTCAATCTCTCGGCAAATCGCAAAGCTGCATGCGCACCCACCTGCGCAAGCAGGAACGCCGGTTGTCCTGTACCCAATTCAGGCGGCGGAGAGCAACAAATGAAGCGCCTTGAAAGCGGAGAGTCGCTTTGCAGAAGACCCACTTTGTCATCCGCGGAGGCGTGAGAGTCGGAACGGTTAAGGTCCATCGTCCCCAGGTCTCCGAAAGAAGGAGATCTCCACCCCACGAACGAAGACCTGTTCGTGGGGATCTCGGACCTGAGGCACCGGCAGTTGTTCGAAAACCTCTTTACCTGCGCGCCCAGATTTCTACGCGGCGGTTCTTTTCGCGCCCTTCGTCGGGTATCGTTTGACGCGACGGGAAGGCTGGAGCCGAAGCCGCGCACGGTGCCGGGATGCAGACTCCGCTGCTCGAACTGCTGCTGGAAAGTCTTAGCTCGATCTTCAGAGAGTCTCTGATTGCTCGCCGGTGCTGTCTGCGAATCCGAAGAGCAGAACGCTCTCGCCTGAATAGTGAAGATCGCTGACGAAGCCAATCACGCGATCGAGGTCGACGAGCGCCTTGTTATCCAGCGGCGCTGCCGGTGCGGAACCGGAAGTCCGTTGTCTTGAGGGCTATAAGGTTACCATCCGCTGGGAAGCGTTCTGGCCAGATGCTCAAGGCGCGGCGAGGGCTGACTGAGTCGACGACGCTAATGTGCCGGACTCGGCTAGCTTGCGCAGGTGTCTCCGAACGCGAACCTCTCCCTGCGTATCGCCGGTCCGGCGAAAGAGTTCCATCGCCCGGTCGAAGCTGAGCTCAGCCATATCTCGCTGGCCAAGCTTCACGCACACTGCACCGATGTTGTCGAGAACGGTGCCCTCGGAGTCGCGGTCGTCGGTCAACTGCAGCTCCGTCATCGCCCTCAGGAAGTAGCTCAGTGCCTTCTGCGGATCGTTTGCGAGAGAGCTTGAGACCATCCCGAGATTGTTCAGCGTGAGGGCCACGGCGCGGTGGTCGTTCCTCGCACGATAGAAGCTCAGGGCCTGATCTAGGTACTCGATCGATTTCTTCTTGTTGCCCAGGGCAAGATAGGCAACGCCAAGATTGTTGAATGCCACCGCCCTGCCCTGGCTGTCATCAGTCTTTGAGAAGACTACGAGGGAGTCGCGATAGAAATGGGCTGCCTGATCCGGGAAGCCCCATACGCGGTAAACGTCGCCGATCCGCGAGAGCGTGCGAGCTTCATCCTGCCTGGTACCCTTCTCACGAAAGATCACTAGTGCAAGCTGGAGGTGCTCAATCGCTTTTTGTTGCTGGTTCATAGCATCGTAGGAATTGGCGAGGGCGCATAGTGTCCCAGCCTCACCCATGCGGTTGCCCGATTTGCGGTACTGTTCGAGAACATTCGTCAGTACCTCCAAATCAGCCCTTATCTGGCCGTTCGCGCTCGTTGTGGGAGGGGCAGCAAGCGGTTCGGCCGTCGACTCATTCCTTGCGGGGTTCGCTGGCGCGTCCGCCTCTGCGGAGAGTCCCTGATTCAAAACCGGCTCGGACCGTGCCGGCGGACGCTGCGCCGGGAGCAGGGCTCCGGTCACGGCCGCCAGGGCAAACAAAGTGGGGATACTCCACAGGCGCATGTTCGACCTCCGAGTGCAAACCAGCCTTACAAGGACGCTTGAAGCAAGGAATAGTGCCTTATGGTTGCTCGGACGGAGAGTGATTTGGGAAGCCGCGGCTCTCGGAGTGGTCCGGGATGATTCATTCTGGATGAGTTCCGGCTTTCGTATCAATGAAAATGTGTTCTGCAGTGAAAGGAATGTTCTCCCAATCGAAAAAGCCGGCTTTGCGTTGCGATGTGTCGGTCAGTCGCGAAACCATGCTCCCGCGGCCAAAGCCGCGCTCATCCCGCTCTTCTTCCTGGCAGGGTTAAAACCGCGCCCTTTCAAAACACAAGTTTTTCGGGAAGCCTGCAAAAGGGCCAGCGATGGTGCGGGCGTTAGAGGCCCCCAAACGGCTTTAACATCTATATAGGGATGACTACACCACAGCAAAGACCGGCCGTAGTGCTGCTGAGCGGCGGGCTGGATTCAGCAACGGTGGCCGCAATTGCAGCGAGCGAAGGCTTCGCGGTGCATGCGCTTTCGTTTGCCTATGGGCAACGGCACAGCTTCGAACTGGAGGCGGCGCGACAGGTGGCGAAGCGGCTGGGAGTGGCGCAGCATCGCATCGCAACAATTGATTTGCGTGCGTTTGGCGGGTCTGCGCTGACGGACAATATAGACGTGCCGAAGGGACGCAGCGCGGCAGAGATGGAAGACGGGATCCCGGTGACCTACGTTCCCGCGCGAAATACGATCTTCCTGTCGTTTGCGCTGGCATGGGCTGAGGTACTGGGAGCGAGCGACATCTTCATCGGCGTGAATGCGCTGGACTACAGCGGGTATCCGGACTGCCGGCCGGAATTCATCCGGGCGTTTGAACAGATGGCGAACCTGGCAACGAAGGCAGGCGTGGAGGGGCGGCAGCGTCTGAACATTCATACGCCGCTGATGCAACTGACCAAGGCGCAGATCATCCGAAGAGGGATGGAGCTGGGCGTGGATTACAGCTTGACGAGCAGTTGCTACGATCCCGCTTCGGATGGGGGACCGTGCGGGCAATGCGACTCGTGCGCTTTGCGAAGAAAAGGATTCCGCGAGAACGGCATCGACGATCCCCTGCCCTATTCCGATGTGCAGGTCACGCAATGAGCTACGCGGTCAAGGAGATTTTCTACACACTGCAGGGCGAAGGCGCGCAGGCCGGGCGCGCGGCAGTTTTCTGTCGCTTTGCAGGTTGCAACCTGTGGTCGGGACGCGAGAGCGATCGGGCCGCGGCGATCTGCCAGTTCTGCGACACGGACTTTGTAGGCACGGATAGTGAAGGCGGTGGCAGATTTGCCACGGCTGAGGAACTAGCAGAGTCGATCAACGGCAAATGGCCGGTGAGCGGAGCGGGCGACACGCGGTTCGTTGTCTGCACCGGTGGCGAGCCGTTGCTACAGTTGGATCGGGAGTTGATTGAAGCGCTGCACGAACGCGGGTTTGAGATTGCTGTCGAGACGAATGGAACCGTGCAAGCTCCCGAAGGGCTTGACTGGGTGTGCGTGAGTCCGAAGGCGGGAGCACAGCTGGTGCAGAAGTCGGGCGATGAATTAAAGCTCGTGTTTCCGCAGGCGAACTCGGAGCCGCACGCATTCGAGGGGCTTGCGTTTAGGCATTTCTTTCTGCAGCCGATGGATGGACCATATCGAGAAGCCAATACTGATCTGGCGGTGCGGTATTGCATGGAGCATCCGAAGTGGCGGCTGAGCCTGCAGACGCATAAGATGCTGGGGATTCCGTGAGCAAGGGACCTAGAGACCAAGGGAATAAGGAATAGGGGAACCAGTAGGATCTCTGTTTCCCGCCCTTGGTGCGCAAGGATGGGGCACGCGGCATAGCGGTTCAGGGACCTAAAGGTCCTTGCCTCTCCGGCCCGCTTATGAATCGCGCGGCGCTGTGAGAAACTGGAAGTGCAGCAGTTCCTGCGGGGCCAGGATGTACACGCGTGCCTCGAAACTCTGAACCAACTCAAGGATTGATCCGGGCCGGCGGCGCCGAGAGAGCGCCGCGGCTCGCGCACAGGAAACGATACAAATGCTGAGTGTAAGCAATGTGACGATGCGCTACGGTTCGAAGGTGCTCTTCGAGGAAGTGACGGTGAGCTTCACGCTGGGCCGGCGTTATGGGTTGACAGGGCCAAACGGCGCGGGCAAGTCCACGTTCATGAAGGTCTTGACAGGCGAGATCGATGCGCAAAAGGGCACGGTGGTGCGTCCGCGCAAGCTCGGAGTGTTGCGCCAGGATCAGTTTGCCTTCGACAACTATCGCGTCATCGACACGGTCATCATGGGCAACAAGCCTCTGTGGGCCGCCCTGGAAGAGCGCGACAAGATCTACGAAAAGGCCGAGATGACGGATGAAGACGGCATGAGGCTGGGCGAACTCGAAGGCGTCATCGGCGACGAAGACGGCTACACGGCCGAGAGCGATGCCGCGGTGCTGCTGGATGGCCTGGACATTCGCGAAGAGCTGCACGGGCGCAAGATGGGCGAGTTGCAGGGTGGGCAGAAGGTGCGCGTGCTGCTGGCACAGGCGCTCTTCGGCAAGCCCGAGGCGCTGCTGCTGGACGAGCCGACGAACTATCTTGACCTGGATTCGGTGCACTGGCTGCAGGATTTTCTCAATGCGTATGACGGCACCCTGATCGCAATCTCGCACGACCGGCACTTCTTGAACAGCGTGACCACGCATACGGCCGATATCGACTACCAGACGATCATCACCTACACCGGCGGATACGACGACATGGTGATGGCGAAGACACAGATTCGGTCCACTCTTGAAGCGCAGAATGCACAGCGCGAAAAGAAGATTGCACAGTTGAATGAGTTCATTGCACGATTTGCGGCTGGCACGCGGTCTTCGCAGGTGACGAGCCGCAGAAAAGAAGTGGAACGGCTGCAGACAAACGAACTGGCGCGGTCGAACATTCAGCGCCCTTACATCAAGTTCGACCAGGTGAGGCCGAGCGGCAGGCATGTGCTTGAGTTCAAGCACCTGATGAAATTCTACGGCGAGCAGAAGGTGATCGACGGCTTCAGCGCGAATGTTCTGCGCGGCGAAAAGATCTGCCTGATGGGGCGTAACGGTGCAGGAAAAACAACGCTGCTAAAGTGCCTGCTGGCAAACTATCCGGGGCTCGCGGAGCCGGATTTCACGCTGGATTCTGGGACAGTGTTCTGGGGACACGAGGCGCAGATCGGATACTTTCCGCAGGACGTAGGTTCGACGATCGAGCACGGACTGACCGTAGCCGAGTGGCTGCACCGGTTCGATCCGAAGGCAACCGTGGAGGAGATTCGCGGGATTCTCGGACAGATGCTGTTCAGCGGCGAAGAAGGCCAGAAGCCGACGAAGGCTCTCTCCGGCGGCGAGCAGGCGCGACTGGTCTTTTGCAAGCTGATCCTGACAAAGCCGAACATTCTGATCTTCGACGAACCGACGAATCACCTGGATCTCGAATCGATCAATGCGCTGAATATCGCGCTGCAGCGGTACGAGGGGACTGTGCTGCTGGTGACTCACGATCATGACTTGATCGATGAAGTGGCAACGCGCCTTTGGCACTTCGGGCCGAATGGGATCGAAGACTTCCAGGGTCCGTACGAGGAGTGGAAAGGCAAGCACAACTGAGGCACTTTGAGGGGCTGCATCTTCAAGGTTGGACCAGCGGAACGGCTGACGACAGTTGCATGTCGATGATCATCACCAGTCTGCGATCAAGCTGGAAAAAGAGTGCGGTTTTCTTTCCGGAGAGCACCTTCTGGAATATTGGAAAATACTTCTGCCTCAGTTGCGCGACGGATTGATCAACCTCGATGGACTGGCGGGTGAGGTCCACGGCCTGTTGATCGGTCAGAGTGTCATAACTCTGCGCGAATTGCTTGATTGAGGCATATTTCTTGTCGTTGATCTTGATTAATTCCGAGGTGTACTGATCGTAGACCGGCCAGAATTGCTCAGCTTCCTTGTCGGTGAGGTTCATGTTTGCGGCAATCATCTGCTTCTTCTGCGAGCGAATGTCTTTGCGAAGCAGTTCGATGTCCTGATCGGTTGAACCCTGGGCTTGCGCCTGGCTCTGCGTGGACGCCTGTGTTGCAGGCGTCTGCGCATACACGAGGCTGCTGCCGATCAGCGTAGAGAAAACCATCAAGGTGCCTGCGATTCGGTGCGGCGCGGTCATCTATTCCTCCTGATTTGCCCCGGTGAGAAAGATGAAGACCCTATTTGATGTCTTCTCTGGTTGGCTGCTCCAGACCCGAGACGACGACGATTCGAATTGGAAGAGCCCAGATGATATATCTGAAGCAAGCTGCGAGCATTCTGTTGTACGACACATTCCTAGAGCCCTGAAAGCGGCTGCAACGGGCTGTACGCACCTGAGAGGAATCTTGACAGTGCGTTTTCTCTGACATGTAATGGATCTAGTGGTAGCGGTGATGGAGTTCACCGCGCAGGTTGGCAAACGCTTCCCTGTTAACCGCTGTCCCCTAAAGTAGCCGGACAGATGATGACTCCTGACAGGTGGTCCTGTCGCGGAGCCATGTCCCGGCGCGATCCCTGAGAAATAACGTTGAGTTCTGTTACAGGACCGGCTGGATTGCCGTGGACTCCCACACATCGAGCAAAAGCGCTCGAAGAGTGGGGCACCCGCTTGCTCGTAGGACGGGCAACCGGTACGAGGGGGATGGAAGATTGCAGAAATATCTCTATATCGCCATTGGCGGAGCGCTGGGTTCGATTGCGCGCTTCTGGGTGGGATCGTCGGTCGCCAGCCGAATGGGGATACGGTTTCCCTACGGGACGCTGATCGTAAACCTGACTGCCTGCGTCATTATTGGATTCTCGATGACGTACCTTGGCCGGCGCGCGGAGTTGAGTCCGGCGTGGAGATTTCTCATCCCGATTGGATTCATCGGAGCGTACAGCACCTTCTCGACTTATGAGTGGGAGACTCTGTCGAATTTGCGGTCCGGCGCGTTCGGTATCGCGGCGTTGTACGCGGTGGGAAGCTTCGTGCTTGGACTCGCGGCGGTGTGGGGCGGATCGGCGTTAGGGGAGCTGATTCCCTAGCACGCTCCGATAGGGATTACGAGACCGTCCCTCAGCGGCCAAAGCCGCGCTCAATTGATGCGGTCTTTCGGCACGACTGAAGTCGTGCCCTTTCAAAGTGGGTGTTCACGACGGGCTCCCTAGCCTCTCGACGTGTCTGGAAGAATTGCACTAGAATCCCTCCGTTGGTTCGGGAGGGATTTTATGCTTGCTCCTGGAAAGGCCGTCAAGGTCACCATCTACCTGAGCGAGGGTGCGACTCACCGCGGAGTGCCTGCGTACTCAACCATTCTGGACTTCCTCTTCTATCGCGGAGTGGCCGGCGCGACCGTGACCAAGGGAATCGCGGGCTTCGGCGCCGATCATCACATGCACTCCTCAACGACCGTGGAAATTGCGGACCGGCTCCCGCTGAAGATCGAGTTCATCGAGACGCGCGAGAAAGTGGATGCCCTGCTGGGCAAGCTGGAGGAGCTCGCCGGCACAGGCTTGATCGAGATGCAGGAGACGACCGTCGCGAAGCCGGCGCAGGCATCGAAGCAGAAGAAGGCGAACCCGCAACAACATTTGAAGATTGAAGGCAAGGCGCAGATGATGCGCATTTTTCTGAGCGAAGAAGACCGCTGGAAGAACAAGCCGCTGCACGAGGCGTTGGTTGAGGCGATGCGGGCCAATGATGTTGCCGGTGTTACGGTATATCGCGGCATCCTGGGCTATGGAGCGCATCGGCGGATGCACAAAGACAAGCCGACGCTCGCGTTGCATCAAGGGTCGGTGATGCTGTCGGCCATCGACGCAGCAGAGAAGCTGCGCGCATTCCTGCCGATGGTGGAGCAGATGGTGGAGGAGGGGCTGGTGGTGTTCTCGGATGTGGACATCATCAAGTACGCCTATCGCGCAACCGATGAGCTCACGGCAGCAGCTGCCGGCGCGACGACCTAGAGGACTCTCCATGAAGGAAGAATTCCGAGGGCGGATGCTGCGGATCCACTTTGGCGAGGATGACAAGTGGTTGGGCAAGCCTCTGCATCAGGCGATTCTTGCGAAGTGTGCGGAACTAGGCATCGCGGAGGCAGTTGTCTTTCGTGGAATTGAGGGGTACGGATCGGGCAGTCGCATCCGCAGATCGGGGCACTGGAGCTTCTCAGGGGATGCGCCCATTCAGCTGAGCATTATCGACACAGAGGAGCAGATTGCAAAGCTGATTCCCTTCCTCGACAAGGTCGTTGAAGAGGGTCTGGTGGCATCGTCGCCGGTCGAGGCAATCCGGTACACTCGGGCGGTGCATGTGCCGGAGGTTGAGGAGTAATCCGCGGCAGGGCTGTGTCTGACGATTCGAATCCTCGAGATCGGGGCGAAACGACCCTCAGGGCTAAAGCCCAGATCATTTTGCAGAGCTTTCGGCACGACTAAAGTCGTGCCCTGTCACAAGGCGAGCCCGTGGACGATTCGTCAAACACTGCCTAATTACATTCCGATTCAACCCGCGGCAGAGACGGCGCCTCTGCCGCGATTCCGGATTGAACTACTTCTCTGATGTGAATGGCGAGGCGGGCAGGCCTTCGCCGTTAAACAAGTTGCATTGCGGGCTGTTGACCCAGCCATAGCGCACGTAGACTGGCGCGGGGACATCGGGACTGGAGGCAACGATCGTTATGCCGTCGATGGTTGCGGTGGCGGGCACGTATTTGCCGTCCTTGCCGGCGACTTCAAATCCGGTGACGGCGCCGCCCTTGGCCGTGAGGCCCTGCGCATGATCGAACCAGGCGCGGATCGAGTTGCTCTCAGGCGTCGCCTGCCGGAACATCGGCCCGGAATACTCGACGGCTTCGCCGTATGTGAGCGCACGGGCAGCGCGGGCGAGACGCAAGCCTACGTCAAGCTTGTTGGTGGGATGCACGTCGGTGGGATTGCCGATATCGATCGTGACCGCCATCGCGGTGTTGCGCAAGGCGAGCGTGCGCACCTGCTGTTCGCGGAGTTCGGCCCAGTCCTCCAGCGGGGTTGAGATAAAGTTGGAGATTTGCACGTACAGGAAGGGAAAGTCGCCTCCGCCCCACTGGCGGCGCCAGTCTTCAATCAGGGTGCGCATGACCCGGTCATAGGAGTGGACACGCGCGAGGGTACTGTTGCTTTCGCCCTGGTACCAGATGACTCCGCGAATGGGAAACGGGGCGAGCGGCGCGATCATGCCGTTCCACAAGAGGCCGGGACCCCAACTGTTGAGTACCGGAGGATGCCACGGGAACTGCGGGACGGGCTTGCCGGCTGTTTTGGCTTCGTCGCGCTGGCGCTGTTGGTCTTTCTCTAAGGCCACCGCATCGGCAGCGTTGTCGGTCATTTTGCCGCGGGCTTCGAAGATCGGCGCGAGAGATGCGTCTTCGCCCAGAGCGGTGAGGCGCACCCATGCTTCGCCAACAGTGCCGCCCCAGGTGGCATCGATGACGCCTACGGTAACGTGTTCACGAGCAGCAATGTCGCGTGCAAAGTACCATGCGACAGCGGAGAAGTCTTTCGCTGTATCGGGTGTCGATGTCGTCCATCCATCGGTGTCGGCGTCGGGCATGGCATAGTCGGAGGCACGCTTGCGGATCATGAGCAGGCGGATCTGCGGATTTGAAGCGTGAGGCAGATCCTGAGCTGCAGTGCTGGCGCGGCTGAGCGGGAACTCCATGTTCGACTGGCCGGAGGCAAGCCAGACGTCGCCCACCATGATGTCGTCGAACGTGACTGGCGGTTGCGTGGAGGACTGGCCGGTTGCCGGCCCGGGCGTGACAGTCATGTTGAATGGACCGCCGGAGGCCCCCGGCTTGAAGTAAACGTCCCAATGGCCAAGAGAGTCAGCGCTGGTAGTGCGAGACTCACCGCGAAACGAAACGGAAACGGACTGTCCCGGTGCCGCCATTCCCCAGACGTGTGCCGGGAGATCGCGCTGAACGACCATGTGACTGGAGAGAACGCTAGGCAACGTAACCTGGGCTGAAAGAACCGTGGCGAAAGCAAGAAGAATTGCTGATAGAAACGGCTTGGAGGGCTTGCGCACTATTTATTACCTCTCAATTTCACAAAGTCGCGAAGTCGTTGGTTGCTTCGGCGACCGGTATTTTCGGGAAAAGAGAACGTTATCAGAGCGGGCGCGGGTTTGCTACTTGGGAACATTGTATTTATCGCTATGGCGCAACTTTTCGAGCTCACGGGAGTTGAAGTAATAAGTGATCCGTGTGTCTGATCTGCATTCGCTTTGCTCGAATGCACCATGAATTACGACTGTTACTTCTGTCAGAATCGCTTTTGAGAATTTTGAGACATACTTAGAAAGGTAAGAGGAAGCTCAACAACCTGACCGGGAGTCACGATGCATTCGATGCGCACCCCACGCATAATCGCATTTGTCGTCGTGGCCTTTGCGTTCTTGCAGGTTTTCTCAGGGAATTGTCACGCACAGGCTGCGCTGCTGCTGGAGGAGCCCTACGGCTTCTTTGGCAGAGTCAACCCAACTGGTCATCTGGCGATCTATTTTGCGCGAGTCTGCGCTGAGACTCCGACGAAGCTTCGTCGCTGCCAGCCGGGCGAAACGGGTGCAGTGATTGCTCGATATAGCGACATCAATCACTACGACTGGATCGCGATTCCGTTGGTCCCATACCTCTACTCAGTAGAAGGCATCGAGAATGTGCCTTCACGCGTCAATCATGAAACGGTGAATCGTCTGCGTGACGAGTATCACGAGGCGCACCTGATGGAACTGGGTGAGCACGTACGGAAGGGCGACTTTTGGCACGGCGGATGGACGGAGTTGATTGGTGTTGCATACGAACGGCGGATGTACGCCTTTCGGTTTGATACGACCGAGGAGCAGGACGACGCCTTCATCGCCCGGATGAATACGAAAAATAACCGTTCACATTTTGAATTGTTCTATAACAACTGCGCTGATTTCTCGCGGGCGGTGCTGAACGAGTATTTTCCGCATGCTCTTAGCCGCAATTTTCTGCCTGACGCGGGCATGACGACGCCTAAGCAGATTGCCTACCGGCTGAAGCGCTATGCTGAAAAGCATCCCGAGTTGCACCTGCGGGTGTTTGAGATTCCCCAGGTACTCGGTTATCGTCATCGAAGCGAACCCAACAAATGCATCTCCGAGTCGCTCGTCACGACGGGATATGCGCTGCCGATCACAATTCTGAATCCATACCTTGCCGGAGCCCTGCTCGCGGATTACGCGCTGCGGGGACGGTATCATCATCTGATACCGAAAAACCACGAGATACTGACACCCGAGACGCTGGCAACGTTGACATATCCGGGCGTTCCCGCCGAGAATCCCTTCAGCACCCGAGCATTATTTCCTTCGGCTGGGGAATACGCGGTGTTCCCGACCGCAGCAAACGTCGAGGTTGTGCTCAAAGAAAGCATGAACGCGCATGAGTGAACCGCAGAGCTTCAAGAACCACGCTAGGCTCGATCCACCGTTTCACATCTTCACCTTCGGCCTTTACCTTCTCAACCTGGTGTATGCGGGCGTTCACCTGTACCGGCAACGGACGATTTCTTCCGGCTGGTATTTGGTGCTTTCGCTCGCCGTAATTGTGCCCATCCTCAGACTTCGGATGTATCCGCTGAAAGTGCAGGATCGCGTCATCCGGCTGGAGGAGCGGCTGCGTCTGCAGGCACTGGCCCCGCAGGAGTGGCACTCGCAGATCTATCGGCTGAGCGCCGACCAGCTCATCGGACTGCGGTTTGCCGCAGACGACGAGGTTGTGGAACTTGCCAAGCAGGCGCTTGAGCACAACCTCAGCCGCAAACAGATCAAGGAACGCATTCGCAGCTGGCGCGCGGACGATTGGCGTATCTAAACGGCTCACGCAGAAGTGGATGCAAGTCCCGTCCGCGCCGGAACGCAAAGCATCGGCGTTGGGCGTAAGATAATTGCCATGAAATACGGGGCTGCAGTCGCGATTGTGGCTCTTGCGCTTGCGTTGCCGGCATCTGGGCAGCGCGGGGCCGCGCATGGCGGGGCTGCGCGCGGCGGGTCGATGGGATCTGTCGGGGGATCTGTAGGCCGTGGCGGCTTTGCGAGCCCCAGTAGCGGGTTCGGAGGACACTCGGGATTCAACGCCGGTCCGGGCTTCTCAAGTCCTGGCTTCTCTCGTCCAATTGGCATCGCGCGGCCTGGTGCTCCATTGCGACCGGCCGGTCCTTTTCGCCCGCCCGCACCCTTTCGGCCTGGAGGGATTTCGGGACCAGGACGAGTTGCGGGACCAGGTTTCGGCCGGATTCCCGGAACGATGAATTCTGGATTTCGAGTTCCCTCTCGACCAGGCGGAGTTGCACCAGGACGTCCTCCCTATCGCCCCGGAGTTGGCGATCGTTCCCACGGCTGGGGTAACAATCGCGGTAACGGCCACGGCCATGGACATGGAAACAAGCACACCAGCGTGTTTGTGTTCGGGAACCCAGGATGGCCATTCTTTCCATACGCGTGTCCGTATTATCCGTGCGTAATAAATCCTGGTATGTACGATTGGAGCCTCCCGGGCGACGATCCCGCATACGGCCAGGACGGCGTGGCGAGTAATTACGCGCCGAATGCCGACTACAACGGAACCTATGATGCGGGTCCCCAGCCGTACACTTCGCCAGAACCTTATCCGCAACAGCCCTACGGAGAAGCTCCCGCTCCGAGTGGAGCACGGCCGGCATATCCGGGCCCAGCGGCATCCACCGCACTGAGGCCGCAAGAGCCCCTCACGCTTATCTTCAAGACGGGCCGCGAACCCGAGAAGATCCAGAACTACATCATGAACTCGACGTCCCTGACGAATCTGGACCAGCATCGCTTTGAGCAGATTCCGCTGGATCAGATCGACATCGCCGCCACTGAGCAGTTCAATCATGCTCGCGGAGTCGAGTTTCGGGTTCCGGACAGCACGCGCGACTAAAGCGCCTATTCGGATACGCATTGCGGACCGGATTGCCGGTCCCGATACAGCGCCGAGAGTGTCGTGTAGCTGCAGAGTCGAAATCAGGCAGCTACTGGCTTGCCACCGCTCGCAATTAGTTCTGCGGCACCACTTCCAAGAATCCGTCTCCCTCCGTTGATTGGATCCAGTGGCGAATCTGACAGCATCTTCAGTGAGATCGGGGTCAAAGTGCCCGACAGCGGGGACCGAAATGCTTAATTCGCGGGTACATATCGTCTCCATCTTCGTCCAAGCAGGTTTCCAAAATCGCTTTCAAAAGAAGATAGTCGCCTGCTTGCGTCTTCGAAACGCTGCTAACATCGATGATCCATTTCAGGTCTCAATCGCCGTCAAGTGAAATGGCACTTGGTCGGGCTGAATGCTCATGCCTTGAAAGTATCCCTCACAGCTGGTGCCCCAATGATCGATCAGTCGTCGGATGCGGTCGATTGCGTTGCACCCGGCACGCTTTCCGATTTGGAGCTTTGCAGCGACTCTGAGTCCAACGCGTGCTCATGCTTGTAGTGTTCGACCGGCATCTTGCCGTCCCACCATGCCCAGTTCATCGGATAGACATCGGGGTCGCCGATGACCTGGTAGAAGTGCCACACCACGATGGCCAGCGTGGCCAGGATTGCCTCGTAGAAGTGCACCGCAGTGGCGACGTCGACCCACCAGCGTGCCAGCAGGTTGCCCGTCCAGACCTTGGCCCACATCATCACACCTGTAAGGCCCATAAGACCGGTACCCCACACGAGAGCCCAGTACTCAGCCTTCTCGCCGTATGTGAACCGGCCGAACTGCGGCTTCGTCTTGCTGAGACGGAGATAGTAGAGCATAACCCCGACAGCGTCTTTCAGATCTTTCGGGCGGGGTGCAATATCGCGGATGAGGCGATGACCTTCGTGCGCGATCGCAAGATAAAAGACATGGTAGAAGCCCGTAACGATCAGCACGACCCCGGCGACCCGATGGACAATACTGCGGACATGCTCCCCCATGCCGAGCGCTTCGGCAAACCAAGAGTCGGGAAATTTCAGTGCGAATCCCGTGCAGACGAGCACGATGAAGCTGGTGAGCAGGACAAGGTGCTGCCAGCGCAAGTTGTTGGACATGCGCTGCATCTTCGGATTTTGCATGCTGCGGCGGGCGATGGCCTTGCTGCGCCAGATGATGAAGTTGTGCACAAACATGGCGCCGATGATTCCAAAGATGAGGATCATGTATATGATCCGCACCCAGCGCGTGATGATGGAGCCGATGTCGCTGGGGTGTACGCCGTCCGCCAGGTGCACAGGAGTCAGCGTGAACTTCTGCGTGGCTCCCTTGTGACACTCGCCGCATGTGGCGCTGAGGTTGGCGCGATTGATTGTTGAATGGGGATCGCCGGAGGGTAGGATGTTGTGCACGCCGTGACAGCTTGAGCAATTGGCCACAACGACGGATCCACCCTCGGCAGCGAGCCCGTGATAGCTGTCCATGTATGTGGAGACACGGTTGCCGGGAACGCCGAACTCGCTGAAGAGACGGACGCCCTCGTGGCAGCGGGCACAGGTGTCGCGAGACAGGTTCTGCTCGGCAACGGGCGAGTTGGGATCCCTGTGCGACTTGATCGAGTGAATGCCGTGGCAATCCGTGCAGACGGGCGAGAGGCTGTTGCCGCGTGCGATGGCCTGGCCATGAATGCTTGCATTAAATGTGTTTTGAATGTCTGTGTGACACTGTCCGCAGGTGGCCGGAACGTTGAACTGGTAGATCGGCGACTGGGGATCGGTGGGCGGAAGAATCTGATGCGCGCCGTGACAATCGGTGCAGACGGCGGCTTTCATTGAACCGTTCTCAACAGCGCGGCCGTGCACACTCTCCTGGTAGGAGATGAAGGGTTGCGCGCTGACGCCATTTGATTCCATCAGGAACTTCTGGCCGTGGCAGCGTCCGCATGTGGCAGGAATGTGTGCGTGATTAACAGGCGAATCGGGGGCGCCACCGGCGAGCACCTCATGGGCGCTGCCGTGACAGTTCTGGCAATCGGCGGCGATCTTGCCGCCGGAAACGATCTTCGCATGCGTGCTGTGCGTGTAGGCGTTCTTCGCGTCTGCGTGGCAGTCAGCGCATAGGACCTTTTGCGGGGGGTCATGCGCGAGGCTCTTGACGTCCTTGTGGCAGTCTACGCAAGCGAGCTTCATGGACCCGTGAATGGAGTGTTTGAGTTTCTTTGCGTCGACGTAGAGCGAGATAGACTTGCCGTTTACTTCGGTGGTGAGCGTTGCGTCGCCATGGCAGGAGAAGCAGTCTAGGTCTTTCAGCTTGTGTTGGGCGCGAGTAGGGAGGGCCGAGCCCAGCAGAAAGAACACGAACGTACAGAGCAGTGTTCCGCTGGAAATTCTCACGGCTAAGAGGAGACGCTTGCTTTGCCTAGGGCGCCGTGACAGGAGTCACAGACGGTTGCGAAACGAATCACAGTGAACATTTCGGTTGGAGGCACGGGGGTTCGCGAACGTCAATGAAATGCAGGGCATTGAATCGTTGCCGTCGTCAGTTTGTATCTAACGGCGGGCCGGTGTCGCGCTCATCGGGCCAATCCGCTCTTGCAGAGCGGCGTGCCTTGAGCTGCAGCAGAAATGAAACTGCAGGTTCCTCCGCACGCTGCTCTCAGTCGGAATGACAGCCTTTATCTGGTACTTCTCTGCTCAGTCGAAATACGCGGTCAATGTGAGCACGAGCAGCGTGACACCAATGAAGATCGCTGTAAAGCCGACGACACGCGAGAAGTTGACGAACCATTTTGAAGGCGCTTCTCCGAGGCGCTCCTGCGCCTTGGCTTCGCGCAACATGCGCGCGTATTCCTGCGGCCGCTTGTGCTGGAATTCCTGTTCGCTTTCGACGCCGGTGAAGATCACCATGTCCATCGGGAAGCTGTCAGGCCGAAGGTGCGTGTTGACGAAGTGAATCGAGAAGATGAAGAGAATCGCGAGCAGGCCTTCTTCGCTGTGAATCACGAGTGCTGCGTTGAGCGCCCAGCCCGGCAGGAACCGCGCAAAGAATGGCGCGAACCACATGGCATATCCGGAGAAGCCAATCACGATCATGCCCCAGAAGACGGCCCAGTAATCGAATTTTTCCCAGTAGGCGTAGCGTTCAAATTGCGGTTTGGGGCCGAGGCCAATGAACCACCGGATGTGCCCGAGGAGATCCTTGACGTCTTTCCAGTTCGCAACCATCGAGGTTGCGCCCCAGAAGATTCCCTTCTCGCGGCGGTAGAGGCCACGGACGAAGATCTCTCTGACGTGAAGCAAAAAGGCGATTGTGAGCACCAGCGCGCAGAACTTGTGAAAGAAGAGAATCGCGCCAAAGCCACCGACGGCCCCGGCAAGGCCGCGCGCCCAGATGCTCTCGCTGAAGCGCAGCGGCAGGCCTGTCCCGGCGAGGCCGAGAAATGTGCCGAACAAGACGGCATGCAGATAACGCTGCTCGCGTGTGAAGCGCTGGAAGTAGCGCCCGGTTGTGGGTGCAGGTGCCCCGGTCTGCTCCGGTGCCTGTGCCAGCTCAGTCATGATCGCCTCCATTTGCCGACTTTCTCCTGACCTGGTCGTATCGGGAACGAATCAGCCACAGAATTGTGTGAATCACAAAGAATGTAAGAACGCTGATTAGCAGCAGGTTCATGAACAGACGCACGTAGTAAAGGGCCGGATTGAGCTTGCGATCGTGTGCGTTGGCGTGGGGCTGATACTGAACGAAGCTGAGGTTTGCGCCAGCGTGGCACTTGCCACAGGTCTTGACGAGATTTGCCTTGGCGATGGTTGATCGTGAATCTGCGGCCGGATAGATCTCGTGTGCTCCGTGACAATCCCAGCAACGGGCCGTCTCAACGTATCCGCCAAGAGATCCAAGCTGGGAATGGAAAGTGTCACGGTAGGTGGAAAGCTTTTCTTTGTGGCATGAGCCGCAGATCGGGGTGGACTGCGTGCGGAATTCCGACTCGGTGGGCTGCAGAATTGCGTGAGCCGTGTGACAGTCCGTGCAAACCGGAGCCTTCAGGTTGCCCGCGGCAACAGCGTGGCCGTGCGAGCCGCCCTGGTAGTCGTCCTTGATCTTCGCGTGACACGTACCGCAGGTGTCCGGGACGTTGGCCTTG
This sequence comes from Occallatibacter sp., assembly GCA_035262585.1. GTDB lineage: Bacteria > Acidobacteriota > Terriglobia > Terriglobales > Acidobacteriaceae > Telmatobacter. Next base: position 8,896 of record DATFSO010000057.1, on the reverse strand, counting down.
AAGGTGGGGCTGGCCGGATCTTTGTGGCTCAGGATGTGGTGCGATCCGTGGCAGCTCTTGCAGTTGGCTGCCACGAGAAGACCTTCTTTACTGAGCGCGAAGCCGTGGATCGAGTCCACGTAGTGCGGATAGACGCACGGCAGTCCCTTCTTTGTGGCCATCGCGCCATCGCTATGGCACTGGCCGCAGGTCTTGGGCACATTGAGGGGATAAACGGCCGAACGTGCATCCGTCTTAGGAAAGATCTCGTGGGCATTGCCGTGGCAGCTTGTACACGGATGGTCCTTTGAAGACGAATGAACACTGCCCTGCAGACTCTCGGCTTCGCTGGAGTGGCAGGTCTTGCAGTCGACCGGCGCGATGTGAACGGGATGGGGATATTCCTTGATGTCTGCGTGGCAGTTATTGCACTGAAGGCTGCCATGGACGCTCTTGCTGAACTGGTCGCCATCGACTGCGATGCTGTGGCCAGCGGCATCGGTCATGGTCTTGTCGCTGTGGCAGGAGAGGCAATCAGTCTGGCCTGCGAGGCAGCACGGAACGACAAGCAGTGCATACCCCAGGAGGCCGACCGCAGTTGCCTTGTGATTTCGAATTTGCCGGGTCAGATTGGCCAGCCGTTGGAACGGACCGGCAACCATGGAGATCAAGAATGCAGCGAAACGTGCAGCTCTAGTCATGCGGGCCGTCTTTCCTTCACGCCGCGTGCGCGATGGCTCTCGCACGTGACTTCCCCGCAACGGATTTCTCCGCCTGGCACGAAGACCTTTGCGGGAGCAACATTGCAGGAGACTCCTTTGCAAGGAACGGCCGCAGTGATAGTTATCACGTTCTGTTGTGCTATTTGAACAGGTAAGTTTTTCCGCGAGCGATGCGAACTGCTTCACTTCCGAAGTGATGACGGCATGTCCAATGCTGATTTCATAATGGTCTGAGAAGAAGAGCTGCATCCCTCAGGGGCTGAAGCCCTGATCATTCTTGCGGGGCTGCCACGAGCAAACTCGTGCTCTGTTACAAAGCGCGTCTCCGATTGGCTCCCTCAGCAAGATGTGAAGTCGCAACCCTTTTAGAAAGCCACTTATGAGACTAGCTAGCTAGGTCTAGTAAATGCCCGGCAGGAGCCGCCAGGTGTGGGTGCAATAAGCTTCGTATTCTGCGCCAAAGTGTGAGCGCAAGAGCCGCTCTTCGGCGCGAATCCTTCCGACAAGCGGGACGAGCAGGAGTCCAGCAATCGCGACTCCTGACCAGCCACGAAACACGAGTCCCCAACCCAGCATGTTGATGAGCATTCCCAGATAACTTGGGTTACGCACCAGCCCGTAGATGCCGTGCGTCTCGAGAGTGTGCCCCGGCTGGATCGCGACCAGTCCGCTGAACCGCGTGCCGAGGACAAACACCGGCCATAACCGCAGGCCGCCACCGAATGCGTAGAGCGCGATGCCCACCCAGCGTGTTTTCTCGCCGTCGATGGTCCATATACCCATGCGATCGGTGTACGGCGGCACAACGGCGCTGAGGAGCGCAATCACACTGAATGCGGTGAAGACCCAGCGGTTGCTGCGGTCCTCCTTCTGACCGGAACTGAGATTGCCGCTTGTGAAAGGGGCCACCATCATCAGGCCGATCGTGATCACCGCCAAAGCAACCAGTGCTGGATGGCTGAAGAATGCCTTCCATCCGCCGAAGGCAATGATTGAGAGCCCGAACTGGACCACAGCCGTAACCAAGCCGATGGCAAACACTTTTACCGGAGCAGCCACTGCAGCGCCTCCTCGGATGGGTTTCATCGTACTCGGCGTGGATTTTATCGCGGTGACCGTGCGCACGGTGGAAGGGGTCAGGAGTCAGGAGTGGTGGCTTTGCCTTCGAGCTCCGTGAGTGGCCAGGATGCTAAAGGTGTAGATGCGGACGAAAGTGGGCTACGATGGAGTTATGCCGAGCGAGGAACCCTCCTCCACCGTCCACGCCGAGGCTGCCAGCGCTTACAGCCCAAATCCGATTGTGCTTGCGCGCCAGCGTCTGATAGTTGCCCTCGACGTGCCGGATGCCCGGTCTGCCATGCGGCTGGTCGCCGAACTGGAAGGCACCTGCAACTGGTTCAAGGTCGGTCTGGAGTTGTTCGTTGCCGAGGGACCCGCCGTACTGGAGCCCATCATCCGTCGCGGACACAACGTCTTCCTGGATCTGAAGCTGCACGATATTCCCAACACCGTTGTCGGAGCAGTGAAGTCGGCAGCAGGACTTGGGGTGCGGATGCTGACGGTCCACGCGGGCGGCGGCCCGGCGATGCTGCAGGCGGCAAAGGCTGCCCTCGCGGGAATTGCCCATCCGCCCGAGTTGCTGGCCGTTACGGTGCTTACCAGCGTGGATGGAGCTCAGTTGCGCGCGACGGGCGTCGGGCGGGATCCGTCCGGGCAGGTTGAGGTGCTTGCGAAGATGAGCAGCGAGGCAGGCATCCGGGGATTTGTTTGCTCACCGCAGGAAGTGGTGGCGGTGCGGACGCTAACGGGGCCTGAAGCTGTGCTTGTTGTTCCGGGCATCCGCCCGGCGGGGGCTGCGATCGGAGACCAGAAGCGAGTGGCCGGTCCGGCGGAGACCCTCCGGCTGGGGGCCAGCTACCTGGTCGTGGGAAGGCCCATCACGCAGGCGACCAATAGAGCGGAAGCGGCTGCGGCGATTCTGGAAGAGATGGCCGAATCGCTTTAACCACACCAGCGACGTTGACCTGTCGCCGGGGTCCCCGCAGGCCGTGTTGCGTTCCCACCCATGCTCACTCATCCGGCGCCGTATGCCTCATATCCGGTTCTTGTCCATCGGCTCGGGCTTTTGCTCCACGCTTGCTTTCAGAAATCACCTCACGATGATCCCCTGGCCTTCGCTATCACTTCTCCTCTAACAGGATGTGAAGAGGACTTACACCTCCTAGTGAGTGCGCAATCGGCATAAGGGGGAGAGTCACCCCTCCTCCCCTGCCACACCACCCGGCATGCGGGTCCGCACCGGGCGGTTCAAGAAGTTGAGGTCAAGAGAGTCGGGGGATTCCCAGCCTGTCCGCCCATCTGAGATCAAGAACCTTGTGGAGAAGCATCCCGCTGTTGTGCCACCAGCGGCGGATATTGCGAGCCACTAGTTGCGCAGTTTCCTTGGAAGCTCCTCGCGCGATCAGTTCCCGATAAGCGATCTTTCCACGTTTCCAGTGCTTGAGTTGGATGGCTCGCATCCGATGACGGATCCATTGGTCTAGTTCCCGCCAGACCCTTGGAGTTTGCGCCAACCGGAAGTAAGCTTTCCAGCCCAGTACATAGATTCGCAGTTGTTTGACCACTGTTTCGAGACCGTACCCGCCACTGCGGCGAGTCAGTTCCCGTACCCGATGTTTGAACTTCAACACTGCTTTATCAGCCACGCGGCGTTTGATGATGCGACCGGGACCTACCCAGAAGCTGTAGCCGAGGAACTTGCGCTGGAACACACTGGCGACCGTGCTCTTGGTCGAGTTAACCGTGAGCCGCAGCCGCTCGTATAGCTTCAGCAGCAGAGCCATCACTCGCTGGCCAGCGCGACGGCTGCGAACATATATGTTCGCGTCGTCGGCATAGCGCACGAAGCAGTGGCCCCTTCGCTCCAGTTCCTTGTCCACTTCGTCCAGCAGCACGTTGGCCAGCAACGGAGAGAGCGGACCGCCTTGCGGCGTCCCCTGCTCCCGCTCCTGCACCACGCCATCCACCATGATCCCGCTGTTCAGATAGGCCCGGATCAGCCGGATCACTCCGCTATCTCCGATCTTCTTCTGCAGCCGATCGATGAGGATGTCGTGGTTGACCCGGTCAAAGAACTTCTCCAGGTCCACGTCGACTACGATCCGTCGACCCGACTGCACATAACTTTGCGCCGCAAGAACGGCATCATGTGCACTTCGGCCCGGACGGAAGCCGTAGCTGTGCTGACTGAAGGTTGGATCAAGCATCGGCTGCAGCACCTGCAGCAGCGCTTGCTGGATCAATCGATCCGTGACCGTCGGGATGCCGAGCTCGCGCTCGCCTCCATCCGGTTTCGGGATCGTTACCCGTCGTACCGGACTAGGCCGATACGTCCCTGCGAACAGCTGTTCACGGATCTGAGGCCACTCGGTTCGCAGTTGTTCCGCAGTCTGGTCGATGGCCAGACCGTCGATACCAGCTGCGCCCTTGTTGGCTCGCACCCGTTTCCATGCTTCCAGCAGGTTCTCTCGTGCCAGCACTGCCCGAAGCAGTCCTGGCCCTGTGCTCTCCGCTTCAGGGCGCGGGCCAAGGGTTTCGTCGCTGCCAGACTCCGACACGGCTTCACCGTGTCCCTTGTCGGACCGCCCTGCTTGCGCAGGCATCTGACGCCTTACCCTTCGCATCGCCTTGATGTTAAGCACTCCTTCTCGTTCGGTCCTTCGCCAGAGATTCACTCCCTGACTACTTCGACCTCTGCTGACTCCTCGCTCCGGCTCGACACCGTTGCCCTTTCAGGCATAAGGCGAGGGCTCCCCAGATAAGAACACTTTCCTTCCCTGCACGACCGTCGGATTTACGCCGCTTCGCCTTGATCACCAGAGCTTCGCGAATTTGGGCCCGCTCGCCCTGCTTAGCAGCGCCTTCTATCCACTTTTTGTTCATCGGCCCGCAGTTTCGCTCCACGCTTCCTTCCCACACTCGGTCGCCCTCATGCAGTTGCGCTTCGCTTCGCTTGGGGTGACCTCCTTGCGACGGGACTTTCACCCGCGAGAATGTGCCCATGCTGGGCGTACCCAAATGAAAAGCCCGGCGCTTTGCCGGGCTTCCCAACAGCTGAGACTTCAATCGACACTTTAAAGCTTCTCGTAGAAGTCGCACGCAGAGCAGGAGATGTATATACCTCCAGGCACATTGCGTTCGCGGTCTTTTACACGCTTCACAATGCGGGTCGGCTTGCTGCACTTCGGGCAATCGGTGGACTTCGTCGTGTCCATTGCTTTCTTGCGGTCACCTGTTTTGGCAATCTTGGCCATGTGTGGGTGTTTCTCCTTTAGGAAGTGTCTCTGCACACACGCGCACCCATGCTGCACGCGGCTTCAACGGCGCGGTCGTTACCAGCTCCTGCTTGAAATTGTGGGCGGGAGGCAGCCAGACTCGCTGCGTCTTAGTTTATCAGGAGAACGCAGATCCCTCAGGGTCAAAGCCCCTCCACTTTGAAGGCAAGTTTCGGCACGACTGAAGTCGTGCCCTGTTACAAAACTAGATCCGACGTGGCCGGGGCACCGCAAAAAAGGGCAACTGCAGGTTCCTCCTCTTCCCTCCCTTTCGGCAAGCTCGGGGTCAGGGTCGGCGGCATTGTTGGTGAAATTAAAGTTGATGTTTTTCCAATTCTCAATTCGGGCTTGAACCCGGGGGCGGCTGCAGCGAAGGCTTCTGTGCAGGCGCCGCCGGTGCATCGGTCTGCGTCGGTTTCGATGTTGTGGAAGCCGGAGCACCCGGCGAGCTGGGCTTTACCTGATCCAGTGGATCGGGATTGGTCTGCTGCTCCGTGTTGGGCTTTGCCTGCTGTTCTGTGCCGTCATCGGAGGATTTATGGTCGCGGGGCAGGTTGGTGGCGTCGGGGTAATCGTCGGGCTTTTGCTTCGGGAACTGCACCGGCTTCATGCCGCCGGGCTGATTCTGTTGGGCGTTCTCCGGCAGCTTCTCTCCCGGTCCCACAAGGCTTGGCGGGGCGTCCGGCGACTGGGTTTCCGGATCACGCTGGATGTCACCAACCTTGGCGGTATGAATATGCGGGGGGGCAGCCTCGATGATCGGAGTGCCATCGGTGCGCATCAAGCCATCGACCTCATCCTTGGTAAAGACTTCAGGCGCCTCGCCTACTTTGGCGATTTCGACGCGAATCACCCGATTGCCATTGATCCTCACGAACTCCACGGGCTGAGGAGGCTGGCCATAGATCCACTCCTCGAAGGGCTGCTGGTCATGTACTTCGCGGATTTTGCGCTCGGGCTGACCCTTCGCGAACAGCACCATGTCTGTGCTCATGCCGACCCAGACATTGTGATTGAGGATCGCCTCTTTCAGTTTCGGCGGAAGCGTATCGGTGAAGGCCTGGATCGGCGTCTTCACATCGAAGGAGATCAGGGGCGCGAGAAGCGCCTTCACCTGAGACCCGGTCAGTTCAGGGACGCGGCCCTTGAATGTCAGAGTGAGGCGGGCGCCTGTCGGCTCCTGATCATCGCCCTGCACGACCGGGTTCATTCCGCCGCCGGCGCCGATTTGAACATGCCGGAGGAAACGATGCTTGGCGTCGGGACCGCCGTTCAACATGAAGACGATTTTGTCCTTTTCGATCTTGACGTCAGTGAGTTGCACCGGATCGCCGGGCTTGGCGCAAACGCCGTCCGCTGTAATCATGTCGAGCCAACCCTCGCCGGCTGGGCTCAGCTTTCCGTTGGCCTCCAGCGTCAGGCCCTTGTGACCGCGCGGGAACGGGCGCATCGCAAAGCCCTGTTCCGACTCGAGAACGCGGATCAGCTCGGACCGGGTCTTCGCATCGAGTTCCGTGTTGGAGAGCTGAACTTCAGTGGGCTTGATCTGGGCATAGCGGCGATCCACATTGCCGTTTGAGCTGGTGGCGTTGCCGTGCGTATCGATGGTGATGACTTGCGCGGATACAGGCGTGCCAACGCAGAGCGCGAATGCGCAGACGCCAGCCGCAGTCACCGCTCGATGACGGCAAATGGCTGACAGAGCGCGAGATTGTATCGACTGAGGTGGGAATGCGAGCGGTGGCCGGATCATGGGCTCCTCCCATGGCTGAACCTGACGCTGAGCCAACAGTAGTGCCATTTCACGTGAAAGGTCAAATCGGTGATTCGAACCGGAGTGTGACCCTACTGAGCCGGGACTAAATCAGGGCGTTTCTTCGCGTCTGGCTGGAGATTCTGATGCGGAGTCCGAGTTCCCGGGTGGTGCCGTCGCGGGAAAAATCTGCACAAGTGCGGGTGCGGACTGCGCGATGGATCCCATCGCGGCCTCGTGCTGGCTGCGTGCCGCAACATCGAGGTCGACCGGCATTCCGCCGGGGACGATTACGGGCGCGTTGTAACGAAAGTCGAGATCGCGGGTTACACGGTAAATGATGGGAAATGCAGCGAGAAGAACAATGCAGGCGACCCAACTGGCGTCGAGCCCGAAGCCGCCGCCGGTAAGCCAGAAAGGCCCCATCGGGTTGCCTTCGATGATTGGGGAGTGGCTGCTGGTACCGCTCACGGTGAGACCGAAGATGAGCGCCTGTGAGGCCTTCCAGGCAAAGTTGAGGCCCCAGCTCATCCACAGAGCGCGCGTCCGCAGATAGCAGGTGGTGAGCACGAAGCTGAAGACGACCGAAATGGCGATGCTGGCATTTGTGGCGCCGGGCAGCAGTGCGTGGAGGATGGCGTAAAACACCGCAAAGCCAAACGCTGCGGCAGAGGACCCGACCACCATCGAGAAGCGCTGGAAGCTATAGCCTCGAAATGCGACCTCTTCCGCAAGGGCGAAGAGTGCAAAGTAGGCCAAATCGGCGATGAGCCAGCCCCACGAGGCCCTTTGAGCAGTAAGAATGATCGCAATTCCGCCGATGAGCACCATGGGCAGAACGCAAAGCACGATCGCACCCCAACCGATTGCCGCGCCCAAGGCGGCCTCGCGGGGCCATCCGGTGCGTAACGGCAGGCCTTGAGCAGCAATCGAGTTGGCCTGCCGGTCGAAGAGAGAGCCAAATGCGGCGTAGCCAAGAATGAGGAGAGCGGCAAGCAGAAACTGTTCGACGATGGGCTCCCATGCATCGTTCTGGACTCTGAGAGCGGCGCGATGCGCAAAGGAGCGTGCAACGAAAAAGTAAAGTATGGCAGCGATGAACTCAATGTACGAACGGAGCCTGCTTCCGCCTGCTGTTGCGCTCATCTCCGGCTCCGATCGGAATTTGGCTCCAAGTGCAGGATTGGCATGAACAATGAAACACCTATTCGCGAGGCATCAATCTTCAGAGGCTTTCGATGCACGCAAACTAACCTTCTGTATAGCACTGGGCGATGTTCCGGAATTTCTGCTGGCGCACGGCAACGAGAGTGTCGATCGGCGTAGCCTTCAGCACGGCGAGATGCTTTTTCAGCGCCAAGCCCACGATTCCCGCCCCGGCAGGGTGATCGGTGTGGGCGCCTCCCGGAGGCTCGTTGATGATCTCGTCGACACAGCCGAGAGCAGCGACCTCAACGGCGGAGATACGCAATGCTTCGGCCGCCTCCTGCTTGTGCGAAGCGTCCTTCCACATGATGGCAGCGCACGACTCCGGCGTGATGACGAAGTAGAGTGCGTTTTCCAGGATAAGCACGCGGTCGCTCACGGCAAGTGCCAGCGCGCCGCCGGATCCGCCTTCGCCGCTGATGACGGAGATGGTCGGCACGCGCAGGCGCGACATTTCGCGAATATTGCGCGCGATGGCTTCGGCCTGGCCGCGTTCTTCGGCTCCGAGTCCCGGATAGGCGCCGGGAAGATCGATGAAAGAGATGATGGGCCGGGAAAATTTCTCGGCGATGCGCATGCAGCGCAGCGCCTTGCGGTAACCCTCGGGGTTGGGCATGCCGAAGTTGCGCTTGACGCGCTCCTTCGTCGTTCCTCCCTTGCGGTTGCCGATGACCAGCACCTCTTCGCCGTTGAGGCGCGCCATGCCGCAGGCTACTGCCTCGTCGTCGCCAAAGGCGCGATCCCCGTGAATCTCGCTGAAATCTGTAAAGATCCGCTCGATAAAGTCCATGGGGTAGGGCCGTTGGGGATGCCGCGCCCGCTCAATTCTGATCCAGGCCGGCGATACCGCTGGAGCCGGCGTTGGATTCCCTGATTGCTGTTCGCTCATTGACACCTTGAGG
>DATFSO010000056.1:0-38343 GCA_035262585.1 Occallatibacter sp. | reverse complement strand
GTGCTTGCGTGCACGGCAGCCTATCTGGTGACTTCGCTGATCATGCCGCGCTCGATCCTCACGGAGAAGCTGAGCCGGCGCGGGTATCACCTCTCGCGCGAATACGGAGTCGATCCGCTGGAGCTGTTGACGGTGGCTGAGGTGATGACAGAGGCGCCGACTGGAGACGCAGTGACCGTGGGAAAGGCAGACCGTCTTCCGGACTCGTATGTTTTCAGCGACGAAACCTGCCGGGCTGTTGCCGAGGAGATGGCGACGACGGGCTTCCTGAGTCTGCTGGTCGTCGACCGCGAGTCAAACCAGCTGGTCGGCAGCGTGGGTGCAGGTGAGCTGCTGGCCGGCCGACGCCGCGCGGTGAAGCGCGAATCGGAACGCAGCATTGCGTTTCAATTCGAATTCCAGCGGCCAATCGGCTCAGACGGATCGTAGCGCTGCGACGGGATCGGCCGACGCGGCCCGAATCGCGGGCAACGCCGATGCGAGCAGTGCGATGGCGATCATGATCAGGACGCTCGCGGTGTAGATGAGCGGATCGGTGGCGCTGACCTCGAAAAGGAAGGAGCTTACGAGACGCGACACCGCGAACGATCCGATCATGCCGAGTACGCAGCCGATGAGTGCAAGCTTTGTACCGGATAAAAGCACCAGCCTTGCAATGCCGCTGCGCTGTGCTCCGAGAGCCATGCGGATGGCGATCTCCTGTGTGCGGATCGAGATGGAAAACGCCACTACGGCGTAGATCCCGGTAATGGCGAGGACGAGCGCGCCGATGGCGAAGAGGGTCATGAGGTCGGTGTTGAAGCGGCGGGGCGCCTCGACGTTGGAGACCACGCTGGTCATCGGCTGGATCTGTTGCAGCGGAAGCAGAGGATCGATCCCGGCGACGGTTTCACGCAGGGTCTGGGTGATCTGGTCCGCGGGCAGAGTTGAGCGCACCGTGATGAAGCCACCGGCAGGATTGACGAGGTTTGCCGAAGCGTTGGCACCGAAGAGAATGGCGGGCTGTTCCATCGGAACGTACCACTCGTCTTCATTCGGACGATCGGGAGAGCCGATTTTCGTGTCGGCGACGACACCAACGATTGTGGCCCAGGGCAGGCCCTTCCTTGGATTGCCGACGTGCATGCGTTTGCCGATCGCGCTCTGACCAGGCCAGTAATGATCGGCCATGGATCGATTGATGATGGCCACGAGCGGTGCTCCTTCGCGATCCTGCAGGGTGAAGGAACGTCCTTCGAGCAACGGGATTTCCATGGACTGGAAGTAGTCGCCGTACACGGCGCCGAAGACGGCGAATTGCACCTTCCAGCCTTCGGTTGGCTGGCCCTCGATGGTGTAGGCAGCCCGTCCATAGAACTCCGAGCCTGGGACGAGGTTGCTGATGCCGACGGCGACGACGCTCGGCTTACCCGAGAGACGGCTGACAACTTCACGATTGAAATTGTCTGCCGCAATGTAGGTGCCGTACTGGTTCATCGGCAGTTGAAACCCTGCCACCAGCACGCGGTCGGGACGAAAGCCCGGATCGACTGCGAGCATCTTCTGGTAGCTGCGCAGAAAAGCCCCGCAAGTGGTGAGCAGAACCAGGGCGATGGCAATTTCGGCTGCTATGAGCGCGGAACGCAGCCACGCATGGTTTTTGCCGCCGGAGCCGCTCCTGGCATTGTCTTTGAGCGTATCGGTGATGTTCGCCTGCACCGCCGCGAATGCCGGCGCCATGCTGGATAGTACTCCGGTGACGAAGGCAAGAGTGAGCGCGAAGAGCCCAACCGCAACGTTGATGGAAACGGAATCGACACGCGGCAGGTCGTCAGGCAGGAAACGCAATGAGGTTCGAAGTGCGAACGCAGCCATGCCAAGGCCGAGAATTCCAGCTGCTCCGCTGAGCACCAGGCCCTCGATCATGGATTCGCGAACGAGAGTGGATGCTCGAGCGCCGAGGGCAAGTCGTACGGCAGACTCCCGCCGGCGGCGAATAGCGCGAACCAGCAGAAGAACAGCCACGTTTACGCAGGCGATGAGCAGAACGATGGCAACGGCGGCGAACAGTGCGCGCAGCACCGGCCGTGTCTCTCCCACCACATATTCACGTAACGGAGTAACTTCGCCGCGAATCCGGATATTCGCCATCGTGGCCGGGTAGTTACGCATGATCTCGTGCGCTACGCGATCGGCGTCCTGGTCGGCCGCGGCAAGACTGACACCCTCCTTGAGACGCGCGACGATGTGATAGTCGAAGACCCCCGCGGACGGCTCGGAAAGCTCATCGGGAGTGAGACTGAGTGGAACCCAGAGCTGGGGCCGGTTCAAACGGCCGCCGTCGAGGGGAAACTCAAAGATGGAAGGCATGACGCCAATGATCGTGTAGGCCTTGCGGTCGAGATTGATAGAGTTCCCGAGGACCCTGGGATCGCGATGATATCGGCTCTGCCAGAGCGCATCGCTGAGGATCACGACGGGCTGGTGACCCTCGTCGTCCTGAGCGGTAAACACTCGGCCCAGTTGGGGTCGCACATCGAGGGTTGGAAACACGCTTGCGCTTAGTCTGGCGCCAACGATCTCTTCCGGAGTCTCTCCGCCGGAGAGCTCATATGTGCTTCCGGTGTAGGCGCCGATCGAGGAAAACGCGCTGGAGGCACGCGAGTAGATTCCGATGTCCCGAGCCGTGACGGGCGTGTTCAGGCCGGTGCCGACACGATCGCCGAGCACAACCAGTCTCTCGGGATGGACAAAGGGTAGCGGACGCAGGAGAATGCCCTCGACCAGGGAGAAGACGGCGGTCGTGGTGCCGATTCCGAGCGCCAGCGTCAGAACCACGGTCAGCGTGAACCCGGGTGATTTTCGCAGCTGGCGGAACGCAAACCGAAGGTCGTGCAATATCACGCGCGCCCTCCTCCTGATTGATTTCTCTCGGGTTCTGAGTGCCGGTGCGACATTCCCAACCTGGGCCCACCATTCAACGCCATCGTAGTGCAGCCAGGGACAAACGTCCACGCAGATGTGACCAGTGGTTCCTCGCTCAGGATGATCACCGCCATCAGGAACCGGCGGTGTTAGCCTTCCCAAGGACTCAAGAACACAGGAGAGAATAGTGCGTACTTCTTTGCTTCACTTTGCCGCAATCGGGCTCGTATCCGGGTCGATCATGGGAATGTCAGCGCAGGAGCCGTCGCTGCAAAAGGCGAAACCCGCGCCGGCACAAACCGCTCCATCACGGCCTGTACAACACGCCGCAAGAGAAACTGTCGATAACCCCGTCGCCGATCCGAAGGCGATGGTGGTTGTGGGCAATGCCAGGTTCACGGTTTTGACGCCCGAACTGATCCGCATGGAATGGGCGGCGGACGGCAAGTTTGAGGACCATGCTTCGTTCGTGTTCATCAACCGGCGGCTGCCGGTGACGAAGTTCGATGCGACCGAATTGGGGGCAGGCAGTGCGCAGACCGTAACCATCAAGACCAAATCACTGACTCTTCACTACTCGGCCTCCGGCGATGGAAAGTTCACGCCTGACAATCTTTCCGTCGAACTTACGGTCGATGGCGAGCCGGTGACGTGGCATCCGGGTATGACGGATCCCGAAAACCTGCAGGGCACGACACGCACGCTCGACGGAGCGCGCGGATCGAAGACGCGCGAGCCAATCGAGCAAGGCCTAGTCTCTCGCTCAGGATGGGCGCTTGTGGATGATTCGACGCGGCCGTTGTTCGACTCTGCAGACTTTCGCTTCACGCAGGGCGAGAAGAGCCCGTGGCCCTGGGTCATCGAACGGCCAGCGGGCGAGCGGCAGGACTGGTATTTCTTTGGCTATGGGCATGACTACCGCAAGGCGCTTGGCGATTACGTCAAGGTCGCCGGGCGCATTCCTCTGCCCCCGCGGTTTGCGTTTGGCGCGTGGTGGTCGCGCTACTGGGACTACAGCGACCAGGAGATTGAGGAGGTCATTCGCGGCTTCCACGAGAACTCGACGCCGCTCGATGTGTTCGTGATCGACATGGGGTGGCACACCAGCTATGAACAGCTAAAGGCGATGGGCGAGGGCGACAAGAACAGCGAGGACCAGTCGAAGCATCGCCTAGGCTGGAGCGGTTATACCTGGAACGATGTGCTCTTCCCTTACCCGCAGCTCTTTCTCGATCGCCTGCATGCGGATCATCTGAAGACGAGCCTGAATCTGCATCCGGCATCGGGCATTCAGCCGTGGGAAAAGGATTATCCGGCAATGGCCAAGGCCATGGGCATCGATCCGGCAACGAAGCAGTTCGTGCCGTTCGACATCACCAACAAGAAGTTCGCTGAAAACTACTTCAACCTGGTGCTGCATCCGCTGGAGAAGCAAGGCATCGACTTCTGGTGGCTCGACTGGCAGCAGGAACCGAACACCAGGATGGCGGGCGTGACGCCGACATGGTGGTTGAACTACGTACACTTTACCGACCAGGAGCGCGAAGGCAAGCGACCGCTGCTCTTCCACCGCTGGGGCGGTCTTGGCAATCATCGCTACCAGATAGGCTTCTCAGGTGACACGGTTTCCGTGTGGGATTCGCTGGCTTTTCAGCCGTGGTTTACGTCAACGGCCGCCAATGTGGGATACGCATACTGGAGCCACGACATCGGCGGGCACATGCCGGGAGCCGTCGATCCTGAGCTGTTCACGCGCTGGGTGCAATTCGGCGCGTTCAGTCCGATTCTGAGGACGCACACGACTAAGAATCCTGAATCGGAGCGGCGCATCTGGGCGTATCCGGAGCCGTTCTCGTCCATTCTTCGTTCGACGTTCCAGTTGCGCTATGCGATGCAGCCCTACATCTACACTGAGGCGCGGCGCACCTATGACACGGGTGTAGCATTCCTGCGGCCACTCTACTATGACTGGCCCGAGGCACGCGAAGCCTACGACTACAAGAACGAGTATCTGTTTGGCGACGAGATGCTGATTGCGCCGGTTGTGACGCCGGGCGACAAAGTCAGCGGACTCGCAACACAGAAGATCTGGTTGCCCAAAGGCGAGTGGATCGAATGGCCGACAGGCAAGCACTTCAGCGGGCCGACTTCAGTAGACCGCAGCTTTTCGGTTGATCAGACGCCGGTGTACCTGAAAGCCGGCGCGATCGTTCCAATGCAGCAGGAGATGAGCTACACGGGCGAGAGGCATCTCGATCCGCTGATTGTGAATGTGTGGCCGCTCGATCCGGGAACGAGCACGAGCTACACGCTTTACGAAGACAACGGCGTGGCCGAGCAGTATCAACACGGAGTCTTTGCGCGCACCCCAATCAAGGCTACACAGACGGGCGACACGCTGCGCGTGGAGATCGGTCCTGTGGAGGGCGGCTTCGCCGGCATGCTGAAGTCGCGGGGCTACACGCTGCGGCTTCCAGCAGACTGGCCGCCGTCTTCGGTCATAGTCAATGGGACCGAAGTGAAGCAAGCAGGGCCGGCCGGCAAAGACGGCTGGAGCTTCGAGGGCAACTCGCTCACGACCGTCATTCCAGTCGCGAGCGAGAGCACAGCGGCGAGGTTCACGATCGAAGTGCATCGCGCGGCCGGACTGACGTCTCGTCGCAGCCAACTGGACGGCTTCAACGGTGCGATGGCGCGGCTGCGTGGAACCTACGATGCCCTGAACATGGCGCCGCCAGTAGCGACTCCACCCGACATGCTGGTTGAAGCAATGCAGGGCGGCGATCGCATGGGATATCACCCGGAGAACGCGCAGAAGGAGATTGCACGCTTCCACCAACTGCTGCCGCAGGTCCAGGACGCCGTGAGCAAGCGGGTTCAGGAGGCAAGGCAGCGCATGGATCTTTCCATACAGAGTCTGCGCCGGACTGGAACCGACTCCGTCGACCTTCAAGCGGAGAAGCAGAAGCGGGCAGATGCGCTCGACCGCGCGGAGAAGCTGGTAAGCGAAGCTGCAAAGTAGTGCAAAGAAGCAACTGCGGGTTCCTCCGCTCGTCGCCGCGGCGACTCGGTCGGAATGAAAGATCAAGGAGACCCTATCCACGAGAGGGACGCCGAATTGCCGGCGTCCCTCTTTTTTATCGCGTCATTGGCGGTGCTCTCCCGAGCAGCACGACGAGCTTGCCGGCTTCGGCTGCTCGTATCCCCGATTGGGGTCGACGAAGTAACCGCCGTCGTACTTGTCGTGGTGGCGAACCCACGCCATGCTGAACGCGAACCCGTCTTCATCGCGCCCCTTCGGCACCAGGTCGAGAACGTTGTAGGTACCGACGAGAATATCGAGACCGCGGGCGTAGCTCGAGTAGGTGTGGTAGATCTGCCCGTCGGGATCCTTCGAGAAGACGCTCAGGCCGGGCCTCTCTTCGCTTGGGAAGTTCATGACAGTGTAGTTGTAGTCGGCGGTCCCGGTTTTCTTTTCGGCGGGGGTCGCTGACACGTGATAATCGAAGTTGAAATCCGATCCATTCGACGAAGCCCAGTGGAACCGCCAGCCCATGCGCTTCTGGAAAGCGGCAATTTCCGCGTAGGGCGCGCGCGAAACTACTGAAAACGTCACATCGCGATGCGCCAGGTGAATGGTCATGCCATCGAAATGATCGGAGAGGTAGGAGCAGCTGGGGCATCCCTCGCTCCATCCCGGACCTAACATGAAGTGGTAAATAACCAGCTGGCTGCGGCCGTCAAAGAGATCGGCCAGTGTCTGCTTGCCGCGCGGACCCTCGAACACGTACTGCTTCTCAACTCTTTCGCGCGGGAGTTCGCGGCGCTGGCGGCTCAGCTCGTCACGAAGCCGGGTGAATTCCTTTTCCTTTTCGAGAAACTGCCTGCGGGCGGTAAGCCACTCACCGTGCGACACCGTCTTCGGGGTTCCCACCGCTGTTGCTGTCGTTGCCATTTTCTGCCTCCTCTCCTTGGGGAAGAATTCTTCGCTTGTTGCGCTTCAGGATTGCGCCGGCGATGAGTGCAGTCACTGCACCGGTTCCGGTGGCAGATCCCGCGATCATCGCCGCGGTTGCAAGACAAAATGGGCACATGAGACCCTCCTGATCGACTCAGGCTTTCTGCATGAACAGCGGCGGCTCGTCTGCGCTTGGTCCCCAGCTTGCCGGTACTGGGATGCCGAGCAGGCGCAGGTAAACGCTGAACTGGCCGCGATGCTGATACCAGTGGCTGAACATGATGTCGCGCAGGAACAGCTCACGAGGCAGGGCAAGAACTTCGCGATCTCCAGCCATCAGCCGCCAGGCTTCTTGCATGGCCACGTCGTCGTAGGTGGGGAGAATCTCGCGCACGACGGTGATGCTTTCATCCAACTTGTCGAGGACTTCCTGGATGCTGGCCGGCTGGGGGAAGTTGAAGTTGCCGGCCTGCTTCGGACTGCTTTGCGCGAAGCGCACGACGCCGCCAGGAACGAACGCAAGGTGATAGGCGAGTTGGCCGGCCGTCATCGATTTCTCGTGCGGTTTCCACGTGAGCTTGTCTTCAGGAAGCCGCTCGAGGAAGCGGCGCGTGACAGGCGCCTGCGTTTCAAATTCAGCGAGGAACGCCTGGGCGATGGAGTCGGCAATAAGGGGCTGTGCGACAGACATGAAGACCTCCTTCTGTTCGTTTTGAGGAATTGAATTGTTGATCGCGTCAGGCGGACTTCGGACGCTCTGCGCGCTGGCGAATCTTGTCGTTGATGTTGCCCCAGCCCGCATTCACGCCTCTGCGGTGTTCCTCCTGCACCAGGCCGAACCCGGAGTGACGGAACTTGATCAGTGTTCCGCCGTTCTCTTCGCTGAGCCGGTACTGCACATTGTTGGCAACCGGATGCGACATGAACAACGGGCCGCAGAATTCGATCAGCGTAGGTCGCTTGATGGCCTGCACGTGTCCCCACAGGTGGCCGTTCTCGTTGCCGAGATCGCGATACCAGCGGCCGCCGGGCCAGGCCTCGAGTACCATTGGCATCGGCCGTCCTTCGCCGCCTTCGTTGTAGGGTCCCAGTTGTTCGAGAAGCGCCTCGAAGGTGTCCCCGAGTGACGCCCGCACATGAATCTCCTGCTCGATCAGTAGAGTCAGGTCTTCAATCCCAACCCCCGGTGCATTGACGATCATTTCTCCTCCTCGTTTTTGTTGTTTGAGTCCGAATCCCCGGCCTTGGCGGCGGCCCGCTTCTCGGCACGCTCTTTCACGCGGTTCAGCTGATTGCTCCAGTAGCGCTCGAATTCGCCCGCCCACTCGTGCAGCGGGCGAATACCATCGGCATTGGTCCGATAGAGCTTCCGGCGCCCATTGCAGCGCATATGCACCAGGCCCGTGTCCCGCAGGACGCGCAGGTGCTTTGAGATTGACGGCTGATCCACACGAAGGATCGCGACGATTTCATTCACGGAGTGCTCGCGCGCCGCGAGAAGCACCAGAATCTCGCGCCTCCGAGGCTCCGCAATCGCGTTGAAAGCGTCCGATGTTGTTGCCGCCCGTGCCATGTTGAAATAATATGCCTATATCGGAATATGTCAAGTGCGTTTCCTCCAGCGGTGTGCGATTCAGCTTGGGCGGGAACCGGCTCGCAACAATTTCATCTGGCGGCAAGGTCTGCAGCCAAAATGGTTCTGCTTTTGGATTGTCATAATTTCATGGCTTGAGTAAGGAGCTCACCCTCGTGAAACTCATCAAGTGCGTGCTGTTCTTCGTCGCTTTTGGAGCGTTGCAACTACGAGGATTTCAAGGGCCGCGCAATTTTGCTGCGTTATGTCTGGCTCGATCTCTCGCCGAAATCGGTGCGGATGGAGCAGTCATTTTCCGCTGATGGCGGAAAGACATGGGAAGTGAACTGGATTTGCGAGCTCTCGCGATGACCAGACATACGCGTTAATTGTCACCGGTACTGACACACGCAGCCGAACCTGCATCGCTCCGTGGCAGCGGGCCGTTTGCGGGCACACAGGGCCGCAATTTACGATGCTGCCAAATGAATCAGATACTTTGGGTTGCTTCTGTCTTGCTGTGCAGCGGATCCATGCTTTTTGCGCAGAGCGCAACGTCAACCGATCCTCTCGCTCCTACACAAGACCTGAAGTCGGCTGAGCAGATCGATCGCGAATGGCAGCAGTCGGTCAGCAAGTATGATGCGGAGCGCAACCGGCTGTTGGTTGAGGCGGATCGCCAGGCACATGATGGGCCGTATCGGCCCGACTGGGCGACGCTGCTCAAATACGAGCAGCCGCAGTGGTACAAAGACGCGAAGTTCGGGATCTTTATCCACTGGGGCGTGTATTCGGTGCCCGCAGCGGAGAACGAATGGTATCCGCGTAACATGTACGACCCGAAGAGCGGCGCTCACAGGAACTTCAAGGAACACTTCGCGAATGGCGACGAGTCGAAGGGCTATAAGGATCTGATTCCGCTGTTCCGCGCCGAGCACTTCAATGCGGCGGAGTGGGCGCGGCTATTCAAGGAAGCTGGCGCGCAGTATGTGGTGCCGGTGGCTGAGCATCACGATGGCTTCTCGATGTATGACTCGGGCCTGTCGGACTGGACAGTGGTGAAGATGGGTCCGAAGCGCGACACGCTCGCCGAGCTCGCAACGGCGGTGCGCGCTGAAGGGCTGCACTTCGGGCTCAGTTCCCATCGCGCCGAGCACAACTTTTTCTTCTGTTTTGGCCGCACCATCCGCTCGGATGTAAACGATCCGAAGTTCGCATCGCTCTACGGTCCTGCGCACCAATGGTTCGCGGCGCCGGGCGATGCGCACGGGTTAGATGACGACTGGACCTGGGTGAGCGAGGCGTGGACGCGCGACTGGCTGGCCCGCGATACAGAGCTGGTCGAGAAGTACAAACCCGAGGTCGTGTATTTCGACTGGTGGATTGGGCAGCCGGTCTTCCGCCGCGCGGTAACGGAATTCGCGGCCTTCTACTATAACTTTGCCGCGGCGCACGGCTACACGGGCGTGATCGACTTCAAGGACTACTCGCTCAACTGGAAGTCCGGCACGCGTGACTTCGAGCGCGGACAGCAAGACCATATCATCGCCGACCACTGGCAAACCGATACCTCGATCAGCAATGCCTCGTGGGGTTACGTCGAGAATGACACCTTCAAGTCGCCGGAATTCATTGTTCACCAGCTTGTCGATATCGTGAGCAAGAATGGCAATCTGCTGCTGAACTTCGGGCCGCGGTCGGACGGCACCATTCCTGACCAGGTGCAGACGACGCTGCGCGAGATCGGCGCGTGGCTCAAGGTGAACGGCGAGGCTATCTATGCGACGACTCCCTGGAAGACGTTCGGCGAAGGCCCGACACAGGTGAAGGGCGGAGCATTTCACGACACGGATGTGAAGCCCTATACCGCACAGGATTTCCGGTTCACGGCAAAGGGCAATGCGGTTTATGCAATCGGGATGGCGTGCCCTGCGGATGGCAAGGCTTCGATCCACTCGCTTGGCTCTCCTGCGGTGCCCGTTGGGAATGTGGAGTTGCTCGGCTCCACCGGAAAGGTCACGTGGAATCAGACGGCCGACGCGCTCGACGTCACCCTTCCTGGCGGCGCGGCTTGTAAATTCGCGTACGCTCTTCGACTGACCCCGAAATAGATAGGAAGACAACGCTGCGGTAATTGGATTGGCGCGGCTCGGGTATATTTGTCGCAGGAATCATTGCCCGCCCCAGAGGATCGCCAATGGCCCTTGACCGTCGAGGTTTCCTTGCCGCCTGCAGCCGCGCAGGTATCACCTCTGCGCTGTTTCCCGGAGCTCTCTACACGCTCGCCTCGCAGGCGCAGGAGTCGCCGGGCACGGACCAATCGAAGCCGCCGAAGATCACGCCCGAGATGATCGACAAGGCCGCGCTTCTGGCTGGAGTTGGCCCTTTCAATGATGACCAAAAGAAGATGATGCTCGACAACCTGGCCGAGAACGACAGTTCATTCAAGGCGATCAGGAAACTGGGCCTGCCGAACTCGATACCGCCAGCGTATGTTTTTCATCCATCTGTGGCAGCAGGTGCAGCGCCGCGCATTGTTGCGATGAGGCCGGGCGAAGCTGGCTGGAGGCCCGATCCCGATGTTACCGCTCCGTCGAACATCGAGGACCTTTCCTTCGCATCAGTGAGCGTTCTCGCCAGCCTGCTTCACGCGCGCAAGGTCACCTCTCTCGCTCTGACGCAGATGTATATTGCTCGCTTGAAGCGCTACGATCCAAAGCTTCATTTCGTCATCACGCTTACCGAGGAGCGTGCGATCGCACAGGCCAAGGCTGCCGATGCAGAGATCGCGTCTGGCAAATATCGCGGGCCCCTGCACGGAATCCCGTGGGGCGCGAAGGATCTGCTTGCGGTGAAGGGCTATCCGACCACGTGGGGCGCAGGCGGCTTCGAGCATCAATCGTTCGATGAAGACGCAACCGTGGTCAAGCGGCTGGACGAGGCGGGCGCCGTGCTCGTGGCGAAGTTCACGCTGGGCGCACTGGCGATGGGCGACTACTGGTTCGGCGGGCGCACGCGCAATCCATGGAATCCCGAGCAGGGTTCGAGCGGATCGTCGGCAGGCTCGGCCAGCGCCGTCGCCGCTGGATGTGTCGCATTTGCGATCGGATCGGAGACTTTGGGCTCGATCAGTTCGCCTTCAACCCGCTGCGGCGCAACCGGGTTGCGGCCAAGCTTCGGATTTGTGCCGCGAACCGGCGCCATGGCTCTGAGCTGGACGATGGACAAACTCGGGCCAATTACACGTTCGGCCGAAGACTGCGCGCTGGTGCTCAACATAATTCACGGACCAGACGGGCAGGACGCATCGGTGCATCCTGCGCGGTTTGACTGGAATCCGAATCTCGACATCGGTTCGCTGCGCATCGGTTATCTGAAGAGCGATTTTGACGAGCAACCGCCGGTCAAACCCTCACAGGTTCCAGCAGCTGAAACAGCCGAAGAGAAGAAGCAGCGTGAAAAACGCGATATAGAGCGGAAAGCCGCGCATGAGCGGCGCGTCTATGATCGCCGGTACGATCTGGCGGCACTCGACAAGCTGCGCTCGATGGGCGTCAAACTCATTCCAGTGGAGCTGCCTAAGCTGCCCTACGGCGCGATGGTCCCGCTGCTGACTGCGGAGGCTGCGGCGGCATTCGACGACCTCACCATGAGCGGCCGCGACCGGCTGCTCACCGAGCAGGGTGTTGACGACTGGCCGAATTCATTTCGTGTGATGCGTTTCTACCCGGCAGTGGAGTACATCCAGGCCAACCGTGCGCGCACGCTGGCGATTCAGCAGGTCTCCGCGCTCTTCGAAAAGGTCGACATCCTTGTGGCGCCCTCGGGCGGCATGCAGCTGCTGGCGACCAACCTCACCGGACACCCGGCGCTGATTGTGCCGAACGGCATTCGGGGCAATGATGCTCCAAAGCCGCCGAAGATTGACGATGGCGATAATGACGACATCGGCGGGCCGGGTACTCCGGTTTCGATCACGTTTCTGGCAGGTTTGTACGATGACGCGAAGCTCGCGGCATTCGGGCACACGTTTCAGCAGGCAACGGGGTTCAACAAGCTGCACCCGAAGCTGGACTGAGATGAATCGTTGCTACACCGGAATTTGTGTGGCAGGTTAGCTGCGTTTTGCGCGATAGCGCGTCAGCGACTTAGCGGAGCCTTTGCGATACCGGGCAATCCTTTCTTTCGCCTAAGCCGCTACGCTCTGGATGACACAAGCTTTGTTGAAGCGGCGCCCTCTCGGACCCAAAGGGTCCGCGAGCGGCGCGCAAAAGACCTGGTCTTTTCGGGTGTTGTTTCAGGGTTGCTGCTGCCTGCCTGATTCTCCGTTCAATCTCCATTTTGAAGAAATCGGAGAAATAGCCTGCAATAGTCGGCTGGCAGGAGAGCGATTCTTTGTTGGTCGTGGAGCGGGATAAGTGATTGACTGTGCCAAAAAATGGCGTTCTTTCGCCCCCTGCAAATAAAGATGCCGCGGTGCGGACACATGCGCGGGACCCTTGACAAGGATTTCGCGATCACGATTGAAGGGCGACCTTACCTGCAAGCCGGAGGAATTCGCTTCGCTCCTCAGGGGAGAGGCGGAGCAGCATGGCTCGGCAATTCAGTACGTGAGCATCACGCAATCGATATGCCAGCCTCTTGCCGCGTGCAGTCAACTGCACACACACCACACGGCGATCTTTGGCGGTGCGAGATCGACTCACTAGCCCCGACTGTTCAAGTCGATCGAGCGCCGAAGACACGGTCGAGATGGGAGCTCGAACCGAGTTTGCGATGCCTCGCACATTCCATGTGCCTGGTTCGGACAGCACCTCGAATAACCCAATATCGTTCGCATGAAGACCAGTGTACGGACTACCGGCTAGGAGTCCTGGCTCTATGCGAAACTCTCGCATGAGTGCAGCAATCGACATATGCAACTTGAACGCCTGGTCGTCGCCTTCGATAGATGTCCGTGCGGTCGCTTTTCTCTTCATGGCACACGATGCATAACTTGATGTCCATTGTAATGGACGCTATTTGACAAATATATTACGATCTTCGTATATTACGAGCAACGTAATATTATTGCACGGAAACTTCTAATGGAGAGTTCAACTTGATCTGAACCAGGGGAGGAGACATGGGGTACCGTCCGACTTTACTGGCTTTCATATTTCTCTTCGTCCTTGTACGCGTGGCGAACGCTTCCTCGTGTGCTCCGCCTCCTGGTTTTCGCGACGGCCCTCACCCAGTCATTGCTGCTCCGGACCAACTTGTATCGCACACGGAAGTGATCGTCATCCCTCGATCATTCCCGGTCGTTTCCGATGCGATGAAGAAGCCGCTGGAGGAGACCATCAAAAAGTCAGAGTCTCTCCCCGGCGTGTCCGGCGACTACATGCTGACGCAAGGGAAATTCGGCTCCCCCAAGTCCCGCCATATTGTCTGTCTCACAGACGGCACGAGCACCGAAGAGGAAGCGCTGGAACGGGAGGACGCACCGGCGTCCTCTCACTTCCGATACATCGTCTGGAACTACACGACCCCAAAGGCCAAGCCGATCGAATATGGGGTCGGAGAATTCAGAATCTCTCAATTGGATTCTGGCCACACGCGCATTACCTGGACCTATTCCTTCAAACTCAAAGGAGACGTATTTCCGGGTGAGCTCGGCGCTCTCGGCCGCTGGCTGTTCCGGGTGCAGTTCCTGGAGCACGAATATGCGGCCATGATGAAGGACGTTCTAAACGGGTACAAACAGGATGCCGAACAGCGGCAGACGACCTCTCGCTAGTTTCCCATGTCTCAGAATTGAGACGCGGGGCGGGGTGATGCGGACGGCGCGGATTGTCGTCTTTGCCGATGACCGGCTTTTAGTGGTGTAGGAGGAGTCGAACTTGTGGCCGTCGGCCGCTAACCAGCCGGTGTAAGTCACCCTGTAGATCTTGTTCGCTTCGGCATCTTTGCCGGTTCCGATGACGATGTCCTGGTAGCGAAGCGAAAACGCGGTCTGCACTACACCGTGTACAGGAGGCACGCCGGGAGGTCATTTCACGGCGTTCAGAGCGGCGGCCGCCAGAAGAAAGACGATGCACTGTTTCATTGCGAAAGGATGCTTCGGTCTGTTCTTATTCGGGAGTGTAACTGTCCCTTCCCCTCCAATGTGAAAGCCGTTTAACCTCCAATGTAAAAGCGCTTTAACCTCCGAATTTCTTATGAGGGCTTTATGCCATGCCCGCTAGAGTGACTCATGGCTGAACTGACAGCTCATCTTATTCACCTCATTTGGCTGCCCCTTGGATCTTTCCTGGCAGGGGTTCTGAACTCGATTGCGGGTGGCGGATCGTTCCTGTCGCTTCCCGCACTTTTTGACAGCGCCACGGCCCTGGGAGTGGGCGCAATTGTAGTCCAGGCCACCAATACGGTTGCACTCTGGCCGGGGCAGTTGACGGGGCTGGTGGCGTTTCGCAAGGAGCTGCGTGAGTATGGCTGGGAGCTGTTTCCGCTGGGGGTCGCGTCGGGGGTCGGCGGATGGCTTGGCGGCCTGCTGCTGCTCAGAACCGGCAACCGAATGTTCCGCGAATTGCTGCCCTGGCTGCTGCTTTTTGCGGCGGTCATGTTCGTGCTCAGCTTTCCCCTGGGCCGCTGGCTGCAGAGCCTTTCAGGCGGAAAACGTCACGGCAGACTGCTCATCATCGGGATGGTGATCGTCAGCATCTACGTAGGCTACTTCGGGGCAGGCGGCGGCTTTCTGGTGATGGCGCTATTCGGGGTTTGCGGCGTTCACGACATTCACGAGATGAATGCCCTCAAGGTGTTGACTGCAGCCGTTTCCATCGGCATCCCGGCAGTCACATTTATCGTTGCAGGCCGCGTGCAATGGGCTTTCTGCCTTGAAATGGCGTTCCTGGCCGCGCTCGGCGGCTATATCGGCGCCCACTACAGCCGGCTGATCAACCAGGTCATTATGCGCAGAACGGTTGCTGCCATCGGGTTCATCACGGCCGCTTATTTCTTCGTTCAGAACTACGCGGTGCATCCGGTCCGGTAGCGCGCCTGGTGACTCAATTCCCGACCTTCGTCTCAGATCCGGTGGCCATTCTGGTCCAGTGGACGTTGTCAGGCGAGAATTCCTGCGCGTAATCGATATGGTCCGTACCGGTAAAGACGTTCACGACGCGGAAGTAGGTGGTGGCACCCCCTTGCGTAACCTCCCATGGGAACGTCCAGACGTTGCCGACGATCTGCAACCTGCCCGCGGTAGCAGCCTCGCCATTCTGCGGAATCGGGTAGCTCGTGTACATCTTCAGCAGGTCGCTATAGGTGAAGACAAGCAGAACCTTCGATTCGCCATTCACAATCTGGCGGCATGCAACGTATTCTCCGCTCTTCCAGCATTCGTTGCGCAGGGTTGAGTCTTCCTCCCCCGCAACGCTGTATGGAGTGGCGAAGCGCGTGCCATGAACCTTCCACGTACCCGCGTAGGCCATGATGGCGTCAATCCCCGCAGTCGGTTGCTGCACAGCGACTTTAGGCGGCGGCTGAGGAGCCTGCGCCGTTACAGACTCGAGCGCGAACAGGGCCGTCATTCCGAGCACAAACGAAGAAGCAAACCTGCACATGAGCAACTGATCCCTCCAGTTCCGTCTGTCATGGTAATTGCGCGCTGTGCGAAGCATAAGTGATCAACTTGATCTCGCCAGCATGCCCGCCAGCAGCGTGGTGCGCGGTGCGACGTGCTCGATCAGGATCGACTCGTGGCTGGCATGAGCGCCTTCGCCTACCGCGCCCATGCCATCGAGCGTAGGAATCCCAAGAGCAGACGTGAAATTGCCGTCGGATGCTCCACCGGTGGATGCCTCTTCGAGCGCGATGCCGAGTTCGGCAGCAAGCATGCGCGCCCGCTGAAAGAGCTTCACCGTTCCTCGCGTGCGCTCCATGGGCGGCCGATTGATGCCGCCGGTGAGAACGAGTGAACAGCGTTTATCTCTCGTTTTGAGAGATGTAAACCTGCGGGCGATCCGCATGCCGTCGGCGATCCTTGCGATGCGAACATCGACCTCGGCGAATGCCTCGGCGGGAATGACGTTGGTTTTGCTGCCTCCGCCGGCGACGCCGGTACTCACGGTCAGCCCGCGCTTGATATCGGTCCAGCCGCTGAGGGTTTCGATGAGATAGGCAAGCTCGCTCAGGGCACTCGCTCCCTTTTCGAAGTCGACGCCAGCATGCGCAGCCACACCATAGATGTCGATTCGCCAGTTGCCTGTACCCTTGCGCGCTGTTTTGTACGCCAGGCCCTGCGCAGGCTCCAGGACAAAAACAGCAGAACACTCGCTGGCAAGACGCTCCGTAATTGGCCGCGAGACCGGGCTGCCGATCTCTTCGTCGCTGTTGAGCAGGAGAATGATCTCGCGGTTAAGCAGGCCGGCCTCGCTGAGCATCTCGATGGCGGTAAGCGCCATGGCGACGCCGACCTTCATGTCGAGCGTTCCGGGTCCCCAGAAGCGGCCGTCGGCCACGCGACACGGCATACTGCGCAGCGTTCCAACCGGCCACACGGTGTCCAGGTGGCCAAGCAGCAGAATTGGTTTCCGGCCGTCGCGGCTGCGCGTTCCGAAGCGCGCTTCAAGTATGTCGCCATAGCTGCGCTGGCGATGCAGCTTGATGCGCCCACCAAGGGCACGAATGGCTTCGGCTGCGATCGCGGCACATGCGTCGACGGCAGCCTTTGTATCGCTGGGCGATTCCACCCGAACGAGCCTGCGCGCGAGATCGAGCACTGCCGGCTCTTTTTTGCGGGCTCCGGCGAGCAGGGCGCGCATGGCCACCTGCATATCCTGGCTTGAAGATGAGGAACTCACAATTCTTTAGTGTAGCGACGCCGCTGACGCTTTCGGTCCCAAAGTGTCCGTTTTCGATTCGCGCGACAACCGGAGCTGCCGGAAAGAAGCAGCGAAAACCGGATACAATCCTCGCGGAGGAACGCTTGCAATGCATTATCTGCTCTTCTACGAATTGCCTGAGGACTACATCACCCGGCGCGCGGAGTTCCGCAACGTGCATCTGAAGCTGGGCTGGGAGGCAGCCGAGCGCGGCGAACTCGTTCTGGCCGGCGCGCTGGCAAACCCTGTCGATGGGGCGGTTCTGGTGTTCAAGGGCAACTCGCCCGAGGTAGCCGAGCGGTTTGCAAAAGCGGATCCCTACGTCACCAGCGGCATCGTAAGGCGCTGGTACGTGCGCGAGTGGACGACGGTAGTCGGCGATATCGCGACGAACCCGAAGCGCCCGGATGGGAGTTCCTGAATCCGCGGGCGCGGAGGAATGGGCTCAATTGGTTTGCGAGCACGGGTGGCAGTCACTTCAACCCGAAGGTCCAGGTCAGCCCTGAGCTGGTGCCGTAGTCGCTTCCCGGGAGTGTCGGCGGCGGCTGGTTGTCCCAGTTGCCATAGAAGGTGACATTCCACTTCAGGTTGCTGACAATCTTGACGTAATAGGACGCATTGGTGCTGAAACGAAGGCGGCCTGGCTGGGTGAGCGCGGGCAGCAGCGCGGCAGTCCCATCGAAGCCGGTCTTACTGAACTTGAAGAATCGCGCCTTTCCATATATCAACGCCGCCAGGAGATTCTGATCGCTGGATTGCGGCACCGAGCTTTGATACGTCGTGCCCTGCCACGCAAGGCCGCCGACCAATTGAACTGTTGTACGGTCTGTATTCTTCAGATATCGCCCGATGCCTCCTCCGATGGTGCTCTGGTGCGCGATCTGCTGTTCTGAGCTCTGGAGGATGCCGCCGACGCCCGTATAAAACCAATTCTGGCTCGGCAACAGGTGAGCGGCGGTCAGGCTGAGCGAGTTTCGCGTCGAGGAGCTCACGCCGGCGTTGTGAGAGAGATTCGAATCGAAGGATGCGCCGGCACTCCAGCGCTCTCGCACGTACGCCGTTCCAGAGCTGAGGCTGTATTGCGTGGATTGATTGCCCTTGGTATAGATCACTCCGAAGCTCACGTCCCCGCTGAATCTCTGCCAGAACCTGTCGGAGGTCTCGACCAGGCGCACGATCTGCGAGCGCTCGACGACGGCACTCTCGTTTTCCGCAACCTCTATTACCTCAATCTTCACCGGCCGGTCCCCCTCGCTCTCGGGCGTCCTCAGTTTC
Organism: Occallatibacter sp.; assembly: GCA_035262585.1. Taxonomy (GTDB): domain Bacteria; phylum Acidobacteriota; class Terriglobia; order Terriglobales; family Acidobacteriaceae; genus Telmatobacter. The sequence goes on along the minus strand of DATFSO010000056.1, from coordinate 19,766 downwards.
CCGGTGTAGACATCGCCGCCGACCGTTTTCACAACGAACAGCTGGTTGCTTTCGAGGCGGGCGACCTTTGACCAGTCGACAGAGGCTGTCCCATCGATGTAATCGAAGCTGACGTAGAGCACGCCTCCATCAAGTCCTTTGACCTCGCAGGTCATGTGGTCACCGTTCCTCATGACCAGGACGTCGGTCTTGGCGCGGGCGAAAAGGGCAGCGGGAAATAAGATGAGAAAGGAATAAAGCCAAAGTGGGCTCTTCATGTTTTGAAGAGTGGAGATGACTGCCCCATTCGTCTACTGTCAGAACATGCACAGTGTGGAGTCGACACCGGTTCCTGTACACTGAAGTGTTCACTTATCATGCCCAACAAACACCCAATCGGCATCCTGGGCGCAACCGGAATGGTTGGCCAACGATTCATCCAGCTGTTGGAACACCATCCGTGGTTCGAGATCACATGGCTGGCGGCCAGCGACCGCTCCAGCGGCAAGCCCTATGGCGAAGCAGCCAGATGGCGGCTCGACACTCCCCTGCCCGAGCGCATCGCTCGCATGACCGTGTCGCCCGCCGAGCCCGCGGGTGCGCCGAAAGTTATCTTTGCCGCGCTCGATGCTGCCATCGCCCGCGAGATGGAGCCGAAGTTTGCCGATGCCGGCTGCGCGGTCGTTTCGAATTCGAGCGCTTATCGCATGGCTCCGAATGTGCCGCTGGTTATTCCCGAGATCAACGCCGATCATCTCCATTTAATTGAGGAGCAGCTTTCGCGCCGCGAATCCGGCGGGTATATGGTCACCAATCCCAACTGCTCGACCATTGGACTGGTGATGGCGCTCAAGCCGATCGAAGAGCGCTTCGGCATTGAACAGATCTTCGTGACAACCATGCAGGCTGTCAGCGGCGCCGGCTATCCCGGCGTGCCGTCGATGGACATCCTCGGCAACGTCATCCCTTACATCGGCAGTGAAGAGGAAAAGATGGAAGCCGAGACCCTGAAACTGCTCGGCCGGCTCGATGGCAACCAGGTTACGCCGCTGCCCGCGAAGATCACGGCGCATTGCAATCGCGTTGCGGTAGAAGACGGCCATACCGAGAGCGTGTCGATCAAGCTCGGTAACAAGTTCGGCCGTCCCGTAACGCGTGAAGACATCCTCGCCGCGTGGTCAGAGTTTAAGCCGCTCAAACCGCTGCATCTTCCCATGGCGCCAGAGCAGCCAGTGGAGTTTGCGCCGCAGCAAGACCGTCCGCAGCCCAGGCTCGACCGCAACCGCGGGCGCGGAATGGCAGTGACCGCGGGCCGTCTGCGCCCATGCAACGTGCTCGACTGGAAGTTCACGGTGCTCTCACATAACACGATTCGCGGAGCGGCAGGCGCAGCCATTCTGAATGCAGAATTGCTCCGCAATCTCGGCAAACTGGACCTCGAGCCTCCGCAGGACAAGTCCGGATCGTTGGAAAGCAAAAAGACGATCGAGACAGTTGGCGGGGTAATCGAAGGTGTTCTTAGCGTCGGCGGCAATTTGATTCTCTCGTAGTCCAGTGTGCTCCTTTGAATCATGGGAAAAACTGCATGAGCCTGGTTGTAATGAAATTTGGCGGCACTTCGGTCGAAGATCCGGCTGCCATTAACCGTACCGCCTCGATCGTCGCGGGCCGTGTAACCGCGGGCAGACAAACAGTCGTCGTGGTCAGCGCAATGGCCCGCGTCACCGACCAGCTCTTACGCGCGGCAACCGCTGCAGCCTCGGGTGACCGGACGGGCGCTCTCGCCATCAGTTCCCGGCTGCGCGCACGGCATCGCGATACTGCGTGCGCACTGATCAAAACGCCCGCCGAGGCTTCTGCGCTCTGTAACTACATTGAGCAGAAGTTCGACCAGCTCGACGAGATCCTGCGCGGTCTCTCCGCCATCCTCGAACTCACGCCCCGCATCTCCGACCTTATCGTCAGCTTCGGTGAACGCGTTTCGAGCCGCATCATCGCCTCAGCCTTCGCCGAGCGTGCAATCAGCGCCGTACACGTGGACGCACGCGATATCATCATCACCGATTCGCAGTTCCAGAAGGCTGCACCGATCGACGCACTGATTGAGAAGCGCGCAGCCGAACGCCTGCGCCCGGTTCTGAGCGATGGCAAGGTCCCTGTGATGGGTGGCTTCATCGCATCCAACGAAGCCGGCATCACAACGACGCTAGGCCGCGGCGGATCGGATTTTACCGGCGCGCTGTTGGGCGGGGCGCTCGCCGCCGATGCCATCGAGATCTGGACCGACGTCGACGGCATCATGACCAGCGATCCGCGCGTGTGCCCCGATGCTCTGCGCGTGAAAACCATCAGCTTTGAAGAAGCTGCCGAGCTGGCCTACTTTGGCGCGAAGGTGCTTCATCCGGCAACGATCCTTCCAGCGGTCAGGAAGAATATCCCGGTGCTGGTGCTCAACAGCAGGAATCCTTCGAACGAGGGCACCCGCATCATCCCGGTGGCGCCGCACTGCAGAAGTCCCTTCAAATCCATTGCGGTCAAGAAGAAGCTGAGCATCATTGACGTCGTCGCCAGCCGCATGCTGATGACGCACGGATACCTGAAGGCGATCTTCGAGATCTTCGACAAGCACCAATGCCCGGTCGATATGGTTTCGACCAGCGAGGTCTCTGTTTCGCTCACGGTCGACTCGAATGAAAAGCTACCCCAGATCGCCGCGGACCTGAGCCAACTAGCCGACGTGAAGTACGAAGGCAAGAAGGCGCTCGTTTGTATGGTCGGCGAGGATATTCGCGGGCAGAATGGGATCGCCGCGCAGGTGTTTGCTGCAATCCGTCACATCAACGTGCGCATGATTTCGCAAGGCGCCAGCGAAATCAACATGAGCTTCATGATCGAAGAGGACGACGCCGACGAGGCTGTTCGTTCGCTGCACGCCGCGTTCTTCCAGGACCCCGACCCGAGCGTCTTCGATGTGGAAGCGCGAAAGGCAGCTATTGGCTCCTAGCTTCTAGCTTTCCGCACCGTGAAAGCCTATGCTGAATCTGCTTCTGAACGTGGCTCTCATCGTCGTTGGCCTGGTCTTCATCGCGATCTCTGTTTGGGGCAAGCGCTTCTATGAAGCAAGCTGGGCGCAAGTCATTATGGGGCCGAGTCACCTCTGCGGCATTCGATGTCCTATTGCTCATTTTGGGAGTTCTGTTGCTCATCTCTGCGAAATGAACTCACTCGCATAAGATTTGGCCTCAACCATAAGCTGGAGGCTAAAAGCTAGCAGCTAGGAGCTAAGGAAATGCTTCTTCTCGTTCTGGGCAAAGGAAAGACCGGCTCCCTCGTCGCCGAGGTTGCTCGCGAGCGTGGCCACGGAGTACGCGTGTTTGATCTCCATGAGAACAAGCATGCCGCGGCGCTCACTGCGCCCAACCTCGCAGGTGTCGACGTAGTCGTGGACTTCACCACCCCGGAATCGGCTCTCGAAAATATGCGCGCTGTGCTCTCGCTCGGCGGCCGCATCGTAGTGGGCACCACCGGCTGGTATGCACATCTGGCGGAGATGAAGGTGCTGACGCTTCGCCGTGGAGGAGCGCTGTTGTACAGCACCAACTTCTCCATCGGCGTACAGAAGATGTTCAGACTTACGGCCGAACTGGCCAGGCTGGAAGACTACAAATTCTCGATCAGCGAGACTCATCACACTTCCAAGCTCGATGCGCCCTCAGGAACGGCGCTCACGCTGAGGGAAATCATTCACGCCGTCCGGCCCGGCATCGATGTTCCAATTGAGTCGCATCGCCAGGGCGACGCCAAGGGCGAACACATCGTGAAGGCGGCCAGCGACCATGACATGATTGAGTTGCGCCACGACGCGCACTCCCGTCGCGGATTTGCTCTGGGTGCTGTCCGCGGAGCGGAATGGATCGCCGTCAAGTCGGGCGCCTGGGACTTCCGGGAGATTTTCGATCAACTGTAAACTCCCCAGTTTGCTGGAGCGAAACCCGTAAGTCCAGAAATCTCTGGCCACAAACTCCAATCGAAAAAGGCGCTCGATGTGGTCGTTATCGACCCATCGAGCGCCTTTCGAAAGACTGAGCAGCCTTATCTGCCGGGCGTGCCAAAGACGATGGTGATATTGGTCTCCACGGACACGGGCTGGTTGTCGAGCAGGTAGGGGCGATACTTCCAGGTTTTTACTGCGTCCACCGCAGACGGAGCCAGGATCTTAGGCCCGCTCATCACCTGGACTCCTTCAATCGTGCCTTGCTTGGTGATCGTCGCCTTCAGCACCACCTTGCCCGTGATATGTGCGTCCTGAGCAAACTTCGGATACACCGGCTGAGTCTTGCGGATAATCATGCCATCAGCGACACCCGCCGAGATGGCCACAACGTGAGGCGCGTACTTCACCTTCGAAGGTGCACCGAAGACCGACCCCGGCAAAGTCCCGCCCTCATCAAGTGAAACCGGGGAGGGTGCCGGAGGAGGTCCGTCAGCTTGCGACCGCTTAATGTTGCCGGCGATGCGAGAGGGCGCAACCAGTTGCGCCGCCATCGCGTCAGGCGACACCTGCCTCGGTCCTGGCGACGCTCCTTCGGATGGTGTGGTTGTGCCATCGGCCGGCGTCCTACCCAGCGTTGCCCCTGTTGTGGCGGCGGTTTGAGGCGTAGCGGGCGAAGGCTTTCCTGTAGCATTTACGATCAGCTCGCCCTGGGGCTGCGGCGGCGCCTGCTCCACTGCCTGCGGATGCTTTGCCGAGTTGTTCGAACCGTTCTGCACGGATGGCCGAGTGAAGACGATGAGCAGAACAAGCGCGAGAACAAGAGGCCCGGCAGCGATGAACACCCACTTCAGCCAGCCTGCACCCTTCTTCTGAAGCTCGTCTGGATCGGCCTTGTAGTAGTCAAGTTGAGCTGAGCGAAAGATGTCGGCCACTGGGGGTCGCTCGACCGCGACCGCTGGAGCCGGGGGAACGATGCTGGTGACGGGTCGCGCAGGTGTCTCGTCCTTTTTTCGCTCAGGGACGAGGCTTGGTCCCGGCCGCGATTCAGGGCGCGGTTCGGTACGCGATTCGGGTCGCAGTTCTGGACGCGACTCCTGGCGCAGCTCCGGGTGCGGATCTGAACGGGGTTCCGGGCGCGGTTCCTGACGCGGTTCCTGACGCGGCTCCGGGCGTGGTTCTGGGCGCGATTCCTTCTGCCGATGCGCGGGAGGTGCTACCGCACGGCGCAGATGTGTCGCATCCCACTCGGCAAATTCTGAAACCGCCGGCTCCGGCGCGACTGGATCTGGCGCCGCCGCTGGAGCCGGGGCAGGCTCTGGCACAGGCGCCGCCGAGGCTAAATGAGCATCCAGCGCCGCCCTCTCGGCCGAGAACCTCGGCATGGTTTCGACGCGCTTTTCTTGCGCAATTGGCATCACATTCGAGCGTGAAGCGGGCGGGGCAATCGGAGGCGCCGGTCTTGGCTCAGGCGCCCTGGGGACCGCCTGCTGAGCCGGCGCTGCCGGTCTGGGCGTCGACGGTGGAGTCTGGCTGGGGTTTTCTTCGCTTGCCGGCAGAGGGAGGAAGTCGCGCGCTCCGGCACGCATGCAGCTCATCAGCAGGTCCTGATCGTCCCGGGCGGAGTAGGCCATCACGGCGAGGCCAAGTTGTGAGACCTTCTCAATGATCTGGAGCGCATAGCTTTCGTCGGTGTCGACGTCCACAAGCACCACGTCGAAGTTTTGCTCAAGCATGCGCGGCAGATCGCTCAGCTTGTCGGGGTAGTCGATAAACTCATGTACCTTGCGGCCCTGCGCCGAGCCAAGGGCGGCCGCGACGATCTTGCGGTGCGCATCGTTGGGCCCGATCAGGGCAACCGACATGCCTTTCGAGGCGCTGAGTTCGGGTTCGGAATTCTGTACCTGGGTCGACATCCCTGCTCTGGCCATCATGGTTGTTGATCCTTTTCTTCGGTCAATGTCGATAGACTTCGCCGCCGCTTTACTAGCGGGGCTTGCGGGTCAAGGCCGACATCAACGTGCATGGGCACTGTCGGTGCCCGAAAACTGCTTAAGACAGAGCTGGGAAAGATGGAACAACAACCTGCAAGTCAGTTCGCCCGCAGATCAATATCCTTTGAATTCAGATTCATACGTTCTTCCGCCTCGTAATAGCCGGCCGAAGACGCAGTCCTGATTCCGGTCCTGTAACGCACATCGTATATGGGATAGCCGCCCTACGGAACTACTGGGTCACATCCGATACATGCCTTTCGTCACATACGATTTATGAACTATCCGTCGATGTCGGCTGCCGTCCGACCGAATCCCGCCTCCTGGAAGAGGCTCGGAAGCCGTCCTCGGTTGAGCATGCCGGCCAATTCTTCCAGTGCATCGTCACATCCTAATGATCGTTCCGTCGATATGATCTTTTCCTGGTGCACAAATGCGCGAATCACTGGAACCCTGACGATACAAAAGAGATACAAGTGAAGGACGAGCCCCCTATTCCATCGACCTGCGAACCGGTTTTCCGCACGCGTCTTTATGGCATCGACCTGTTGTCCAACTCCCGCTACAACAAGGGCACAGCGTTCGACGGGCAGGAACGGGACATCTTCGGCCTGCACGGCCTGCTGCCACCTCACATCGGCACTCTCGAGGACCAGCGCATCCGCCGCAAACGAGTGCTCGACTCGCGCGAAACAGACTTTGGCAAGTACTGCAACATGCGCGACCTTCAGGACAATGATGAGACGCTGTTCTACTCGATGATTGAGCACTACACCGAGGAACTTCTCCCGATCGTATATACGCCCGCTGTGGGCGAGGGTTGCCAGCGGTTTTCGGAGATCTGGCGGAGGCCGCGCGGGTTGTTCATCAGCCATCCGAACCGAAGCAGAATCGACCAGATCCTTGCTGACCGGCGCTATGACGCTGTTCGATGCATCGTCGTCAGCGACGGCGAGCGCATACTGGGCCTCGGCGATCAGGGCGCCGGCGGCATGGGCATCCCCATAGGCAAGATGGCGCTCTACACCGCTCTTGGCGGCATTCCACCGGAGCATTGCCTGCCGATCCTTCTCGATGCGGGAACGGACAACGAGAAACTCCTTCAGGATCCGATCTATATCGGATGGCAGCATCATCGGGTGCGCGGGCAGGAGTACGACGATTTTGTCGAGGCCTTTGTTACGGCTGTCGAGAAGCGCTGGCCGCACATCCTGCTGCAGTGGGAAGACTTTGCCGGGGCAAATGCACAGCGGCTTCTCGATCGTTATCGCAACCGGCTTTGCACGTTCAACGACGATATCCAGGGAACTGCCGCGGTAACGACGGCGACGCTGCTGGCCGCGGTGCATGCCACGGGTGTACCGCTCTCGCAGCAGACGATTGTGATGTTCGGCTCGGGTTCAGCCGGCATCGGCATCGTCGACCTGTTGATCGCAGCAATGAGAGAAGAGGGAGCGAGCGAGCAACAGGCTCGCTGCCGCATATACGCGTTTAACCGCTATGGGCTGCTTGTAGAGGGCGCACGCGGGGTCCGGGAGAGCCAGAAGCATCTGGTGCGCAAACGCGCCGACTTGGAGGGATGGAAGCTCGATGGCGGCGAGGATGTTTCCCTGTTCGACGTTGTGCGCAACGCGAAAGTCACGGCGTTGGCGGGAGTATCCGCGCAAGCCGGAGCATTCACCGAAGAGATTGTGCGCGAGATGGCTCGCCATGCCGAGCGGCCCATCATCTTTCCCTGTCGAATCCTACCGCGAAATCTGAAGCAATCAATGCGATGGGATGATCATGACCGCAGCCAAGACGCTTGCTGCGCTCTCGCCTTCTCGCATAGACAAAAGCCGCCGGTTGGGGACTCGAGGAAGGTGGCGATGGCGGTTGCCGAGGCCGTCGCACGCCAGGTCGTCGCGGAAGACCAGGCGGGAGTCGACGATCCGGATTCACTGCCCGAACGCATCCGTCCATATGTCTGGAACCCCGTCTACGTTCCATACGAACGCATCGAACGCACCCGGTCGACGGACTGATTCAGAACTTTTAGCTCGACCAAACTTAGAGCTCCTCTAATTCAAAAAAAACGGTGTGTGTCCCATTCATCGCGGCCTAACCGCTTTGAGTGGAATCGCTTCATTTGGGAAACGCACGTCTTTGCCCTTTGTTGATAGTATGGGGGGCGACCAAAGATAAACGTTTTATCAATGAGGGGACTAATGAAACATGCTCCACTGCTTGCCGGGCTGCGTGCCACGGCGGCTTTTTTAGTGTGTCTTGCTTGTGCGGCGACGCCGGGCCTTGCGCAACGTCGTCAGCAACCGGCACGGCCTACCGGGCCCTGGATGAACACCAGCCTTTCACCCGACGAGCGCGCCGATCTGGTGATGAAAGAGATGACGGTCGACGAAAAAATCGCTCTGTTGCACGGCGTGGGCATGCCGACCGATGACGCAGTCACTCCCGAGAATGCCCCCTCGAACCGCGGCGTGGGATACGCCGTCGGCGTTCCGCGCCTCGGGATTCCGGGCATCGATATGAGCGATGCAGCCTACGGTGTCCGCTCCAGCGGAGTGAATGGACGCTACGCCACTGCCCTGCCGGCAAATGTTGCCGCAGCCGCAGGCTGGGACCCGGATGCCGCCTACGAATACGGCGCACTGATCGGCCGCGAACTGCGCGCTCAGGGGTACAACATGTCTCTCGGTGGCGGCGTGAACCTCACGCGCGATCCGCGCAACGGCCGCACGTTTGAGTATCTCGGTGAAGATCCGGTGCTTGCCGGCACGCTCGTGGCGCATCTCATTCAGGGAACGCAGTCGGCGAACGTCATCGGCGATATCAAGCACTACGCGCTCAACGATCAGGAGAGCGGCCGCAACTCCGTCAACATCAACATCAGCAAGCGTGCGGCGCGCGAGAGCGATCTGCTGGCGTTCGAGATCGGGGTTACCGAGGGCAAGCCGGCCGCGGTGATGTGCTCATACAACCGCGTGAACGGCGACTTCGCGTGCGAGAACCAATGGCTGCTGAATGATGTGCTGAAAAAGGACTGGAAGTTCCCGGGCTTCGTGCTCTCCGACTGGGGGGGCACGCACAGCGACGCAAAGGCGTCGGCAGCAGGTTTGGATAATGAACAGCCGGGCAGGTTCTTCTACGAAAAGCGATTCAAGGATGCCCTCGACGCGGGCAAGATTCCGCAGAACGAGCTTGATGAACACGTGCACCGTATCCTGCGCTCGATGTTCGCGGCCGGAGTGATCGATCACCCGCGGCAGCGCAGCGTGATCGACCCATTCGCCGGATTCGAGACTTCACGCAAAATCGAAGAGGGCGGCATCGTTCTTCTGAAGAACGAAAAGAGCGCACTGCCGTTGAACCCGGCTAAGCTGCGCACAATCGCGGTGATCGGTTCGCACTCGGACGTGGGCATGATCTCCGGCGGTGGTTCGGCGCAGGTCGATCCGATCGGCGGCAATGCCATCAAGCCTGCGGGACAGGGAGCAACGCACTGGATGGAAGAGATCTGGTTCCCGACTTCACCGCTCAAGGCGATCCAGGCGCGTGCGCCGCACGCCACAGTGAAGTACGATCCTGGCACGGATCCGGCAGCCGCGGCTGCAGCCGCAAAGGGCGCCGACGTGGCAATCGTGTTTGCCTACATGTGGGCCAGCGAAGGCATGGATCTGAAGAGCCTGACCCTGCCGCACAACCAGGACGCGATCATCTCCGCGGTCGCTGAAGCGAATCCGCACACGATCGTCGTGCTCGAGACTGGCAATCCCATTACGATGCCCTGGGTAGACAAGCCCGCCGCCATTCTCGAAGCCTGGTTTGCCGGCAGCGATGGCGCCAACGCTGTCGGCAACATTCTCTTCGGCACGGTGAACCCGAGCGGCAAGCTGCCGAACAGCTTCCCGAAGAGTGAAGCCGATCTGCCTCACACGACGATCACGATGCCTCCGCCTGAGTCGTCGCACTTCTCAGGACCAGCCTCGCCGGAACAATGGGCAATGGGCCTTCCGCCGTTCCAGGTTGCGTACGACGAGGGAGTGAAGGTTGGCTACAAGTGGTACGATGCCGAAAACAAGAAGCCGCTCTTCCCGTTCGGCTACGGCCTCTCGTACACGACCTACCGCTACTCGGGGCTGCAGGTTGCACCGGGCGAAAAGGTGAAAGTGACCTTCACGGTGGCGAACACCGGCGCGCGCGAGGGCTCGGAGATCGCCGAGGTCTACGCCGGTCTGCCGGCAGCCGCGCAGGAACCGCCGAAGCGCCTCGTCGGATTCACCAAGGTAAAACTCAACCCGGGCGAGAAACGCGCCGTGACAGTCGAGATCGATCCGAAGTACCTGTCGATCTTCGACGAGCAGAAAGATGGCTGGTCGTTGCTGCCCGGCGATTACACCATCTCGGTTGGCGGATCGTCGGACAACCTGCCGCTGAAAACAACGGTCAACTTGAAGTAATCATTTGGAACATAAAGCAGGAACAGGCCGGCGGATTTTGCGAAAGCGATTCCGTCGGCTTTCTCTTTTCAGGCTCTTTCGATGCGCCTCTCTGTTTCAGGGTTTAAGTTGAAGAAGCTCACCGACGGTCTGACGCAACGATGAACTGAGTTGATCGACTTCCCTTCACCGTGACTTGTTGCTCCTCCTGCAGTGTGACCTGCTCCTCGCGCTTTTGGCGATCTAGGCTTGCATCGATTGTCCATGGATCCTTGGTCAACCATGCGTCGAATATCCATCAGAGTCCGTCCTTCTCGTGGGGTTCCAAATCGAGATAGCCTTCGAGCACCGGTCCATTTCTGACAGGAGATGATCTCAACCGCACTGCTCGCAATTTTTACTTCCGGAAGACGTCACAGTTCGACACATCGATATCGCAAAACAGCAGTTATCTCGCCAATAGACACGATAATGCGCTTCGCCTCAGAATCGCTCGAGTCCATGACCATTATTGTCGGTCTGCCACTGAGCAAAGCTGTTTTTCCAGCATCACAAACTCCAGATCCTCGCGAAGCGGCGTGCCGAAGCGGTTGTCGCCATAGGGATACGGCTCCGTTTCTCCTGTGCGGGTATACCCGCGCCGCTCGTACCACGCGATCAGCGTGTCGCGGACGCTCAGGACTCCCATGCGAATCGATTTCGCCCCGCGCGCTCCAGCAAAGTCTTCTGCAGCGCTCAACAGCTCACGACCCAGGTGCTGCTTCTGCAAAGCGGGGGAGATCGTGAACAGCCCCAGATACCAAGCACCATCGCCAACCGGTTCAAGCCACACCGTGCCGATGATAGCTCCGCTGTCAGGATCGCGCGCAACGAGGAGGTGCGCGTCGGGTTTCGCCGCGAGATCCTCCCGCAGCAGCGAATCCGTCAGCCGCGTGCCTTCGATGATGCCTGTCTCAATGTTCCAGCTCGCTACGGCTCCCTTGCCCCGGTACGCCGTATTAACAAGATCGATAATGGCGGGATAGTCGTCTTCGACCGCGTGTTCCAGGATCATCTGTGTCACTCTGACTCAGCCGGCACCTGCTCCAGCAGTCTCTTCCATGTTTTCTGGTTGCGGCGGAAGCCCTTCTTCAGATCCTCAAGAATGCGCTCGAAATCGGGGTTGGTGCGTAGGTTGTTCCATGCCGGATTTTTTGAGAACCATGGATAGTTCTCGTTGCCGAGATATATGGCGCGCCGCAGCCAATGGAGCGCTTCGCTTGCATCGCCCTCGACGGCGAAGTACGAGGCAAGCCTATAGGCCATCTCGCTGTCGGCTTCTGCAGCGGCCAGCGTCTCATCCGTCAGCAGCGCGGCGGCCCGCGCCCGCTCGCCCACCTGGACGTAGCACATCGCGAGGGTAGGCACGGCGATGCGCAGCGACTCGTCATCGCGGATCACGGCTTCGAGTATCTCGATAGCCTCTTTCAGATTTCCCATCCGCATCTGCTGATAGCCCGATGACGTGCGCAGCAGCGGATGGCGCGGCTCGAGTGCAAGTCCCTTCTCGAGTTCGTCGCCCGCCAGTTCGATCTGGTTCTGATAGTGATAGACTCGCGCTCGATGGTTGTAGAGCAGGGCTGCATTGGCCGGGTTCAACTTGAGCGCCTCGTTGAACTGCACCAGCGCTTCGTCGTACATGCCGTCGCCGCGTAGCGCGATTCCGGCCACCATGTGGACATTCCAGTCGTTGGCGGCGTTTGTAAGCAGGTTGGCGATACCGTGACGAGCCGACTCTTTCTCGCCGCGCGAAAGAAGCATGTAGATGCGGTACAGATTGGCTTCGATCGCCGCCGGATCGATTCGCAGAGCTTCGTCGAACGCCCGGCGTGCGTGCATCACATGAATCTGTCCGCCGAATCCATGGCGCACGTATTGAAGTTCGGCAATTCCAAGGCCGGTCCAGCCGGCGGCAAATCCGGGATCCTTCTCCGTGATGCTGGCGAATAGAGCGGATGCGCGATCGAGGTCGCCCTTCGAACCGGTGCGCACCATAAACGAGCTGAGCAGCGCACGCGCCTGCAGATACTCTTCACTCACTGGCCCGGGCAGGGAGCCATCGCGAGGTGCGGAGCGCGATCCATCCATCTGCTCTGCGGCGCCGCCGAGCCCGTGAAGCGCGGCAAACACTTCGTTCGAAATCTCGGTCTGCACAGCGATCAGATCGAGCGAAGCAACACTGATCGACCCGCCCGAGCGGACACTCTGCGAGCTGACATCGAGTAATTGCCAGTTCAAATCAAAGCCGGTCTCAGAACGCAGGAAATTGCCGGCCAGAACGTACGAAACCAGCAGCCGTTGCCCAACCGAGAGCGGATCCATTTGCGAGATCGGCAGCGACATAAGCGTGCTCGATGGCCTCACCACGAGCGCCGGAATGCGCGCGAGGCGGGCGGCAACGGCATCGGCGAGTGCGTATCCATAGAGCGGAGCGACCTCCGTCGCTCCCAGATTCGCAAAGGGCAGCACGACGATCGAATTCTGTTTCGCGCGGTCACCGCCCGACTCGCGAAAGCGCTCGGCAAGCATGGAGAGGAGTCCGGTAGCACGCTTCTCAGCTTCAGCCTCGGTAGTCGGCAAATTTGCAGCCGCATCGCCGGGAATCACGCCCGTCTCGATCTGCAGCGCTTTCATGATGGTCTTCAGCGCCTCGCGTACCTCGGCAGCGGACCCGTAACGCGTGGCAGGCGTCTTCTCGAGGCAGGTGCCGATCACGCTCTTCAACTCGGCTGAGATCTGCGGGACAATCTCGCTCAGATCCACGGGATCGGAAAACTGGATTGCACGTATGATCTGAAAGTCTTCGGCGTCGACGCGTGCGAACGGATGACGGCCGCTGACCAATTCGTAGAGGATGACGCCGAGCGCCCACACATCCGATTGCACGCTCGATTGCCCCGTAACGAACTGCTCGGGCGCCATGTACCGGATGGTGCCTCCGCGCGCTGTATAAGTCGCGGCCATCGACGCGTCTTTGGCCATCGCCGGCTTGGAGGGATCGAAGCCGGCATCCTCCGGCGGCAGCCGCCGCGCAAGGCCGAAATCGAGAATCTTCACCAGGCCGCCGTCCGTGAGCATCACGTTCTGCGGCTTCAGATCGCGATGAAAGATGCCCAGCGAGTGTGCCGCCTGCAGGCCGTCGGCGATCTGGATGCCAACCGAAAGCACGAGCTGCGGATTCGCGGGCCCGCGCGCGATGAGCTGGTCAAGCGACTGCCCTGGCACGTACTGCATCACGATGTAGCCTTCGTCGCCGGACTCATCCACTTCACCCACTTCGTAAATCGCGCAGACGTTGGGGTGCTCGATCGCCGAGGCCAGCCGCGCCTCGCGCAACACGGTGGTGCGCAACTGCTGCGCAGAGAGCGACCCGGTGCGCAGGATCTTGAGCACGACGGGCCTCTGCAGCAGCGTATCGTTCGCCAGGTATACGACTCCGCTGCCGCCCGCGCCGAGCCGGCGAATGATTTCGTAGTGCTCGATCGTCTTGCGTTTCATCGCTGCTACCAGTGTAGTTGCAGCGTACTGAGGACCGTATCAGTTTCCGGTGAGGGAGTGTCGCTATCCGTTCTTGCGTTTACACGCTCAACAAGGCCTGCCATTCCGACCAAGCGCAGCCAGTGGAGGAACCTGCAGTTGTTTCCGTCTCACTAACCTATACTCCAGCCGACGCGACGGCGAAGCTTGGCGGTGCCAGTCCACGCCAAACCGCCTCTTCCCGGGAGTTTCCAGGGTTTCACGCAAGCATGATCGTCGAAACCTGGTTTGCCTGTTGCTTAAGGAGATATCTCTCTGCCGCAATCGCAGCCCGGATGTTGGGCAGTGTGTCTCGAAATTGAGTTACGTTCTGTCAGCAAAGCGCAGAGGCTGCGGATCCACGCACCACCCTGCTGTGGGAATGGCCGGAAGGGCTGAAGTTTCCCTGCCCTTCAGTGTCCTCGCCTCACTTCACCCTCTTCCACCGGCGGCGGTTCCTTCTCCAGCCGTCGCTGCCTGCGTTGTCCCATGATGTACATTGTCAGCCCAAACGCTAGCAGCACGAGTCCCCACCAGAGATTGGCATTGATGCCGAGACTTTTTGCATAGAGTGCGGCATCGCCGTTGGTCTTGAGTCCCCAAGTGGTAAGAATGGCGCCTGTGAGGGTGAACATCAGCCCCATGGGAATGCGCAAATCGAGATTCATAATTACCTCAGTGGCTAAAGCCTGGTCATCGTTATCGGCACGACTAAAGTCGTGCCCTGACAAGTATCAGGCAAAGAAAATGTTCAGCGCAATCGCGCCGACAAGCACAGCGATCGCCAACGCTTCCGGCCGCTTCCACCAGGGCAGATGCGCATGGGACGGCATCTTAGTTAGCGAACGCACCAGGCCGACGAGTTCAGCATCCGGCTTCGGCTTTGTAAACAAACTCACGATGATAGTGATGATGAAGTTCGCGCTGAAAGCATAGATAGCGCCGTAGAAGTTCTGCGCCATATCGCTGGGATAGTGATGGATCACCGCAAGCCAGCCGCCATGAATTCCCGGGTGCGCCTCGATCGGCAGCGTGAGCCCGTGATGCAGCATCGCGGCGACCGTACCGGAGATCAGCCCAACGAACGCGCCATGGCCCGTGCTTCGCTTCCAGAACATGCCGAGCAGGAAGGTTGCAAAGAGGGGCGCATTCACGAAGCTAAAGACCAGTTGCAGCGTATCCATGATGTTGTTGAAGCTGATGGCTGCGTAGGCGGTACCGATCGACAACAGAATGCCGCCAACCGTTGCAATTCGCCCGACCGCAAGATAGTGCCCGTCGCTGGCGCCTTTGTGAATATAGGACTGGTAGAGGTCGTACGTGAATACGGTGTTGAATGCCGTAACGTTGCCCGCCATCCCGCTCATGAAGCTTGCCAGCAACGCCGTAAGTCCCAGCCCAAGAATGCCCGTCGGGAAAAAATGCAGCAGCATATTGGGCGTGGCCATGTCGTAATCGAGCAACGGTTTGCCGCTTGCGTTGAGCATGGCTTGGCCGGTCACGGGGTTGACCTTGGCCGGCACGATTCCTCTGCCCTCCTCCACCGTCTTCGGAACGACAGCCGTGCTGTGATAGATCACGCCGTTTTCTTCGTGCACCGTTGTCGTGGTGCGCGGCGTCGGCAGCGAAATAGCGATCAGTCCCGGCAGGATTACGAGGAACGGAAACACCATCTTCGGAACAGCAGCGATCAGCGGCACGCGCCGGGCCGACTCCATGTCTTTCGAAGCCATCGCCGTCTGGATCACCAGGAAGTCGGTGCACCAGTAGCCCGAGCCGAGCACGAATCCCAGACCCATCCCGAGACCAATGATGTCGATGCCCATCAGGTTGGTACTCGGATGCATGACGCCTCTCCATTGGTGCATCATGCGAGGATCGACGGCGGAGACGGCGGTTCTCAAGCCGTTCCATCCACCGAGATTCTTAAGGCCCAGCAACACCAGCGGCAGGAATCCAGCGATGATCAGGAAAAACTGCAGCACCTCGTTGTAGATCGCGCTGGTAAGGCCGCCGAGAAAGATGTACAGCAGCACAATGACCGCCGAAAGCACGATCGAGAACGTGAAGATGCCCTCCGGCGCCCAGCCCATCGAGCGAAACAGTCCGTCGAAGACGTGCAGCCCCTGGATGAGGCGGGCCATCGCGTACATCGAGATGCCGGAGCTGAACACTGTCATCACCGCAAAAGTGCAGGCGTTTAGCGCACGGGTCTTCTCGTCGAAGCGAAGGCGCAGAAACTCGGGCACCGATCGCGCTTTTGAGCCGTAATAGAAGGGCATCATGAAAATGCCGACGAAGATCATCGCAGGAATCGCGCCGATGCCGTAAAAATGCGCGGTCTCGAGTCCGTACTTTGCTCCCGAGGCGCCCATGCCGATGACTTCTTGAGCGCCGAGGTTCGCGCTGATGAAGGCGAGGCCGCAGATCCACGCAGGCAGCGCGCGTCCGGCCTGAAAGAAGTCCTTGCTGGTCTTCATGTAGCGCTTGAGGGCGAAACCAATGCCCAGCACAAACACGAAATACAGCAACATGATGAGCCAATCAACGAACGTCAGTTGCAAAGTTGCTCCTTGAATATGCAAACCACTCTAAAGACGGGGAGTCGGACACGTCCAGCGGAAAATGAAAATGTTTTCATTTCCAGCATTCGGTCTGTTTTGAGGTTCCGCAATTGGCCAGGGCCGGACATTCAATGAATAACTCTGGCCAGTATCGGCCCGAAGATCGCCAGCAAGAGCACGTACGCAGCCGACAGCGGTCCGAGCCGCGGTTCGATACTCGCGCCGAGACCCGCGATTACGATGGAAAATTCGCCGTGCGCAACAAGCGTGAGCCCGGCCCTCAGACGTGACCGTCGCTCAAGGCCTGGTCCCCGCGCGGCCCAGTAGCCGGTGAAGATTTTGGAAATCGCGGTCACCGCTGCGAGCACGAGAGCGGTCATGAGCACCGGCGGCAGGCTGCGCGGATCGATCTCGAGTCCGAAGAAAAAGAAGAAGGTTGCAGCGGAGAGATCTCTGAGCGGAGTCAACAGGCGATGAGACCGCTCGGTGATCGGGCTTGAAACTGCAATCCCCACAAGAAATGCTCCGATTGCGGCGGAGACCTGGAGACGCTGCGCAATGCCCGCAACCAGGAGCACCGTGCCGAAGATCGTCAGGAGCAGCGCCTCATCCGATTCGTTCGCTACGAATGAGCTAAAGGTGCTGCCGTAGCGCGTGGCAATGAAGAGCACGATGAGAACGGCTGCACAGGCGACGCCAACCGAGATCAGAATCTTCTCCAGGCCGCCGCCGGCAAGAAGCACGGCCATAAGCGGCAGATAAACAGCCATCATCAGATCTTCGAGAACAAGGATCGAAAGTACTTTGGGTGTTTCCGGCGCACTCGTGCGACCCAGTTCGGAGAGCAGCCGGGCGACGATTCCGGATGAAGTAACCAACGTGATCCCGCCCATCAGGATTGAAGGCAGCAGAGCCCAGCCGAGAAGCTTGCCTGCGATGAAGCCGGGAGGAAAATTGAGCAATAGGTCGAGCGCCGCGCCGCCGATACCGCGGCGAAGGCCTTGTGTGAGGTGCTCGCCGGAATACTCCAGCCCGAGCATGAAGAGCAGGAGCAGAACGCCAATCTCGCTTCCAAGATGGATGAAATCCTTGGTCAGATTGAGTGGGGCTATCCCGCCTTCTCCGAACGCAAGCCCGCCCAGGAGGTAGAGGGACATCGCAGAGAGTCCCAATCGGCGAGCCAGCCGCGCCAGCAGGGCCAATCCCACCGCGACACTCCCCATTTCGATGAATAAGCGCGAATAATCAGGTCCAGGCGCGGTCAAAGGACGATCCCCCTGAAAGCGATGGGGCCGATCAAGCCGTGGTGTCAGTCTAGACGAGCAGATTGGGCTCGCAATCTTGCCTCAGCCTGCCTCGCGGGAGCGTGCAGGGGAATTGCAAACGATTCAGAAGCGCGTTTTCCCAACTCCGAACCGGCGGGCTCCACGCTCGGGGAGTCCGGTAAAGACCGCATCAATCATCCAACTGATCAGCCCGCCAAAATAGCGGTAGATGAGCACCTTGTCTACCCGGCCTCTCGCGCTACCGTATTGATCTGCTCGAAGCCCGACCGGGCCGGCAACCGTCCCACAACCGCTACGATTGCCACCAAAGACAGGTAGACTGAAAGAGCATGATTCCTACCCTTGCCTGGACCCCCGAAGGCGTCCGATTTATCGATCAGACCAAGCTTCCCCTCGAGGAAAGCTATGTGCTTGCCACAAATTACGAACAGGTAGCCGATGCGATCGTCACCATGGTTGTTCGCGGAGCGCCGGCGATAGGCGTTTCAGCGGCATACGGCGTTGCCCTTGGCGCCATCCGGAGCAACGCCACAACCGCACGAGAGTTTGCTCCGGAGTTCGAGAAAATCTGCGCGCGTCTGGCAGCCACGCGGCCTACGGCCGTCAACCTGTTCTGGGCCATCGACCGGATGAAGCGTGTCTTTGCGAACCTCGCCGGATCTGGTGCCGGGTCGGATGTAACTTTGGCCGAGATCCAGGAAAGATTACTTGCCGAAGCGCACGCCATGTACGAAGACGACATCGCCGCATGCAAAGCGATGGGCGGATTCGGCGGCCCGCTGCTGCCGGATGAGGGAGGCGTTCTAACCCATTGCAATGCCGGAGCGCTGGCCACTTGCGGCTACGGCACGGCTCTCGGCGTGATCCGCTCCGCTGTCGAGCAGGGCAAGCGCATTCATGTCTACGCTGACGAAACGCGGCCCTTCCTGCAGGGAGCGCGGCTGACCGCATGGGAGCTGATGGCCGACGGAATTCCGACCACCGTGATCTGCGACAACATGGCCGCCAGCCTGATGCGCGCAGGCAAGATCAAGGCCGTGGTCGTCGGCGCGGACCGCATCGCCGCCAACGGCGACTTCGCCAACAAGATCGGCACATACAACGTAGCCATCCTCGCCAGGGAACACGACATCCCGTTCTATTGCGCTGCGCCGTGGTCCACCATCGACACGGCCACGCCGAATGGCGACGCTATTCCCATCGAGGAGCGTTCGGCAAAGGAAGTGACGCATCACGGCGGCAAGCAACTCACGCCGCACAACGTGGGCATCTGCAATCCTGCCTTTGATGTGACGCCGGCCCGGTACGTGACTGCGATCATCACTGAGCGCGGCGTATTGCGCGCGCCCTACAGTGAGTCGCTGAAAGAAATGGAGCTGATCGCTGGCTAAAAGCAGGGCCGACGGGTAAGCAGAGGCAACTATAGTTGCAATCGTGCACTTTCGTCTCACCATCTTCCGGGAGCGGCAAAGGTCATTGGTGCGGGGAATCGTGCTCTCGCTGACTGCGTTCGTGGCGAGTTTGCTGATGGCCGGGTTTCCTCACATCGAGAGGTTGCACGGCTCTTCCTGGCACATCCTCTCTCTCTTCGTTGCCGCCTGGGGCATGGTAGAAACCGGCCGCTGCCTGCACCGCAAGTGGGACCTCTATCACGCTGGCGTTCTCATCCTTCTCTATGCCGACCTCGTCATCCTCATGCTGATCGTATTCCTCGTTGCCTACCCTCTATAGCTGGTCTCAAGCTTGTCGCGTCGCAAGTTAAGCCACAGAAGATCAGCAAGAGCGGTTGCGTTTTCACGCTGAAGTATCATATTGTCTGGTGTCCCAAATATCGACGCTCTGTGCTTGTGAAGCCTGTCGATGGACGGCTGAAGCAATAGCTCAAAGAAAAATCCGATGAATTGGGCATGACGATCCACACAATGGAAGTGATGCCTGATCATGTACATCTCTTTGTCGAA
>DATFSO010000055.1:0-4598 GCA_035262585.1 Occallatibacter sp. | reverse complement strand
CGGGCTTGCGATCCAATCGCGCTAGCCACAACTACGCCGCAGCGCTCCGCGAGATCGCGCGCCTGCGCCAGCCTATTGACCACTTCTTCGACAAAGTGATGGTCATGGTGGAAGATGAAAAACTCCGCGCCCGCCGGCTCGCACTTCTGCAGTCCATCGTCAACGAATTCTCCTCGATCGCGGACTTCTCCGAAATCACCACCGAATCGAAGTAACTCTCTGCTCGGCTGGGATTTCTGGAGTTCAAAATCTCTAACCAGAATGGCGCAGGGGATGACCGGCTTAATTCCGCTCCTCAGCAATTCCGCAATTGCCCGCCATCCGCGATAAACTAGAAGTTTCAGATCATCATTCCGCAATCATAAGGAGCAATCATGGCGACCATTACCGCCCCCGAAATCAAAACCCCTCCCTCCGGCGACGGCCACCAGGCAACTGCCACCAAATACGTTTACTTTTTCGGCGGTGGCCACGCCGAAGGTAACGGCAAGATGAAAGACGAGCTTGGCGGCAAAGGTGCCGGACTCGCCGAGATGACCAACGCCGGTCTGCCCGTGCCTCCCGGCTTCACCATCCAAACCGAGGCTTGCCGCGAGTGGATGCGCCAGCACAAGGTGTCACCTGCAGTCGATCGCCAAATGCGCGACGCCCTTGCCCGCCTCGAAGACCTTCAGGGCCAGAAGCTCGGCACCGGCACCAACCCGCTCCTCGTGAGCGTCCGCTCCGGCGCTAAATTCTCCATGCCCGGAATGATGGACACCATTCTCAACCTGGGGCTGAACGATCAGAGTGTCGAGGCGCTGGCGAAGCGCAGCAACAATCCGCGGTTTGCGTATGACAGTTACCGGCGGTTGATTCAGATGTTTGGCAACGTGGTGCTGGAGATTCCGAAGCATGATTTTGATGAGGTGTTCGAGGGCATCAAGAAGCGGAGAAAGTCAAAGCTGGACACGGATTTGAATGCGGACGCGTTGAAGGAAGTGATTGCGGAATACAAGAAGGTCGTCAAGAAGCACACCAAGCGCGACTTCCCGCAAGATCCCAATGAGCAGTTGGTCGAGGCGCGCAATGCAGTGTTTCGCTCCTGGGACAACGATCGCGCCAAACACTATCGGCGCATGAACAACATCTCAGACGATCTCGGCACTGCCGTCAACGTGCAGGCGATGGTCTTCGGTAATTTGGGTGATACCAGCGGCACCGGCGTTGGCTTCACACGCAATCCTTCGACTGGCGATAAAGAGTTTTACGGCGAGTTCCTGATGAACGCGCAGGGTGAAGATGTGGTCGCGGGCATCCGCACCCCGGTGCACATCTCGGAGCTCGAGCGCGTGGATCCTGAGGCCTACAAGCAGCTTCGCGAGATCACGACCAGGCTCGAACGTCACTACAAAGACATGCAGGACTTCGAGTTCACCATTCAGGAAGGCAAGCTCTACATGCTGCAAACACGCAATGGCAAGCGCACCGGGCGCGCCGCCGTGCGAGCTGCCATCCAGATGGTGCAAGAGGGGCTCATCACGAAAGAGGAAGCGATCTTTCGCGTCGATCCCAATCAGCTCTACGACTTCCTGGTTCCGAAGCTGGATGAGAAAAAAGGCGACATCGAAGTGCTGACCACCGGCTTGCCGGCGTCGCCGGGCGCGGCGGTTGGACAGATCGTCTTCACCGCGGATGAAGCAGTCGAGCTCGCCAATGGCGGCAAGAACCCTGTGATCCTGGTACGCGCCGAGACCACGCCGGAAGACATTCACGGCATGGAAGTCGCAGCCGGCATTCTGACCTCGCGCGGCGGCATGACGTCGCATGCGGCAGTCGTGACCCGCGGCATGGGCAAATGCTGCGTCGCTGGCGCCGGCGAGATTTACGTCAACGAAAAAGCCAAAGAGATGACGGTGAAGGGCCAGACGTTCAAAGAAGGCGATTGGATTTCGCTCGATGGAACGACTGGCCGTGTGATCAAAGGCCGGCTGGGCACGGTGGCGGCGAAGCCAGACGATCCGGAGCTCTTGAAATTCATGGGTTGGGCTGAGCCGTTCCGCACCATGAAAGTGCGGGCCAATGCCGACATTCCGCGCGACGCCATCCAGGCGCGCGCGTTCGGCGCGGAAGGCATCGGGCTGTGCCGCACGGAACACATGTTTTTTGCTGAAGATCGCATCGCGCACATGCGAGCCATGATCCTGGCGAAGGACGAAAAAGAGCGGCGCACGGCGCTGAAGAAGCTGCTGCCGTTCCAGCGTTCGGATTTTGTCGGGGTCTTCCGCGCGATGGACGGCTACCCGGTGACGATCCGTACGCTCGATCCACCGTTGCATGAGTTCTTGCCCAGCAGGGAGGAGCTGATGGTGCAGATTGGTGTGCTGGAAGCCACCAAGCCGAAGTCGCCGAAGCTGCGCGAGCTGCGCACGCTGTTGCGCCGCGTAAATGACCTGCACGAGATCAACCCTATGCTCGGGCATCGCGGCTGCCGGCTGGGCATTACTTATCCCGAGATTACAGAGATGCAGGCGCGTGCGATCTTCGAGGCCGCGGTGAAGGTGAAGGCCGAGGGCGTGAAGGTTATCCCGGAAATCATGATTCCGCTGACGGCATCGCTGAAAGAAATGGCGAACCAGGCAGCCATTGTGCGGCGCGTCGCGGAAGAGGTGTTCGCCGAGAAAGAGGCGCGTGTCGAGTATCTGGTTGGCACCATGATTGAGTTGCCACGGGCGGCTCTGGTAGCGGATGAGATTGCCAGGGAAGCTGAGTTCTTCAGCTTCGGAACCAACGACCTGACGCAAACGACGTTTGGCTTTTCGCGCGACGATATCAATAAGTTCCTGCCCGATTATTTGGCGCAGGGCATTTTCAAGCAGGACCCATTTGCCGTGCTCGATCGCGAAGGCGTCGGCCAGTTGATCAAAATTGCGGTGCAGAAGGGCCGGGCCACGCGCAAAGACATCAAGATTGGCATCTGCGGCGAACACGGCGGCGAGCCATCGTCGGTTCAGTTCTGCTATGAGCAGGGGTTCAACTACGTCTCGTGCTCACCATTCCGCGTGCTGACGGCGAGGCTGGCGGCAGCGCAGGCGGCGGCGACCGATAAACTCAAGGTCGAGGGCGGGCGCACAAAATAGGTAGGAACTCAGCACAGAGACACGGAGGCGCGGAGAAATCCGTGCCTCCGCCTTTTTTCACCGCCCCGTCTATCGCGATGTAACGCCATTTCGTTTCGGAAGTAGTGGTTGTAAACTCAACGCACCGATTCCATCTGGCCGAAGAACGGAGCAATGTGTGAAGCATCTGATTCTGTTCCTCGCCCTGTCCTCTTCACTAATCCTCGCAAGCAAGTCAATCGTTCAGTCGACCGCGTCCGCCCCTGCGGCGGCCCCGGCGGCATTTGACGACCAAACCATTGATCCTGCCTTCGTGGCACAAGCCGTTCATGACGCGGACAAGGGTGTCTTCGACGAGATTGAGAATATCGATAAGGACGGACTCGGGCCGCTATACAACGCGCAGTCATGTCGTGAATGCCACCAGAATCCAACCTCTGGCGGTTCAAGCCAGATTGCGGAGCGCCGTGCCGGACATCGTGGTCCCAACGGCCAATTTGTCAGCGCCAGTGTTCCCATCAATAATGGCCAGCAGGTAATCCTTGGGCGAAGTCTGATCAACGACCGCGCGATTTGCCCCAATCGAGCTAATCCCAACATTCAGCTGCAGCAGCACATGCCTGACGCGGAAAACGTCCGCACCAACCGGATCTCCCTTAACATCCTGGGCGACGGTTTTATCGAAGCGGTCGCGGACGAAACCCTGATCGAGCTCGCTCGGAAGGAGTGCCAGGAGACGAACAGAAAAATCTGCGGGCAGGCCCTGCTCGTGCCGATCCTGGAGGCGCCTGGCAAAACCGGCATTGGCCGTTTTGGATGGAAGGATCAGCATGCCAGCCTCTTATCGTTTGCCGGCGATGCCTACCTCAATGAGATGGGTATCACCAATAGACTTTTTCCGGATGAGGTGACCACGCTGTGCAACCCGAGTACCGTGACAGAGCCTAACAGCCAGCCTGATCCCAAGGATGGTCTGGAAGATATCGACCACTTCGCGCGTTTCATACGGTCCTCCAAGGCGCCACCGCGAGATGAGAAACTGGCGGCCACAGATGCCGCCCAGCGCGGCTCGGCACTGTTCGACAAGATCGGCTGTGCGACATGCCACGTGCGTACGATGCGTACCGTCGCGTCAGGAACGGTGATCAATGGAGGCAAGCTGACTGTCCCCGATGCCCTCGGCAACAAGGAGTTTCATCCGTATTCAGACCTGCTGCTTCACGACGTTGGGACAGGTGACGGAATCGCTATCGCAGTCGTAGAACATTACGGAAAATCCCGTCAAGTTGCGGAAATGATCTCGAGCCAGAACTACTCGCCAGCAGCAATCGATCGCGCCATGAACTGCGAGAATTTTTCGTATAAAGCCCTGCAGGATGGTTCCAATAAGCTGCGTACACCCCCGCTTTGGGGCGTGCGCACCCATGCGCGGCTTATGCATGACGGGGAATCGCTGACGATGACTGACGCGATTCTGCGTCACCAGGGTGAGTCTAAGGA
>DATFSO010000054.1:0-2601 GCA_035262585.1 Occallatibacter sp. | reverse complement strand
CGCACTCGGCGGGCCGGCGCACGCAAGGCACTAACCTGTACCTCCGCCGCAACCTTGGCGCGGGATTTGAGGCTGCTGCCAATTGGTTTCAGAGCTCGCCCCAAGGCTCAGGTAAGACAACGATCTTCTCGGGAACGATGCGTAAGCGCTTCACTGACCGCTTCAGCCTGCTCGGAATGGTCTCGCGTAGTGGCGGACAGACGACGTTCGCGGCCGGCGGCGACTTCATCAGCAATCGCCTCGTCCTCCATCTCGACTACGAAAATGTCTACCTGCCGTTTCGCCCCGATCGCCCGTTTGAGCAGGCACTCGCTCTGAACACTTCCCTGCGCATCACCGGTCCCCTGCAGGTGATACTGAGCTCGAGCGTCGCTCCCGACGGCCATATTCGGTACTCACTTGGCGCCAATACCTACTTCTACCGCGTGCGTGGTCTGATGATGAGGCAACAGTCGCTCACAAGCTTTGCCATGGGCAAGTATGTTGTCGAAGGAGTGGTCAGAACTGCCGATGGTGCGCCCATCGAAGGCGCAGCGCTGCAAATCGGGCGCGAAATCGTCTATACCGACAGCACCGGAGGTTTCGTGTTGCGCTGCTCCCGGCAGGGCCCGTTCGCGGTAAAAGTCGTCCCTGAGGAGTTTCTGAGCAGCGTCGAGTACGAAGTTATTTCCGCCCCATCAGAGGTCAAGGCCGAACGCGACGACGCGGCGGTTGAGATGCAAATTGTTCTGCGCAGCAGGCCGCACCCTGAGAGTGCAAATCCGCAATGATTCCGCGGGGAAGCGGAGCGCGTTCCGTGAGCGAGGGAGACCAAGGGTAGGCTCTACTGTTGATCAGCTTGATCGGCCACAATGTCAGCCCGGGTTATGGACACACCACGGTCGACATCCCAATCCACGTTGATTCGGCGTGGAATCAGTGACTTGCGTTCCTGCCAGGTGTCAGGGGGTACGCTTTAACCCTTATTTCGCCCCGTTCGCTACAAAGCGGTCGCGGATTCGCCTTGAGGGGAAGAAAATCGTGCTGGCGTTAGTGTGTGTAAAGGCGAAGCCGTCGGCCATCAGCCGGTTCGGCGTCGCCTGCGTCAGCGATGCAGTCGACCCCAAGGTCGATTGCCGATGTCTCAAATCCATGGCCAAAGGCCTGGGGTGAGTTGAGGACGCGCGTCGAAGACGCGCGCAGCCGCAAACCAGGGCGAAGCAGCGAACCAAGAAAGTGCTGCGGAGCCCGGAACACCAGAACAGAAGACAGGTGAACATGAGCACTTCCACGCTTCCTCCGACTTCAAGCAGCGGGTTGATCCAAATCGAGTCCATCGAAGAGCAGATTCGCAAGCGAGTAGCCGAAGAGCGCGCGAGGCTAGAACGCGAAGCCGGCATCACGCATCGGCAAGTGCATCATTTTCATAAACCGATTGAGAGACCGTTTACCAAAGACCAGCGCCACAAAACCACGCTGCTGTTCGGCGGTCTGACCTGGAAACACGAAAAGCTCGTCCACGGCGCGCTCGAGGGCCTGGGCTACAAGACCGAGGTCGTACCCACGCCTGACGTAAAGGCCTTCCAGCTTGGCAAGGAATACGGCAATAACGGTCAGTGCAACCCGACATATTTCACGGTTGGCAACCTCGTCCAGTATCTGCAGAAGATGGAAGAGAGCGGCGTGCGCCGCGAAGACCTCATCGACAACTACATTTTCCTGACCGCTGGAGCCTGCGGCCCTTGCCGCTTTGGCATGTACGAAGCCGAGTATCGGCTGGCGCTACGCAACGCCGGATATGACGGCTTCCGCGTCATGCTCTTCCAGCAATCGGGCGGCATCGATCAGTCGGAGGCCGAAGCCGGCCTCGACATGAACCTCGATTTCTTCCTCAACCTGCTGAACGGGCTGAACATGGGCGACGTGTTGAACGAAGTCGCGCACCAGATCCGTCCCTTTGAGGCTAACGCCGGCGAGACCGACTCCGTGCTCGACGAAGTGATCGATTACATGCACGAAGTGCTGAAGAAGAAATCGCCGTGGTCGGTAGAGGACAAGCTGGGCGCGATCGCGGGCAAGATGCCGATGAAGGGCACTGTGAATTATCTGGGCAAGTTCCTCGAGCAGCTTTACGCCGAAGATTACGTCAAGGCGCTGAACCACTGCCGCGACCGCTTCAATTCGATCAAGGTTGATCGCTTCCGGGTAAAGCCGATCGTGAAGATCACCGGCGAATTCTGGGCACAAACCACGGAAGGCGATGGCAACTTCAACATGTTCAGCTTCCTGAACCGCGAAGGCGCACAACTCATCGTCGAGCCCATCGGCACCTGGATCATGTATATGATTCATCAGGTCGTACAGAAGATCAGAGACACCAAGGGCCTGGAAGAGGGCACGGTGGCGCCGCCTAAGTGGAGACTGGACAAGCAGGCCAAGATCGAGGTGAATTATCGCCAGAAGCTGATGAAGCTGAAGGCGGCTGAGGTCATCTTTGCGCGCGAGTATCACAAGATCGTGGACGCGCTGGGTGGTACGGCACACCGGCTGGTCGATCAGTATGAGCTGCAGCGCGTTGGGCATCCCTACTACAACTCACGCGCGGGTGGCGGCGAAGGCCAC
>DATFSO010000053.1:0-72340 GCA_035262585.1 Occallatibacter sp. | reverse complement strand
CGCATCGGCTCACTGAGCAGGTGGAATTGCGCCGCCACCTTTTCCAGTTCGGCGTCGGTTAGATCTCGTGTTGTTTTGGCACTTGACATATATCACCGTCTGCTCATATATTCATACTTAGATCACTAAGTGATCATATCTTCACACATGAATATGAATGAAATCAAGCCCAAAACGATCTCGTCCGCGGCGCTCTCGGCGATTCTTGAGAACGGCAGTGTGCACGAATTGCTGGATGTCCGCACATCTCCGGAATATGCCGGTGCGCATGTTCCGGGTGCAAAACTCATCCCACTGAACGAGTTAAAGGTTGAAGCCTTTCTCGCGCAGCACAAGCCTGGCACGCCCATCTACGTTCTCTGTCAGGCAGGCACGCGGGCGAGCAAAGCCATCGAGCAGCTCGAGCGAGCCGGATGTAGCGACTGCATCCTGGTCGAAGGCGGCACGCAGGCCTGGATCGACGCTGGACTTCCCGTTCACCGGGGCGTCAGCCGAGTTCTCCCGCTTATGCGGCAGGTTCAGATTGTCGTCGGCTCGCTTGCAGCCGTAGGAGCAATCCTGGCACTCGCTGTGAGTTCCTGGTTCGCAATTCTGCCGCTCTTCCTCGGTTGCGGACTTCTCTTCGCAGGCATCACGGGCTGGTGCGGAATGGCGCTTCTTCTCGCCCGGATGCCCTGGAACCATGAGCAGAACGCTTGCTCACATTGCTGTACTCAGGAGTAGAACATGAAGACCACACGCAGAATTGTTATTGTCGGCGGCGTGGCAGGCGGTGCTTCCGCCGCCGCCCGGGCCCGGCGCGCCGATGAATCAGCCGAGATTCACGTCTTCGAGCGCGGCCCCTACATCTCCTTTGCCAATTGCGGCCTGCCCTACCACATCGCCGGCGAGATCGAGGACCGCTCAAAGCTCCTGCTCATGACTCCGGAAAAGATGTGGGTTCGTTCGCGCGTCCAGGTTCACGTGAACCACGAGGTCCTCTCCATCGACCGGTCCGCGAAGACAATTCGGGTCCGTCGCGACGACGGCACCGAAGAAGATTTCGCGTACGACAAGCTCATCCTGAGCCAGGGCGCAAAGCCCATCGTGCCGCCAATCTCCGGCGCGGACCTGCCCAACGTCTTCACCCTCCGCGATGTTCCCGACATGGATCGCATCATCGCCTTCGCTGACTCGCGCCAGCCGAAAACAGCGGCCATCATTGGCGGGGGATTTATTGGTCTCGAGATGGCTGAGGCATTTCATCGCCGCGGCATACACGTTACGGTTATCGAGAAGCTTCCGCACATCCTGCCGCTGCTCGACAGCGATATGGCCCAGCATCTGCAAAATCGTGTTCGCGCCAACGACTTCGGAATCGTGACCGGTGCGGAAGCAAAATCGTTCAGCGCGAAGGGCGTGGAACTTGCCGATGGCGCATTCGTCCCGGCGGAACTAATCCTGCTCAGCGTGGGTGTTCGCGCCGAGGTTGACCTGGCCAAACGCTCCGGGCTTGAAATCGGCGTCACTGGCGGCGTCAGAGTCAATGCCCGCATGGAGTCCTCTGACCCTGATATCTACGCCGTGGGCGATGCTGCCGAAACCACCCACATGCTCACCGGTGCGCGCACACGCATTCCCCTTGCCGGTCCGGCTAACCGCCAGGGCCGCATCGCAGGAGCCAATGCGGCTGGCGGACACTTTCTCTATCCCGGCGCGCTCGGAACCTCTATTGTCCGTGTTCTGCAGATGACCGCAGGGTTCACCGGCCTGAACAGTGCGCAGGCTGCCAAAGCCGGATTCAGCTTCTTCACCAGCGTTACGATTGACCCAAATCACGCGGGCTATTATCCCGGCTCAAGGCCAATGACGATTAAGATCATCGCTGAAGAAGGAACCGGGCGCCTGCTCGGCGCTCAGATCGTGGGCGAAGACGGCGTGGACAAGCGCACCGACGTCCTTGCCACGGCGATCGCCGGCAGAATGACCGTCTTCGATCTCGAAAGCCTCGACCTGGCCTACGCACCACCGTTCGGCTCGGCCAACGATCCGATCAACACTGCCGGCTTTGTTGCCGATCACATCGTACGCGGCGATGTGGCGACAGTCTCGCCTGAAGATTGGAAGCCGAATGGAGAGTTCCTTCTCGATGTGCGCGAGACCAGCGAAGTAGCCGAATCCGGTTTGCTCCGAAATGCGGCACATATTCCACTCGGTGAACTCCGCGACCGGCTCGGCGAGTTGCCGCGCGATCGCAGAATCCTCGTCTACTGCCAGAAGGGCCAGCGCGGCTATCTCGCCACGCGCGCGCTGAAGGGCAGCGGCTTCGAAGATGTCGCGAACCTCCGCGGCGGCTTCGCGCAGGCCAGGCTCAACGGCTTCTGATTTCTGGATCGGAAGCTCGGGGCGCACTCTTTCGAGAGTGCGCCTTCAATTCCATCTGGGCCTTCCGCTGCCATTATCATTCCTGCATGCAGAAAAAGCTTCGCTGGGGTGTTCTGAGCACCGCAAACATCGGAATCAAGAAGGTTTTGCCGGCCATGCAACACGGGCAGTGCACAGCTGTGGACGCCATTGCGTCGCGCGACCTGTCGCTGGCGCGCAAGGCCGCCTCCGACCTGGGTATTCCAAAAGCTTACGGCTCCTATGAGGAGTTGTTGGCCGACCCTGAGATCGACGCGATCTACAATCCCCTGCCCAACCAGTTCCACGTGCCATGGACGGCGAAGGCGGCCGAGGCAGGCAAGCACGTCCTTTGCGAAAAGCCGATCAGCCTTACGGTCGCCGAGGCGATGACGCTGCTGGCCGTGCGCGAACGAACCGGCGTGAAGATTGGCGAGGCATTCATGATACGCAGTGCGCCGCAGTGGCTGCGCGTCGCCGAACTGCTGCGCGCGGGGCGCATCGGGCAGCTCCGATCGGTCGCCGGATTCTTCAGCTACTTCAACGACGACCCGGCAAACATTCGTAACCAGGTAGAGTGCGGCGGAGGCGCGCTGCTCGACATCGGCTGCTACTGCATCCAGGCAGCGCGGTACGGATTCGGGCAGGAACCGAAGCGCGTAATCGGGCTCGTCGAACGCGATCCTCTGTTTCACGTCGACCGGCTCACCTCTGCGCTGCTGGACTTCGAAGACGGCCAGGCCATCTTCACCTGCAGCACACAGCTCGTTCCTTACCAGCGCGTGCAGTTCTTTGGGACGAAAGGCCGAATCGAGATCGAAATTCCCTTCAACACGCCGAAGGACCGGCCTACGCGCATCTTCATCGACGAGACCGGCGAGCTGTTCGGCAGCGGAATCAGGACCGAAGAGTTTCCGACAGCAGACCAGTACACTCTGCAGGGCGATGACTTCTCACGCGCCGTGCTCGAAGGCGGCGAAGTCCCCGTTCCGCTCGAGGAAGCAATCGCCAACATGGCCGTCATCGAAGCGGTCTTCCGGTCCGGCGAGACTGGCAGGTGGGAAGTTCCGGAGATATGCAGCGTCACTCAGGCAGCGGATGTTGCGTCATCTCGCCCACCTGCTCGCTGAACGTGACCGGTTCAGCTCTTATTTCCTTTGTTGCAACGCGGCTGACGCAAACGACAGTAACGTCATCCTCTTGGCCGAACCTTCGCGGCCTCGACAATAGCCGTAGCGCGGCTGTGGAGATCTCGCGGGCCCGATCGAAGCCGAAGAGCAAACCATTGGACGAGGCAACCTCTCTGGACTTCCAGTCCACCGTACCATTACGGGACGCAGATACGGAGAAAAACAAATGCCGGAGATTCGGAGCGCCCACGGCAAAGGCATTCACCGGCTCTCGCCGGTTCGAAGGGTCGCTTTGATGCTCCTGCTGTACACGCCGGTCAGCGCGTTCCAGCGTACGATGGCGAGTTCTTTCAGCATCTGGATGCCGTCTCGGAGATAGCTGATGCGGGAGCGCTCATCGTGCGCCCAGCTCACCGGCACCTCGACGATGCGAAAGCCGCGCTTGATGGCGATGAACAGAATCTCCGGATCGAAGCCCCAGCGCTCGATGGTCTGAAGCTGAAAGACGGTTTGCGCTGCCGTACGCGTGAAGGCTTTGAATCCGCATTGCGTATCGGCAAAGGGCAGATTCATCACCATGCGGCATACGAGATTGAAACAGCGGCCGAAGAACTGGCGGTACAGCGGCTGGCGTGCGGTCTGGCGGCCGCTCTCGACCCACCGCGAACCGATGGCGATATCCGCGCCGTTGGCGATTGCTGCAAACAGGAGTTCGGCCTCTTCCATCGGCGCGGAAAGATCCGCATCGGTGAACATCACGATTTCGCCCTGGGCACGCAGAATTCCGGCGCGAACGCTGTATCCCTTGCCGCGGTTGCCGGGGTTTTCGAGCAGGCGAACCTCGGGCGCCTGGAGCGAGAAATCGCGCACGACCTGAGCGGTGGAGTCGATTGAGCCGTCGTTGACCACGATGACCTCGGCCGGCCACTGGTTGGCCCGCACGCACTCCACCACCGACCGCAGCGTCGCGGGTATGCGAGCGCTCTCGTTGTACGCCGGGATTACGATGCTGTACCTGGGGTATTGCACGAACGATGTTCACTCCTTCCCTGGTCGATGCCGAAGGCACACGGGGAAGACTCTCGTCATGATAACCCGTCCCGCAGCAAGGAACGCGCCGGCTCGCCGGGAAATGCCGGCTGCCCACCCGGCTCGTTTGCAGTTCGGCAGGGGATTTGACGGAAGAATAGGAAATTTTCTTAACTCTATGTGTAGAATGCGTTTATCCTGTGGTACGGAGGCCAGAGCACATGACGAAGGCAGATCTGGTGGAAAAGGTCACCCGATTGGGCGACCTGACACGCCGCGATGGCGAGGTCATCGTGGAGACCGTATTTGATTCCGTGATCTCTGCGTTGCAGAGCGGCGACAAAATCGAAATCCGCGGCTTTGGCTCGTTTCGCATTCGCCAGCGCAATCCCCGCATCGGCCGCAATCCAAAGACCGGCGAGCGAGTAGAAGTCCCTGCCAAGCGCGTTCCTTACTTCAAGCCATCGAAAGAGCTCCGCGATCTGGTCAATCCCGGAGAAGCCGCCAAGACCACGTCGTAAGCGAATCACAACAGACCAACCTGAGGCACAGTCTGCTGACCGCATTGCTCACCGTGAGAAGGCAATCGGCAGAAGAGTGTTTGTGCGCAAGTTCCCTGGTGTGCTTGCGTCGTGTCTTGCGAAAATTCGTTCGCGATGCTCGCATTCGGACGCCGGACGATGTAGATTATCTGCGAGTGCACTGTACTCGAAAGAATTCCATTTGGAAGTGCAGACAGATGGGTCTTTCAGAGAAATCCAAACCCCGTGACGATCGACATCATTCCTCTGACTCGCGTCTTCTGCTGATCGGCCTCGATGCAGGCTCGGTCGGAGATCTCGAACAGCAATTGACGAGCCTTCACTGCTCATTCGATCACGCCGCCGGGAGCGCCGACGCCCTTCGACAACTGCGGGAAATTCGATACGATGTCGTCATCACCGACCCGAATACGAGCATTCGAGAGGATCTCGCGCTGGTGGATGAAATTTGGCGCGTCAGGCCCGGCGTGCGCATGATCTTACTCGCTCCTAGCGGTACGCCCGAAGATCTCATCGCGGTCTTGCGTCAGCGAGTCTTTCTCTGCCAGGTTGCGCCTTTCAACGCGACCGAGATTGCAAGATATGCGGCTAGCGCGATGGACGCCGACAACTCCAATCTTGGCATCGAGGTGCTTTCCGCTGATCGCGATTGGATCTCGGTTCGGATGAACAGCGATCTGTTGAATGCCGACCGCCTGAGTGCATTCTTCAGGCAATTCCAGATGACAATGCCGGAGCGCCCGCCCGGAGAGATGATGGTTGCGTTTGAAGAGATCCTGCAAAATGCGATCGAGCATGGCGCTCAAAACGATCCCTCAAAGCTGCTGGAGATTGCCGCGGTTCGCACGGCGCGCGCCTTCGTTTTCTATATCTCGGATCCAGGAAAGGGGTTTCATCCGGATGCGCTTCCGCACGCGGCGATCTCGTACCCGCCGGAGCACATGACCGGCCACATCGAGATCCGCAAGAGATCCGGAATGCGCCCCGGCGGGTACGGAATCCTCATCGCCAGCGGAATTGTAGACGAAATGATCTACAGCGAAGTCGGAAACGAAGTGCTTCTCATTAAGCACAAGCCGGTCTCCGAGCCTCGACGGCGATCGAGTCTCGAGGAAACTCGGGTTCCTAGCCGGGTCGACGATTAGTCTCGAATCCCGATCGCGCTCATCATGCGCCCGGTGTGGCCGCGCGATGCGCGATGCGAAAAGAACAGATCCGCGTGGCAGCTTGTGCATCCGCCGGTGATGCTGACTGCCGAAGCCTTCAGCCCCGCATCGAGAAGCTGGCGGCGATTCGCCTCAATGAGGTCGAGGTGAAGCTGCGGTCCGATGGGTGAGTGGCCGGGAGCGCGCTGGGTAAGAAACAGCATCGGGTACTTCGTGCGCACCGGGTCAGAGTCGAAGACCTCGCGGACGAGTTCGCCCGCATAGCTGAACTGCGATTCAAACTCGGAGAGAACCTCTTCGCCAACGGCATAGCAGCACTGGCTGTTTCCGGGACCGATCGCCGCAATCATATCCTCGGTACGGCAGCCAAACTCGAGCCGCATGCGCCCCACGCCCTGTTCAACAATGCGCTTCACTGTTCCACGCCAGCCCGCGTGAAAGGCCGCAACAACCCGACGCCTCTTATCTGCAACGAGAACAGGAATGCAATCGGCGGTCTGTATTGCAAGAAGCAGGCCTGGAGTTGCTGTGATCGCGCCGTCAGCCCTCCAAGGTCCACGTTCCACATCTTCTCTCCCGGCAATCACCACCAGATTGGAGTGGAACTGCCGCAAGCTCAGGATTGAAGTAGACGCCGCACCGGTCACGGCCTCGGCCAGCCGGCGGCGGTTCTCAACAACGGCCTCGCAAGCATCGGTGGCTGTAAAGCCGAGATTCAACTCACCGGGCGATTCTTCGGCGCCGTAGGCCCGGCTGACGCCGCCAAGCCGCGTGCTGAATCCGTGCCAGAGCCAGCTACTCAGGCCTTTGCGGTCACGCCATGCCGGGACTTTCAGTAATCCAACACCATTACTGCAAATGATCGGAGTTGGCTCGGGTGTGACAAGTTCTTGTTTTGCAGCGACGTCCTTGCGGAGCTTTCGAAGGCGGGTGGTAATTCCGGCGGGCGAGTCGCGGCGGCTACGCCGCAGTCCGCCGGCCTGAAGGACTGCATCAATCCGGCTAAGATTCTGATCGACTTCTGCCTGGGGGGAGGTGGGAAGCTGCTTCACAACTCGATTTTAGAGGTAGCGCCAACGCCTGAAGAGCGATTGGGCCCACCTTCCGGTGGGCCCGCTCGAGAGGCATTATTGGGAGGGAGGTCCTGAAGGGGTCGAGAGAAGGGGTCCTAAACAGACCCTCAAAGGAGTAGAAACCTTTCTTGGAGGGGCCAAATTCGAGGAAGCCTCTGCTAATTACTTATTCAGATGCGTCCCGGTTCGAAACGTTGCTCTCGTGACCCGAAAATATCGACTCACACTCATCTATCTGTGGAAATCTGAGGAAAACTCCAATAAGGACCCCTATTTCCATCGCTTACCCGCCAAAGTTGGATTCCCAGATAGTGAGATTGGATGCCTGGACCGATCCGTTTCCACGGAAATCAATGCGTCGGCGGCTTAGGCGCCTCCTCCTGTTTCACCTCAGGCCCCTCCCCCTGGAATGGCCAGTTCTTATCCAGCAGGAGCTCTTTTTCTCGCTGATCCTTCGACACTTTGTCGATCTTCAGGTTCTCCAGGAGGTGTACGCCTGTCTTTCCGGCCACCACGATATCGAGGTCGCCGTCTTTGTCAATGTCCTCTACCACAAACTGGGTTCCTGCACCCGCTGTGCCGTTGACGCTGATCGGGTATCGACTGAAAGTCGCCGTCTTGCGGTCGATCTTGTAGTAGTAAATCACCAGCGGATCGTAAGAGCCGGGATCATTGCCGTTGTGGCCGCGGTAGCGCTTGCCTGCCAGTAACTCGGGCTCGCCATCGCCGTCGATATCCACCAGTTTGAGCGCATGCACCTGCGAAAACGACTCGTCGATCGCACGGCGCACCCAGTGCCGGTTGTCACCATCGCCAATCTGCTCGAGCCAGTAGAGGCCGTAGCTGTGACCCTGGCCAAAGATCACGTCGGTCTTTCCATCTTTGTTCAAGTCGTAGCCGATGATCGGAAACCCGGCGTCATCCAGTTTCCAGTCCGGATGCCACTCCCAGTTGCCCTTGTTCGCATCGACCTGCTTGAGCCAGCCGTTCGGCGTAAGGATGTCGGCCAGACCGTCGCCGTCGATGTCGGCAACCCCCACGCCGTGGCCGTCCATCTCGGCGTCGCCGACGTGGTGCACCTTGGGCTCGGGGCCCGCGAAATCAATCCAGATAAGCCCCGAGTGATTGTAGTGCGCGAAGATCAGGTCGGGCACGCCGTCGCCGTTAATGTCGGCCATCACACCGCCCTCGGTGTCATAACTGTCGGTGATGAGGTGCTTCTTCCATTCGGCGCCGAGCTGCTTGGGATTCTCGTACCACCAGATGCCGTTGGTCTGCCAGCTGGCCGTCACCACGTCGGGCGCGCCGTCGTGGTTCACATCAATCGTCCACTCGCCGCAGTCGGCGACAAACTCGCCGACTGTGCCCGCCTCGCGATATTGATGACGCTTCCACTCGCCGCCATTGGGGCCGGGGTTCTCATACCAGTAGGCCCCACTGAGGATGTCGGGATATCCGTCCCCGTTCATGTCGAGCGTCGTGACGCCCTCGGCATGGTCCGTGCCGAGACGGTGTGCGAGAAATGTAACCTGTGCTACGCCCCCCGGTCCGGGTCCCGGCGTGGTCCGGTGTTCGGCTTGCGGCGATGCCGGAACAATCGCGGCGGCGAAGAGAAGAAGAGAGACGAAGCGCAATTCTGAAGCCATGGCCAGGACCTTTCGATTGCGTGAACCGGCGTTTGCTGCCTGATTTTAGAGGATGTTTTCTCGCACGCCATTGTCATGCAGCGGGGCGGTGGATGCAAGCTGCCTATGACCAGAGGCCCTGATACCAATGGGAAAGTGCTGGAGTTTCAAAGTGTCCGGCTTAGACTTGAGCCACCAGTCCGTATATCAGCCACATCATCAGGGGCCAGAAGGAGAGTTGACGGACAATCGCGCAACTCCAGTTTCGAACCCGACTGGGCCCGGAGTAGACGCACACCGCCGACCACGCGCTCCGTTCCGGAATCTTCAACGTCAGCCAGGTCCAGATCAGCGCGAGCAGGCTGCCGCAGCATGCTCCGAGCGGGATGAGGTAGATGAGTGCCACATCTCCGCGAGGATCGCTGCATGGTTGAGGCTGGTTGCGGCACCACGACCACAGACTGAGAAAAAACCAGTGGACGGAACAGAACTCTCCTGCGATTCCTCCCAAAAGCCCTGCGATGACGTAGTTTCGCCGTTGCACAGGCGGGGCGAGTGAGAATCCGAGTCCAAGAGTAGGCAGACAAGCAATGAGGGCCCCGAGCCAGGAAAGCTCGACCGAGACGATCATCGGAGTTTTCAGCGCATCCCACAGCTCCATTGTTTTTCTCCTTGCTTAGATCTGGGTACGCCTGCCGTACCCGGTTGCTGTCGTGCTTGATACAGCAGTCCGCTGGCGGAGCTTTCGACGGTAGTTGCGATGAAATGCCGCGCGCCGAGCCTTGGTCACTTCGTCGGAGTAGATGCGACCCATGAGGCTTCTCAGCCCCGCTTCCAACTCGGCGACGCTCATTCTCGCCGGTCGAAAATTCACGTCGAAGAGAGTGCACAGCTCCCATGCTTCGTCTCGAAGGATGCGGCCCTCCTGCTTGAGACGGGCGTAGAGCGGCGTTCCGGGAAACGCCGTCTGCACGGTGATCTGAATGTCGTAGAGCCCGCTCTGCTGGACGAACTCCCAAACCGCATCGAAAGACTCGGTGCCTGTCCCATCGAGGCCGAGGACGAAACATCCGTTCACTCTCACGCCGCGATCCTGGATCCTGCGAATCGCTTCGAGATAGGATTCGGCTCTCTTAGCCTTCCAGTTCGTTCGTTGCTCGACGCCGTCGATTCCTGAGAAGGTTGTTCCTTCAAAGCCGATCAGAATCTCCGCGCAACCCGCATTGCACAACATATCGAGCAGCTCAACATCGTCTGCAATCGAGAGGTCCGTTTCGGTGAACCACCGGATGCCCTCTTTGGCGACGGCGCGCAACAATTCTTTCGAGTGGGCTTTGTTGACGAAGGTGTTGTCGTCCGCAAACTCGATGAACGGTCGCTTCCAGAGCGACTTGATGCTTTGAATCTCGGCGATGACGCGCTCGACCGGCTTGATCTTGTACGTCGGAGAGATGCGGATCGATGCAGCGCAGAACTCGCAGCGGAACGGACAGCCGCGCT
This sequence comes from Occallatibacter sp., assembly GCA_035262585.1. Classification (GTDB taxonomy): domain Bacteria; phylum Acidobacteriota; class Terriglobia; order Terriglobales; family Acidobacteriaceae; genus Telmatobacter. The sequence continues at coordinate 61,893 of DATFSO010000053.1, read as the reverse complement.
GCGTTTGCACCGTAAGCCGGTTGTATCTCTCGATGTCGAGCAGATCGAAGCGCGGCATCGGGGAATCTGCGAAGTTGTAATTCGTGCCGCGGGCATCGTAGACCGGTCTCAGGCTTCCCGTGCGCAGATCGGCGATGACTGCCGGCCACACAGATTCGCCTTCACCTACAACCACAGCATCGGCGTGGCGCAGAGCTTCCAGCGGCAAAGCGGTCACATGCAGGCCGCCGAGAATGACACGGGTGCCCAGCGCCCGATAACGGTCCGCAAGCTCGTAGGCTTCGCGAATCTGCGCGGAGAAGCTGGAAATGGCAACCACATCGAATTCCTGCGGGACGCCGTTGACCTGGGCAAGATCGGCGACCTCGAGATACTGAAGGTCCACGTCTCGCGGCGTTAATCCTGCAAGCGTAAGAAGGCCCAGGCTGGGCAGCGATGCAATGACTTTGCTGCGCTCCACAAAGCCGGGAAGTGTAAGGCCCAGCGCCAGAAGTTCGGGATTACGTACCCGAACCCCACTCATCGCAATCAGACCGAGTTTCATCGTCTCCACCATCCGGCAAGAATTGAAAGAATGCCCGTCGTCACAGCGAGAACCGGAACCGGAAAGAGGTGCCGCAAGGGCTTTCGCCATGCCGAGAGAAAACAGCACACCGGCATCGCAATGGCGCCAACGACGAGCGCCGCCGACGCAAGCGCAGCGTAGTTGCCGCGCAGATAGAGCTGCGCTGAGGTCGCTGCAAACATCAGGTTCAGAAACCCGAGACCGAAGAAAGCAATATGCCCCAGGCGCATTAGCCGCCGCCGATACGAGCCGTATCCTCCCATCCAGTCATCGCGATGGAAAAAGAGACCGACGACGGCGCCGGAAAGGACCCCGGCCAGCATTCCAAGCCATCCGGCAATCAGATTGATTGTTGGCATTGCATCACCCTCTCTGCACTGCTCTGAAATGCGTGCCCGAAGATTCTTCTGAGCTGTTGTCCGGCAGCTCCGAAGGCGTGATTCCAACCAGCGCCGATCCGTAAGCCTCAAAAGCCCGGATGACGGTTGAGCAAATGAAGCCGTCCCACTTGAGCGATATAAGGTAGCGCACCATTGAGTTCAACCTCCTCGGGGGAAGAGCGAATGGTGCGAGCTTAGCTAAATGAGGAGGCGGGAAACGGCTGCTCCGTACAGTTTCGCGAGTGTCACAAAACTGCGGTGTCTAGCAAAACCGGCTGAGTTCGGCGCGGGCGCCGTCGGCAAGGAAGGGAAAGACAAAGATGCGGGGCCCATGCGGGAGCTTGCCCCCGGCTGCGGTTCGAGCATCGCAGATGATGGCCGCGGTCTGGTCGAGGCCCCGCACCCAGCGCGGGCGCGTGGCATTTCGAAGCACGAGCCGCTCGTTCTCGACGCCCGCGGCTTCGAGGACCGTGCGTGCAATCTCGACGAAGTCGGGCCAGCGCGACGCCACGCCGATGAGTCCGCCCTTGAGCGAAGAGAGCCAGGAGTCAAGCCATGCGCGGGCGGAGCGGATCTGAAGCGTGATGAGTTCGACGCCTGCGGGGAGGACAGCACGGACAGCATTCGCCTGGCTGGGACGACACAGGGGAATCGCAGCGAGAAGCGTCTCCGGATTCGCGCAGTCTTCAAGCGATGTGGCCGAAACCGGCATCCTGGCAAGCGGCTGAATCTCGGTAAGAAGAATCTCGCGGACCTCCGGGTCGGGATCGACAATCAGGAAGTGATCGGGCGGCGGCGATGCGAGCCACTGCGCGACGCGATGACGCACATCGGCCGAGGGCATATTCAGGTCGCGAACGGCGCGGAAGAATCCTGCAATGTGCTGATCGAGAATCTGCGCGGGCGTTGACGGCGGCTTAGCGTTGTTGTTCTTCACGTACACGCCGCTGCCGTGCCGGTATTCCGTCCAGCCTTCACGCTCAAGCTCGCGATAGCCGGCGCTGATGGTGTTGGGATGAATACTGAAGCGGCGTGCCAATTCGCGTGTGCTCGGAAGGCGGTCTCCCGGCGAGATGTCGCCGCTGAGAATGGCCAGAACCACCTGCGTAACCAGCTGCCGATAGATCGGCACCTCGCTGGCAGACGAAAACCAGAGTCGCAAAGGGAATCCTCGCACCCATTCTTACACCTGCAGACTCTGTTTTTGGAAGGGGTTGCGTTGAATGAGTAGGTACACTGCCCTGAGCTTGTCGAAGGGCCTCCTTTCTTTGGAGACCTGGGATGATGAGGATGACGGCATCCCACGCTGAGGCCGCGTCTTTTGGGTTATTTTTCAATGCGAAGCTTCCATGCTGTGCGCAGCGCGCCCACAAAGAAGAGCTCATTGCCGGATCATCTTGAATCCAAAGTTCGGACCGATATCAGTGCCGTAGGCTAACTGCATCCAGAGCATTGCCATCGGTTCAAGCAAACGCGCGGTCTTGAGCGGTCCGGCATCTACGGTTTCAAATCCCAATTCATCGGACAATTGCTTAGCGGTCTTCTTCGCGTCTTTGTCATCGCCACAGATGAACATGGTGGCGCTCTGTCCGCCGAACTTAGGATTGGCCATATTCTGAGCACCAATAGTGTTGAACGCTTTCACCACTTTGGCGCCAGGTAGCCACTGGGCGACCTGCTCCCCGGCGGACGTGGTATGGCCTACCAACAATCCCTTTTCCAAAAACGCCGGTGACATCTCCAGCGGATTCATCGCGTCAATCACAACCTTGCCGGCAAAACTGCCCGCCGATTGCAGTGTCTCGTGGATACCCTGCCAGTGCGCCGCCAGCGCGACGACTTCGCATTGCGCGACCGCATCGGGAATGTCGGTGGCCTTCGCTTGTCCCTTGATGCCGCCGATCAACTTTGTGACCTTATCTTCGTTGACATTCAGCACGCCGAAGACAATTTGATGGCTGCGGGCTGCCCACGCCGTGCCGAGCGTTCCGCCCACGTTACCTGCTCCGATGACTGCGATTTTCACAAGAACTCCTTTTCGTTGAGAGAAAACTTTCAGAAATCAACTCGCCTCCGACATCATCAGGCGGTCATACGCTTGAAGGAACATCTCCTTCAGCTCTCGCGTTCGTAGACTTCACAGGTCGGCCGATCTCCCCTGGAACTGCAGTTTTCGTAAGCTGCTCCTGTGCGGACTTTAGATCGAAACGGAGAATCTGATTCTTGTAGAGCAGTTCAGCCACCAGGGTTCGAAGGCGGAAACGCTCTGTACACTCTGGGCAGACACACCCTGGATGGGGCGTTTCAAACCTATCGTCCGGATGATCAGCAGAGCAATCCAGATCACTTTGGCGCGCTTGCTTTATCCACACGGTCTCATCGTTAATCACATGGTGTTCGCCGTTGCGGGGCAGGTCCGTTAAAGAAGGGCGTTGGCTCATCGAAGATCTGATTTGACCCAGAATGTTGCAGCTGAGAACGTGTAGACTGGCGATACTTTCTGCGTCTCTTTACTAGACCTTTCGAGCATAATTCGTGTACGGCATTCGCACTTGTATAAACTGGCTGCAATCTTTTGGTCAGCGGACCACGGCGTTCAGGTATTCCACAACCTGCGGTGATTCGGCTCCATGCTAATCCCTCCAAATCCCGGCGCCTGGGTCTGGCCGGCAGCGATGATTGTCTGGGGACCAGGGTTTACATCCGACCGGCATAGTCATCACTGTGTCCAGCTCGTGATGGTAACGCAGGGCAAACTTCGGATTCGACGTGGTCATAGCGACGCATGGAAAACATGCGGGGCCGCGCTGATCCGCCCCGATGCGGATCATGAAGTCGACGCCCAAGGCAAAACACTGGTTGTCGGATTTTTTGATCCGGAAAGCGAACTGGGTACGGCTCTCATGGAACGAATCAAAGATGATATCTTCCGTGTTCCCGCAAAGCAGGTCGACCGCTGGCGTTTGGCGCTCGGTTCTCTGCTGACCCAAGCGCGCGTGGAACGCTGGGTGCACAGAGATCTGTTGAATGGTCGCGGAGCAGTAAAGATTCACCCGCGGGTCAGGCGCGTCCTCAAATACCTTCGCGAAAACCTCAGTCACGGAGGGGACCATTCGCTGAAAACTTTGGCCGCTATCTCCGGCCTTTCGCCATCGCGATTGATGCATGTGTTCACAGAGTCGGTGGGAGTTCCGGTACGACCCTACGTTCTTTGGCTCCGGCTCCAACGCGCATCATCTGAGCTCATGAATGGAAAAACCGCCACCGAAGCCGCGCATATCGCGGGATTCTCCGATGCCGCCCATCTTACTCGAACGTTTCGAAGAATGCTCGGAACGACCCCCACAGATCTGGCAGATCGCAGAAGAATGAGTCAAGGACTATCGATCGAACGATGAGAAGTTGTTGCCGCAGCGGATGAATTTCCCGTCATGGTCGCTCCTTTGGCTCGAGACCGGGTGCCCCAGATCGCCTTCCTTTGGAGACCTGGGGTGCTACGACTGATGAAGTCCCACGCCTCGACCGTGTCTTCTCGTTCTTCTCCACGCGAAGCTTCCATGCCGTAAACAATGCGCCGAGCAGCAAGTCCTCATTCGCCGCAGCGAGCACAACATGCGTTGCGCCGTTCTTGCCCCAACCGCCGGGTATCGGAACAAAGACGTCCGGGGCTTCCGCAACAAAGGCAGCCTGCTGCTCCGGGGTGAGCATCAGGTTTCCGTAGCCCTGCATCTCTGCCGCGAGCGTGGCAAAGATTCGCCCCCCGACGCGGAAATCCGCCTGGCCCATATGCGATCCTTCTTCGGCCCCTTCGAGGCTGAGTGCAACTCGGCGGAAATCAGCAGAGTTCATAACAGCAGCTCAGACTGCAGGACACGGCCGGAATGAACCCCAGTCGATTCCCTGCTGAAATTTCTCATCCGGCTGAAACACCGCTTGAAACGTAAACGCAAACTGCGTCGGCCCGTATGCGTCAAGATGCGCAAGCCTTCGCTTGGCCTCATCTGCGCTGGGAATATGCCCAATCGGCACCCACCAGAGCGCGGTGTAAACCTCGGTCAGCTTTTCAAACCAGGCGTGTCTTTGCCGTACCAGTTCCACGTGAGCTGTCTGATAGACGAACTGCCTCAACTGCTCAACCGACTCCCATACCGACATGTTCAGCAGCATTCGCTGGTCTTCAAATGGTCTGAGGTACGTCGCATTGCCGTCGCTAACAACGAGCCGCCACACAAAGCCCGGACTCGCGTCGGCGAGCGCATTGATCTCGTCAAGCCGGTTCACAAATCCGGCCATCATCGGATCATTCAACTCGGCGCGGATCCGGCCGATATTGACTTGAGCCATGTTGTAAAGCGCCATCGGACCTCCCGGGGAAATGAACCGATTCTACGCCGTAGCACTGATCAGTTGGCTTTCAAACTCCTCATTGAGCCACTTCGAAAAAGCAGCAAACTCCTCGTCGCGGCCGAGGAAATCTCGCACCATCTCGCGCCCCGGCTTCGACCCGCCCTGCTCCAGCACCAACTTGCGATACCGCGCCCCTGCGTCGCAGCCCAGCAGATCGGCGGGATCGAACTGTCCGAAGAAGTCGAGCGCAATGACCTTGTCGAACGCGTACGTATAGTAGTTCGACGAGTAGCCGGTGAGATGCCCGAAGCTCGCGTACATGCGGTTGCCATCGAGCCACGTCCACGGCACCAGAGATGTGTAGAGCCGCTTCGTAATCTCGTCTAGATCGATCGTGGCCGGGTCCTGGTCGTGCAGATCAAGCGACAAGGTCGTGTAGTAGAGTTGCGTCCGCACCCAGTCGGCGCGACCGAACGAGCCCGCCGTCTTCATCTTGCGGATAATTTCTGACGGCAGCACCTCGCCGGTCTCGTAGTGCTTCGCGAAGGTCTGCAGCAGGTTCTCATCGCGGAAAAACTCTTCGAGCATCTGCGATGGCACCTCGATGAAGTCTCCCTCGGTCGCAAATCCCGATACGCCGGCCCACTGCGTCTGCCCGCCGAGAATCGCGTGCATCAGATGCCCGAACTCGTGGAAGAACGTCACCACGTCGCTGTATTGCAGCAAGCCTGGGTCGTCTGGATCGCCTCCAGGGAAGTTGCAGATTAGTGCAGCTTCAGGCATGTAGCGCGCGCGCACGCCGGTCACGACCGGCGCAGCAGAGAACCACTTGTCCTTGCCATCGCGGGGATGCATGTCGAGATAAAAGCGCCCGACATGCACACCTTCTTCATACACGTCGTACACACTCACCGCAGGGTCCCACCCAGCCGCATCCGACCGGCGGAACTCAATCTTGAACAGCTTCGCCGCGGTCTCAAGCACGCCCGCCTCGACCTGCTTGTACGGGAAGTACGGCCGCACCGACTGCGAATCAAAATCGAACGCCGAGCGCCGAAACTGCTCGTACCAGTAGCCGCGGCTGGTGATATCGATGGCTTTGAGGCCGGGCTGCTTGCTACGCACGAACTCCAGCACCAGCTCGTGTTCGCGCACTGCGCCATCACGGCTTGCCTCTTCGAGCCTCGCCAGGAACTTGCGCACATTGGCCGCCGAGCCCATCATCTGGTCGGCCGTTGCGAGATCGGCCCAGCTGCTGAAGCCAAGCACCGATGCAATCTCCTGCCGGGTTGCCAGCAGGTCAAGCAGGATCTGTTGGTTCGCTGGATAAGCGCGCGTGTTGTACGCGAGGAACATACGTTCACGCAGATCATGATCCGATGCGAACGTCATCACCGGCTGCATGTCCGGCTGATCTGTCGTCAGCGTGATCTGCCCGCGCGCGTCGGGCTGATGGCGGCTCAGGTAGTCCGGCGGCAAGCCATCGAGTTCCGATAAGGTGGCGACAATGGTCTTCCCGCCCTCCTGGATGTTGCGGCTGAAGTCGAGCGAGTGCTTCGTCGCTTTCTCGTGCAGTGCCTGTAGACGGTCGCGTGTAGCCTGGTCTTTGTCCACGCCGGACAGTCGATATTGCAGCCGCGTGCGCTCCACGAAATGGCGCGTCGCGGAGTCTGCACTGCTTATGTCCATCGCCACCAGCGCGTCATAAACACCGCGATTCAGGCTCAACGCACTGCCGGCCATAGCGACGCGCTGCGCCTCCATCTGGGCCTGGTCGCGCACAGCCTTTTCCTTGGCGACCGAATTCAGCACGCCGGCCTGCGCCCCGGCCAGGCTCAGTTGCTCGAGAGCCGCATCGTAAAGCCGTAACGTGTTCTCAATCGTTCGCGGGCCTTCAACGGCAAGCAGTGCCGCAAGCGCAGCTTCATGGCCCGCTAGCCTCGCGCCGACCCAGGCGGTAAGGGCTTCGGGCGACATGGCCCCGCCGGCCTCCCAGGAATGAACCTCTTTGCTGACTTGAGTGGCCGCGACGGTTTCAGCAGGCATGTGGCACAACCTCCAGATTCTAGGGTGCCACATCCGGGGCAAAGGCCGCCCGTCGCGGACTCGCCGTCGCGAACTTCAGCAGGCGACAGGCAGTGAGAGAGTACCTTAACTCGCGATCGTCGACAGCGCGGTGGATGCAAGGTGGCGCGCCGACCTCACCTCACCTGCAAGTATTTCCAGGACCCTGAAAGACAAACGAGGATTGCTGCCAACGATCTCCCGGAAAGTAGAAACCGAGATTGCATGCAGATCGGAGTTCTTTGTCACCGTTGCTGTCATGCCGTAAGGTCGGTTCCCCGCGACGGCGGGAAGACCGATCAAGGATCCAGGAGCAGCTCGGAAACCCAACACTGACTTGTCGGCAAGCCTGCTTGTCAACACTACATCACCGGCTTTTAACAGGAACAGTCTACTGGGTGGTTGGCCTTGTCGGAAAAGGACTCGCTGCGCTGTGACTTGACGGAGTCTCGAGAGGGCCTCGATCGCATCCACCAGTTCGCAATCCAAAACGCATTCTGAAAGACGTGTGTGCAGCACAGGGATGATGTGCCTTGATATTCGCATCGATCATGTAGTAGGCGTCGTTGCTCTGGAGCAATTTGATGTGCTTCCTGGGAATTTCCCGGCTTATCGGAAGTTTTAGACCAACAGAATCCATTCGGCGTTTCCCGCTTCTGGAACAAAGCCGCCCGAATGCTTGTACTTTCGGGGACGGGCACCGGGAGGGGCCGTCCGCGAGTGAACAGCTTGTCCCGCAATCGGACATTTCATGGATGCCAGGCATCCGGTTCCAGCATGTCTTATGTGAGGGCACGACCTCGGTTTTGAAAGGGCGCGGCTTCCTCCATGCCGTAAGCGGCCCAGAATCAACTCGGGCTTTAGCCCCTAAGGGAAGTTTTTCTAGGCTGGACGGTTTTCCCCAGCCCTTCCGTTGTGCTGTGCACGCTTAGCCGTTATGGCAGTCCGAATGCTCCGAAGATCTCCGCGAGAATCCGTCCTGTCTGGAGGCGCCCCGGAATGAATTTGCTGAGTTCTTTTTGGCGAAATCTACTCTTGGCTCGGCGACAGCTGAGCCGCAACCCGGGCTTCACGGCCACGGTCGTCGTCACTCTGGCCCTCTCAATTGGCGCGAATACCGCGATCTTTTCGATTGTGAATGCGCTGATCCTGAAGGCACTTCCCTACCCCGAGCCGGATCGGATCGGAACCATCTTCGAGCGCGCTCAGGGCCCGGATCCCTCCGATGGCCTGCGCTGGATCGACGGAACCCAATGGGAGCAGTTGAGAGACAACGCGCCCTCGATGATCTCCGCGGTTTCGGCGGCGCTGGCGAGCGGCGCGAATCTGCAGGCAGGTTCTCATATCGACTACGTTCATGCAGGCCGCGTCTCGGCGCACTACTTCGATGTTCTGGGAATTCGCCCCGCGCTTGGCCGCACTTTCTCAGACGAGGAAGACCGCCCCAACGGACCGAAGGCGGCGATTCTGAGCTATGACACGTGGCGGAATACCTTTGCCGCCGACCCCGGCTTGATCGGGCAGGTCATCCACCTCAAGGGAGAGCCCTACACCGTTATCGGTATCCTGCCCCAACACGCAACCACGCCGCTCAATGCCGACCTCTACACCGCATTGCAGCCCACCCGCACCGGAGAGGGCGCGGGCACGAATTTCGAGGCCATCGTCCGACTGCGGAATGGTGCATCGTGGCAGCAGGCCGACGCTGAGTTGAATCGCTTGTGGGCGGTTCGCGAAGCCCAGATCGAGAGCAGGAATCCCGGCACAAAAGTGATGTTCTACACCGTGCCGCTGCAAAAGGGCAAGACAGCCGAGCTTCGACCTCGCGCCGTCGCCCTCATGTTCGCTGCCGGGTTCATCCTGCTGATCGCCTGCGCGAATCTCGCCGGCCTCACGCTAGTGCGCATGTCTCGCCGCCTGCCCGAGATTGCGACCCGCATGGCGCTCGGCGCCTCACGATGGCAGATTCTGAAGCAGCTTTGGCTCGAAAATCTCCTAATCGCCTGCATTGGCGGTGCCGCAGGTCTTGGCGTCGGCTTTCTCGCGCTACGTGGCCTACTGTCGATGCTCCCTGTGGGTTTCCTCCCCGTTGCCGGCGTCCGCCTCGACGCACGTGTGCTTGCCTTCACAACAGCGATTTCCCTGCTGACTAGCATTCTTTTCGGCATGTTACCGGCAATGCTCACAAGCCGCGTGGACCTCCGTAGTTCCATGACGAATCGCGGCGCATCAATCGGGCAGCCATTTCGCCTGCGCCAGGCGCTCATTGCCGGCGAAGTGGCGCTGACGGTTTTACTCCTTGCTGGATCCGGCCTGCTGATCCGGTCGCTCATCCATCTTGAGACTCTCCCGCCGGGATGCAATCCCGAGGGCGTAATGACCGCGAAGGCATCCCTCGATGACGCCCGATACCAGGATCCCGCGGCATTTCAACGCCTGATGCGCGATAGTGTCGCCGCCATGCAGCGCATACCCGGCGTAACCGTTGCGGGCGCCGGACTGAGCCTGCCGTTTGAACGAGCCCTGAATGGAGGAATTGTTCTACACGACGGACCAGAAACCGGAAAGAGGATCGGAACCGACATCATCTATGCAACCCCTGGCTATTTCGAAGCGTTGCAGATGCCGTTGATCGCCGGTCGAACCTTCACCAGCGCTGACGGTCCGAACACCCGCCAGGTCGCAATGATCAATGCCACGTTTGCGCGCAAATTTTTCCCGGGACTCAATCCCATCGGGCTGACCTTCGATAAGGGCGTGGTCATCGTAGGAGTCGTCGCCGACATTCAACTGCAGTCCGGCCTCAATCGGGTTGCTCCGCTGCAAAGCCAGGAAACCATGTATATCCCGGCGGCGCAGGTGGCCCCGAAGATGCTGTTTGTCCACGTGTGGTTCCAGCCAAGCTGGGTCGTGCGCACCGCCGGCCCGGTAGACGGCCTGACCGCCCAGATGCAGCGCGCCCTCGCCGCGGTCGATCCCGGACTGCCCTTCTCCGGCTTCTATCGCCTGAGCGATCTCCAGGCCGAGTCTCTCTCCATGCAGCGCATCGAAGTAGCCCTGCTCGGCGCGATGGCAAGCCTGGCCCTGCTCCTCAGCGGCGTCGGAATCTTTGCCCTTGTCGCGAACCTGGTCACACAAAGGACGCGCGAAATCGGAATTCGCATTGCTCTCGGCTCCACCATCCGTCAGGCTATGGCGCACGTCTCCGGCTCGGGAGTGAGGGCAGCGTTTGCGGGTCTGCTGTTAGGCCTGCTGCTATGCGCAGGAACCCTGCGCACCATGCGCAGCGTGCTCTACGGAGTCCAGGCATATGACTGGCCCAGCTTGCTGGCGGTCATAGGCACGCTCGCATCGATAACCCTGCTGGCAGCCACCATTCCGGCCCTCCGCATCGCAAGGATTGACCCGGCAAAAACCCTACGCGAAGAATAGCGTTCCCGCTCGTCGCGAACAGAATTGGACTTTCCTGTTGACATTCGTACTATCGACATGTAGAAGTTCAACAGGAACGACCCAATGGGCGAAAACAAACCGGACATCCTTCAGGGAACGCTCGATCTCATGGTGCTCAAAACCCTCGAATCCATGGGTCCGCTGCATGGCTACGGCATCGCGCGCCGCATCGAACAGGTAAGCGGCCAGACCCTCATCATCAATCAGGGCACCATATATCCCGCCCTGCTGCGACTGGAGCAGCGTGGCTGGATCAAGGCCGAATGGGGTACGTCGGAGGCCAATCGACGCGCCCGTTTCTACTCGCTCACGCGCATCGGCCGGAGTCGTATTGCCGAAGAGACCCGCAACTGGGAGCGCATCTCGGCCACCATGGCGCTCTTCCTTGCTGCGCCGAAATAGGAGCTGCTCGTGGACATGGTTCGCACTTTCTTCAGCCGCATCGCCGCGATGTTTCGCGGACGCAATCTCGATGCTTCCCTCGACGAAGAAGTTCGCGCGCACATCGACATGGCCACCGAAGAGCACATCCTTCGTGGCGTACCGAAAGACGAGGCGCGTCGTCTCGCCTTGCGTGAATTCGGCGGCGTGACACAGGTACGCGAGACGTACCGGGTGCAGCGGGGTCTTCCTCTGCTCGAACAGGTGCGGCGCGACGTACGCTTTGGCGTTCTTCAGCTCTGGAAGTCGCCGGGCTTCACGCTCACTGCCATTCTTACGCTAGCCCTGGGCGTGGGCGCCAACACCACCATCTTCTCCATGATCAACGGCCTGCTCTTGCGGCCTCTGCCTGTTCCCGAAAGCGGCAGGCTCGTGGTGCTCGGTATCAACTTCGGAGGTCCGAAGCCCGGCTTCAGCTTTCCGGAACCGCTCTTCCGCGGGCTGGAACGCCGGCAAAGCGCCTTCAACACGGTCTTCGCCTTCGACCGTTCTCCGTTCCAGGTAAAGAGCGGCGCGTCCACTGAAGTCATCTTCGGCCAATACGTCAGCGGAACATTCTTTGATGCGCTCCAGACGCCTCCGCTCCTTGGCCGAACGCTCACAGTCGGAGACGATCGCAAGGGCGGCGACCCCTCCGGATTTGCCACGGTTATCGGAGAGACTCTCTGGACCAATCGCTTCCATCGCGATCCCGCCATCATCGGCCAAAAGATGACTGTCGACAACGTCGTCTTCACTATCGCCGGCGTCATGCCTCGCAGCTTCTTCGGCGCCGACCCCCTGCAGCGCCCGCAAATCTTCCTCCCCCTCGCCGTTGAAGAAGTCCTCAACGGCGAGCGCAGCATGACTAGGGCCGGAGTCCATGGTTGGTGGCTCAACGTCATGGGCCGCCTTGCGCCTGGCGCCAATCTTGAACAGGCCAATTCCGAGGTCTCTGCAGCCACGAATGCGATTCTCGGAGCTGCACCGGACGCACGCTGGGTTGCCCGCCAAAAGGAGCGCCACTTCCACTTCCTCGCCCAATCCGGCTCAACCGGGTTCACTTACATCCGTCTCAATTTCCGCAAGCCTCTCATCGCCCTCTTCGTAATGTGCGGCGGCATCTTGCTCCTCGCCTGCCTCAATCTCGCCAGTCTGCTGCTGGCGCGAGGCACGGCACGGCAGCGCGAACTGGCCACACGCATGGCTCTCGGCGCCTCGCGCCGCCGCTTGATCCAGCAACTTCTGGTGGAAGGCCTTCTCCTCGGCGCCGCAGGCACAGCTGCTGGGCTCGCACTGTCGCCCGTCGTCAGCCGGTTGCTCGCCGCCGTTCTTCTCGGCGGCCGGCCGGGCACCTACCTTGACACTTCGATCGATGTACGCGTCTTCGCCTTCGCTGCGGCTGCTGCGGTGCTGGCCACACTGCTCTTCGCGCTTGCGCCGGCCATCAAGGCCACATCGCGCCGCCTCGTAGACCGAATGAAGGATGGCCAGCACGCCACCCTCACGCATGAGCGCAGCGCTATCCTGCCGCGCATCCTGCTGGGCGCCGAAGTTGGCCTCGCGTTGATGCTTGTCGTTGGTGCGGGCCTTGTGTCCACAAGCCTGCTCCGCCTTTACAACTCGGGCGAAGGCTTCGATCCGCGTGGAGTCGAGAACATCAGCTTCTCAATGGATAAGGCGGGTCTCAAGGGCGACGCCCTCATCGCCTTTTATCGTGAGATGGCGGCGCGGCTCAGCCATCAGCCCGCCGTAACCGGCGTCAGCTACGCACACCAGGTCCCCCTCACCGGCAACGAGTGGGATGAGGACTTCACCGACGAGTCCGGCGTCAGCCACGACATCTACATGAACTCTGTCGCCCCCGCCTACTTCAGCAGTATGCGCATCCCGCTCCTTGCAGGGCGCGACTTCACATGGAACGATACCCCCGCCACCAGCCCGAAGATCATCCTGAATCAGTCGGCCGTGCGCCAACTCTTCCCGAACGGCAATGCCCTGGGACGTTCGCTCAGGCAAAAGGAAGGAGACAAATTCGCGGTGTTCGAGGTGGTCGGCGTCGTCGGGGACACCAAGTACAGCGACCTCCGCTCAGCCGCCCCTGCCGCGGCTTACGTCGCCATGCCGCAGGACGATGGCAGCCACTCGCCCTCCTTCACCGCTTTCGTCCGCACTTCGCTGCCTTCCGGTCCACTTGCCGGCGCCGTCCGCGCCATCACCGCGCAAATGGCGCCCCAGATTCCCGCGCCCGAAGTCACTTCCATGCTCACCATCATCGACGACTCCCTCGGAGCCGAGCGGATGATGACGATGCTGGCTGTCTTCTTCGCCATCTGCGCCCTCGTCGTTACGGCTATCGGGCTCTACGGCACCCTCGCTTACGCCACTGCCCGCCGCACTGCGGAAATCGGCATCCGAATGGCGCTTGGTGCACAACGTTCCCAGGTCGCCGCGATGATCTTTGGCCATAATCTCTGGGTGGTCATGGGCGGCACACTCATCGGCCTTGCAGCAGCTTTGCTTGCTACGCGCGCCCTCGCCGGCTTCCTCTTCCTTACTTCGGCTCGCGATCCATGGGTGATCGCTGCATCCATCGCGGCGCTTGCCTTCACCTCCTGCGCTGCGTCTCTGCTTCCCGCTCTGCGGGCAGCGCGGATCGAGCCCATGACGGCGATCCGCTGCGAATGACCTCGATCGACACGGCGAAGAAGTAGGAACGGCTGTCCGATTTGAAGGGGCACGGCCTTCGCTGTGCCGTGGGAATGCCTAATAACGGGCTTTAGCCCCTGAGGGATGGATGCACTTCTTGCCGAAGCTGCCCCTTCAGTCAGTTCGCGGCGGTTACCAATTATCGCTTTCCCGATTACAGAGTGCGGATTGCCTCCCGCGTCCCAAACACCCACACTGGGTAAACAGTCCACCCCCAGAGGAGCGTCGTATGAACGCAATCCAAATTGCCTTGCATTCCTTTCTGCGTCAGGTTCTCATCCGCGAAGAGGGCCAGGATCTCGTCGAATACTCGCTTGTCCTGACCATGATCGCTTTTGGTGCCGTCACTGGAATGGGCAGCCTCGCTGTCGGCATCAACAACGTCTTCTCATCCGTAGCTACGACGCTGACAACCAACGTCTGAAATCCTCTGTGCCCGGGTGTCGGCTCGACGTCCACACATCCCAATTGCACACAATTTCCGGCCTTGTCCCATTATTAGGCCGGGTGCCGATCCCTGAACACTGATCCCTGCTTCTGACCCTAGCCCCTTCTATTCTCTTTTCATTCGTACGATAGGCGAAAATGGCTTGAATACAAATGGCTTACACCCTGCAAGATTCTCGAAGTACGCACATTTTTCAGTGCAAAGCACCACCGCAGGTGCAATTCTTTGACTGGCCGGCCCGCGTGTCCCGAGCCGCATAAAGTCCGGCAGGGTTACGATCGTGGCACGTCTTTCTGTTGCATAGGCGACCTAAGCCATCTAAGATGCGTCAATTGAACGCATATGACGCACGCGGCTGTCACAGACCCGGTTTTGCCACCCGCTCCGGCGGCTCCGCGCCTCCGGTTGGGGAAGATGTGTGTGGCCATCCAGGGCAGCTCCCCGGCGGAACTGATGGAGCGCGCTGAGACAGCGGCCAGGCACTTCAAGTTCGTCGAGTTGCGTCTTGACTCCGTTGCAAAGCCAGCCAACGCATTACCGTACCTGAAGCAGTTTCTCGCCGAGCACCGTGACGTGAGCGTAATCGCCACCTGCCGCCGCAAGGCGAATGGAGGAGCGTTCGACGGCCCCCTGGCGGCAGAACTCGACATCCTTGCCAAGGCGGCACAGGCGGGTTGCCAAATTATCGACCTGGAGGTCGAATCGGCAGAGGAGGCCAAGGCTGCCCAACTGAGCAAGCTTCGCTCCGCGGGCGCAGCATTGCTCATCAGTTTTCATGACTTTGGCCGCACGAAGGCGCTCGATCAGGCGGCAAACCGGATCGAGGCGTTCAAGCCCGACTTCGTCAAGGTGGTCTCTACCGCGCGGAGCCTCTCAGACAACCTGGCGGTGCTGCGCCTGATTGAAGACCGGTCGCTCGCGTCGCACGTCGTCGCTCTCGCCATGGGAGAGGAGGGCCTGGTCAGCCGGGTACTGGGGCCAAGGGCCGGTGCGGCGTTCACCTTTGCCTCATTCTCCGAGGGGTTGGAGACTGCCCCTGGGCAGGTAACCGCCGAGGCACTCCGCGACCTGTACCGGCTGGACCACATCGACCAGGCGACGCGCGTGTTTGGCGTCGCCGGCAACCCGATCAGCCACTCGCTTTCGCCGCTCCTCCACAATGCCGCGTTTCGGCGTGAGGTGGTGAATGCTGTTCTGCTGCCGCTCAGGGCGAAGTCAGTGCAGGATTTGCTGACCCTGGCGCTCGAATTGCCGTTGGCGGGATGCGCCATTACGATGCCGCTGAAGACCGAGATCCTGCCGCACCTGGCGAACATGGACCCGTTGACAGGACGGATCGGCGCCTGCAACACACTGCGCATGGGAGCCGATGGAAAGCTGTATGGCTTCAACACAGATGTGGCCGGAGTGGTCCGCCCGCTGGAACGCCGGCTGAGGCTGAGGGGAGCCCGGGTGGCGGTGCTTGGAGCCGGCGGCGCCGCTCGCGCCGCTGTTTTCGGGCTCGTCGAGCAGGGTGCGGAAGTTCTTGTGGTCAATCGCACCCATGAGCATGCAGTATCGCTGGCGCGTCAGGCAAAAGCGAAGTCACTCAAGCATGAACTGCTGGCAAAGCAGAGCTTTGACGTGATGATCAATGCCACGCCGTGCGGCATGGCGGGGTCGAAGCAGGCCATGCCCATAGCAGAGAACGAGCTGAATGCCGGCCTGGTGTTCGACATGGTCTACAACCCGCTCGAGACCCCCCTGCTGAAGCTGGCCAGGTCGCGCGGTATTCACGCAATCACAGGATTCGAGATGTTTGTGCAGCAGGCGGCCCGGCAGTTCGAAATCTGGACAGGCAAACCGGCCCCGGAGTCAGAGATGATGCGCGTCGTAGAACACGAGCTGCGCAAGCGGGGTGAAGCAGGAAACTCGCACGAACGCGTCAAAAAGGCCTGACATACCGGCCCCCTAACCGCCAACCCTCAGCACAGATCCTGCACCGCCGCTGAATCTACCCCTCCGCTGAGATTGAGAGTAGCTGAGGGAAAACTTCCCTGAGAACACCCGACGCCAGGCAACGATCTGCGGAAAGCAAATTTACATTCAGATGACAAATCCGGGCATTCGTGAATCTAAGTAAGAATGTCTAAAGTGCAGTGAGTTTACGCCGCGAGGTCATCGTGACAACTGCCCATATCAATCGAATCGCGACTTCAGTCCCGCCGCACGATGTGCATCGGTCGTTCATCGCATTTGCAGACGGCATGATGCCCGAAGGCACGCACAGATCGCTTTTCCGCCGCATGGTGCGCATGTCGGCGATCGAACATCGGTACTCGTTCCTGCAGCCGATTGGGACGGAAAACGGAGCCTGGCGAGACGGCGAGGATCTGTACGCCAGCGGGAACTTTCCGGATACAGCGCGGCGCATGGAACTGTTTGAGAAGTTCGCTCCGCAACTGGCCAGTTGCGCCCTGAACAAGCTCGCGTTGACACCGGAAGAGCGCGCATCAGTGACTCACGTGATTGTGACCTCGTGCACGGGCCTGTATGCACCGGGACTCGACTATGACATTGTGAATCATCTCGGGCTGAATCCATCAGTCGAGCGAACCATGATCGGCTTCATGGGCTGCTATGCCGCCATCAACGCATTGAGGTCGGCTCATCATATTGTTCGTTCCATGCCCGATGCGGTCGTGCTGATCCTGAGCCTGGAGCTTTGCACTCTGCATTTGCAGGAGACGCAGGACCTGGAGCAGATGCTCTCGTTCCTGCTGTTCGCAGACGGATGCGCCGCCTGCCTGGTGAGCGCAAAGCCTGTGGGCTTGGCAATGAGCAGCTTTCTCGCGCTGCGGATTCCAGACACGAGTCACCTGATCACGTGGAAGATTCGCAAGATGGGATTCGATATGTTTCTGTCGGGACAGGTTCCCGCGACGATTTCGCGAGCGATGAAAGACGTAGGCCGCGAGATCACACACGGGGAAGATCCATTGACAGTCGATTTGTGGGCCGTGCATCCCGGCGGTCGCACCGTGCTGGACGCGGTGGAGAAAGGACTGGGACTTCACCCCGACGCGCTGTGTCACTCGCGCGAGATTCTGGCGCAATTCGGCAACATGTCATCCGCGACGGTGATGTTTGTTTTGCACAACATGATGCGAAGCGCGCGATCGGGACAGCGAGGGTGCGCGATGTCGTTCGGTCCCGGCGTGACTGCGGAGACGATGCTCTTCCATGCCGCCTAGGCACTGCTTGAGGCTACCGCGCCGCGCGACCAAGGCGTGCGAGCACTCGACTTCAGCAAGCGCACAGAATGTGTGCCGCGGCAGGTCTGAGTGAATGCGGACATCACCATTGAATGCTTCACGCCTGCAAGACTTGTACGCGGGACGAACAAGGAGCCATGCGTAACGCTGTTGAGAATCTCGTGATCGGCGGAGGACCCGCTGGATCCATGCTGGCGGCGCGTCTTGCTGCTGCGGGACGAGAGGTCGTGCTGCTCGAAAAAGAGCGAACAGCGCACGACAAGGTCTGCGGTGAGTTCCTCAGCCGTGAAGCCGTCGAGTATCTCGAACAGCTTGGCATTAGGCCGCGCGAGCTAGGGGCGAACTCGATTGAGCGTGTGTGCATGCATGCGGGAAGAAGCACTACGGAAGCAAAGCTGCCATTTACGGCCATGTCTCTTTCGCGGCGCGTGATGGATGAGGCGATGCTCACGAAAGCTGCGACAGCCGGATGCGAACTTCGCCGCGGGATGTTCGTCGAGCGGGTAGAGGCAGCCCGCGGCGGGTGGCTCGTTCGGAGTCGAGGCGGCGAATCGATCGCCGCAAAGGCAGTTTTTCTCGCCACGGGCAAGCACGAACTGAACGGTTGCGAGCGCGTCAATGGCGTGCAGTGCGATCTCGTGGGATTCAAGATGCACTGGGGATTGGCTCGCACGCAGGCCGAAGCCCTTGGCGAAGTGATGCGGCTGTATCTCTTCCGCGGCGGCTATGGCGGGATGTCGCTGGTAGAAGGTGAAACAGCAAATCTCTGCTTTGTTGTGAAGCAGCGGAGGCTGCGCGAACTGGGTGGCTGGACAAATCTGGTTGAGGCGATCTTCGACGAGGTGCCTGGGATTCGTGTGCGCTTGCACGATGCGGTTCCCCGCTGGACGAAGCCTCTCGCGATCTCTCCCATTCCTTATGGTCATCTCGCCAGAGCGGCGGACGGCATATGGCGCGTCGGCGACCAGGCGGTGGTCATTCCGTCGTTCACAGGAGACGGAATGTCGATCGCCATGCACAGCGCGGCTCTGGCTGCCGGGATGTACCTGGACGGCAGGAGCGCGGATGAGTATCTCCGGCGCCTGAAGCAACAATTGCAGTCGGGAATGCGTTTCGCTTCGAATCTCTCACAGATGATGGTGACGCCTGCCGGCCGCATGGCTGCGCCGGCAGCGTTCTCCTTGTTTCCGAGCGCGATGCAGTGGATTGCAGCCTCAACGCGGATCCCGGAACGCGCTCTGCTACGTACGCAGGCGCCAGGGACACCAGCGTGCATCGGCCCAGCGCACTGATCGTCAGCGCTTCTTTTTCCCTGCTTTTCCAGGCTTCGCTTTCTCGCCCGGCACATGCGTCGTCGGGATGGGAGCCAAGTCGGGTCCGGTGCGACGCACAAGGTTATCGCGCATCGTGTAGACGATGGTTCGCGGGTTGACGAGCTTCGTGATTCCCGTCTCCGGATCAATTGCAATGTCTTGAGAACTCGGAATCTGGAAGCTGAATACCGGTTCGTTACCGCCGTTCGCCCCTGGCTGGGTCCAGACGCGCAGCGGCAGGAATCCCTGAATGGGATGAACGCGGTACGCCGTCTCGTAGCGATGACGCTTCACACTCCAGGTGAAGACACGGATCTGATCGAAGTCGAAGGGCAGGCCGGCCTTCGGCTGGCTGAGCGCCGTCACGTACTCCGCGACCTGGTGATTCGGAACATTTGCCTCGGGGTCGGTGACATGGGTAAGCACGTAAGCCCCCACAATGCGCTGGCCTTCGGCATACTGCGCGACTTCATCGGGCACATCGACATCGACGCGCCCGGAGAGCAGCCAGCCAACACGCCCCTGCGCATCACGGATGAGCCACCAGTCTTCCATCGGGATCTCAGGTTGCTCTGGTTGCTCGATGGGTTCTGCCGAAGACGGCGTGGTGACGGCCGCGGTTTTGGCCGGCTGTGGTGCTGCAGGCTTGACCGGCGTGGCTTGCGCCTCGCGCTTTGGGGGTGACGGACGAGCGCCCGGTGCCTGCTTCGGCACCGAGGCGCGAATGAGCAGTCGAACCTTGTCGTTCTCAGGGAGCAAATAAAAGCGTTGCGAATCTCGACCTGGACTAACGTGCAGATAAACATCGTCGCGAACGGAGCCGGTCGCGACTACGGGATCCTGCTTGTGGCTCGAGGCGAGATCCTGAAATGATTTGTACTCCGCCGAATCGATCACGGCACGTTCCTCGATCCAGCCCATTTCGCCCTTCTCCGTCTTGACCCTCAGGAATCGGCGTCCATGCTCAAGCACGTCAAGGGGCTGACCGTTGGCCACCTGGCCCACGCGATTGGAGACGGCGGCCACGCGATCGTGAAGATACGTCTGCCGCACAGCAACATAGACCGTTTCATGATGTTCAGGGCGCAGGCGGCCGCATCCGGCTAGAAAGACCGGTACACCCGCAACAAGCAGAGTGAGTAGGCTGGCGACCCGGCGCCGAACCGAGGAGACGGAGAGAATTGATAATCGCGTAGCCACAACCAAAGGAAAATCTACCTAAGAATATCAGTTTGAGCGGTTTCGATTCATCTCTGGCCGTCCTAAGCGCAGCTCGACTGAGCGCGGTTCTGTAAACAACAGAATCGAAACCGCTGTAGCAGCCGTCCGGCGACGGTGCGGCGCAATCAATGAAGCGCGGCGATCGCGTTCGGTTGCGTGGGAGCAGTACCAGTCGCTCCGGTGACGACCTTGTCAAGATTGCCCGGGTGGGTTGAATCGAGCGTGTAGCCGATCAGGTCAGGGTTGCCGCCGAAGTTCACGGTTAAAACGAACTGACCTGAGTGGTCCTCCGCCAGGGCCTCAGGGTTGGTGCCGGCAGCGAACGTGCTGCTCAGGGCGGTGAGCGCCGGCGTGTTGTTGGTGTCAGTGACCGAGAAGCCCGCGATGACTCCAGTTTGGCTGCTGGATGTGTACTTGTTGACCACGTAGACGTAGCTGCCGCTGGAGAAGGGCAGGATCGAAACTGGGGCGTTGCCGCTGATGGCGAATGGCGAGCCCGAGATTTCCTTGAGCGTGCTCAGGTTGGCTGCGTTGAGCGTGCTGAAGTTGAAGGCGCGTAAACCGCCGGTGTTGGATGTCCCCGAGATTGCGGCCGTCTCGCCGATATAGAACAGCCGAGGGGACGTGGCCGGCGCAACAACCGGGTCGAAGGCAACCGAAAGCGCCCCGCCTACGGCGTTCACGACGCCAATAACTCCAACTGCGCCAAAAGGATTTGCGTTGCCTGAGGCAAAAGGAATGGCGGCTGTGCCATTTGAGCCCATGGCTGCCAGCACGTAGCTATTGTCGGGCGAGATGGCGACGTACTGGACCGTCGCGGCGGGAAGCGCCACTTGTTGTTCGATGTTCGAAGCGAGAAGGCCGGTGCTCGAATTGATGTGAACAGCAAAGAGAGCCTTGGTGCCGGGAAATCCTTCAACGAGCCATGAGTTTGTGGAGTCGACCTGCATGCTCACGGCGGGATCGCTGGAGATAGGCTGGCCGTTGTTGGCGAGCGTGAGCAGCCCGTTCGACGAGTTAATCGTATAAACGAAGATGCCCCCCAGAGTGCTGACATAAAGGAAAGCATTATTGGGAGCAACAGCTATGGCGAGAGGCGTAGCGCCAAGGTCGAACGTGTCGTTCGAGATTATGGTCGAAACGCCCGCGTTGATGTACATGCCCACAAGCCGATTGTTCGAGGTATTTAGAACGTAG
The DNA here is from genome assembly GCA_035262585.1 of Occallatibacter sp. GTDB lineage: Bacteria > Acidobacteriota > Terriglobia > Terriglobales > Acidobacteriaceae > Telmatobacter. Next base: position 40,522 of record DATFSO010000053.1, on the reverse strand, counting down.
AAGAAGCCGCTGCTTAGCGTTGTGCCACCACCTCCGCCGCTCGACGGCAACGGATCCCAGAATCCCTTACAGCCAGTCAGGCACAACGCCGCTATTGCCAAGCACGCCCAACCACGAGTCCTCATGCCCGCTCCTTCTGAAACCGGTGCTGCCCGTTCGTCTAAGGGTAACGCTTCCCGGCAGTCCTGTCCCCTCGGACAGCAACCCTGCTTTTCTGCTCTTGCTGACTTGGACGTGCGCCGGACGGAATTCGCTCGGCAAGACTGGCCTCAAACAACAACTCCATGGTCTCGGCGCGCCTGCCAGACCAAGCGAGCGGCCGTAAGGTCCTCGACGGCCATACCGACGGACTTGAAGACAACCCGTTGATCGCGCGGAACGCTTACCGCCGCCGCCGGATCGGCCAGGATCTCACCGATCTCCGCCTGCACCTTCGCGCCGGAAAGCAGAATGTCGCCGGACTCACGCTCAACACATGCGCGGCCTTCCGCCACAACGAAGCTTGAAAGGATCGCATCGTCGTCGAGTTCGCGCATACTCGCGCCGGATGCGCCCACCGCGAGAACTAGGGGATTCGATTTGAGCCAGCTTCCCCTCAGGACCGCAGTTGACGAAGAAGTTGCGGTTAGAACAACGTCAACCGCAGCGGCCTCCTCCGCCGCCACTGCGATGGCGTTTGTCTCTTCTGCCAAGCGGGCTGCACTTGCAGGATTGCGGCTGTAGATGCGAATCTCTTGAAGCTCCGGCCAGACGTGGCGAAGCGCATGGATGTGGGCACGCGCCTGCACACCTGAGCCGGTGATGCCGAGGCTGGTTGGAGCGGACTCAAAGTGAAGCGGTGCGAGTGCCGCGAATGCAACGGCAGAGACAGCCGCAGTACGCATCTCGGTGATCAGCCGGCCATCCATCACCGCAAGCGGCTCTCCGGTGGCACGGCTCAGCAACTCGACAATCGCCATGTGCGTGTGCAGCCCGACAGCATCGTTGCCGGGGTAGAAGGTTACAGTCTTTACGCCAATTACGTCGCCTGCGATCGCCGACATCACTCCGATCCAGCCGTTGCGATGATCATCGGCGTTGCCGGCACGCAGGATCATGCGCGGCGGCTGATTCACGCGCCCGGCAGAGTAGTCGATCAGTGCCTGCCGAATCGCCGGAATCAGCTTGTCATAGGTGAGAACTGCACCGACTTCCTGCTCGGAGATGTACATGGAGTGCCAGTGTACCTCGCCGGAATCGAAGACTCTCAGTTCGGGCGATTGCTGGAATTGGAGCGACGCCGGAAGCGCTCGTCTACGGGACGACGGCCCTTGAAGCCACCCTCCATAGTGTGCCAGTGCTCGATCGCGGTCTCGCCCAAGCGCCAGCAAAGCAGGACGACCTCGTCATCGACGCGGCAAGGAAAATCGAGGAGCCCGGATTCGACATCCTTAACCTGCACTCCGATAGAGTCGATTTCCGAGATGCTTTCTTTAACGCGGCGCAAATGGCCATCCATCTCCGCGCGCATGCGGCCCGCCTCTGCCACATTGACGCGCATGCCGCCGGCAAGATAAATCCGCCGGCCGAGGTCAGAGATCCGAGTCTCTACCTCCTCGGCTAAACGCTTGCTCTCATGGGCGCGCTTCAGAAGCGACTCCAGGAGTGGCAGCAACGACTGCGCCTCGTCAATGGTGAAGGTCTTCACAGGGGTTTCCTGCATCTAGAATACGACGGATGCTTGCGAATCGAACAGGCACTTCAGTACTGATGATGGACCAGAAAGTCCCATGCCTGTTAACCTCATCTCCTCTCATTGGGCCTCGAATTCTGGAGACGATATATGACGCCTCGACTCGGAAGGATCGCGCCGGAGTTGCCGGCTGCCGATCTCGATACGGCCGTTATCTATTATGAGCAGAAGCTCGGTTTTCAGGTTGCCATGCGAATGGCGCAATACGCGATCGTTGAGCGGGACGGGATTGCCCTGCACCTTTTCGGCGATGCCGGCGAGCACTCCGCGGTTGGCGTACACATCTTCACGCCAGATCTTGAGGAGCTTTTTGCCGAATTGCGCGCCAGCGGTGCGGAGATTGCGCAAGCGATCGAGCAAAAGCCCTGGGGCAACCGTGATTTCCGTGTACGCGACAACTTCGGCAACACACTGAAGTTCACCGAGCCGCTCGCAGAGTAGGGCATCAGCGGCTCGGCGTAGTTCGATCAGGCTACCCGTTTGCCGGTCTCGAGCATGCGATCCAGCGCGACACGCGCCCAGCGCTTCACGCCCGGTCTCACCTTGATGCGATTAACCACGCGGCCCTCAACGAGATTCTCGAGCGCCCAGGCGAGATGCTGCGGGCTGATGCGATACATCGTCGTACAGAGGCACCCGTGATCCTCGAGGCTCATGATGCGTTTGCCCTTCGGTTCATATTCGCGCGCAAGGCGATTCACCAGGTGAATCTCGGTCCCGATGGCAAACATTGTGCCCTCGGGAGCCTGCTCGACGATCTTGATGATCCGCTCCGTTGAGCCAAGAGCATCGGCTTTCTGGCAAACCTCCCAGCGGCACTCCGGATGCACGACAACCTGGATACCGGGATACTTCGCGCGCACTTCATCCACGTGGCTGGGCAAGAAGCGCTGATGCACGGAGCAGTGGCCCTTCCATAGCAGAACACGGCTGGATGCGAGAGCCGCCGCAGCCTGGCTGCCTTGGAGCCCCCACGGATCCCAGACCGCCATCTGCTCAAGCGGAATGTCCATTGCATATCCAGTGTTTCGGCCGAGGTGCTGATCAGGCAAAAAGAGAATGCGCTTGCCACGTGCAAACGCCCACTCAAATGCACTGCGGGCATTGGAGGACGTGCAGACCAGGCCGCCGCGTTCACCGCAGAACGCTTTGATGGCTGCGGTCGAATTCATGTAAGTCAGCGGTACTGTATCTGCTGCCAAGCCCAGGTGCTCTAGCACCTCCCAACAGGCTTCCACCTGCGAGATCTCGGCCATGTCAGCCATGGAGCAGCCGGCATTCAAGTCAGGTAGGATGACCTGCTGATCGTCGCGGCCAAGCACATCGGCGCTCTCAGCCATGAAGTGCACGCCGCAGAAGACGATGTACTTTGCATCAGTCTCCGCAGCAATTTTGGAGAGCTTGTAGCTGTCGCCCGTGTAGTCGGCGAAGCGGATCACTTCGTCGCGTTGGTAGTGGTGGCCAAGTAGGACCGTTGTTGCGCCAAGCCGCTCACGCGCATTCGCGATGCGTTCGTCCATGCTGTGGTCGGGAAGCGCGAGGTAATTCTCAAGGCTGCATGCATTGCCGGTCTCCAGCGAGACCGCTGTTTCGTCGTCAATAACCAGATTCACCTTTTTCCGCCTTCAGTCCGCCAGTCCCGACGGGAATGGCAAACGGGGATGTTGAAAGCACTCGTCCGGCTGCAGTGGATGCGCTTCGCTGCCAACGAGGACAAACCTCCCTGACAGCGACCCACCCACGGGGATGTTGCAACCTTCTAGCAACAATGGATGCGCTCGCCTTGCTGCGGACTCACGAATTCGGGTCCGCAATGAGCATTTCCATTGACTCAATTTTAACAAAGCCGTTTCGGGAGCTCTCTGAGCGGACCGCCTGGCTGTTTAGCCGAGCGTGAAGCTGTGTTTGTGAGCGCGGCACACGGACAGTTATCATTACCCTTCATGGGCACACACCCGCCAATTCTGCTGGGCACGTTGGGAATGTGGGATTCGCTTATCCTGATGGTTCTGGCTCTCGTGGTGTTTGGGCCTAGACGCCTGCCCCAGATCGGCCGCCAGGTCGGCAAACTGATGTACGAATTCCGCAAAGCCTCCAACGACTTCAAGTTTCAGATGGAAGAGGAGTTACGCAACGCCGAGGAGGCGGATCGTCGCAAGAAAGAAGAGGAGCGGCAGCGAGCGCTGGCGACCTCCGCCGCGGCTGAGCAGGCGTCGGTGTCCGCAGACCCGCCGGCGCCCGCCAAGCCCGCGGAGTCGCCTCAATCGGCTGAAGTTCAACCGCCAGCAGCCGTTGCAACTACCCAGACCGAAGAGACGACGACGCCGCGCATTCTGCCCCCCACGATCGGCGAAACCGTTGCTGCTGCGCGGCCCGGGCCAGGACCTGATTACTACTACTCCGAGACGCCGAACGGTCAAGAATCGACGCGGCAACCGGAGAGTGCCCAACCGGCCGGATCGAACGAACCGAGTGCATCCCAATCTCAAAATGCCGCGGAGGCGTTGAACCAGCATGGTTGATGCCGCAGACGCAATCGACAGGGCGCGAGCGGCGGTAACGGAGCGCGCAGAACTCCCGGGCATGAGCCTGATGGAGCATCTGGACGAACTGCGCCGTCGCATTGTCCACGCGGCTGCTTATCTTGCGGTTGGCTTTGTCGTGGCGTGGATCTTCCGCGAGCGGCTCCTGGATTTCCTGCAGGCCCCATTGATGAGGATCGGAAAGACCCTGGCCTTCACGCATCCGATGGATCCGCTGAATCTGTACCTGCAGGTTGCACTGCTTGGCGGAGCCATCGTCGCGAGCCCATTCATTCTTTACCAGGTCTGGCTATTCATCGCTCCCGGGCTTTACCAGAAGGAAAAGCGATTCGTGGTACCGTTCATGGCAGCAACCGTTGGCCTGTTTCTGCTCGGCGCAGGTTTCGGCTACTACTTCGTGCTGCCCGGCGCCATGCAGATTCTCATCGTCCAATTCGGCCATAACTTTACTCCGGTGGTCACGATTGAGGACTACAGCCACTTCTTCCTGTCCATCATCCTTGGCCTGGGAATCAGCTTTGAGTTGCCGATCCTGATTTTTTTCCTGGCTATGTTCGGCGTCGTGAGCCCGAAGTTCCTCTGGAAGAATATTCGCTACGCCATCCTCGCCGTGTTCATCATCGCTGCGGTCATCTGTCCCAGTCCGGACCCGTGGACGATGTGCATCTACGCCATACCCATGCTGGCGCTCTACCTGGTCGGGATCGCCGTGGCATGGTGGGTGCATCCTTCGCGCAGAAAGGCGAAAGAGGCCGCAGCGTGATGCGCCAGCGCTCGTGGTGCATCGCATTCTGTTTTGTCCCTCTTCTGGCTGTCATGCCCTCGGAGATTGTGCAGGCGCAGCAGCACTTCAATGGCAGCAAGGCCTACGAATACGCACGGCAATTCGCTGCGATCGGTCCGCGATGGCCCACCGGTCCAGGACATATCAAGGCAGAGCAGTTCATTCGCGATCATTTCAAGCACGATCAGCTGGAAGAGGACACCTTCATGGTGAACACGCCGATCGGCCCGGTAACCATGCGCAACTTCATCGTGCGGTTTCCGGGCACAAAAAACGGCGTGATCGTGCTGGGCACGCACTATGAGACGAACTACCCTCTCCGCAACATCAACTTCGTCGGAGCAAACGACGGAGCTGCGACGACAGGGCTCCTGATGGCGATCGCGGATCAGCTGCGCGGGAAAAAGCTCGATGGCTACTCGGTATGGCTGGTCTTCTTTGACGGCGAAGAGGCCATCGAGAAGTGGTCGGCCTCTGACTCGACGTACGGCAGCCGCCACCTGGCCGCGAAATGGGGCGGCGATGGAACGCTCAATCGGATCAAGGCGTTCGTGCTGGCCGACATGATCGGCGACAAAGATCTCGACATTCAACGCGAGAGCCGATCAACGGGTTGGCTTGTCGACGATGTTGCGAAAGCCGCGAAGAAGTTCGGCTATGAGCGTTATTTCTTCCAGTCAGAGGAACCGGTAGACGACGATCATCTGCCGTTTGTGCAGCGCGGAGTGCCGTCGATCGACGTAATCGATCTGGATTACGGTCCGAACAACAGCTATCACCACACGGTCCAGGACACCATGGACAAAGTCAGCGCGCACAGCCTGACGATCGATGGAGACGTGTTCGTGGAAACGATCAGGCTGATCAACCAGCGATAGGACATCTGCCGATTCGGAGTCCTAATCCCTAATCCTGATCTCTGACCCCTGAATTAGCATCTCCTTATTATGATTGCTGGTGCTTCGTGGACATGGTGGGTGGGCTTTCACGTAGCCGTAATTGCTCTGCTTACCGTGGACGCCCTCTTGCCCACGCACCGCGGTGACAAACCGGCGACGCGCTCCGCCGCATGGATCTGGACCGCGGTTCTTGCCCTCACGGCAGCGGCCTTCGCCGGCTGGCTTGCGTTGGAGGAGGGCCGCCAGCTGGCTCTCGAATGGGTTGCCGGCTACACCATTGAAACGTCGCTCAGCATCGACAATCTCTTCGTGTTTCTGGTTATTTTTCGGGGATTTCGTGTCAGCGAGCAGCGCCAACACACCGCCCTCCTGTGGGGTATCGGCGGGGCGGTGGTTCTTCGCGCGCTCTTTATTGCAGCGGGAGTCACGCTGCTCGAGCACTTCGAATGGGTGACGTGGGTCTTCGGGCTTCTGCTGTTGTACGCGGCGCTACGTCTGCTCCGAGGTGGATCGGCGCAGGCGGCGATTCCGGGATGGGTTCGGCGCATGCAGCGCGGCGACTCTCTGCTCCCGGTCATCCTTGCGGTCGAAGTTACTGACGTGTTGTTTGCGGTGGATTCGATCCCTGCCGTGCTGGCTGTGTCGCACAATCCGTTTGTGGTTTACACCTCAAACATCGCGGCGATTCTCGGCCTTCGCTCGCTGTACTTCGCCCTCGCTTCCCTGCTTGACCGCTTCCGCTACCTGCATTACGGCCTGGCAGCTCTGTTAGCCTTCGTCGCCATTAAAATGCTCGGCGCACACTGGATTGAGATTCCCATCACGCTCTCGCTTGCGGTGATGGGCGCGATTCTGGGGATATGCGCCATCGCTTCGTGGATTGCGGGCGGTAAGCCGAAGCCAGTGGGTGCAGGCAAAGAGACGTCTCACTGATCGCTCTCACCAGATTTCGAATCTGACGCTGCCGTCCTTCGTGTAGACAGAATGCTTCAGGAAGTTCGCATCGTCGCGATGTGGGAAGTCGTTGCGGAAATGCGCACCGCGGCTCTCCCGGCGGGCCATCGCGGAGCAAAGGATCGCGCGTGCTACTCGCGCGAGTGATTGCGCCTCGAAGAGCCGACGGCCTCCCTTCCCTTGCTGCCGAAAATGCTCGATACCGGTTTCGCACTTAGCGTGCGCATGAAGGCCCTCGCGAAGCGTGGATTCGGCGCGCAGAAGACCTCCGTCGGCCCACATCGCTCGCTGCAACGCAGTCACATGGATTTCCAGTAGCTCGGAGTCGTCGTTGTCCATCGGCTCGGCAGCCGTAGGCACATTTTCAACCGGGGTCAATGGCTGACTATCTTCCCGCATCGCCTGCGCTGCCCGCGCTCCGAATACAAGGCCTTCGAGCAGCGAATTGGAGGCCAGCCGGTTCGCGCCGTGAACACCCGTGCAGGCAGCCTCGCCGGCTGCGTAGAGTCCGCGGACAGAAGTGCGGCCCACTAGATCCGTACGAATCCCGCCCATCAGATAATGCGCGGCAGGGCGCACGGGAATCAGGTCACGGGAGAGATCCAGCGAGTAGCGGGCGAGAAAGGCGCTGATCCCTGGAAATCGCTGGTGCAGATTCACTCCCTTTACATGGCGCATATCTAGATAGACTGGCCGTTCTCTGTCCGAGTTGCTGTCCAATCCTTCGCGCGTGATCGCGCGCGCGACCACATCCCGCGGCGCGAGCTCGAGCAGAGGATGGTACCGCTCCATGAACCGCTCGCCGCGGTCATTGCGCAGATACGCGCCTTCGCCGCGCAGTGCTTCCGATAGAAGAAACCGCGGGACGCCGGGAAGCGAAAGCGCTGTCGGATGAAACTGGTAGAACTCCATGTCAGCGAGTTCAGCACCTGCGGCTGAAGCCAACGCCAAGCCATCTCCGGTGGCAACGGCGGGATTGGTTGTGTCGCTATACACCTGGCCCGCGCCACCAGCGGCGATGAGGACCGCACGGCAGGCTATAGGCTGTCTTTCACCGTCTGCGCCATTCCCTGATTTCGCTGATGCGAGCTCAGCGCCGACGACGCGATCCTCGGCAACCAGAAGCCTGGTGACCATCGTCCACTCCGCAAACCTGATGCGCGTATGAGCGCGAGCATGCGCCAAGAGGGCACGGCTGATCTCCGCGCCGGTTGCGTCTCCATCTGCATGAAGAATGCGCGGACGCGAGTGAGCGCCTTCGCGAGTGCGGAGCAGCTCACCCTTCTCTTGATCAAATCGTGTGCCCCATTCAATAAGCTCGACGACACGCGCAGGCCCTTCGCTTACCAGCGCCTGCGCTGCAGGCCTGAAGACAAGGCCATCGCCCGCCGAAACGGTGTCTTTTAAATGAAGAGAAACGTCGTCAGCATCATTAGCAGCGACGGCGATGCCGCCCTGCGCATAGTGAGTATTCGATTCGCCGAGAGACTCTTTTGTGATTACGAGGACGTCCCCGTGGTCGGCAAGTTGGATGGCCGCCCGAAGTCCTGCAACACCCGCGCCCATCACAAGGAAGTCTACCGAAGATGTTGAAGCCATCCATTCGAGGCTAACATCCGCAGCTACTTCGATTCCTCATCACCTCGCACAAGCCCCAATAGGGCAGGACTCAGGAACTACCGCAAGGTCGAGTGGACATATCCAATGCATGCGTTGTTCTGGCCTTGCTTTTCAGTGCGTAGCCCAGCATCTCAGCACATTTCTTCAACAGGCCGTACGGACCTTCGTCGACTCCAAGTTGCTTGTCTGCCCAGGGCCTGATGTCAGAGCGCGAAGATGCGCTCACTGCGAGAACAAGCGGACGTGGATTCCGTTGACGGGCAAGGAGAGACAGGTTCTCGCATTCATCGGCAGTCAGTGAGTGACAAAGAACAAGCAGATCAAAGCTGTCACCGTTCAACAACGCCTTTGCTTCAGAGAAACGGCCGGCGCCACGCACTGCGAAGAATGTGCCTAATATCATTTGTCTGGTCCGAAGCAGCATCTCGTCCCGGCTTACGACCAGCACGCGCGATTGTGAATTCATAAACAGCAACCTGAAGGGAAGACGTCGCTTTCCTTTCGTTCCGTTGAGCGAACTACGTGCATATAACTGGGGGAAAACCCAGGTATCGAACACGTCCCGCGGAAAACGCCCAGAACCCTATAAAGTGGGATGACTGAACGACACGAAAGGTTATGCAGCGAAGGCCAAAATATCTGCGATTTGCGGGCTGGCAAATCAAATCAGTTTTATCAATAGGCATTTTCAAAGCCAGGAATCCGGCCTTACGCCCCTGATTCCGTTTACGATGGAAGCAACGTGCAAACCATACGAGTAGAAACTCCTTCGGCAAAATACGACGTTTTCACGGGCAGCGGGCTGGTTGCATCATTGGAGCCGCGTATCGAGCGTGTGGCCGGAAAATTGCCTCGGTGCACCTTCGTTCTGACGTCGCCGGAGATCTGGGCACTGTGGGGAGATGTCTTTCTCCGATCCTTTTCCGAACCTCCCATCACTCTCTTTTTGCCCCCAGGCGAAAAACACAAGACCCTGCGCAGTGTTGAGCGGATCCTGAGACAGATGACCGCCGCAGGAGGCGATCGCAGCTCCTTGCTGGTTGCCTTTGGGGGCGGCATCGTCGGTGATGTAGGCGGATTCGTGGCCGCGATTTTCATGCGCGGCATTAGATACTTGCAGGTTCCGACGACGTTTCTCGCGCAGGTCGATTCGTCTGTTGGCGGAAAAACAGGGGTTAATCTGCCCGAAGGCAAGAACCTGGTCGGCAACTTCCACCATCCAGTTGCGGTCTTCGCGGATATTGACATGCTTGGCACGCTTCCCGATCGGGAGCTACGCGCGGGACTTATGGAAAGCGTCAAAGCCGGTATTATTCGTGACCGCTCCCTTGTTCGCTTCATGGAAGAGCACGCAGACGAAGTCCTCTCGCGAGATCCGAAAGCACTCGAAAAAGTAATTGCAGCGTCTATCCGCATGAAAGCTTCGGTCGTCAATCGCGATGAGCGCGAGAGCGGTTTGCGAATGATTCTGAACCTCGGACACACTGTCGGTCACGCCATTGAACAGGTCACACGATACAAGGCACTCCTGCACGGGGAAGCCGTCGGTTGGGGCATGATCGCATCACTTTATCTTGCGCACCGTCGCAGAAGCATCACAGGCGCGCAGGCCGCGCGGCTGGAGAAGCTGATCCATCGCTATGGGCCGTTGCCGGCTCTCGATCTGCGCACTCCCAGGATCATCGCGGCGACGGGGGGTGACAAGAAGAATGTTGGCGGTGTGCGGCGTTTTGTTCTTCCGATTGGCATTGGTGATGCCGGCGTTGTCGAGGACCTGGAATATGCCGAGTTGCACGCCGCCGTCAACTACATGCTCGCGCAGGCAAAGGAGCGACGTACCTCATGACAGTGACCGGTGCAAAGCCGATGGGAGTACAGGACGAGTCCCATGCGGCTGCAGCCGTGCAGCAGATGTTCAACTCGATTGCTCCACGATACGACCTGCTAAATCACGTACTTTCGGCCAATATCGATCGGCTCTGGTGGAGGCGCGCGGCGCAACGCTTTCGAGAGGTACTGGCCAGGCCCGACGCAGCGATTCTCGACATCTGCTGCGGAACCGGCGATCTCACGATGGCCTTGCTGAAGCATCGCCCTCAATCTGCTCGTCCAATTCTCGCAGCGGACTTTGCGCATGGCATGTTGAGCCGTGGCGCGCAGAAGTTTGCTGCCCGCAGCGGGAAGCAGTCGACCGCAGTGGCGCTCGAAGCTGATGCAATGCACCTGCCGCTTCGCTCCGAATCTCTTGACCTCGTCATGACCGCTTTCGGATTCCGCAATCTGGCGAACTACGAAGGGGGCCTGCGCGAGTTTCACCGCGTGCTCAAGCCGGGTGGTCAACTGGGCATTCTCGAGTTCAGTGAGCCGGATGGATTCCTCGGCGAGATCTATGCATTGTACTTTCGTCGCGTGTTGCCGGCGATCGGCCGGGCGATCTGCGGCGAGGATGGTCCATACAAGTATTTGCCAACCTCGGTTGGCGCATTTCCGCCGCCGCCGGAGATGCAGAACATGCTGCGGCAGACCGGGTACACGGATTGCGCTTGGCAGCCTTATACGTTCGGCATCGCCGGATTGTACACGGCCATCCGCCAAGGATAGTCTAGGAAGCGCGATGACCTCCGCCTCGCCAACGCCGGCCCTATCCAGCACTGGTGAAAGCTCAGCTTCGAAACGGCGTGTCGCGCTGCACTCGATGCTTGCCGCTACCTGCATGACCGCGCTCAAGGTGGCGGCGGGACTCATCTCCGGATCTCTGGGCGTGTTGTCGGATGCAGCACACTCGGGCCTGGATCTGGCAGGCGCTGCGATTACGTTCTTCTCCGTCCGCGTTTCAGACAAGCCGGCAGACGAAGATCATACCTACGGTCACGGCAAGATTGAGAATCTTTCGTCATTCATCGAAGCCGGGCTGATGGCCGTCTCGTGCGCCTGGATCATCTGGGAAGGAATTCAGAGAATCCGGCACAACACTTTTGAGCTTCGCTATTCACCGTGGCCTGTGCTCGTATTGGTCTCCTCGATCGTCGTCGACTTCTGGCGCTCGCGAGAGCTGCGCCGAGTCGCTGAACAAACCGGCTCGCCCGCCCTTGCCACCGATGCCTTCCACTTCGCATCCGATATCTGGGCTTCGGTCGCTGTTCTGGCCGGCCTGCTTGCTACCTGGGCTGGCACGGCGTATCACATCGACTGGCTGCGCTACGCCGACCCAGTTGCCGCCATCCTCGTTTCTCTCGTGATTCTTCGCACCACCGCTCACCTGACACGCGAAACAATTGAGGTGCTGATGGATCAAATCCCGCGGGAGACCAGGCTTCAGGTAATTCGCGAAGCTGAACGGGTACCCGGCGTTCTGGCGGTCGAGCAGGCCCGCGTCAGGCGCGCCGGCCCAAACTACTTCGCTGACCTGACGCTGGCGCTTCCGCGCACCTACACATTCGAACACACCGGCGAGCTCGTACGCGCTGCAACCGAAGCGGTTCATCGCGCGTTGCCGCAAGCCGATGTGGTGATTCACACCGTCCCTCGCCAGGCGCGAGCCGAAAGCCTATTCGATCGCGTGCGCGCGGTCGCGGCGCGAAACAACGTCTCTGTGCACGACCTCAGCTTACAGTCACGTCACGGCAAGCTGCATGCCGAACTGCACGTCGAGCTGGACGAGACCATGTCGCTGGTTGAAGCGCATAGTTTCGTAAGCGGGCTCGAGGCCGAGATTCTGCGTGAATGCCCGGAGATCACCTCCGTAGTCACCCACATCGAGAGCGAGCCTGCCACGATCGAGCAACCCGAAGAACTGGTCGAAGAGGACCGCCGCATCGAAAAGGCTTTGCGTACCGCTGCTTCCTACTACAACGAAATCATCGACGTGCATCAGATCAAGGTGGGGCGCACGGCCGAGCACATAGCCCTCTCCTGTCATTGCACCTTGCCTGACGAGTTGTCGATGCACCGCGTGCATGAGGTCATCACCGCACTTGAAGACCGTTTCAAGCTCGAGTGTCCCGAGGTGAACCGGGTCACGATTCATCCCGAGCCGGTGACCGACAACAGGCGATGACGCCTCGATTCGCGTTCGAAGAATCCAAAAATCCCGTCTGACTGCGGCCCGGTGGCATCGCCCGAACTGGTCAATGCTCGATAATAGAGTCGGCTCTAGGAGGAACCGTCTGCGTGATTGCCTACAGCGAATGGAAACGCGATGAGGTGTTCGAAGGAGTCGCGGAGAATGGCAATACCGTCATATTCGACGCAAATTCGGCCCACACCGCAGGTCCGAGCCCGATGGAAGCGGTCCTGATGGCGCTGTGTGCGTGCACTTCGGTCGATGTGGTGAGCATTTTGAAGAAAAAGCGCCAGGAGATTGCAGGGCTTCGGGTCACCGCGCATGCGGCGCGGGCAGAGACAGTTCCCAGCGTATTCACCCATATAAAGCTCAAGTACGCTGTCCGGGGCAGACTCAGCCGCAAGGCCGTAGAAGATGCAGTCTCCCTGTCGAAAAATAAATATTGCTCGGTTTCCAAAATGCTTGAAAAGGCAGCGACCGTCGAGTACGAGATTGTCTACCCCGATGGAGAACCTGAACCATGAGAGGAAGTTTTCTCATCCGATTTTTTCGTGTGGCCTCGGTGGTCATGTTGCTCGTTGCAGTGGCACTTCTTTCCGCCATCACAACGATGCACTTTGCGATTCATGGCGCCGAGGTCAAGGTTCCTGTACTCAAGGGCATGACCGTCGCCGAAGCACGAAGCCAGGCAGCCGGCATGGGTCTGAATCTCGATGTCGATAATCGATATTATTCTTCCGATGTCGCCGCCGGCCATATTCTGTCACAGTCGCCTGCTCCGGGCTCAGTAGTTCGACGCGAATGGCATGTCCGCGTGGCTGAGAGCCTCGGCCCGCAGAAAGTCGATGTTCCCGATACCGTTGGAACCGACGCCCGGGTAGCCGCGTTGCGCCTGCGCCGTGCCGGACTCCAGGTGGGCGTCACAGCCAGACTGCCTTTCGCGGGCGTAACTGAGGACACCGTCCTGGCTCAGGATCCGCCAGCTCACTCACAAGGAATTGCGCAACCCAGCGTGAACATTCTGGTTGCCGCTCCCGATGACACTGCGCCGGATGGGTTTGTAATGCCCAGCGTAGTCGGTATGCCGGTCATCTCCGCGCAAGATCTGCTGTCGCGGGCAGGATTGAAAGTTGACACACCGACGTATGCCGACGTAAATGTGCCGGCCGTCGGCACTGCCGGCGAACCACCCGCGGCGCCGAACCCGCCAGGATCAGTCATCGCACAGCTGCCCGTAGCCGGTGCGCGCGTCGACCAGGCAACCGAAATCAAACTCACCGCCGCAAAATAGATCGTTCGATCCGATCGCACAAAACATCTAAAGAGAAACAACCATGGCCCCGGAGTCCAGCAATCCACAAGAACGGCCGGCTTCGTCGCCCGCTCTCCGCCATTTTTCGCACGCATGGCGGGCTCTTCGGCATCGCAACTTCCGCCTCTTCTTCGGCGGACAGAGCATCTCCCTCATCGGCACGTGGATGACGCGCGTTGCCACATCATGGCTCGTATACAAGCTCTCGAAATCTGCTTTGCTGTTGGGAACCGTCAGCTTTGCCGGCCAGATTCCCACGTTCCTGCTCGCGCCGTTCGCAGGCGTGATCGTTGACCGCATCGATCGCCGCAAAGTCCTCGTGTGGACCCAGGCGCTTGCCATGGCGCAGTCTGTTGCCCTTGCCTGGCTTACTCTCGCAAATCGAATCACCATTGGGGAAGTTTTAGCGCTAAGCGTGATGCAGGGAATCATCAACGCCTTTGATATGCCCGCACGACAGTCATTCATGGTGAAGATGGTTGACGATCGCTCCGACCTCTCGAATGCAATCGCCATCAATTCGTCGATGGTCAACACCGCACGGTTGATTGGGCCGTCGGTGGCGGGAATGCTTATCGCTGCCACCAATGAAGGCTGGTGCTTCCTCGTCGACGGCATCAGCTACATCGCAGTGATTGCATCGCTGCTGATGATGCGGATTGCCGCAGACAATGAGCAATGTGCCACAACCTCCATGCTCACACAACTGAAGGAGGGTTGGACCTACGTCGCGGGATCTGTGCCGATCCGCACAATCCTGTCGCTGTTTGCCTTGTTGAGCCTGATGGGCTGGCCCTTCATGGTGCTGATGCCGATCTTCGCCGGCACAATTCTGAAAGGCGGTCCGCATACTCTTGGATTCTTGATGGGCGCAGTCGGCGTCGGCTCGCTGATCTCCGCGATCTCGATGGTCATGCGGCGTTCCGTGCGTGGACTCACCAAGATAATTCCTATTGCAGCCGCGGTATTCGGGGTCGGACTGATCTGCTTTGGACTTTCGCGCTATCTTTGGCTCTCGATGCTGATGATGCTTGTCACAGGCTTCGGAATGATGCAGGGACTCACCGGCAGCAACATGATCATTCAGACGCTGGTGGATGAAAAGATGCGCGGGCGCGTGATGAGCTATTACACGATGGCCTTCGTGGGCATGGCGCCCTTCGGCAGCCTGCTCGCCGGCGCGCTGGCGCACGCTATCGGTGCACCGCACACGGTCATGATCAGCGGCATCGCCTGCATTCTGGGATCGATTTGGTTCACATCGCGGCTCAATGCAATCCGCAAGGACATGCGGCCCATCTATCAGCAGCTGGGCATCATTCCGCATCCAAACCCTGTGGAAGAGGCCGCCGAGAGCTGACGAACCGCAACCTGATAGTTGCACGTCGAGGTCAACCTTTCGGTGGAGCTGGCCGATTCCCTACGCAACGAATCCAAGGACATGGTGTTTCATCGAGTGTGAGTGGCAGGAGCAACTTCAACCGCCGCCGTCACAGAAGGAGATCCACCATGAGACTTATCAAGTACATACTTGTGGCGGCACTGACTGCAGCGCCTGCCATCACCATTGCCCAGGCACCCGCGTCGGCGCAAACGAGAAATCCGATTGTGAAGCGCCAATTCAACCAGCAGCGACGCATCGGAGACGGCGTTAAGAACGGCCAACTCACTCCGAGGCAGCGCGCACGCCTCGAGCGGCAGCAGATGCGCATTCATCGCCAGGTGCATGCCTTGCGCGCTCGCAACAATGGCCATCTGACGATGAAGGATCGCCGCGTCATCCAACACCGGCAGGGGATCGCCTCGCGCAATATCTATCGCGCGAAACATCGCAACGGCAGGATCGGATAAGTTCGATGTTAAAAACGCGCCCGGCTCACACAGAGATTCTCGGTTCTGCGTGCAGACCGGGCGCGGCTTTTTTGCGCACGACTGTGCCGCCAGCGCCGATTCTGCCGGTGTCCGGTTCAGTAGAATGAGCAGGTGAGCCTGAAGTTCAATCTGCTGAAAACCACTGACGCAGGCGGCCGGCGCGGGCAGATGCATCTACCGCATCAGACAGTCGAGACGCCAGTGTTTATGCCGGTCGGCACCGCAGGCAGCGTCAAGGCCGTCCCGCAGGACGTCGTCGAGTCGCTGGGCGCGCAGATCATTCTCGGCAACACGTATCATCTCTACCTTCGTCCAGGACACGAATCGATCCAACGCCTGGGCGGGCTGCATCGCTTTATCAGCTGGCCACGCGCCATGCTCACTGACTCAGGCGGCTTCCAGGTCTACAGCCTCACGCAGCTGCGCAAAGTCACCGACGAGGGCGTCCGCTTCCGATCGCACCTCGACGGGAGTTTGCACTTTTTCACTCCCGAACATTCGATGGATGTTCAGATCGCGCTCGGCGCTGATATCTGCATGGCCTTCGATGAGTGCACAGAATATCCCGCCGATCGTGCGCGTGCCGAGGAGAGCCTGCGACTGACAATGGCCTGGGCACAGCGCTCGCTCGACCACTTTCGCGCGCACCGGCACGAAGTCCCATGGCTCAAGGATCCCAGGTCTCCAAGAGAAGGAGACCTGGGGCACACGATGACCGAAGGCCGTACGCAGTCACTGTTCGGCATCGTGCAGGGCGGCATGTATCTCGACCTGCGCCGCGAGAGTGCCGAGCGGCTGGTCGAGATGGACTTCGACGGTTACGCGATCGGGGGGCTCAGCGTCGGCGAGCCGCGCGAACTCACGCTCGAGGTAATCAGCGAGGTCCTTCCGCTACTCCCGGAGAACAAGCCGCGTTATGTAATGGGTGTCGGCTATCCCGATGAGATCGAGCAGTACGCCCGCATGGGTGTGGATATGATGGATTGCGTGCTGCCGACGCGTGCGGCGCGCCATGGACTTCTCTTCACCAGCGAGGGCCGGGTAAATATCAAGAACAGGCAGTACGCCGAAGACCAGGGACCGGCCGATCCGTCGTGCGACTGCATGGTGTGCCGGCGCTACTCGCGCGCATATCTGCGGCATCTGATGCAATCGAGTGAACCGCTGGGAGCCACGCTAAACACGATTCACAATCTCGCCTACTACCTGGGAATCATGCGGCGCGTACGCGCCGATCTCGCGGCCGGAGCGAACATGCCGGAGCCGGTTAGGCCGTAATCGCCGAGCCCAGCAGCTGTTTCAACGCCTGCACGTAATCGGCGAGCGCTTGCCGGCCGCTCTCGGTGATGCGGTAAACGCTCTGCGGCTTGCGCATCACGAACTTCTTCTCCACGGCCACGTAACCGGCCTCTTCAAGCTTCAGCAGCTGCGCACCCAGATTTCCGTCAGTCGAGCCGGTCTTTTCACGCAGCCACGTAAACTCCGCCTGTTCAATGCCAAGAAGCAGCGAGAGCACTGCAAGACGAAGTTTGCCGTGAATCACCGGATTCAGCTCCGGCAGCTCAGGCATGGGCAACTCCACGATGTCTCCGCCGCCGTACGTCCATCATCATCGCGTAGAGGCCGAATAGAATCTGGCAGAGGAAAATGGCCGTCAGGAATACGATCGTGATCGGCGTGGTTTTACCGAAACATGCGAACACTGCGCAGGCCCACCACACGACGGCGCAAACGAACTGCAACTTCCACTTCAGGATCATGGCAGACGCGGCATTAGCGCTGCCAAGCATCGCGCCCAGCACGGCCACCATGATGTGCTGGTCAATTCTGCCGCTCGTGCCTAGCGACAGGAAAACGATGAACATCGAAATGCCTGCCGCGATCCACACTGAACCGATGGCGCGTCCGATGGTTGTATTTCGATGGCTGTGTCCCTTGCGCATGGCAACAAGAACACCTGTCAACACACACGCGCTGATCATTGTCAGTGGCCATACCATCGGATTCCGAATGATCCCGCCTCCGAGAATGGCGACATAGTAGGCTACTCCCCAAAGCACGAAGACCCAGCCCCAGCTTTCTGTCGAGCGCCGTGCCTCGGCAATCATGTCTTCAATCAGAGCAATCCGTTCTTTCAAATCTTGTGAGCTCATCTGATCCGACATCGTGATTCTCCTTCCCGACGATCTCGTTCCGTTTGCTGCTCGGCTCTCATTGCTGATGTACAAGCAGCATGTCGGCGGAGCGCCGCGGCGGATTGCTGCCAAAGGTTACCTCCGCCGTCTCCTGCCACTCGCCTTTTGCCGTCAGGTGCATGACGTTCTGCACCTTGGCCGGGCCGGCATCGAATCCCCACGAAAATCCGTCCGGCTGGACAGCAAGCTCGGTGTCGGCGTAGTGCCCGGCGTTATAGGCACGGAGCCGATAGCAGTGCGAGGCATCATCGTAGGCGATGGTGGCAAGCGCCTCGAACTGGACCTTACCGTCGGCGCCCGTGCTTTCCCCCTCAATGAGAATGACGAGCCCATCCAGCTTGTACGCGACATTTTCCCTCTGAGTAAGGCGAAGCGGCTCGCCCGGGCCGCGAGCAATGGTCACAGGACCGCTCCAGTGTCCGACAAGAAAGGCCAGCTTCTTCATGGCCTCGCGCTGGACCTCAAGGCCAGTTGGGGAGGGCTGCTGAGCGGCCAGAGCGGGACCAAATGAGCAGCCAAGAACCGCCAGCAAGAACATGCTGGAACGCGAACAAGTGGACGTCATATTGTGCCTTCTCCTTCGAGAGCGAGACGACTACCGCGAATGAATTAACTCTACATTATAGAGTGCTCTGCGTCAAGAAGATTTTCGCAGCTTGTTGCTGGGCCTCAGAGCCAGGTGAGTTACTTGCCCAAGTGCTTCATGAAAAAGCCGGCCATGATGTGATTGGCCTCAAGGGCTTCGGGCAGACGCGGATCGTACCAGAAGGCGTGCGGCAGCGCGTCGTAGACGACGAGTCGCGCATCGACGCCGGCGTTCAGGTAGGCGCGATGCAGGTTCGCGGTGCCGCTGAGCAGCAGGTCGCGCCCGCTGGTAACAAACAGCGTTGGCGGCATGCCGTGCAGGTCACTGTAAATGGGCGAGAGGACGGGATCCTTTGCATCGGTTGAACCCGTGTAGTAGGGATCGTGCGGGCCCGACTCGGGCGGATCGAGGTGGCCGGAGAGGCCGCGCAGAGTATTCATCGCGATGGAGTCCCCAGCCCGTCCAAAGTCGCCCATGCCGCTGAAGATGCCCAGAGCCGCCGGCATGGGCAGGCTTAGCTGCTTGATCCTGGCGGCAACCTCGGCGGTAAGAATCGCGCCTGCCGAGGTGCCGTAAATGACGATGTGTTCAGGCTTGTAGGTCTTCAGCAGTTCTTTGTAGACGGCGATGGAGTCGTCGACAGCAGCGGGAAATTTGACCTCCGGAGAGAGGCGGTAGAGAACTGCGACCACCTTGACCCCGCTGTAGCTCGCGATTGGAATTGATTCGGTATAGGAGCCGGAGTCGGAGTTGAAGCCGCCGCCGTGGAGATTGAGGAGAACCTTGTCGTTGTTTTTGGCCGGCAGGTTCTCCGGCGTGACGATGCGGACCGGTACGCCTGCAATCTTGTCTTCGACAATCGTGTTGGGGCAGAGCTTGGTCCATTCCGCGCGGGCGCGTGCCGTGTATTCATCGGTGTGCTTGCGGCGGTCTTCGAGCGGCTGTGGCTGACCCTGGTCGGGCTCCTGGCGGCTGAGCGACTTCTGCGCCTCAGTGCTGATGGTCTGCGGCACCGGGACGACGCGCGTCACGTACGCCGTACCGTTGGCGTCTACGTAGCTGGTATCGCGATTGGGTGCTTCGGCGGCAGTGGTCGGAGCAGGTGTGGTCTGCTGAGCGACAACCAGCGATGAAGAAAGCAACAGTGCCAGTGCGAAAGCGCGCGAAACGGGCAACATGTGAGTATGCCTCCGAAGGCGGTGCATTTCGATCAAATGACTGAACCGGTCCACGATAGCAGACGTGAGTGCGACGTGGAGGTGCGTCGGAAACCGGTGTCTAAGATCGTCTTTCGTGCTGCAGCTTCGGATTCAGCAATTCAGGAATTGCGAGGGACTCCTTCGAGTTGACTCGAAGGCTGCTCGGAAGGGACACCCGCGCTGACAACGTGTTTGAGTCGCCGGTGTTCTACGTAGAGCTGAGAGAACCAAAGAATGATGTCGACCGGCTCCACGAGTTCCGGACCAGGTTGCCGCATCTCCTCGCCGCAATCTCTGCATTTCGCGGCAAGCGGATGCATGAACCCGTCGTAGGTGATGGCCAACGCCGTTCGCATGGACATGGTGATATAAGTCTACGCTGGTCCATGACTTGGATCGACCCAAAATCCGGGTACCGACATGACCTTTGTGCTCTGGACGGCGTGGGGTCCGCAAGGGGAGCTTTGATGAATCTTCGCCCTGGAGCCCTAGCCCCGTCCTGGAGCAGGAACCGGCGCAATCGACGTCGCACCTGCGGCTTCGGGAAAGGGTTCCCTGTCACAGTTCCGGATATGACATAGTGGGAACCTGAGGATTTCTTTCGAGTTGGCGCGAAGGCAGGGGAGGGGCACAGATGATTGCACGAATCTGGCACGGATATACGAAGCCCGAGCACGCCGATGCCTATGAGGCGACGCTGAAGCCGGAACTGCTGCCGGGGATCGGGAAGATTCCCGGGTACAAGAGCGGCATGGTGCTGCGCAGGCAGCTTGGCGATGAGGTGGAGTTCATCACCATCATGGTCTGGGAGTCCATCGAGGCATTGCAGGCAGTGGCTGGCGCAAAATACGAAGCTGCAATCATCCCCGAGGACCGCCTGAAGTACCTTTCCCGGTACGACACGCAATCGGCTCACTACGAGATCCGATCACTGCAGGGACTGACGAAACTGGCCCAATAACAGAGCACGTCATGTCTTCCTCGGAGCCGAACCCTTGCCGGATTTTCGAGATTTCCGCGGGCTGGAGTGTGAACCGCCTGAGCTGCGCTGTTGGCCACCGCCGTGGCCAGAAGGATGGCGATTGTGTAGAAGGCGCGTGGCTTTCTCACTTCAATCTCTCCGCTAGTCAATAGATTGGGCTAACACATGTTACTCCCGGAAAATCAGCGAGTGTTAGTCAGCAATTTGTACTGAAAAGCGGGGCCGCGGACCCGGCTTTATGAAACTTTGACGAATCTTCGGCCATCCCCGTAAATCTGAGAAGCCGTCCGGAGCGGGCGCGAGCAGAATCCTGCTGCCGTCTTTATGCTCGGTGCGCTACATTGAAGTGCGATGACAGCCATCTCTTCCCCTTCCATTCACAATCTGATCGGCGGCAAATGGGTCAATTCGACCAGTCCCGCGGGCATTGATCTGGCAAACCCCGCCACAGGCGAACCGCTTGGGCAGTCACCTGCAGGATCGGCAGCTGAGGTGGACGCAGCGGTGCAGGCCGCGCACACCGCATTCGGTTCGTGGCGCAGCATTCCGGCGGCCGACCGCGTGCAATATCTCTTCAAGCTGAAGGCGCTGCTGGAGGAACATCTTGATGAGTTGGCGCGCCTGATCACCATCGAAAACGGCAAGACCATGTCGGAGTCAAAAGGCGAGTTGCGCCGAGGAATCGAGAATGTCGAGGTCGCGTGTGGGATTCCGGTGTTGATGCAGGGCTATTCGCTCGAAGATGTAGCGCCGGGCATCGACGAGATTATGGTGCGGCAGCCGCTCGGCGTGTGCGCGGTGATCACGCCGTTCAATTTTCCGCTGATGATTCCGCTGTGGTTCATTCCCTACGCGATTGCC
Organism: Occallatibacter sp.; assembly: GCA_035262585.1. Lineage (GTDB taxonomy): Bacteria > Acidobacteriota > Terriglobia > Terriglobales > Acidobacteriaceae > Telmatobacter. The sequence goes on along the minus strand of DATFSO010000053.1, from coordinate 18,920 downwards.
ACGGGCAACACAGTGGTGCTGAAGCCGAGCGATCGCGTCCCCTTCTCGGCCGCGCGGCTCTTGGAGCTGATGCAGGAGACAGGGCTTCCGGACGGCGTGGTGAATCTTGTCAACGGCGGGAAGCCTGCGGTCGATGCTTTGCTCGATCATCCCCTGGTGCGCGCGGTAAGCTTCGTGGGATCGACGCCGGTGGCGAAGTATGTCTACGAACGCGGATCGGCGAGCGGAAAGCGCGTGCAATGCCAGGGCGGCGCAAAGAATCACGTGGTGGTGCTGCCCGATGCGGACCGGGAAACCGCCACGAAGATCATCGCAGACTCCGCGTTTGGCTGCGCGGGGCAGCGTTGTCTTGCTGTGAGCGTGACCGTAACGGTAGGCGAGGCGAAGGATTGGTTTCGCGATTCGATCTGTGCGGCGGCGGTCTCGCTGAAGGTGGGCGACGGGCTCGATCCCGCGACGCAGATGGGACCGGTGATCACGCATACGAGCCGCAATCGCGTCCTATCTTTGATTGGACAGGGCGCTGAACACGGCGCCAGGCCGATCGTGGACGGGCGAGGAACGCACGTGAATGGCGGCGCCGGATCGTTCGTAGGGCCAACGATACTGGACGGTCTTCCGCCAACGAGCCCGCTGATGGAGACGGAGATCTTCGGACCGGTGCTTTCTGTAATTCACGCCGACACGGTGGAAGACGCGATCGCAATGATTGAGCGGTCAGCCTATGGAAATGCCAGCTCGATCTTCACCACCTCGGGATCGTCGGCGCGCAAATTCCGCAATGCCGTCTCGACTGGAAACGTAGGCATCAACATCGGCGTGCCGGCGCCTATGGCCTACTTTCCCTTCTCAGGATGGAAGGGCAGCTTCTTTGGCGTGATGCATGCGCAGGGACGCGACGCTGTCGAGTTCTTCACCGATAAGAAAGTAATCGTCGAACGCTGGCCCAAGGATTGGTCACGAAAATTCTGAGCGCCATTCCATCGACCGCACCGAAAAAGGGGAACGCTTGTAAGCGTTCCCCTTCTTTACGAAGTAGAGAAGATCATCCTCAAGGAGCTTGGACAATGTGGGCTATTATCAGACTTCCTGCGAGCTGTCGGGATTATCAAACCGTGTGAAGCGCGAGATGAAGTTGAGGTACACCGTTCCGGTGGGGCCGTTACGCTGCTTGGCGATGATGATCTCCGACTTGGCGCGGTCGGACTCGGACATCTCCTCGTCGCGGTTGTAGTAGGCTTCGCGGTGGATGAAGCAGACCACGTCGGCATCCTGCTCGATTGAGCCGGACTCACGGAGATCGCTAAGAAGCGGCCGCTTGTCGTCGCCGCGTCGCTCGCTCGAACGTGAAAGCTGAGAGAGCGCAATTACGGGCACGTCGAGTTCCTTGGCCAGGGCTTTAAGGCCGCGCGAAATGGCCGACACTTCCTGCGTGCGGTTTTCGTAGCGCTTGCCGCCGGCCGAGGGCAGCGTGGCCGACATGAGCTGGAGGTAGTCGACGACAATCAGGTCAAGGCCGCCCGCAGTCTGCTTGAGACGGCGCGCCTTGGCGCGCATCTCAGCCAGCGAAATGCCGGCACTGTCATCAATGAACAGTCGCGACTCGATGAGCTGCTCGAGCGCATTCTGCAGGCGCTGCTGATCTTCGCGCCCGAGAAAGCCGGTCTGCAGCTTCCGCTGGTCCACCCACGCCTGCGAGGCAAGCATACGTCGCAACAGCGATTCCTTGCTCATTTCGAGGCTGAAGACGGCAACAATGGCTTTGCTTTTGACCGCGGCGTTCTCGGCAATGTTGATGGCAAAAGCGGTTTTGCCCATCGAAGGGCGCGCGGCGATGATGACCAGTTCGCCTTTTTGCAGGCCGCTTGTCATGTTGTCGAGTTCGGTGAAATCCGTGGGCAGGCCGGTAACTGCCCGGCTGTTCTTGTAAAGATTGTCGATTGACCCGAAGGAGTTCTGGACGATGACGTCCAGCGGCTCAAGGCCGCGGACGATTCCCTTCTCGCTGACTTCGAGCAACTGCGACTCGGCGGCGTCGAGGACTTCGAGTGCGGTCTCGCTCTGGTCGGCAGCACGCGCAATCGCTGCCGAGCAGATAAGCATGAGCTTGCGCAGAAGGCTCTTGTCCTTGACGATGCGGATGTAGTCTTCGATAACCGGACGGACCGGAAGCCCCTCGGTAAGGGACGCGAGGTAGGCTACGCCGCCGACGGACTCGATCTCCTTGAAGCGCGCCAGCTCGTTCGACAGGGTGACAATGTCGACGGCCCGCTGCTCGTTCATGAGCTCCGTCATGCGCAGGAAGATGCGCTTGTGCGAGTCGAGCGAGAAGTCGTCGGGTTCGAGCCGCTCGGCAGCCTCGGAGTGCGCGGAGTTGTCGAGCAGAATCGCGCCGAGGATAGTTTTCTCGGCGTCAATATTCGCGGGCAATCCGGCGTCGAGCGATGTGATGTCAGGCATGGAGGCCATAAGTAATGTCAGCCAGTGAGGCTATACCTGAGTGTAGGGTGGGATGGGAGCTGGACGGCCATGTGAATTGCAAGACGGGAATGTGGAGAATCAAGTCAGAGCCAATTCGGCGTTTCGGAGGCTAGACATTTGGATCATAATCGGAGATCCCATCTGTGAAGTGCGGGTGAGATTGATTGTTCTGTCGGGGAAATGTTGAGTTTTGTTAAGGTCTTTGGAGCCTGAAGGGGGACTCAAAATCCTCAGAGACCTGTCCGTAAATTGTCTTTTCTCAGTTGGATAGCGAAGACCGTAGGGCCGATTATCGCAGTTTTTGATTTTGTCTAAAGTCAACATGAAATCAAAATGGATTAACCCACGATTTGAGATGGTACTTCCGGTTTGCCTGCCACAGCCCAGAACAGCCAGAACACGGAGCCGCGTTGTCTACTACGGCTCGTGATGGCAGACGCAGGGAAGCCGAAAAGGAACAAATTGAGTTGACAGTCTGACTGTCGCGGACGGATGCTGCTGCTGGCAGAATCAGGCGAAGATTAGGCAAAGACCCTATTCTCCGAGAACTCACCAGATTTCGACTTTTGGCACGCATTGGCAGGGCTTGTCACAACTCCGATATTGAAGCTACGATCAAGTGGCTCAAGGCAATAGAGGTTACTGCCGATTACCTTTTCGTCCACCTTAGAGATGTTTTATGGATCGCAACGAACCGACATACTAGTCGTGTTTCGGGGGCATCAATGAACGACCTTCAATCAAAATTCGCCATCACGCTTGTGGCGTTCGGTCTCCTTTTCGCATATGCAATTCGGACGTTGGGCCAGGCGGAGCACGAGGTTGATGCAGCTATGCGCGTGGCCGGTGCAATCTACATGGCACCGAACCAGAACGACCCCGGTGCTCCGAGCGGCATGGTAAGTGCTGAACGGCTTCGGGAATACTCAGACAAGAAGGCAGCAGAGCGGAAGGCCAAGGGGCTGCAATAGGAGCTGAGATCGGATCCGGCGGCCGGAAGGGATTGAACCGGCCAAATTACAGTGAATCGCCGACGAGTTGACACTCTGCGTGGCAGTTGCGAAGACGGAGCCCGCCACTTTGGTGCCGCTGAGCGCAGACGGAGCGTAGCCTAGAGTGCAAGATCCAGGTTGAACCGGGGAACGGCTCGGAAAGGGAAGGTTCCGAAGCTGTTCGCCGCAGGGCGACACGCGACGGTGATCGACTGAAAAGGGAACTCGCTCACTAGGGAGGGGACGCTTCTTCCCCTCTACTCGTTGATCATCATCTGCGACGTACTGGTCATGTTAATGGTCCCGTGAGGCCAGAATGGGAAATTCAGCGGAAACGCATAGGTCACCGTTACCTGAACCATGTTGTTAACCGCATTGCATGCTCCAGCCGTTGTACTGGTGCAGGAATTGGCTGCGGGCCAGGTGGTCGAGGAATAGGCTCCGGTGCCTGGATTGTTGACAGTGGGCGTTATCCATGTGGCATTGACGCTGACGTTGTTCCAAACTATGCCCGGATATGCCTGATTCTGAATATAGGCCAGCAGAGCTGCGTTTCCAGTAGCTGTCGTCGGGTTCGAGCCTCCGCCCGGACCGAGGTCACAGTCGGGAAAGGTGGACGAAATCGAGCAGGAGTAGGTGCCGCGCACGGAGGCATAGCGGGTGGCCTGGCGCGCCATGTTGGAAACGTAGGTGTAGGAATACATGGCGAAAGAGAGCTCGAAGATGGCGAAGAGCATCGGCAGGTAAATGAATGCGCTGACAAGCGCCATCTCCACCAGCGACCCACCTTCCTGGCCGTAATGTACCCTGGAGAGCTTCCGCTTCACCCATTGGATGGTCATTGCAGCACCACCTGCTGTGCGGATCCGTGCAGGGTGAACGTGGGGCCCAGCGAGGCGAAAGGTGTATTGAGAGCAATCGGCGAGGTAAATTGGGCAGTGGTCTGGACGGTAACGGTGACGATCGGTGTACCGGACGTGCAGGCGAAAACTCCAGGCGAGCTTCCTACAGCACCTGAAACAGAGCAGGTGCCCAGTCCGTCGGAGCAAGAGCAGGCAGGGGTGGGCACGGTCACAGTGAAGCTGGTAGGATGCGGCGAATATGTATCGTAAGCATCGGCCTGTGCCGCAGCAGTGACCCCAGCGGTGTCGTTGTAGCCGCCGCCGACGGCAGCGTACTGTGCGCCCGCACGCGCCGCATTGGTGGTCTCGATCGATGCATAGGCGACTTCGCCCAATTCCACGGCTCCCAGCAGCATCATAATCAGGACCGGAAAGGTGAGAGCTGTCTCAACCAGCGCCGAGCCGGTCTCGCCGGCGCTGAACAAGCCGCTTAAAAATCGTTTTCTCATGGCAAATCGGCTCATCTTCGTTTTCCCTGCTACTCCACCAGCGTTACGTGGTTGAGCGGTGTTGTACTGGCGTGTACGTGGCTGTAGTTATCAGTGATCTCCAGATTCGAGCTCTTGTCGTAGACTTCGTCGGCAATGATCCCGGTAACGACAGTCCCGCCGCCGTTATCCTGCATATAAACCGCCGCTTTGGGTGCGTAGATCATGCCATCGAGGTTCCCATAGCCGGAGCCGAACTGGAGCTGGATGCAGCCGCCGGGCGCTGGCGTTCCCGCAAACGAGCTGTAAGAACCGCCACATGTATTCGAGGTATTCCCCGGAGGAACAATCAGACCGAGTCCGTTGTATGTGTACGATGTGTTTGCTGGCGCGGTGAGGTTCAATAGGGCGTTGCCCTTGGTGAAGGTCCCTCCGGCCACGTCGATCGTTCCGTTGACCGTGTCGTTCCCGCCGATCGTCACTCCGTTCTGAAATACGAACACAGAATTGCCGCCGGGCGTACCGAGCGTCGTGCCGCTCGCAATGGTCACGTTCGAGCTGAAGCAGTAGACAGTGGCCGTAGTACCGGTTGAGGTGGTCTCGGTTTTGGACTTAAATGCAGTGCTGCCGTTGAGCGTGGTGTCAGTAATGGTGTTGTTGGTGTCGCAGTCAGGCCATGGCAAACCGGCGAGAGGATCGGGCATTGGAGCCACACCGGTTTGCACGTTTGACTGCGTTCCATTGCATTTGCCCGCTGGGCTCTGAGCGCCAACGATACTGATCCCACTAGAAGTAATGGTCGCCGAGCCCGTCGTGCACAGAGCCTGCTGTGAATTCGAATTGACCTGGATGGAGCAATTCGGAGTACTGACGTTCGCGTTGCCTGACACGTCGAAGGCGGCTACTGCCGTGGCGTCTAAGGCGTAGACGCAGGCTTGGTTAGGTACATAGCCGGCTACCGCCCGGGCGGCGACGGTCATCGGGTTGGGATCAGAGCTGGCGCTCAGCGCTTTGAACGATCCCATGAAGAGGAGACTCGTGGGCTTCTGGATTATGACCTCAACATAGCCTACCCCGGTGTGCCAGCCGTTCACCGGTGGGAGATTCACTGTGACCTGGTTGGAGTTGCTTACACCGTTATTCGTCGCTGCAGTGATGGCCGCGCACGTTACGGTGCCAACTGAGCCTCCGCAACTGGACGATGAAGCCACGACGCCCCATCTCTCTGTGACTGCCGCCGCGGTCGCAGCCGCGTCCGCCGCCGTCTGCATGTTGCGCTGCGTGCGGAAAATCACGCCCACATCGATGGCCAGGGCCATGAAGCCCATCAGGACGGCCATCAGTAGTGCCGTGAACAGCAGCGTCTGGCCTTCTTCGTTCCGCATTATCTTCATAGCTTTCCTTCTCTCGGCGCGCCGATATGAAGTCGAACAGCAGTCACGCGGGAAACCCTCAGAGAGACAGCAATGCATCGGTGTAAAGCTCTGAGACGAGGGGCCCTGACAGGAACTGGAGATGATTCTATGAAGGCACTCGGGGGGTATCAAGGCAAATTGGGTACTTTTTGATTACTAAAGTCTTTAGTCTCGCGGGTTGATATCGCTACATTTGTAATCTATCAGGTTCAGCTAAGCGCGATTTGCGCGCGGGATTCCATCGAGAAACAGCGAGTGAGGACCCCGTTGAATAAAGAATCTTCGCTGCACGAGTCTGCCCCTTTGGGGTCTTTCCGATACTTCCTCAAGCCGAGCGAGGACAAATAGCAATCGGACGTTGCTCGCGCTGGCAATTGCCGTCCCGTGGCACCTTTGGACGATTTTCCAATATGGATGGGCATTCCCTTGACGACTATGTCTGGTGCCAGATCGTTAGATCGTTATGAGAGCGACAAGAGTTCTCGAGGGTTCGGGTGGGGGCCCTTTTTTTACGCCCGAGTCTTCCTCGACCAAGCTCTTCCCTGGAGCGTTCTGGCGATCATTGCGGCTGTGTATTCGCTTCGGCGAAGGGACCCCAGATCATCTATTGATGTGATATTACCCTCGTCGTCGATTCTCTTATTCCAACTAAACACGATTCGTATATTTTGCCCGATTTATCCCGCCGTTGCAGTCGAGATTCGTCAGTTAATGCAATAGCTGGGCAACACGATCTTCTATACATGACCAAATTGCCGCTCACATCGCGAATGGCGCTTCCATCGACGCAATCATACAAAAGAGCAAGTGCGTTTGACTTGTCATCCGGTTTCGATATTCATCCAATCGCCGAGAATGACACGATGATCTATGGCGTCATTACAAGAAAGGATTCGTCTAGGACCATGGGCGCGGAATGTGGCTCGCGATCTTGGCGCGTAGCTTTTACGCTTCTGAGGTCACCAGAAATTCGCACTCAGAAGCCCGCCTCGTGCCGAATGCCAGATGCAGTCAGCGTATTATCGCGTACCTTCCGTGCACCGTGTAGCATTTCGCGAAAGTGGTCTCCCTGCACTTGCTGGCTCTTGCACTTCCAATCGACACAAAGACCACCTTTGTCTCCGGAATGGGAGATCCGCCTCGTACGCCGCGACATTTTGTTCTCCGAGGATGATCACGATTGAACTGCGGTTGGGGCGCAGCTTCCGGTTAACCGGCAAACCCGAAGCTACGGCGAAGATTCGTCAAAGTTCCGGTTTGCCGACAAATCGGACATTACTCAATCAATCCCCGTTTTTCAAGCAGACAAGCGACCTTCGTAATCTGGCCCATTACCAGGCGAATCTTTGGAACTCTGTCAGATTTGGTTAGACTTCAGAGGGTTTCGCCAATCGTGTGCGAACAACACTGGAGCATTCAATGAGTACCCCTGCATTGAGTGGTTATCTGACCTGATGAGATAGCCCCGTCATGCGGGCTTTTGACCCTAAAGAAAGAGGAAGAAATCTCATGATATCCATGACATCAAGTGGTCAAATGAGCCGCCTAACATGCAGTCTGTTATTTGTACTCGTGAGCAGCGCGGCAGGGAGCACCGCAGCTTCTGCCCAGACTCTGACAACGCTGACCAGCCTGACCGATGGGCAGCTTCCGTGGGGGAGCTTGGTTGTCGACGCCAACGGCAACCTCTTCGGTACAACCGAAGGGGGCGGAGCGTCAGGATATGGCACTGTGTACGAGATCGCTAAGACGTCGAGCGGCTATGCAAGCACACCAACCACCCTGGTCAGCTTCACTGGGAACGACGACGGCTCAGATCCGCTCGCTGCCCTGATCGTCGATGCTAACGGCAACCTCTTCGGAACAGCCCAATCCGGCGGAGTGAACGGAGTTGGCACTGTGTTCGAGATCGTCAAGACTTCGAGCGGCTATGCAAGCACACCGACCATTGTGGTTAGTTTCGACAATTCCCACGGCGCAGTTCCGGAAGCTGGCCTGATCGCCGATGCTAATGGCAACCTCTTCGGTACGACCGCGGTAGGCGGACTGGACGGAGGCGGCACAGTATTCGAGATCGTCAAGACTTCGAGCGGCTATGCGAGCGCACCAACCATTCTGGTCAGCTTCGACAATGCGATCGGCGCAGTTCCGGAAGCTGGCCTGATCGCCGATGCCAATGGCAACCTCTTCGGTACGACCGCCGTGGGCGGAGGGTCTCGATATGGCACTGTATTCGAGATCGCTAAGACTTCGAGCGGCTATGCAAGCACACCAACCACCCTGGTCAACTTCGACAATGTCAACGGCGCATTTCCGGAAGCTGGTCTGATCGCTGACACCAATGGCAACCTCTTCGGCACGACCAATATGGGTGGAGCGAACGGAGTTGGCACGGTGTTCGAGATCGCCAATTCTGGAGGCGTATATGCAAGCACACCAATCACTCTGGTCGACTTCAATGGGAGCAACGGCTCATATCCGACAGCTGGCCTGATCGCCGATGCCAATGGCAACCTCTTCGGTACGACCTCTCAGGGCGGAGCAGGATATGGCACAGTATTCGAGATCGCTAAGACTTCGAGCGGCTATGCAAGCACACCAACCACTCTGGTCAGTTTCATTGGGAGCGACGGCTCAAGTCCGGACGGTGGCCTGATCGTCGATGGCAATGGCGACCTCTTCGGTACAACAACTGGCGGCGGGTCGGCTGGTACGGGAACGGCGTTCGAGATAACCGGCAGTGGTTTCGTGCCCCCGAAAGACCCGAAACAGTTTGCGGGAACACCGGGCAGCGCGAACTGCATCGGCAAGAGCATCTCTTCACTGGCGGACACCGATGGAGGCATCACCCACGCGGCACCGGCTTTGGGATACGCCAGCGTGAGTGCCTTGCAAAGCGCCATAGCCAACTACTGCGGCAAGTAGCTTACCTTCGAAGAAATGCCTGCCGTGTTCGACACGGCAGGCGTTTCGCTTCAGTCTAGGAATCGGAGATCTGCTTTTATCCGGCTTCATGTTGCCGGCCGGATCCTTGTAGCACGATCGCGTTCGAGGCCATCCATCGAAGGATCCTGTTTCCGTCGTGCGAGTTCGCCGGCGAGCACAAGCTCGAGCAGTCGCTCTGTGGCTGCTGTCTTTGCCGAGGTTGGTGACAATGTCGGTTGAATTCCATCGTTCGAAGTGGATCTGCGCGATGTCCGAATTTGTCGCGGTGCCCTGTAATCGATGATGGCGCCGGTCGTGACTTGAAAGAGGCCTTCGCGCTCCCACACGTCGTTGGGCACGCGGTCGCGTTTACACCGAAAGGCGACCTTGTCTTTCGGATAAAAAAGAACGGTAGGACTCGCCACTTCGGGTCCTGATCAGTAGGATCGAAGCGCAGCAAACGCCGAGACGTCGGTCGTCGTCGAAGATCGACACCGCCGCGGCATCGCCGGCCACGCAACAGTTCGCGATCGATCTGCTGACGGCAAAGATCCCACTTGTCGATCGGAAGCCAGACGGAATGCGGAAGTCGTGCAGACACAGAGCCGAAAGCGCATGGCGGCCAGCCAGGACGGAGCGCGGAAGCTCGAGAGTCTGAGAGCACTTCACCGCAAGAGCCGGGCTAAGATTGATCGCGCCTAATAACAAACTAACCCGTCTTTCGAGCGGCCAGGAAAGCGGTTCGCGGATCCACAAGCGTCGTCTGCGCCGTCGAGCCGCCTCGAGCGGGATCATTCGCTTCGCGCTGCCCTAGATGAGCATACGCTCTTCGAGGCTAACGCGGCACTCTCGCTTCCGCCCGGTAACCGAAACCTCCGCAGCGTAGCCTTGCCAGATCCGAGAAACGCGCTGGCCCCAACTCAACGAGAAGGGGCCAACCTCAGCAGCGTTGGGGACGACGGCAATGAGCGCCGAATACTCAGCCTCTCAGCCGTCAGGCTGAGCTTATTGAACCATGATCATTTGCGAGGTGCTTGTCACAGGAATGTTGAAGTCGAACACGGAAAGCCCTCAAAAAAGACAACAAACCAATCAGCAATCGCTCGGACTGGAGACGATTCTATGAAGGTGCTTGGAGCGCATCAAGCCAAATTGGGTGCTTTTGAATTACTAAAGTCTGGAATATAGATCCGGCTGATGCGTTCAAAGAATCGCCTTGGCGACCAAGCGGAAGGGAGAGGCCTTAATTTCCTCGTTTTCTTTATTCCCGGCTTGGGAAAGTGTTCCTGCGGATTAGGGGAGGGGGCATGTGGGCCCGGTCCGGGCTTTGAACCCGGCTCCGCAGGAACCACCTGATAATCTCGCGTCACTCTGTGGACTAACAATTCCACAAACGGTTAATTACTTAACGAGTTACGGCAGACACCTTGGCGAGATTACTAGCTGGAATCTGCCTACTCGTTGATCACCATCGTTGAGCTACTTTGGAGGACGACTGGCTGTGTATTCCAAAAAGGAAGCGGAAAGTTGTAGCTCACAACCACCTGCACCGCATCGCCAGGCGAATTACATTGTAGGTTGCCTGCGCTGTCGCCCGCCGTTGGGCACGCAATCCACGTAGTCTTTGACGTCCCCCCGGCTCCGGAGGTAATGCTTGACGCCAGCCAGGTCGCGGTCACGGTCACTCTGCTCTTGTCGATGCCGCCATAGCCAAGATTCCTCACATAGTTCTGCAAGGTAGTACTCCCCGATGTGTTTGAGGGGTTTTGCGACCCGCTGGGGCCAAGGCCGCAGTCGACAAACGTAGGGGAGATTAGACAGGATGGGAGACCTCGCACGGCGGCATAGCGGGCTGCCTGCCGCGAAGCATTGCAGGCAAAGTTGTACGTAAAGAGACCGTAAGAAACCTCAAAAATGCCGAAGAGCATCGGCATGTAGACTAGCGCGCTGACGAGCGCCATTTCCACCAATGAACTACCTTCCTCGCTTCGACGTCCCCACAGAAGGTTCTTTCCGAGTCTCATTGCAAAACCTCCTGCTGCGCATGCCCGGACAGAGAAAAGCCGGTCCCGTAGCTGCCCAAAAAGCCATTGGGAACGGAAACGACCCCAGGACAGGATCCAGAAGTGTCGATCGTGACTGTGACGACCCCTTTTCCGCTCGTGCACGTATACGCGCCGGTCGAAGTATCGCAAGCCAATCCGTCCCCAGAGCAGGTGCACGAAGTCGTCTCTTTGACGGCGAATGTATTACAGCGATTCGCGACGTCCGGAGCGTCGTTCGATGCAGCCAGAACAATCCCGCTCGTAGAGGCGCACGAGGCTCCGTTGGGATTAAGTGCACCCGTGCAGTCGGTATAGTTACCGCCGTTCATTGCAGCGTATTGAGCGGCGGCTCGCGCTGCATTGGTCATCTGATTCGCCTTGAAGATCATATCTCCCAGGTCCACCGCCCCGAGAAGCAGTAAGAGCAGAACCGGAAACGTGAGCGCGGTCTCGACCATTGCGGAACCCGACTCAGACCGTCTGAATTGAGATAGCCAACTTCTCCGAATTTGCATAGTAGTACCTGTCAAGATCGCCCCCTATTCCACCAACGAAACGTGAACGAGTGGTGAATCGACGTGTGCAAGGCTGTAGTCGGTGATACAAAGGGAGCCCTTGACGTAGAGGTCAGCGGTAATAAGGCTGCTCACCAGCGTGCCTGCTCCCGGGCACGTCCCTCCGCCGTTATCCTGCAGGTACACGGCTGCGCCCGGCGTATAGACCATGCCGGTCAGATTCCCTGAACCGCTCCCGAATTGTATTTGCACGCAAGAATTGGGAATTCCGCTTGTTGTTGGGGTCGGTCCGCCGTATGAGCTATCGCAGGTTGGAATGTTATTGGAACTTGGCATGATAAAAGCCATCCCGTTCCAAGCGTACTGAGTCCCGCCAAGAGTACTCGCAGGGGCGGAAATGGTCAGGGAGTTGGAGCCGCTGAAACTGCACTTGCCACTGCTTGAGTTGTAGCTGCCTTGACAGAACATCCCCGAGTTCAGGTCCATTGTCCCATTGACCGTGATGCCTCCGGAAATGACCACGCCATTCTGGAAGATGAAGAGATTGTTGACGCTCGATCCAAGGGTGAGGTTTGACAAGGTTGTAGGCACGCCCGTCCCGGCATTGAAGCAGGTAACGTTATACGAGAGAGGCGAGGCCGGCGAAGAGGGTTGGAAGCCACCCGTGGTGACGGTCGCTGCCGTGACTGCATCTAACTGTGCTTGTGTCGGCGTCGCTTGTGTCACCGTGTTGCCTGTGCCACATACGGAGTTGGCGTCAGGGGGAAGTGTTGCGTCGGGAAAAAACCCCGTGATGCTGGCGAAAGGATCAGGCGAGGCGGTGACCCCGGTCTGCGCGCCCCCATAAATCTTGTTACAGCTCCCGGCTTTTGCCTGCGCATTTACAAGCTGAACTCCAATGACATTGAAACTATTCAGTGAGTTCTGTCCTGTAAAGCACAGAGCTTGTGGCGAGGTCGAGTTGACCTGCATGATACAGTTTGGACCGTTGACGCTTGCTCCGCCTTGCAACGAGAGCGAACCGGGATTCGACGGATCGAGTTGATGATCGCACGACAGGCTCGACACGATGCCCACTACAGCTCGCGCACCCACGGTCATGGGGTTGTAGTTGCTCGTGGTTCCACCCGGAAACAGCCCGGCAAACGCGCCCATGAAAATGGTCGGACTTGGCTGCTGAATGGTCACCTCGACGTACTCTGCGCCCGTATGCTGCCCGTAGGTCGGGCTTATGTGGGCCTGGACCTGGGTCGAATCCGTAACACCGTTGTTGCTGGCGGCGGCATCGGCTGCGCATATGATGTTTCCAGTCGAACTTCCGCATGACGATGAGGTTTGGTTGCCATCGTTGTAGTAGGACCAACCCGCCGCGATGGCAGCTGCATCTGCGGCAATCTGCAACCTCCGCTGCTGGCGAAGGACTGCTCCCACATCGATCGCGAGAGCCATGAAGCCCATCAAGCAGCAGGCTAAGAAAGCTGTGAAGACCAACGTCTGGCCGTCTTCATCCCGGAAAAATTTCATCGGTGACCTCCTTGCTACGTTCCGGGGCCTGGCCAGGCAGTTCGCGGAACTCGCCGTCAATGTTTGGAGCTATGGAAGACTGTGCTGCCTTGCGAATCCCGTCCGCGCAAAGTTCGGAGGGATTTCGCCGCCGCGTCCCGGGTGGAAATTCTCCACATTTGAGCGCCCCTGCGCCCGCATCTGAATACAACATCTAGGTGGGCTCATTATCGGATTTCGCACAATCCAAATCAATGGAATTGTGGCTTATCGCAGTGTTTTCACTGCAACTTGCAGTAACCGTATCGGGTCGGAAAGTCACTGCTGGAGAGTTACCAGTTGGGGATAACTCGACGCTATGCGCACGAAGAATATCGACTTACAGAATATCGCCAGAAGGAGTTAACTCATCGCCGGCTTCCACCGCAGAACCGGTCTGCGCGCCGCCTGCACCTCGTCGAGCCGCGAGACGCGCGTCGAGTGCGGAGCGGTCTTGACCAATTCGGGATTCTCTTCGACTTCCTTTGCGATCGACCGCATAGCGGCAATGAAGAGATCGAGTTCTTCAAGCGACTCGCTCTCCGTAGGCTCGATCATGAGCGCGCCGTGCACGATGAGCGGGAAGCTGACCGTGTAGGGATGAAAACCGTAGTCGATGAGACGCTTCGCGATATCGCCGGTTTTTACGCCCTTCGCGGCCTGGCGTTTGTCGCTGAAGACAACCTCGTGCATCGACGGCGTCTTGTAGGGCAACTCGTAGAGGTCTTCGAGATTCTTGCGAATGTAGTTGGCGTTGAGCACCGCATCTTCGGTCGTCTGGCGCAGGCCATCCGGACCGTTGGCCAGAATGTACGCCAGCGCGCGGATGAACATGCCGGTATTCCCGTAGAAAGCGCGCACCCGCCCAACCGACTTTGGCCGGTCGTACTGCCAGTGCTTGGTGCCGTCCTCCTTGGTGTAGAGGACTGGCGTCGGCAGGAACAGCTCCAGGAACTTCTTGCAGGCGACAGGACCGGAGCCCGGGCCACCGCCTCCGTGTGGAGTCGAGAAGGTCTTATGCAGATTCAGGTGCATCACGTCGACGCCGAAGTCGCCGGGGCGCACCTTGCCAACCAGCGCGTTCATGTTGGCGCCATCCATGTAAAGGAGTGCGCCCTTTGCGTGCAGAATTTCGGCGATCTTGTGAATCTCGTTTTCGAAGACACCGAGCGTCGACGGATTGGTGAGCATCAGTGCGGCGGTATCTTCATCCACCTGCTTTGCCAGGGCATCAACATCGATGCCGCCCAGTGAATTCGACTTGATGTTCTCGACCTGGTATCCGCAGATGGCCGCTGTGGCAGGATTGGTGCCGTGCGCCGAGTCCGGGATGAGCACCTTGCGCCGCGGATTGCCCTGCGACTCGTGCCACGCGCGAATGAGCAGGATGCCGGTGAACTCGCCGTGCGCGCCGGCCGCGGGCTGCAGCGTGATCGCTTCCATGCCGGTGATTTCGATGAGGCAGCGCTGCAGCAGATCGATGATCTCAAGCGCGCCCTGAGCGAGCGATTCGGGCCTATAAGGATGCGCCTCGGCGAGGCCCTCGATGCGAGAAACGAATTCGTTGACGCGAGGGTTGTACTTCATCGTGCACGAACCCAGCGGGTACATGCCGAGGTCAATGGCGTAGTTCCACGTCGACAGCCGCGTGAAGTGGCGGATGATCTCGATTTCGCTCAACTCAGGCAGACCCGCGCTCTCCGGACGGTAAGCCTCGCCCAACAGGGCTTTTGAATCCACCTTGGGCACGTCGAGCGGAGGCAACTTGTAAGCCTTCTTGCCCGGCGAGGACTTTTCGAAGGCCAGCCCTTCATTCTGTGTCTGGTGTGGGCGAACCTTGCCGATGCTGCGCGAAATCTGCTTCTCGACATCTGCCATCTCTATGCCTCCACCGGCGCGGCGGCCATCACGCGGGCCGCAGCATCGATCGCCTCGCGCGGCACCACTTCTGTTGCGCACCAGAGGGTTGCGTTCTTCAGTTCCGGATACCACCGGCTCAGCTCGATGCCGCCGATAATCTTTTCGTCCATCAGGCGCTGGCTCCACTGCGCCGGCGATTCCTGCGTCTCTAAAACGAATTCATGGAAACGCGGAGCATCGTTGAACAGAAGCTTCGCTCCGGACTGCGCACTTAGCGCCTTTGCGGCGTACGCAGCCTTGGCCAGATTGTGCTCGGCGAGTTCTCGGATTCCTTCCTTACCGTAGACCGTCATGAAGATCGTCGCCATCAGCGCAACCAAAGCCTGGTTTGTACAGATGTTCGATGTCGCCTTTTCGCGCCGGATGTGCTGCTCGCGCGTCGACAGGGTCAGCACGAATCCGCGATTGCCTTTGCCGTCGACTGTCTGGCCGGCGAGGCGGCCGGGCATCTGGCGCAGGTATTGCTCTTTCGCCGCAATCACTCCGCAGAACGGCCCGCCATAACTGAGCGCCACGCCGAACGACTGCGCCTCCATGCTGACGATGTCGGCCTCGACCGGCGGTCGTACGATTCCGAGCGAAATCGCCTCAGCAATCGAAACGATCAGCAGCGCTCCCTTCTGGTGTGCAATCTCCGCAATGGCCGGAATGTCTTCGATGATGCCTAAGAAGTTCGGGCTCTGCACCAGCACGGCGGCGGTCTCTTCGGTTACCGCAGCTGCCAACCTGTCAAGATCGACGCGGCCCGTCTCGGCCACGTAGCCGATCTCCGCCGTCGCCAGATCGCGATGCCGCAGGTACGTCGCAAGGACTTCGCGATACTCCGGGTGCACCGTCGATGCGACGAGAGCTTTGTGCCTTCCGGTCACGCGCATCGCCATCAGCACGGCTTCGGCTGCGCCGGTCGAGCCATCGTACATGCTGGCATTGGCGACGTCCATGCCGGTGAGTTCGGCGATCATCGTCTGAAACTCGAAGATTGCCTGCAGGGTTCCCTGCGTGATCTCGGCCTGATAGGGCGTGTAGCTCGTCAGGAACTCGCCGCGCTGGACAAGCGAATCAATGATGACAGGCCGGTAGTGTCGATATGCCCCCGCACCAAGAAAACTGACGTAGTCGGTGGCGTTCTTCTGGCCGGCAGCCTTGAAGTAGGCGACAATCTCGCTTTCGGCCTGCTGCCGCGGGACATCGAGATCGCGTGCAAGCCGGTATTCGGCAGGAATGATGGCAAAGAGATCGTCGATGGCCTTGGCGCCGATGGCCTTGAGCATTTGCTCGCGTTCAGCGTCGGATTTGGGTAGATACCGCATGATGAGCTTTCAGCTTCCTGGCTTTTTAGCTATTAGCTTTTAGCTATTAGCTAAATACCCGATGAACAAATTGGATTCAGCTTGTCGGCAGCTTAAAAAGTTCACTAGCATTTCGCTCCCGCAGCCAGCTGACGGCTAAAAGCTAATAGCTAATAGCTCGCCTTAAGTTCCCGTTTCTTCCGACACAAATGCTTCGTACGCTGAGGCATCGAGCAGCTTTCCGAACTCCGACGGGTCGGAGAGTTCGACCTTGATGATCCAGGTTTCGTGCGGCGCTTCGTTGATCTTGTCTGGAGCGGTCTTCAGCTCTTCGTTGACGGCTGTCACGGTCCCACTCACCGGCGAATACAAGTCGCTGACAGCTTTGACGCTTTCGACCGAGCCGAACGAATTGTTGGCGGTCACCGCGTCGCCTACCTTGGGCACGTCGACGTAAACAATATCGCCCAGCGAGTTCTGCGCGTAGTCCGTAATGCCGATGGTCCCGATCTTGCCGTCGAGCGAAATCCACTCGTGTTCGCGCGTGTAGCGACAGTTCGTGGGATAAGCCATAGAATGACGTGCTCCTTTCGGATACAGCGAAGCTTTAGTGTACGACTTGCAGATGGCGCCCGGGGAATGAGGAAAATGCATCGCTTACGCGGTTCAACGCCGAATCGAGCCGCTTACTTCGGCGGCCCAAAGCCAGGGTATGGCTGCAGTGGAACGAGTGCCACGATCTCCAGCATACCGGCCTTGAAGATCGGCAGGCTGGCGATGGCCTCGCGGACTTCAGCCTCGGCCGCAGCTTCCCACAGAATCGAGGCCCCGGGCGTATCTCCGCGAAGCCAGACTTGGCGCAGAATTCCGGCAGCGTAGAGTTCTTTCACGCGCTGGGCTTCGTGGGCAGCCAGTTCGGAGGTAAAAGCTTCAGGAGGAAACGCGTCAGTGCGGCGACGCGAGAGCGACAAAAATTGCATAACTCAATTTTACGGGTCGGCGACGACCC
Organism: Occallatibacter sp.; assembly: GCA_035262585.1. Taxonomy (GTDB): domain Bacteria; phylum Acidobacteriota; class Terriglobia; order Terriglobales; family Acidobacteriaceae; genus Telmatobacter. The sequence continues at coordinate 1,457 of DATFSO010000053.1, read as the reverse complement.
GCTGGGGCATTCAGGCTGCACTGGTTTCAGGAGAAGTCAGGCGACGGAAGTCCACCAGCATCTTCACGCGCCAGATCACGATCATTCCGAAGGCAAGTATGAAGAAAATCCCTGCTGTCTGTTGCGCCGTTAGAATGGTGTCGAAATAGCCGCGCGCGAAGAGGCGGATGGCGGCCAGCACAAGGATCACCGCCAGAAAAGCACTCGAACGTTTCATCCGAATCGTATCTCCCTGAACCTCCAACCGAGTGGTCAGCAGGAGCGGCCAGGCAAGAGCCACGGCGCCGATCAGGAAAGCAATTGCCGCCCAGGACAATGGAACGCGAAACGCCGGATCCAGAAACATCGAGAAGCCGGTGGCCATCCCCAGCGGCGGAATGATGATCTTCCTCATCGATACAGCGGTGCGTGCCTCGCGAAGCCGCCACATGATGATCACGATGGCTCCCGCCCCAGCGGCGAGAACCGAACCGGCAGCTTTCGCGAAGACGGAGGAGATGGGGGGAAGGGCCAACATGCTCCTCCTATTTTATTGGATTCTGGAATCCGGCGCGACGGGTCGGCGCTTGTGCCGGACCGAGTTCACGACCGAGGAGCACGACGGGCGAGTTGCAGGGATTGATAAGCTTGCAGCATCCGGCATCAGACCGGGAACATGGAAGAAAAGGTCCTCAACTTCTATTCATCGCTTGCCAACTACTACCACCTGATCTTCGAGGATTGGGATGCGTCTATTGCGCGCCAGGCATCCATTCTCACGCCGCTCATCTCGTCCCAGATAACCGGCCATCGGCTCAAAATCCTCGATTGCGCCTGCGGAATCGGAACGCAGGCGCTCGGTTTCGCGTCGTTCGGTCACAGTGTTGTTGGTTCTGATCTAAGTCCGGCATCGATCGCGCGGGCAAAGCGAGAGGCGGAGCACCGAAAGCTTCAGATCGATTATCGCGTCGCCGATATGACAACGCTGGAAGGCGTCGACTCCGGCTTCGACGTTGTGGCCGCGCTCGACAATGCCCTTCCTCATCTCTCGCCCGAACAGCTCGCATGCGCGCTTTCTTCGATCGCATCGAGATTGAGATCGGATGGGCTGTTTCTGGCCAGCATCCGCGACTACGACACGCTGATGCTGACGAGACCTGCCGTCCAGCCGCCCGCCTTTTACGGGCATGGGGCAAACCGCCGCTTCGTGCACCAGGTTTGGGACTGGATCGATGAGAAGAGCTACACGCTGCATCACTTCATAACGCTGCAGGAAGGATCAGCGTGGACCGCCCATCACTTCGTTTCGGAGTATCGCTGCCTGCTGCGCGACGAACTCTCTGCTGCGCTGCGCACGGCCGGCTTTGACCACATCCAATGGCTTATGCCGGCCGAAAGCTTCTTCTACCAGCCAATCGTCCTTGCTCGAAAAGCGTAACGAAGACGCCCGAAGCCGCGTGTCTTCCCTATTTCCCCGG